>NZ_JBHTAF010000002.1:0-783352 GCF_042663485.1 Saliphagus sp. GCM10025334 | reverse complement strand
GGCGGCCAGAGCGGCGGGGCACCACCCGTACCCATCCCGAACACGGCAGTTAAGCCCGCCCGCGTTTCGGCCAGTACTGGCGTGGGAGACCCGCTGGGAACCCCGGCTCGCCGCCGACCCACTCATACACTATTCAACCTCCACGAGCGACTGCGCTCGTGGGGGTTTTCGTCTTTACAGCGGGCGAATCGTACCGCTACGCTTAAACGAACGCAGTGGGTACATTCGAGCGCGCCAAGGTGGCAGAGTTCGGCCGAACGCAGTTGCCTGCAGAGCAACCCATCGCCGGTTCAAATCCGGCCCTTGGCTCTTTTACGTTTCGTACCCTGTTCCGTCCGAGTAGTCCGTTTCATCTCATCCATCGAGCGCGTCGGTTTTCGATCCCTGTAGTCCAACTCCATCGAATCGTCGAGGGCCAGTCGATCGTGATCCCTCGAGTGGGTTCGGCTCGACCGGACGCTATCCCTAGCTCCGCTCTTTCGAGAACTTAGTAACCGTTATACGACGCGCGGACAACGCCTCATACATGCAATTACGCGCAGGGATCGTCTACGCCGTCCTGTTTATGGTGATCGCTGCGGGCGCGTACGCCGTTATCGCGACCGCGGAATCACCGCAGGTGACGATCGACGAAGCCGATGCGGATCATCAACTCGAGCAAGGTGACGAGATAACGGTCGAGGATCGGACGTACAACGTGTCCGAGCTGGACGGGGCTGCTGGAACGGGAACGTTACAACACGTCAACGATTCCGTTCCGACGGACGTGACGTGGTCCGGTGCGAGTGCTGCGAACGGTGACTCCTGGGACGATGGCGATACGGTTCAGTTCGAAGAGGAGGGAACGGAGTACTTCGTTTACATCTATGCGCCACCAGAGGGTAGTGAGGACGGAAACGAGAGCGATGGTGAGGGTGAGGACGGAAACGAGAGTGACGAGGAAGCCCAACCCGAAACCTTCCTGCTGATCGAGGCAGTCGAATCCGAAGACGGAGAGGGATACACGTTCCTCGAGCGCCCCGACGGCGTCTACGTAATCGTCGAGGAGGACGGCCAGGAGGTCGTTCGCCACGTCACGGAGGTCGACGATATCGACACTCAGGAGTACGCGGTTGGAGACGAGGTGACCTTCTACGAATCTGAGATGGAAGAACAGGTCGACGCCGAGGTGACGACGATCGAGCCGGACGAGGTGACCCTCGAGTACACCGGTGAGGAAGTCACGGAGGTATCGCTCGCCCACAACGAGGAAGTGATGATCGAGCAGACGCCCTACGGCGTCCACTTCCCGAGCGAGGACGTCGTTTATTTGACCGAGGACGTCGAGAGTTTCCAGGCTCAACACCAGGCAGTCGATGAGCACAACGAGCGAATTCACGGCTTCTGGTGGGCGATCGGGCTGTCAGTGGTTGCGATCGTCCTGCTGTCTGGATTGGCGTTCATGCCGTTGCGAGGTTGAGGGCTCGAGTTTCTAGGCGATCGCGGTCGGCGTATCGGTTCGCCGACGTGATTGGTGTCGGGGTGGTTTCGGTTTTTGGTTTGCGGTGTCTGTGCGCGTTGGCCGTTCTCGAGTAGCAACTGTGGATAGTTCGGTGCGGTTCGATACTTGAGGGGCCTCGTGGCGACAATGCAGCTCGATCTGAACTCGCTGCTCACGAATTTACTCGTGGCAAAAGCGAGCCGGGCGCAATTTGAACACGCGGTCGGACGTGCTCACTGCATTGCGCGCGACCTCCCTGCGTTCAAATCCCATCGGTTCCCTTACCTGTCGTTCACGGCTTTGTTCGCGATGGGATAGCGGGCCGGGCGCGATTTGAACACGCGACCGTCTGGTTAAAAGCCAGACGCTCTGCCGAACTGAGCTACCGGCCCCGTATGCTCCTCTTTCGGGGACGCGTGGTTAAACGTTTCTTTCTCCCACGGTATTATATCGGGGTCCGACGTGGTCTCGCACATGAATTTCCGCATCTGGGACGACGACCTTCGAGAGTTCGTCGACACGTGCTGTTCGTTCGAGACGACTGCAGGAAACGAGAAGCCGGCCCAGGTGTGGCTGCGTGAGGAACTCGAGGCGGCGGGCTTTCGAACCTACGCCTGGGAGGCCGACCCGGCCGTTCTCGCCGAGCATCCGTCGTTTCCGGACGACCCCGACGACATCGAGACGGCAGGTCGGCCGAGCGTCGCCGGGGTTCTCGAGTTCGGAGATCCTGACGCGGGGCGGACGCTGGTGTTGAACGGTCACGTCGACGTCGTTCCCACGGGGTCGGGATGGGAGGGTGAGCCGTTCGAGCCTCGGTGGCACGACGGTCGCCTGACGGCCAGGGGTGCGGCGGACATGAAGTCGGGGCTGGGGGTGTGCGTGTTTGCGGCGCGTCACCTTGCAGAGAGCGGTGCGGATGGCAACCTCGGCCACGACTCCGACTTGAACGGTCGAATCGTCGTCGAGAGCGTCGTCGGGGAGGAGGAAGGCGGGATCGGTGCGGCCGCGGCCGCACTCGAGAATCCCTATCCGTTCGAGCGAGACGCGGTGATCGTCGCGGAGCCGACGGAGTTGCGTCCGGTGACGGCGGTCGAGGGAAGCCTGATGATCCGGATCGGCCTCGAGGGCCGGTCGGCCCACGCGGCAACGCGGTGGCGGGGGGCGTCGGTGTTGCCGGCGTTCGAGCGCGTTCGCGAGGAGTGCGAGGCGTTCGAGCGCGAACGGGCCGAGTCCGTCTCCCATCCGCTGTACGACGAGTTCCCGATTCCGTGGCCGATCTGTATCGGGCGAGTCGAGGCGGGACGGTGGGCGTCCTCGGTCCCGGACGAACTGACGGCGGAGGTTCGTGTTGGCGTCGCGCCCGGGGAGACGGTGACGGACGTCGAACACGCGCTCCGAAGCCGTCTCGAGTCGCTGTCGGACGAGCCGTCCTGGCCGGCGGGAGTCAGTGGGCCGACGATCGAGCGGTTCTCGGTGCAGTTCGAGCCGGCGGAAATCGCGGCGGACGAACCGGTGGTTTCGGCGCTCCAGGACGGGATGGTAGCGCGTGGATTCGAGGCCGGGGCGACCGAACCGCGCGGGGCGACCTACGGGGCCGACAATCGACACTACGTCGAGGCGGGGATTCCGACGGTCCTGTTCGGGCCGGGGAGCATCGACCAGGCGCACTTTCCGGAGGAGACCATCGAGTGGAACGAGGTGCTCGAGGCGGGGGCGGTGTTGGCGGAGACGGCGCGGACGTACCTGTCGCAGTGATGGGATTGTGACGCTCGTCCGGGACTGGAACTATCCGAGCGGGTTAGCGAGTGCGTTCGCAACGCTTGCTTCAGAGGCTACTCGAGCGATTTCTCGAGGGCGTCCGCGACGATCGTTCCCGGATCGACGCCCTCGAGTGAGGCTCGTCGCCGGAGGTCGCGGTAGGCCGACGCCGGGAGGGTGAGTTCGAGGCGACCGAGGGTGACGTCGCAGTCGCCGAGTGCGTGCTCGATCGAGGCTCCATCGTTGACCTGGCTGGCGACCTGGCGGACGTCGCGAACGGTGAGGTCACCGTCGAGGACAGCCCAGGCGAGCAGGAGTCGGTCCTCGCCGCCGACGCGGGCGATGTGTTTGGCGGCGGAGGGGGCGATTTCGCCGAGGGCAACCTGTCGACGAACCGATCGGGGGAGGTCGTGGACGCGGGCCCACTTGCGGATGAACGAGACCGTGACCGTCCCGTCACCCTCGACCTGGTCGCTGGCTCGCTCGGCGGCGGTCTTGTAGGATCCTTCCCCGCGGACGAGGGCGGCACAGGCCGCGGCACCGCGGAGCATGTAGAGGTGATCTTCGTCGACGGACCCGGTGGCGAACTGGGCGACGGTTTCGGCCGCGAGTGCGAGACTGTCCGGGTCGTCGGGGTCGAACTGAACGGCCTGGCGAGCGTGGCTTCCCGTGATCGATTCGTCGCCCCGGATGACCGGTGCGCCGACTGGCGATTTTCGATCCGTCGGGATCGGAGGCTCGTTCCCGGGGTCGCCGTCTCGAGCGCGACGATCTCCGGTGTGGTCGTCGGTCATGTACCGCTGATAGGGGCGACGTGCCTAAAAAGCGTTCCAGACCGTTCGCTGTGGTTCGTCGAGGAGTGCATCAGAGCCTCCTCGCTACTCCTCGCGTCGCTCGGCGAGGTGCTCCCAGATTTCCGTACAGCCAGCGCCGACGTCGACGTCCTCGAGGTGGGCCGTGTCGTCCTCACCGCGAGTAGCCTCCGGGGTGGCTCGGTCGCTGACGTCCCCTTCGTTGCCGTTACTGTCGTCGGATTCGTCCAGCTGGCGTCCGTCGGGTGACGCATTCGTCATCGTGTATCCTCCGTCGGATCGTCGGTCGGTACCGATCGCGACGCGCCGGATTCGATAGGAGGGAGGTGCAATTCCGGAGCCACGTCGGCGGAGACGTGCTGGCGACTCCGTATCCTGCGTTCGGAGGGCTGGCGGCGTGATGGGCGGTCGTGTGGCCGTGACGGATCGTCGGGCATACTCCCCCGTATGGTCGGCCATCGCTTAAGCACGGCTTCGGGTGCAAGCGATACCCCTGCTCCCGTTCTCGGGTAACGATTGCTGGTATCTCTGACGGGACGAAACGAAAGATGGCAACGCCTGCTTGCGATCTCCGCCCAAACAGCCGTCACGACAACGGCGAAGCATTGCACGGGCCGATGGACGAAGGTGGCTGCCACCCGAAGCGAGGGCATGGCCATCTCGTTGCGTACCCTCGACGACGGGGCGTGGATCAGCGTCGACGATTCCCGGACGGTCGGCGCGAGCGACGTCTGGACCCTCGCTCGCGGCCGATTCTGTCGGTGCGAACCGGCGTACGTCCTGCTCGAAGGGTTCACGGACGTCGGGGTCGACGGCACCAGCGTAGTTGCGGGGGCGGTCGGCCGGTGTCTCGAGTGTGGCCGTCACTCCTCGCTCGAACGCCTGCCGGTCGGCCGGGTCGTCGACGGCGAGTTCGAACGGTACGAGGCGTCGGCCGTCCAGGCGACGCTCGAGCCGTCGTCCGCTGGAGCGGTCGAATCGGGCCGGCAAATACCGCCGGAACGGGCGAGAGGCGGGGAGAACTGACGCCACGGCCGGGGCCTTGTAGGTGGTCCGCGTAGCCCGGTGCAGATGCCAAGCGACGTCGAGAACTGGAAAGACGAACTGTACGGGACCGATATCAGGGAGGCGATCGAGGAGTTCGCCGCGTCGGGGTGGGAGTCGATCCCCGAGGACGAACACGACGCCTGGTTCGAGCGCTTCAAGTGGTACGGACTGTACCACCAGCGCGCTGGCCAGGAGTCCTATTTCATGCTCCGGGTCGGTCCGCCGAGCGGGGTCCTCGAGCCGGGACAGTTTCGTGTCCTGGCCGAACTCGCGAAGGAGTACTCGAACGGCCCCGCCGCCAATCCGGAGTTCGGCAACGGCTGGCTCGACGTGACGACCCGCCAGGCGGTCCAGCTCCACTGGATCAACCTCGAGGACGTGCCCGCCATCTTCGACCGACTCGAGGAGGTCGGCCTCTCGGCGGTGCAGGCCTGTGGCGACTCCTGGCGGAACATCGTCGGCTGTCCGGTCGCGGGGAAAGACGAGCACGAACACGTCGACGCCGGTGCGCTGGCCGACGAGCTTCACGACACGTTCAAGCGAAACGAGGCGCACTCGAATCTCCCCCGGAAGTGGAAGGTAGCGGTAACCGGCTGTGACGAGGGCTGTGGTCAGGGCGACATCAACGACCTCGCGTTCGAACCTGCCGAGAAGGAAATCGACGGCGAGACGGTGACCGGCTACAACGTCCGCGTCGGCGGCGGTCTGGCTCGCAACGAGCCCCGATTTGCTCGCGGGATCGACGTCTTCGTCACGCCCGAGCAGGCCGTCGAGGTCGCCGGCGGCATCTCCGGGCTGTTCCGGGACTACGGCAACCGCGAGAACCGCTACGCCGCTCGGATGAAGTTCCTCGTCGACGAGTGGGGGCCCGAGAAGGTTCGCGACGTGCTCCAGGAGGAGTACGTCGACTTCGACCTCGAGACTGCGGGCGAGGACCTGCGCTCGTCGTACTCCTACAACGCCGGCGAGGCCGCCGGGAAACACGACCACGTCGGCGTTCACGACCAACCGGACGGCAATTCGTACGTCGGGTTGAACGTCCTCGTCGGCCGGATCGGCGCCGACGATGCCCTCGAACTGGCCGACATCGCCGACGAGTACGGTTCCGGCGAGGTTCGTCTCACCCAGCGCCAGAACGTCGTCTTCACGGACGTCCCCGACGAGAATCTGGACGACCTGCTCGCGGAGCCCCTGCTCGAGACCTACAGTCCGGACCCGCACCCGTTCCAGCGCGGATCGATCGCCTGTACCGGCACCGAGTTCTGTTCGCTCTCGATCGTCGAGACGAAGAACCGGCAGGTTCGCTTCTCGCGCTGGCTGGTCGAGAACGTCGACCTACCGGAGGGCGTCGACGACTTCCACATTCACCTCTCGGGGTGTACCGCGTCGTGCGCCCAGCCCCAGATCGCCGACGTCTCCCTGCGGGGGATGAAGACGCGCAAGGACGGCGAACCGGTCGAGGCGCTCGACATCGGCCTGGGTGGCGGCCTCGGCGAGAATCCGCAGTTCGCCTCCTGGGTCGGCGAGCGAGTTCCCGTCGACGAAGTGCCGGGAGCGATCGCGAACCTGCTCGAGAACTTCGCTGATGCCCGGGAGGGCGAAGAGAGCTTCCGCGAGTTCGTCGCCGCTCGAGACGACGACGAACTGGCGGACCTCATCGAACCCGAGGAGACCGACTACGAGGATCCGTACATGCACAACACCAAGCGGACCTGGTACCCCTACGCCGACCAGGACGCCCTGGACGAGAGCCCGGCCCCGGCGACGCCCGACGGGTCGCCGATACCGTCCGACGACTGAACCGATGGCCGACCGACTCATGCGCGTCACCGCGTACACGACACTGGATCTCGCCGACGCCGTCGTGACGGGGCACGATTTCGAGGCCGAGCGCGATGCGGTGGTGGACGCGACGGCTCCCCGGAAGAACCCCGACCACGTCAAACTGCAACTCGAGCTGGACAACATGATGGAAGACCACTTGCCGGCGCACATGGAGGAGGTTCGTTTGACGCCAGATCAGGCGCGGGCGCTGGCGGCTGATCTCGAGAAACATGCCGGTCGCGTCGAGGAAGCCACAGATGCGGATACGGGCTCGGAAGCAGACTCGAGTTCGACCTCGACTGCGGATTCGGATTCTGAATCAGCATCCGAGTAACCCGCCTGCCATCGCAGGCTGACGAGGTTTGGTCGTGCTTGGCGGAGTCCGAATCGGTGGTTCCATGAGCACCGAAACGATCCACGACCTGTTCGAGCACGGACTCGAGGACATCTACCACGCCGAGCACCAGCTACTCGACGCGCTGGAAGACCTCGAGGAACACACCGAGCGTGAGGAAATCGCGAACGCCTTCGCCGAACACCGCGAGGAGACCCAGACGCACATCGACCGCCTCGAGGAGGTGTTCGACATGTTCGGCGAGCCGCCTGAAAAGGAAGAGTGCGAAGGCATCGAGGGGCTAATCGAGGAGTACGAGGAGTTCCTCGAGACTGACCCCAGTCAGGACGTCCTCGACTACCACAACATGGCGGCCGCCGAGAAGACCGAACACTACGAGATCGCGGCTTACGGCAACCTGATCCCGCTGGCGGCCCAGATGGACTTAGGCGACGCGGCCGACCTGCTCGAGGAGAACCTTCGTGAGGAACAGGACGCCCTCGAGGAGTTGAAGTCGCTCACCGAGGAGTTCGATATGGGAGCGATCCCGGCCTGAGACGGCGTCCAGCTGAAACGCCGACTTCGAACCGAAATCCACACTCGACGAACGAGGTAAACGGTCGCGTACTTCTTTTACCCCCACGTCGATACTCCCTCCTGTGACGACCCCGACCGAGTCGACGCGGACTCGAGACGGCGTGACGATCCGCCAGGCCGAGCGGGCCGACCTCCTCGCCGTCGTGCGGATCGAGGACACGTCGTTCCCCCAGCCCTGGCCATACGACGCGTTCACCCAGTTTCTGGGCGAGCCCGGGTTTCTGGTCGCCGAAACCGGCGACGGGCGGATCGCCGGGTACGTCGTCTCGGACGTGACGCCGAACTACGGCCGCGACATCGGTCACATCAAGGACGTCGCCGTCCATCCCGACTGGCGCGGCTCGGGTATCGGCTCGGCGCTGCTGGGTCGATCCCTCGCCGTCCTCGCGAGTCAGGGTGCTCACTCGGCGAAACTCGAGGTTCGAGAATCGAACGACGGGGCGAAACGCCTCTACGACCGGTTCGGCTTCGACCCGCTGCGGCGAGTGCCGCGGTACTACGAGGACGGCGAGGACGCCATCGTGATGGTTCGCGAGCTGGTCTGATCCGCTGTCGGCCGTGCCTACCAAATACCCACTGTCGATATTTTCCCTGTCGCTCCGAGCCTCGAGCGATGAGCTTCGTGCCGGAATCCAGCACCTGTTTTGCGGTGATCGCCTGGTCTCGGTCGACTACTGCCGAACGCACGGCGACGAGGACGATTTCGTCGAGGCGTGTCCCCGGTGTCAGTGGTCTGGGTGACGCGAAACCTAGCATTTGCTAAAATCAGTAGCAGGTGATCGATGGATCACCTGGTCTAATTGGGGACCAGAGTTAAGAATCTCCGTGAATAATATGATTTAGTGAGTAACCAGGTCGAGCGCGGTACGCGACAGCGAAGACCGGACCGCGAGGGTGGGTTGGGAGCGCTGCATCAGCACTCGGAGCTTCGGGAGCCGACCGAGCCCCAGGACACCCACGACCACTCGAACGACCATTTTGCACTGATCTACGAGCGCCGTGAAGACCAATTTGCATCTGCAATTCCGTTCATCTGCGAGGGGCTCGAACGTGGCGAACAGTGTCTGTACGTCGCCGACGACAACTCCAGGGAAGCAGTCGTGGAGGCGATACGGGATCACGGTATCGACGTGAACACCGCCCTCGAATCGGGTGCACTCTCCGTCCTCACACCAGCGGATACCTACCGCCGAAACGGCGAGTTCGACAGGACCACCATGCTGGAATTCTGGGAGGAGTCGCTCGAACAGGCGAAAGACGAGGATGGCTACACGGGACTCAGAGCGGCCGCCGAGATGACGTGGGCACTAGAGGGAGACACGAGCACCGACGAACTGGTCGAGTACGAGGCTGTGCTCAATCCCCTCTACCAGGACGAAGACTACGCCGTTATGTGCCAGTACAACCGGGAGCGGTTCCCGGCATCAGTTATCCACGACGTTATCAAGACGCACCCACACATCGTCTCCAACAGCACCGTCTCACAGAACTTCTACTACACACCACCCGAGAAGTTCTTCGGCTCCGAGAAGATGGAGCCGAAGGTCGATCGCATGCTGCAGACGCTGCAAGAACGGACCGAGGTGAAGGCGGCGTTAACGGAACGGCAAGAGTACCTGGAGCGCATTTTCGAGAGCAGTCACGACGGCATCCTCATCGTCGACCCCGAAGCGGACGAGATCGTCGACGCGAACCGGGCCGCAACCGAGATGCTCGGCTATACGCACGACGAATTGATGGCCATCGCCCCCTCCGACATACACCCCAACGAACTCGACGCGTTCCGGGAATTCGTCGAGGGGGTGTTCGAAGACGGCACTGGGTGGACTGATGAACTTACCTGTCACACCAAAGACCGGGGCCAGATTCCGGCAGAAATCTCTGCGTCTCGGATGGAGCATAACGGCCGTCCGGTCCTGCTCGCGGTGGTCCGCGACAATAGCGAGCGCAGGAAGTGGGAACGAGCCCAACAGCAATTGTACGAGATAACGTCCGATCCCGATCGGACGTTCGAGGAGAAGCTCCAGGACTTACTCGATCTTGGCTGTGAACACTTCGATATGGAGCTCGGCGGTATCGCCATCGCAGAACCGGACACTGATCACTTCGAGGTGGAGGTCACGAACGGGGAGCACGAACAGCTCAATCCGGGCAAATCGTATCCTCTCTCCGAAACGTACTGCCGTGTGCCTGCGGACGAGGGGGGAACCTGTGCAATTACCGCTCCGACGAGCGGCGGGTTCGAAGGCAAGCTGTGCTACGACACGTTCGGCGTGCGGACGTACCTCGGAACGTACCTCGAATTCGAGGACGACAGTAACCGGACGTTCTGGTTTGTTTCGACCGAACCGAGAGCGGAAGCGTTTTCGGAGGCCGAACGGACGTTTCAGCACCTGATGGGTCAGTGGGTGCAATACGAACTCGAGCGCCGCCACCGCGAGCAGGAACTGCGCGAGCGCACAGAGCACCTTAGTGCGCTCGTCGAGACCGCGCCCGAGTGCATCAAGACCGTTGCCGACGACGGCACTCTGATCCAGATGAACTCCGCCGGGCTCGACATGGTGGGGGCCGACTCGGAATCGGCGGTGATCGGCGAATCCGTCTACGGGCTGATCGCCCCCGAACACCGCGAGACGTTCCGCGAGTTCAACGAGCGGATCTGTCGGGGCGAGCGAGGCGTCCTGGAGTTCGACATCGTCGGGCTAGACGGCACGCGCCGGCACATGGAAACGCACGCGGCGCCGCTGCATCGCCCCGACGGGACGACGTCCCAGCTTGCATTGACGCGCGACGTTACCGAACAGATCGAGCGCGAACGTGAACTCGAACGGACGCTCGACTTACTCGAGAAAACCGAACGCATCGCGGACGTCGGCGGCTGGGAGATCGACCCGGAAACGAAGGACGTGTTCTGGACCGATCACATCTTCGAGCTTCTGGAAGTGGATTCCGACGAGGAACCGCCGCTGGAGGATGCCCTCGACATGTATCACGAGGACGACCAGGCGATCGTCGAGGCCGCCGTCGAGAACGCGCTCGACTCGGGCAACCCCTTCGACGTGGAGGTACGAATCCGTACGAACAGCGGCGACATACGATGGCTGCGGCTGCAGGGCGTCCCGGAGGTCGTCGATAACGAGCCCATCTCGTTCCGCGGAGCGGCCCAGGATATTACTGAACGCAAGCAGCGCGAGCAACGGTTAGAAGAGGTGATCGAGCGACTCGAATCATCGAACGAACGGCTCGAGCAGTTCGCCTACGCCGCTTCCCACGACCTGCAGGAGCCACTCCGGATGGTCTCGACCTACCTTCAGCTGCTCGAACGACGGTACGAGAACGCGCTCGACGAGGACGGCGAGGAGTTTCTCGAATTCGCGGTGGATGGGGCCAACCGCATGCGCGAGATAATCGACGGGCTGCTCGCCTATTCGCGTGTCGAGACGCAGGGCGATCCGCTGGAACTCATCGACCTCGATACCGTGTTCGGCGACGTACTGGCGGATCTTCGGATCCAGATCGCGGAGAGCGACGCCGATATCACCGTCGACGACCTTCCTCGCGTCAGCGGTGATGCCAGCCAGCTCCGCCAGGTGTTCCAGAACCTGCTGGAGAACGCAATCACCTACAGCGGCGACGAGAAGCCCCAGATCCACGTCTCGGCCGAACGCGATGGGTCCGAGTGGATCGTGTCGGTCCGCGACGAGGGTATCGGCATCGATACTGACAATCAAGACTGCATCTTCGAGGTGTTCCAGCGGCTTCACACCCACGAGGAGTACGACGGGACCGGCATCGGACTCGCACTGTGCGAGCGGATCGTCGAGCGCCACGGCGGAGACATCTGGGTCGAGTCAGCACCGGGCGAGGGAGCGACGTTCTCGTTTACGCTGCAAGTAGCGGCTGGCGAGCGACGGGATACAGGTGTGAGCGGCTAGCCGGAAGCAATCTAACAGTCAAACACGACTGCACACAGGCGCCAGTTCTGTCTTCTCGAAGAGTTAGTTGTGCCGAACACGGTGTTCCTCTATCCGCGTATGCAGCGCGGACTCAGCCCGAATTAGTCTTCTTCGCCAGAGCCGATCTGAGCGTTCGGTATTGATTACAGAACTCGAGACGACTGGCGGGAAAAACGCGAACACGGTGATTCACTTGTCGGTCAACAACCGGCGCAGGATGTCCCCGTAGGCCGGTCGCGTGATGAGAACCCCGACGAGCACGCCCAGGATTGTGATGATAGCAAACCCGCGAAGGTCGCCCAGGCTGAGCACCGCCAGGGGTGACATGGCAACGATCGTCGTCGCCGCCGCAGCCCCGATGACCCAGAACGCCTTCCGGAACCGGGACTCGAAGACGCGCCTCGAGTTGACGTCGCCCTCGTCTAACACCTCGTCGGCGATGATGATCAGGTCGTCGACGCCGGTCCCGACGACGGCGATGAATCCGGCGACGTGTGAGAGGTCGAGGGGCATCCGCAACAGGGCGGCGACGCCGAGCAGGATGACGACCTCGGAGAGGGCGGTGACGATCATCGGGAGGGCGACGCGCCGGTCGCCGTAGCGCACGTAGACGACGCCGCTGACGGTGAGCACGGCCAGGACCCCGATCAGCAGCGAGTAGTTCTTGAACTGCTCGGCCAGCGCGGGGCTGATCATGTACGTCTGGGCCCGGTCGAAGTCGAGCGGGGCGCGCAGCTCGCCAGCGCGGAGGTTGATCGAGAGCGTCTGGGCGTCCTGCTGGCTGGGCGTGATCATCTCGAACTGGCCGCTGTTGGCCCACTCGCCGCGTTCCATGCTCGAGGCGAGCGTCGGCGCGACGCTGTGAGCGTCGATGACCTCGCCGTCGACGACGGTCAGCAGACAGTAGTTCGACCCCACAGCGTCGGGGTTTCCGTAGCTACAACTGCTGGGATTTTGTGTGAATCCGTTCTCGACCATCGCCTGCTGGTACTCCTCGGCGGGACCGGGGTTGACCGAGACGGGGACGTAGTCGTACCCCTGCTCGCTGTTGTACGATGCCGTCCCGATGCTCCCGAAGTCGGACTGGACGAGCGCCGTCTCGTTTTGCTGGCCGCCCTCGCCGTCGGGGTAGTGCATCACGATCTCGACGATTCCGCGGTACTCGAGCAGGGCTCGAAGCTCCTCGGTGGTCATCGCGGGCGCCTCGGTGACGATGTAGTAGGTGCCGTCCATCTCGGCCTGGGAGACCTGGCTGCCCGAGAGGCCGGCCTCGTTGATCCGCAACTCGATCGTCGTCTGGATGTCGTCGCGGGTCGCCTGCGTGACGCCCTGCCTGACGTCGTCTTCGGTGACGTCGAGACCGGCTTCCTGGAGCGCCGCGGCGAACTCCGCTTCGGTGACGTTCCCGGTGAAGACCTCGACGCTGATCTCGCCGTTCTGGTGGTCCGTCCGGACGAGCGCATCGCCGGTCTCGAGGCCGAGTTCCTCCGAAACCGTGGCCTGAATCTCCTGGCCGCGTCGATCCAGCTGGGTGCCCTCGGCGTCGACGCTGACTTCCTCGACGGTCATCCCCGTGACCGGGGCGCTGATCTTCGTCCCGCCGTCGAGACCGAGGCCAAACTCGAGGTTGTGCATACTCGAGTCGGATTCGTTGGTAGCGTAGGCTTCCTCGCTGTCCCCGACAATGTCGGGTGGGACGAACAGCGCGAGGAGCGCCCCCGTGAGGAAGACGACCAACAACAGGACGCGCCAGTTCGCCTTGATCGACCCGATGGCGCTCATCGGGCCACCCCCTCGAACTTGTACCACCGAAGCAGGCTGAGGTTCAGCAGGTAGGTGTTCATCAGATCGGCAGCCAGTCCGACGGTGAGGATCAGGCCGATCGAGAGCAGGAGTTCGACGCCGAGCGCCCACGCGGCGACGGCCATGACCAGCATCGCCGCCATCGACGTGACGGTCATGGTGATCCCGGTGCGCATCGCCCGGTGGGTACTCTCGTAGAAGTCACCGCCTCGCCTGAGGATGTGGTTGTTCAGCAGGATGTCCGAGTCGACGGAGTACCCGACGATCAGCAAGAGTCCGGCGACGGTTCCGAGCGACAGTGGAATCCCGAGGACGTTCATGAACGCGAGTGGAATCACGAGATCCGAAAACGCCGAGATGACGATGGCGATGGAGGGAACGAACGTCCGGAAGAGGACGAACGCGATGACGCTCATCCCGACGAACGCGGCTCCGAGGCCGAGCAGCGCCGTCTGCTGGGCGGCCGCCCCGAAACTCGCCGACGTCTCCGCCGAGAGCTGGACGACCTGGTCGTTACCCGAGACGGGCTCGAGGTTCGACTCCGCCTCCGACTGTACGTCCGCGTCGGTCGGCGCGAACTGCACGAGGTACTGGTTTTCGGTGGCCTGGACCGACTGAACCGACTCGGGTTCCTCGCTGAAGGCGGCCTCGATCTCCGCTTCGGAACTCGTCGTCTCGATCGTCAACTCGGTTCCGCCGGCGAAGTCCATGCCCAGCTCGACCGGCGTGCCGTAGACGACGTAGCCGCCGAGGAGAACGAGCAACGCGAATGCAAGGACGGCGAGTGGAACCGCCGCCAGCTGGCGGTTGGTGTACCGGGTGTAATCGATTTCCGGTACCGCGAAAGTCCCCATATACCCTGGGTGTTACCGTCGGCGAAAGTAAGCCTTCTCAATTCCATCACGATATTTCAGGTACTGGATCGGTGAACGAAACGGAACCCGTCATCACGCTCGAGCGCGTAGTCGTCACATGAAACACTCGAGTGACACGAGTACAGCGCGCGACGGGGCCGCGGAGAGCGACGCGGTTACGGAGCCGAACGAGGACGGGACCGACGCACGGACGGCTGCTCGACTTGTCCTCTCGTACCCCGAGGACCTCTCGGACTGGGGGCGGTTTCAGGTCGAGAAGCCTTCGTTCGGAGCGTTCCTCCGCAAGACTCGCGAGCGGGCCGAACCGGGCGACGTCTGGGAGGAGTTCGTCGGCGTCGGCTGCTGCGGGAACACCCTCGACGTCCCCCTGCGCGTCGAGTCCGTCGACGGCGGGGCGCGAATCGGGCCGGAGACCGAGATCGACTACGAGGTCCGGGAAGCCTGCGGTCTCGATGGGAGCTGGCGCGTCCAGAGCGCGGGCGGACCACGCCGTTCGTGAGCGGTTTCGCGTCCAGAGCGCGGTGACCGGCTGGGACAGCTAGCGAGCGCCGGGCCGAGGGATATCTGAGCCATCGGACGGCTCACTCACCGCTGTGGGCGTGTGACCCGAGTGAATAATGGATCCGGCCCGACCGCCACGACCGCTCGTGGTCGCTACCGTTCGGTAGTGTTTTTTACGGAAACGTCCCCGTCCCCCCGGACGGTGACGTCGTACCCCAGGTACTCGAACGAAACTTCGCCGGACCCGCGCGGTCGGCCGCGACTCGTCGGCGCGAAGAGCGCGTTGAGTGCCTCGGGATCGATCACGTCGTAAAGCGGCGGCCGTAGCTCCATCGGATCCGTTCCTTCCCGGTCGGCGATGAGTTCGACGACGGTCGTGACGGGCGAGCTGGAGGAGACTGATTGCGTAGGTGTAGCGGTTTCCATCACTGTTAGGCAGCCGGTGGATACGTATAAATCCCTCCACCAGTTCCGGGAGATCTGTATTTTACCGCCGAACGCTGCTTATTCCACAGAAAATAAATTGAAATTGGAGGGTGACCGTTTCTCAGCCCTCTCCCGAGGGAACATCCTTGCCGAAGTGATCGAACGGCTGGACGTACTCGTCGTCGAGTACCTCCGATCGAACGATCTCGAGGCCGTACTCACGGATCGAGTTCGCGATGTTCGACACGTCGTTCGTGTCCGTACCGACGACTCTGATGTGATAGTTCTCTCGACCGGCGAGTAGCTTCCGAACGGAGACGACGCCGTGTTTCTCCAGTAAGTCCTCGGTGAGCGGCTCGGACGGGTCGCTGGCGGTGCAGGTGAAGAGGATCGACAGCTGATAGCCCGCCCGCTCGTAGTCGATCTTCGGGACGTATCCCCTGATCACGCCCTCGTCCTCGAGCGCTTCGATTCGATTCCGGACGGTGCTCGCAGAGACGCCCACGGCCTCCCCGATCTCCCTGGCTCTGTTGTTCCGGGCGTCTATTTGTAGCATGTGGAGGATCCCCCGGTCGGTTTCGTCGAGTGCTGACTGTCGTCCACCCATACCTGCCGGTACTAGCGAGGCGGAGATGTATCTTGTGTGCGCATGTGTCTGGTCGTCTTCACGGGTAGCTCGACTCCGATACGCTGCCGTTCACGTTGCTCTCGAGGTATTCGATGGCGTGACGCTCGACCCGGTGGCCGGCCCAGTCTAAAACTATACTTTCTATAGCAATCCTGGCGACTGCCGTCGTCCGGGATGCGTCTCAGCCGTCGCGGTAGCGCTGAATCCCGAACTGGCCGTACCCCCCGTAGGCGACCTCGAGCGAGCCAATCCACCAGTTCCACCGATCGGCCGGGCTCCCGTGGGGTGCATCCGCGAGTTCCTCGAGCACCGCCTCGGTGGTCAACTCGGTACCCACGTCGGCCTCGTACAGTCCCGAATCCGCGAGGTCGACGGCCTGGCGGACGACGACTCGAGATTCCCCAACGGTGCCGCCGAACCGATCGCGGAGGCGAACCTCGAGCGGGCCTGGTTCGACGGTCACGGTCACATGAAGTCCGCAATACCGCTTTGCTTGTTCTTGTCGTTCTCGAAGACGCTCTCCAGGGACTTCTCGAGCACCTCCAGCCGTTGTTTGGTGTAGTCCCGACAGCCGTACTCCTCGGCGACGTCGATGGCCGTTTGCATGTACTTGTTGACCGACCCCTTGTGGACGGTCAGATTGACGCGGCCGCCACACTCCCGGCAGACCTCGGTCAGGGGCATCCGACGGAACTTCTCCCCGCAGTCGAGACACCGCGTCTCCTGGCGCGAGAACGCCCGCAGGTTGCCGATAAGATCAGGGAGGAAGTGGTACTCGATGACCCGCTCGGCGACGTCCGTCTCGTCGACGGCCTCGAGTTTGCGCGCCAGCTCGAGCTGGGCGTCCATCTTGTCCATCATCGATCCGAGCGTCTTGTACGCGGAGAGGTCCGGCCCCATGGCGATGTCGGTGGTGTCGTGGGTGTGCCCGAAGCCGGTGTACTCGCGGTCGGTTCCCAGCGTATCCTCCGCGATTTCGACGATGTCCTCGACGTCGCCGGGGTCGGCCTGCTCGAGGGTGGCCTCGTAGAACTCGCGAGGATAGCGGGAGACGACGTCCATGTTGTGGGCCTCGTCGTCGATCTCGGAGGGGTCGATCCTCGAGGACATGACGAGGGGGGCGTCCATGCGGCCGCCCCGTTTGTCTGGCAAGAAGCTGATACTGAAGTTCAGCAACCCGTCCATGAGAAGCATCACACAATCTTCATCCCCGTCACAGTTGCGTCTTTTTGCTGCATGGAAAAACGGGTGCGCATAGCCGACGGCGGCGCTCGTGAAACCGGTCACTCTCCCGACAGTAGCTGCGGAGGTGTGCGGTGCCATACCAAATACTAGCTCGCCGACGAGTTCCTGGCGATCGTCGATCTCGTAGAACGGCTCGAGCCCGTAGTACTGCTCGAGCAGGTCGTCGATGAAATCGGCGGTCTGCATCATGTGCTCGGCCGCGCCGTCCGAGAGGACGATGTCCTGGACCTTGAGTTCGATCAGCTGGTCCTCGTGGGTCAGCGGTTCGCCGTGGACGTCCGCCTCGTACCCCAGCGCTTCGAGCTGGCCGACCGTCACGTCGAGTTCGCTGGCCCGGACGGCCGTCACGGGGAGGTCGGTCATGTCGTAGCGGACGGTGCCGTCCTTGAACGTCGAAACGTCGTGTTTCGCCCGGAGGATGCCCTTCTCCATCGGTTCGGGCACTTTGGTCGTCGAGGTGAGCCCCTTCACACCCTTGAGGATCTCGAAGGCGTTCTCGCGCTCGCCGACGGCCTCGAGAGCGTCCCGGTAGACCTCGTGGATGTCGACTTCGGTGTATTCGACGCAGGTGGCTTCAATTTCACAGCGGTCGCACTCGACGCGACCCGCCTCGTCCGGGTCGACCCGGGACTCACAGGAGGGACACTCGTAGTCGGGGACGGTCCGCTCGTTGCACTCGGGACAGCGATTTTTGAACGTCTCCTCGCCGCAGGCCTCACAGCGCTTGCGCCCGATCTCGAGTTCGACGACGCCGGGCGTGTCGCTCATCGTCTCGGCGTACTTGCCGGCGTCGGCGACGTTGCGCTGGGCGCCGCCGGCCTCGCCGATGGGAAAGAGGGTGTGGACGGGCGGGCTGAGGTCCCGGCGCTCGGACTTCTCGGGTCGGCCCATCCGCGTGCCGATGCGGGTCGGCGCGCGCTCGCGAACCGCGACGGGCGCGACCTCGTTGACCGCCTCGATGGCGTTGTCACCGTCCTCGTCTACCCCCCAGGTGCGCGCCCGTTCGCTCAGGTCCTCGAGCGACCAGGTGCGCTCGAGGTCCGTCGTCAGTCCCAGACTGCGGACGAACGGCTCCCAGTCGTCGACCTCGATCCGGTCGGGGCGCTGACGGTGTTCGACGACGATCGTTTCGAGCGCCTCGCGGACGGCGTCGGTGTGCTCGAGGACGAGCGTCTCACCTTCGCCCTCGACCGTCCCGTCGCTGACGGCCTCGGCGAGTCCGTCGAACGCCGCGACCGAGAGGTCGTGCCACTGGTAGGTGTATTTCGGATGGAGCGGGGCGTCGTACTCGAGGGCCCACTCGAGGACCTGCTCGGCGGGCGGGTCCTCGAGGTCGATTCGGGGGTCGTCCTCGAGCGCCTGGACGTCCGCGCCCGCGGCCTCGAGGTCCTGGACCCACCACTCGACGGCGTAGGCGGCGGGCGCGAGTGCGTGATTGTTCTCGACGAACTCGCCGTAGTTGACCAGGTACTCGCCGGCGTCCAGGATCTTCTCGATCCCGTTGCGGACCTCGAGGGCCTCCTCGACGTCGTCGATCTGTCGGACGTCACCGTTGGCCAAGCGAACGGTGGGCCCTTCGATGCTGTCCACGGGAATCACTCCGGCGGCCTTGCCGGGGCGCTCGGTCTTGATCTGGGTACCCGTCGCGAGGAAGTCGTCCAGAATGTGCATCGAGGCGGGGTGGACGCCCGCGGTCGCGAAGCCGTGGTTTCGCGCGCGGCCGTAGCGCAGGCGAAAACCACCCTCCGCGCAGGGGTGGGAGAAGACAGGACGGCCGGCGATCAGGTCCCGGAGGAACTTCGTGGCGGGTTCGACGCGGGGTGGGCCCGTGGGCTGGTCTTCGTCTCCGTCCGCGACGGAATCGGGACTCGAGTCACCGTCGTCCGACGCTTCCGTTTCGTCGACCTCGTCGTCATCGCCTCCTTCTTCCTCGCCGTCTGCCTCAGCGTCATCGTAATAGGTCCCGTCGATCAGATCCTGGAGCCACGGCCAGTCGATCTCCTCGAGCTGGGACGTATAGCGCTGAATCTTGGGGGCTTTGAGGGCAATCCCTTCGGCCATCACCAGACACATCCCGCCGCGAGCGGAGTTGGTGTCGACGCGCTCTAAGTCCCGAAAGCCTGAGACCTCCTCGTCGCCCGTGGCCTCCCCGTCGAGCATGATTGGGAGATGTTTGGCGATGAACTTCGTCTCCTCGTCCTTCGGCGAGTACTGCAACCCGGTCTCCTTGTCGTAGAGGCCGATCTCCTCGGCGTAGCGCTCGATCTCCTCCTGGCGAGCCTCGTAGGTCTCGAGGCCGACCAGCGCGCGAGTGTAGTCCGCGACCAGCACCGAGAGGGCCTGGGCGGTCCCGCCCGCGGAACGAATCGGCCCCGCGTAGTAGACGTTGACGAACTCGGTGCCGTCGTCGTTGGTGAGAATCTCGACCTTGTCGATGCCCTCGATGGGCGCGGCGACGACCCCTTCGGTCAGGAGCGCGACCGCCGTGCGGACGGCCCCCTCGACCTTCCCGGCTTTCGTCTCGTAGTCTCCGACGGAGCCGTCGGCGAAGTCCTCCGCGAGCGCGAGAGCGGCCTCCTCGCGGGACATCTGCCCTTCGAGTTCGCGCACCCGCTCGGCGACGCCGTCGATTCCGAGAATGTTCTCGACGCGGTCGGCCATGTCCTTGGCGACCGGAATCTCGACTTCGGGTTTCGGATCGTCGCCCCGTTGTTTGGCCGTCTCGGCGACGTCCATGGCTTCCTCGAGCTGGGATTCGAGCGTCTCGAAGTAGCGCTCGTCCTCGGCCCGCATGTTAGAGCCAGAGGTCGAGGTTGGTAGTCTCGTCGTGCTCGCGCTCGAGGGGTTCCTCGAAGATGCGCATGTACACCTCGCCCGCGAAGACGGTCGCGGCGTTCAGGTGGCCCGCGAGGGCCGTACCGTCGGGTCGCGAGAGGACGGCGTGAGTGTGGGCGAACCGATCACCCTCCAGCCAGGAGACGTTCCCCACGCAACTGGCAACCTCGAGCGGTTCGTCGAAGGTTACGGGTTCGTACTCGAGCGTATCCTGGTCGTAGAACCAGATTTCGGCGTCCTGGACGGCGCCGAGGGCGGTGAACCAGGCGGCGTCGGCGTCGACCTCGGTCGCGAGCGACTCGATCTCGGCCCGCCAGTCGGCGCCGTGGTCGAGGCTGGCGACGTACTCTCCCGTCGGTTCGACTGTGCGATAGTTCATGCCAACACCCTGGACGCGCAGACGGGAAAATCCCATCGGTTGTCAGGCAGCTTCGGGCGGCGACGGGTCGAGCGTCCGGCCGCTGGAGGCGGAAGACGGTTGCGGTCCCGATAGTGTTTAATATGCTCATTCCGTACGGGCGAACGTAATGTCGGAAGTCTGCTCGACGTGCGGGCTGCCTCAGGAACTCTGCGTCTGCGAGGACGTGGCCAAGGGCCAGCAGCAACTCACCATCCGCATTGACGAGCGCAGATACGGTAAAGAGGTAACGGTCATCGAAGGATTCGACCCCAAAGACGTCGATCTCGACAGTCTGTCGTCGGATCTGAAATCGAAGTTCGCCTGTGGCGGGACCGTCGAGGACAGCCACATCGAACTCCAGGGTAACCACCGCGGCCGCATCGAGGACTTCCTCCGCGATCGCGGGTTCAACGTCGCCTGACCGTCGATGCGCTGACTGGACTTCCGATCCACGGCGGATCGTGAACCGAACGAAACTAGCACCTGCGATGCGGTTTTTCGTTTCGCCGACGGCTCAAGCGGGGGCGCTGCTCTCGTTTTCACGTGACGCTTTTCGAGTCACGCCTCGAGTCGCGTCGCTCGATACCTCTGTCGCGTTCTGACCACAACTCGAGGACTCGAATACGCCGACAGCAAAACCGGCCACGTGGGGGGTGTGGCCGGGTGCTGGTGCGGTTCTCAGCCCGCTGAAATCCTGACGGTCTGTCCCATTGTGGTGCGATGCGGAAGCAGACCATTCGTGTGTGCATCATTCACAGGGAAGGTCGTTCGGCCGTCATAGTCAGGGTCGTTACTACCGGAGGGGTGTCGTCCGACGCTCGCTTCGCCGGAGGTGTGTCTCTCAGACCGATTCGGCCGGCTGGTGCAATGATCGTCGCCACGACAACCTTGGCGACTCCGACCGAGAATCAGAACGGCGCACTCGAGTCGGCGTTCTCCCGAGTACCGTGTGTGCCTTCGTTTCGCTCACTTCGTCCGTCTCGCTCGTTTCGCTCGTCGCCCTCGCCGTCGTCGGCCGACAGCTCGTAGGCCTCGGCCCAGGCCTCGAGTCCCCCGGCCATGCTCTCGACGCGGGCATCTGCGCTCCCCTCGTAGGAGCCGATGAGTCGTGCCGCCTGGACGCTCGCCTGCCCGTGCGGGCAGACGGTGACGATCCGGTCGGCGTCGTCGAAGTCCTCGATCCTGGCCGTCAACTCGTGGAAGGGGACGTTTTCACTGCCGGGAATGTGGCCGCGTTTGAAGCTTGCCTGGTCGCGAATGTCGACGATCCGTACATCGGCGTCGGACTCGAGCAGTGCCGAGACGTCGTCGGTGGAGATTTCGCCGTCCATCGTGTTGGTCGGGATTGGTTCTCGAGCGGGTTAAACGATACTCTTGGCCCCTAGAGCAACCCATCTTCGCGGGCCAGCAACAGCGCGCTCAGCGTCGAGTCGTTCGCCGGGTGCTCGCGCGCTCGAGCCAGCGCCTCTCCCTTCGGAATCGTCCGCACCTCGAGGAACTCGTTGCCGTCCAGGTCGCGCTCGCCGGGTTCGAGCCCCTCCGCGTAGACCACGCCACGGTCGTGGCGAAGGACGCCCGTCGCGACGCGATACTCTTGCAAGAGGGCGAGACTCGAGGGGCGAAAGCCGGTTTCCTCCTCGAGTTCGCGCGCGGCCGCGGCGGTGTAGGACTCGCCTTCTTCGACGATTCCAGCGGGTAATTCGAGGTGTGTTTCCCGAACCGCGGGGCGGTACTGCTCGACGAACAGGATCGACTCGTCGGTCGCGGCGACGATCACCACCGCCGGGGGGAGGTCGGCCCAGTAGTAGCGTTTTTCGGAGCCGTCGGGTTGTTCGACCAGGTCGTAGCCGCCGTCGTACCAGCCGGTTTCGTACTCGGTCCTCGACTCGAGCACGGGCCACGCCGGTGTATCCTCGGTGGCACCCGGGTCGGCGTCGGCTTCCCCGTCGTCCGCGTCGTCAGGGTCCATCGACATCGCTAGCTGGTGTGATCTCGAGGCGGTAGTAGGTACCGTTTTGTTCGAGGTAGACCACGTCCGCCTCGGGGTCGGTCGCTGCGCGGTTCCACGTCTCGAACTCGGAGAACTCGTCGAACGGCGTGTGCGTGAACGCCGACTCGAAGCCGAATCGCCCCTCCTCGTAGGCCGCCGAGCGACCGTCCTCGAGCGCGCCCGTCGTGTACGGGAAGCGGTTCTCCGAGAGGTTCTCGGCGGCGATCGTCCCCGTGACGTTCTCTTCGGGCGGTTCGCCGTCCTCGAGGTCGACCTCGCTCGCGACCACGTAGTAGACGTCCCCACCGCCGATCAGCGAGGGGACGGCGCCGAGGACGACCAGGAGAACGAGCGGCACGAGCACGAAGGCCGAGACGAGGAGGAGGGTCCGTCGACGCATTAGTCGACTATCGGAACCGACGGAGGATACGCGTTTCGTCGTTGCTTCATCGTCGCCTCGCCGGCGCTTCGCTGGCGTTCCGCCGGCGCTCCGCGGCGCTCCGTCGTCTCGAGAACGCTCCCGCGCAAGTGATAGCGAACGCAGGCCGTGAAACGCGCCAGCACGCTTATATAAACACCCTCGAAGTCACCGCATGGTTGCTATCCCGTTGTGGCCCCTCTAGGGGCCCACATGGACGACCAGGTTGCGGGAGACGACGCCGCCGAATCGGCGTCAGACGAAGTCGCAGGTGAAGACGAAGATAGCGTCGACAGCGATCACGAGCGCGAACGCGTGCAGAAAGTAGCGGCGATCTGCACGTCCTGCGGGGCGGCGTACGCGGCGGAGCGGTGGTCTGACGAAAAAATCCGCCCGATTGGGCGACGAGAGGGGTGTCGCTGCGGCGGGACGTCGTTCGAAGTGGTCGACGACTCGAGTTCGGATTTGGGTTCGCGTTCGAGTTCACGTTCGGCTTCGGATTCGAGTTCAGGCCCGAACTCGTCCTGATCGTCGTCATTTGTGCGTGCCGGTTTCCGCGTCTCGTCGCTCCACGAACGCCGCGACCTCGAGACGCTGGTGCACGCGCTCTCTGCCGCTCGAGTACCCGATATGGTTCTCTCGGACGTTCGAAGTTTCGCTCCAGGCGACGCGCTCCGTCACCCGATCGCCGATGGGCCGTCGACGCTTGGAAGGGTACTAGAGCTGGTCGCGGTACAGTCGCCCGAACGCCTGGCGTCGAAGTGTCGCGATGGCAGCCTCCTCCTTCTCGTGGAAGGTGGCGGCGACGGCCTCGCCGGTCGGGGCGGCGTGCCAGACCACGTGGTCGACGTGCTCGCTCCCCGCTTCGATCACCTCGCCGTCGTACTCCTCGTGCCAGTCCTCGTACTCCTCGCGGGTGCCGACGCGAACCTCGAGCAAACTCGCGAACAGGGCGTCTCGAGCCGTCTCCACCACGTCGCTCGAGACGCGGTTGGCGTACTCTTCGCGGTCGAAGTCCATGGATTTGGCGACCTCGCGGACGACGGTCTGGGCAGCGGGGCCCACCGATTCGTACTGCTCGCTCGCGTCCTCGAGCGTCTCGGGGGCGAATGTACCGACGGTGTGCATGTCGAGAGGGTCGAAGGGAGGATAGTTACGCGTTTTCGTTTCCGGTCTCGTCCTCGAGGCGTGCCTTCGGGTCGTCCTCGTCACCCGTAGTGTCGCCCTCCATTCGAGCCGTCAGTGCCCTCGCCTCCTCGAGGACGTCCCTGGTTTCGGCGGTCACGTCTCCTCGCCCCGGTTCCTGCGCCTGTCGGGCGATTGCGTCCTCGAGCCTGGGGTCTTTCGGGCTCCTCGAGTCCTGCTGGTTCCTTGCGCCCGCCCCCTGCCCCGACTGCGCGACCGAACCCGGCCCCTCGGGAGCGTCTTCCGAGACCGGTAACTCGACCTCGAGCGCGTGTGGAACGACGGCGTCGGCGAGTTCGTCCCGCGTTCTCGAGCCCCAGTCGGGGACGTGCTCCTCGAGCCACTCGAGGTGAGCCGTGCGACCGAGCGACGCGGTGACGGCGAGGTGGTCGGCGAGCTGGCGGCCGTCGGTGACGCCCGCCTCACAGATCGGACAGACGTATCCCATGGGTAGCGCTACGACGCGGGGCCCAAAAAGTCGATTGCTATCGAGAGGGCGTGCGAGCGAGCGCGGAGACCCACCCGTCCAGTTCGGTCACCGTCACCCGTTCGAACCCGGCTGCCTCGAGCAGGTCGCGGACCGCTCTCGGCTGGTAGGGTTCGAAGTGGCGGTCGCTCTCGTCGCGGGCGGCCAGGTCGGGTCTCTTTACGGAGAGGTACAGGACGCCGTCGGCGTCGAGCACCCGTCGGAACTCGCGGAGCGTCGCGGGCGCGTCTGCCCGGGGGACGTGGAGAAACGACGCGCACGCCCAGAGGCCCTCGACCGCGCCGGTCGCGACCGGGAGTGCGCGCATGTCGCCCCGGAGGAACGACGCCGACGGGACGTCCTCCGTCGCCGCCCGGAGGAACGACTCGGTGGGATCCAGGCCGACGACGTCGTATCCGCGGGCCTCGAGCGCCGCCGAGTCCATGCCGGGACCACAGCCGACGTCGAAGACGCGCGTCCCGCCGGTGGTCTCGAGCGCCTCGAGGAACGCCTCTCCGTACCGGGCGAGCACCGACTCGGTGCGGTACTTCTCGACGTAGGCGTCGGCGTCCGATTCGTAGGTATGCAGGGTTCGAGCGACCTCGTCTTCGCTCATACCGGCGTATTTCGGGCGGGGGTACGTCAAAATTGCCCGAGTCCGGTCTGTTCGGCGTCGGCGAGCACGTCGGCGCAGGTCGACCACGACGCGCGGGCGAACGGCGGCAACGCTCCACATCTCGCGACGTACTCCTCGAGAAACGCCCGCGTGGTCGGGTCGGAGGGGTAGCCGCTGCCGACCTCGCCGTACTCGTCGGCGATGGCGGCGACGTGGGCGTCACGTTCGACCTTGGCGACGATGCTCGCGGCGCCCACGAGCGGGTCGTCGTCGTCGGCGCCGTGGGTCGCCTCGACCGTGGCCTCGAGGGTGCAGGCGTCGGCGACCCGGCGAGCGAATCGCTTGGCATCGGTGTCGCAGGCGTCGCAGTGGGCCGTCGTCGATTTCCGAATGGGTTCGTCACACTCGGAAGCGACCGCCTCGAGCGCGCTCGCGTGGGCCTCGACGGTCAGGCCGTTCATGTCGGTGTCTGGGGCGTCGATCTGGTCGGTAGTAATTTCGGCGACGCCGACACGAAGTCGAGCGTCCGCGCGGATGGTCTCGGCCAGGGTCTCCCGCCGCTTCGGCGAGAGGCGCTTGGAGTCGGCGACGCCGTCGGGGAGAGCGTCTCGAGTCGGGGCCCAGACCGCGGCGGCGAACATGGACCCGAAGACGGGGCCTTTGCCGGCTTCGTCGACACCGAAGGGCATTGGCGGAGGATTTCGGCTGGAGCAGTTAGCTGTTCCGTTCCTCGACTTGGGGCTCGTCGATGCGTTCGCTTCCATCGACGTCGTCTCGCGGGCCGTTCGTCCCGCTCGTCTCGTCGTCTGTCCCGCTCGATTTGTCGCCGCCCCTCCCGATCGTTCCGCCGTCGTCGCCCGTCCTCTCGCCGTCGTCCGAATCTCCACCACCGTCACCGCGGTCGCCCTCGAGTTCCTCGAGCGGATCGAACGTCACCATACCGAGTCCGCTCGTGTACTCGTAGGTGTGCCACTCGCTGATCGCGAGGACGCCCCGGAGTTTGCGCACCCGGAGCCGACGAAAGAGTGTGTCCTCGACGATCGAGTTGTCGAGCGCGAGGTCGATTACGCCGTCGACGGCGTACGCGAGGTTCCGGGGGAAGACCTCCTCGCCGCCCGCGACCGTTCCCCCGGCGATCAGCGGCACGAACCGGCCCTTGCAGACCTCGGCGCGGGCGTCCCGGACGAAGTCGTAGGCCTGGACGGGCTGGACGAGCGAGGCGAACTCCGCGATGGAGTCGACGACGACCAGCCCCGTCTCGATCATCTCGAGGGCCTCGAGGCCGTTGTCGAGGACGTTCAGCACTTCGTGGGCGTCGCTCGGATCGCGGACGGTGGCCGTCTGCGGCTCGACGACGCGCCGCAGGTGGGTGTTCCACTCGGTCATCCGGTCGTGGAGGCGTTCAGGGTCGTCCATCCGGGAGGTAAAGCAGTCGAGGACGCGAAGCTGGCCGGACTCGAGGTAGGGGAGGACGTTCCAGTCCATCGCGAGGAAGTTCTCGACGACCGACGTGGGCGGTTCGGTGAACGCCACCACGATCGCCGGTTCGCCGCGCTCGAGCGCGCGCCAGACCAGTTCGGCCTGGATGGCCTCCTCGCGCGTCCCGGAGTTGCCCACCAGGAGGACGAAGGAGTTGCGCGGGAGCCCCTGCGGGAGGCTCGCCTCGAGGGCGGCGACGCCCGTCTCGAGCGTTCGGTGTCCGTTTTCTTTCCGGGACCCGTCTTCGTTCTCCCGAAAAGCGTCGCGGCAGGCGCGCGAGCAGAAGACCCGGTCCGGGTCCGCTCCCTCGTCGTCTCCGGTAACCGGCTCGAGCGGGCACGCGTGTCCACAGAACGCACAGCGAGTTTCGTCTACCGCCGACGCGTCGTTCATGTCGCGGGATTCGCGCTCGGGTCACAAGAAAGTGGCCGCGTCGACGGTGGGTCACGGCGGTGTCCGTGGCTCGTCGGATTTATATTCGTGCGTGGCATTGACAAACAGTAATGAACGTACGGGATGCCCTCGAGGCCGACGCCGACGCGATTGCCGCCATCGCCGACGCTCCGACCGACGTGGCCCGGAACCTCGTCCACGACCGGACGGTGCGCGTGGCCGAGGACGGTACCCACGACCCGAACGCCGACGTCCCACCCGCGGACGACGCGAGCGACGCGGACGCCTCGCAGTACGGCAAGTCCAATCCCGAGGACCTCCTCGGATTCGTCAGCTTCGACGCCCAGGGCGACACCGTCCACGTCACCCAGATCGACGGCACCGAGGCCGCCTGCGAGCGCCTGCTGGCCGAACCCGTTCGCTTCGCCGAGTGTGAGGGGATGGCGGTCGAGGTACTCGTTCCGGACGGCCACGGGGCAGTCGAGGAGGCCGCCGAGGAACTCGGCTTCGGCCACAACGGGTCGGGCCCCCGGTTCGACGGTGCGCGGACGATCCGGTATCGCCTCGAGCCCTGATTGCTGGCCCACTTTGGCTCGACTGGTCGGCGTCTCGAGCGTGCCGACCAGGCCACCTCCCGCGACTACAGGACGCGCCTCGAAGCCCCGATTCGTCGCCCGGTGTACGTTCGGGGCGGATAGTCCCCAGAAACCCGCAGATGCATTGAACTATCGGCGCACCCCAGGACGGGATATGGTACACTACAAGTCGACGATGGTCGAACCGATCAACCTCCCCTCTCGCGGCGATCGCGAGCGCGCCCTCGAGGAGGCGGGCTACAACGTCTTCAACCTCGACGCCGAGGACGTCTTCATCGACCTGCTGACCGACAGCGGGACGGGAACGATGAGCGAGGACCAGTGGGCGGCCCTGCTCCGCGGGGACGAGTCCTATGCCGGGTCGAAGAGCTTCCGACGACTCGAGGCCGCGGTGTCCGAGGTTATGGGCTTTCCCCACGTCGTCCCCGCCCACCAGGGGCGCGGGGCCGAGAACGTCCTCTACGGCACCCTGCTCGAGGAGGGGGACGTCGCCCTGAACAACACGCACTTCGACACGACGCGGGCCCACGTCGCCAACCAGGGCGCCGACCCGGTCGACTGCCCGGTCGAGGTGGCGACCGACCCCGGGGCCCCTGGTGACTTCAAGGGCGACTTCTCGATCGAGCGCGGCCGCGAGGTCGTCGAGGAGGTGGGCGCCGACCGCGTCCCCGTGGTAATCCAGACGATCACGAACAACTCGGCGGCGGGTCAGCCGGTGAGCGTCGAGAACACCCGCCGGGTCGCCGAGTTCGCCGACGAGATCGACGCCACGTTCGTCATCGACGCCTGTCGCTTCGCGGAGAACGCCTACTTCGTCACCGAGCGTGAGGCCGCCTACGCCGAGGCGTCGGTCGCCGACGTCGCCCGCGAACAACTGGGGTATGCCGACGCGCTGGTGATGAGCGGGAAGAAAGACGGCCTCTCGAACGTCGGCGGGTTCGTCGCCACCCGGGACGAGGTGCTAGCCGACCGCTGCAAACAGCGGGCGATCCTCTACGAAGGCTTTCCCACCTACGGCGGCATGGCCGGGCGAGACATGGAGGCCCTGGCGGTCGGCCTCCGGGAGGCCGTCGAGGAAGCTTACGTCGCCGACCGCATCGAGAGCATTCGGACACTCGCAACCTTGCTCGAGGACCGGGACGTTCCCGTCTACACCCCTACTGGAGGTCACGCGGTCTACCTCGACGCCGAGGCCGTCTTCCCGCACCTCGAGTCGAGCGACTTCCCCGGACAGGTGCTGGTCTGTGAACTCTACCGCGAGGGCGGTGTCCGCGGCGTCGAACTCGGGAGCTTCGCATTCCCCGGCACCGATCGCCCGGAACTCGTCCGGCTGGCGGTCCCCCGCCGGACCTACCACCGCGAACACTTCGAGCACGTCGCCGACGCCGCGGCGGCCGTCCTCGAACGGGCCGACGAGGCGACGGGCCTCGAAATCAAAACCGAACCCGAGGTACCCGAACTCCGTCACTTCACGGCCGAACTCGAGCCGATATCCGGGTAGCGCTCCGCTCGCGGACGGTCGTCGGTCACCTCGAAATTACCACCGGTGAGCGCACTGAGGCGCTCGAGGCGAACGTTCATGCCACTCGAGTAAAACTGCTCTCGTAATGCAAGGCCTCTCCCGACGACGCGTCCTCCGACTCGGCGGCGCGAGTCTCGCGGCGGCAACCGCCGGTTGTCTCGACCAGTCGAAATCCGACGATTCGACGCCAAACGCCGGTAATCGTGACGGGAACGGCAACGGCAACGACAACGTCACCGAAGACGACCCCCTGATCGAGCCTGTCGACGATCCCCTCCGGGCGACGTACCCTGACGGCGTCGCCCAGTTCCGCGAATCGCTCGAGAACTGGGGGTATCGCCCCCAGGAGAGGATCCCCGACGCGGTCGAGCAGGCCTGGCGCCTCCCAGAGGTAAACACCGGCGATCACAGCGCGGCGAAAGCCAGCGCGACGCCGACGCCCGACGGCGGCCTCGTGATGCCGGGCGACACCGGCATCGTCACGGCACTCACCGCCGATGGCGAGGTGCTGTGGGAGGCCGACACCAATACGGACGGCAACGGTATCCATGGGACGGCCGTCGTCACTGAAGACACCGTCTTCATCGGCGCCTACGACGGCGTCCTCTACGCGTTCAACCTCGAAACGGGCGACGAGGTGTGGGCCGAGAAGCTGGGCGGGTCGATCGGCTCGAGCCCGGTCTTCGACGGCGAGCGCGTCTTCGTGGCCGTCGAGTACCCCGACCCGGAGGGTAGTATGTTCGCCGTCGACCCCGACACGGGCGAGGTCCTGTGGGAGGACGCCGAGAGCCGGCCCACTGACCACCCTCATTCGACGCCCGCGATCGACCCCAACGCCGGCCGGCTGGTCGTCGGCGCCAACGACGGCGTGCTCTACGGCTGGCAGTATCCGGAACTCGAGCTCGAGTGGACGTTCGAGACCGACCCCGACAACGACACCGACGGCGAAATAAAGGGACCGATCGCCACCTACGACGGTGGCGCCTACTTCGGCTCGTGGGACCGGCGGATCTACCGGGTCGACCTCGAGGACGGCACCGAGGACTGGTCGGTCGAGACGGGCGGGCTCTCGATGACGGGCCCGGGGATCGACCCGAGCCTCGGGGTCGTCTTCGCGGGGAGCCACGACGGCAACCTCTACGCGCTCGACGCCGCCACCGGCGAGGAGCACTGGCGCTTCGGAACCGACAGTGCGCTCACGGGGTGCCCGACGGTGTGTGCCGACCGGGTGGTCTTCGGCTCGAAGGACCGGACGCTGTACGCCGTCGAGAAACAGACCGGCGAGGCGGTCTGGCGCGTCGACCACGACGGCGTCGTCACGAGCACGCCGCTGGTCGCCGACGGCGCCATCTACTACGCCGAGCGGGCGCCCGCTCCCGAGGACGGCGAGACCGACGGCGGCGCCTACAAGCTCGTCGAAGCCTGAAAAACGGTGGTACGCTTTTTCGGTCCTCGCTCGAGGCTATTCTACGCTTCTACGAACTTACGAGCGGACGAAGCCCGTCGCTCGATCCCGCAGCGAGGGTTCGGGTTCCGGCTCCGACTCGCGGCCGAATCGTTTTCTGGCCATCGACGCGAAGTCGTCGCCGCTCCCGTCGCCCTCGAGCGCCTGGAGGAGCACGTCGGGGACGGACTCGCGCAGTTCCTGTTGTTTCTGCTCTCTGAGGCTGCCGTACTTGCGCAGCGCGATCCCGACGCCGAGGAACAGGGCGGCGTCGAGCAGTTCGCGTTTGAAGCGCCGCTTGTCGTTGCGGACCGCCAGCGCTTTCAGCAGCGAGATGGCGCCGATCCCGAGGTAGAGCATCGAACTCCGCTTGGGATCACCGGTGAGGAGTTGTCTGGGGTTCATGCCGAGGCCATCTACCACGTTCCCCGGTATAAATCTGCGTCCGGCATCTCCAGCCTCGAGAATGGGGGGTGCTGGCGTCTCTCAGTCGCTGAGAGCGGGCTCGATGATGGCACTCGCAGCGTCAGCTTCTCACGACTAATCGCGTTCGCCGCCCTGGCGCTCCGTCCACGACTCGAGTCGTTGCACTCCACGATACCGCCCCTCTGCAATCGATTCGATGTCGAACCCGAGAGACTCGTAAAACGGCCGCACGTCCGCGTCGAAGTTCGCCGTCAGCGCCCCCGTTCGCTCGAGCGCCGCCTCGAGCAGGTCGGTTCCGATCCCACGTCCGCGGTGGCGCCGATGGACGGCGATTGCCACGACGTGTGCCCCCACCGTTTCGCCTCGAGTCGGTGTCTCGAGGACGATCGCGCCAAGGACTCGTCGCGTCTCGCCGGTACCCACCGATCGCGATTCCGTCGCGACCAGGACGTCACCGTCGTCGATTCGGGACTCGACGTCACCGATCTCGAGCAACGCGCCGTCGACGAGTCGACGGACGGCCAGGGCGTCGCCTGGCGTCGCTTGTCGGACGCGGCGATCGGTCACGGAGGCCCCTCCGACTCGCTATCCGTTCGGACGGCGACTGGTCGCTCGTACACGGCGCTGGCTACGTTCCCGGGAACGAAAACGGCCCGGCTTTCATCGACGGACCGTCAGGGTGCAGAACGTATATCGACTGAACGTCAGGAAGCCAGAACAGTCTTGCTCGCGCGGGAGAGAAGAAGACGTGTGACACGCCGGTTCGTCGCTGCCCTCCTGATCGTAATCGTCCTCGGAAGCGTTCCCGCGAGCGTCGGTGCGGGTGCATTCGTCGCCAGCTCTGCGCCTGCTTCGCCGTCCCCGTCGCTCGAGACCCACGACGCGAATCCGGTCGGCACGGGACTCGAGGCACCAGATAGCGGACCGGCTGCCGTTTCGTCGGGTTCGCTCGCAGCGGGCGCGACGGGAACCGTCGGTTCGAGTGCGAACGCGAACGCCATCCCGACCGCGAGTGCCGAACCCGACCTGATTCGCGAATCCGTCGTCCTCCACCAGCGACCCGACCGCCCCGGCGAGTTCGAGGCGGTCGTCACCTACGACGTGCCGGAACCGGTGACTCGACTTACGGTGACGCCCGGATCCGAGGCGACCGTCCTCGAGACGAGCGAGTTCGAGGAGACCGACGACGGCGCCTATCGGTGGGCCGAGAGCGACCACGAGGGCCGCTCGCCCCAACTCACGCTCAGGCTCCCGGCGAACCGGACGGACGTCGGACGCCACGGCCACGATGGGAGCGGCTACACGTTCGTCGAAACGGGCGAGTGGGGCATCGTCGCGACGCCCCAGCTCCAGTTGGCCTGGCGCGAGCGCTCGTCGGTCGACGTCCACCGCGAGGTCGCCGTCGACGGCGAGGGGGTCGCCGGGAAACACGTCGCGTTCTTCGGGGCCAACGAGGTCTACGAGACGACCGACGGAAGCGAGACTATCCGCCTCGTCGTGCCCGAGGCCGCCGACCTCGAGGAATCGCCCGGTGACGTGCTCGAGGCGCTCGCTCACGCCAGCGAGCGCCTCGGCGTCGGAAACCGCCACAGCGAGGTGATGATCGTCGCCGCCCCCACGGGCTCGGTCGAGTGGGGCGCTAACGGCATCCAGTACGGCGAGCGGGACGCCTGGGTGCGCGACGACGCCCGCCTCGACGTGGCGGGCAGCGTCTGGCTCCACGAGTACGTCCACACCCGCCAGCGGTTCGCCCGTTCGAACCTGGACCGGGCCAGCGGCTGGCTCGTCGAGGCCCAGGCGGAGTACTACGCCAGCCTGCTCACCTACGAGCGCGGCGACCTCGACTACCTGACGTTCCGACGCTCGCTCGGTGAGGGCCGGGACTCGCCCTACGCCGAGGGCGTTCTCACGGACCCCGGCACCTGGCAGGACCCGCTCACCGACTACGTCAAGGGACCGCTGGTCTACGGCGCAATCGACCGCCAGTTGCGCCTCGAGAGCGACGGCGAGTCGACCATGGAAGACGTCTTCCGGGCACAGAACCAGCGCGAGACGGCCACGTTCGAGGACTGGCTCGCGGACCTCGAGCACCGCGGCGGGAGCGACGTTCGCGAGTTCGCCGAAACCTACACACGGACGGCGTCGGCCCCCGACACCTGGAACCGGTTCGAGCATGCCGACGCGTTCGACCAGCCGACGCCGGTGATGGCGTACGGACTCGCTGACGGCGAGGCAGTCGAGATTTCGGGGCTCCGCGAGACGACCGCCGACGGCGTCCCCCGGACGCTCGTCGTGGGCGAGACGGTCACGTTCCCGGTCACAGTCGACAATCGCGGCGATCGGGATGGGCCCTACCGGGCGACCGTCCTGGTCGACGACGCCATCGCGTCCGAAGCGACCGGCCGCCTCGAGCCCGGCGAGGCGACCGTCGAACGCCTATCGTGGACGCCCGAGTCGGCCGGTCGGTACGCGCTCCACGTCGGCGACGACCCGTTCGTCGTGGACGTCGTCGATCCCGCCGACCTCACCGTGACGGCTCTCGAGGCCAGCCCCGACCGGGTCGAACGCGGGGAGGAGATCACGGTGACGGCAACGGTCGAAAACGAGCAGTCTCGAGTCGGGCGAACGACTGTCGAGATCCGCACCGTCGACGGCGTGGTCGCCGAGGAGACCGTCACCCTCGGACCGGGCGAGTCGACGACCGTCGAGACGACGCTGTCGTTCGAGGATCGCGGGCGCCACGAGATTGGGGCTGGCGACAAGCGGGTGACGGTGACCGTCGAGTCCGGGATCGAGTCTCGGTTTTCGGAGGGGGCGGAGTCCGTACCGGGATTCGGCGTCGGCGCGGCGATCGTCGCCGTCGCCATAGGGCTCGTTCTCGGGCGGCGGTCTCAGTAGGCGGCCTCGAGTTCAACCTTACCCTCTTCCTCCGGTCGGCATCCAGAGAGCGTAGAGGATTGCCAGCAGACCCGTCACCTGGCTCGACTGTGAGGCGACGACGACGGCGGATTGGGGGATTCCCGGAACCGCGGCGTACAGGACGAAGAGACTGAACGGCACGGCGAGCACGAGGACGAACCCGAGCGCGAGAAACAGCATCGGTCGACTGTCGTTGCGTCGGTAGCCGCGGTAGGCCTGGTAGGCGATGAACACGCCGATGAGCACGCTCACGATCTGCGTCACCTGCTGGAACGCGATCACCCAGTCCGGCGGCATCGCCGGATCCCACAACTGGAGCGGCTGGAACGCCATCTCACATCCCCTCGATCAGCCGCGTGAATCGGTCCGCGGGGTCCTCGCGGCGGTCGACCCGCAACTCGAGGTGTCCGTCGCGCAGTTCGACCGTGAGTCGTTCGAAGTTCGTCGCGTACATGGTTCGGTGGTGGCCGCGTTCGGGGTCCGGTTTCGTCCGCTCGACGAGCAGGTCGCACTCGCGAAGGTCCTCGAGGCGACGGTAGATCGTGGGTTCAGAGACTCCACACCGTTCGCTCAGGGTTCTCGCCGACAGTGGTTCCTGGCTCGTCTCGGTGAGGATGGTCCGCGTTGTCGGATCCTCGAGCACGGTCGCGAGTCGCTCGACGTCCGCGTCATCCTCGGCGTCGGCGTCCGCATCCTCACTCACGATGGCCTCATTTCGACCCCACACCCGTATAGAACTTCCCACGACTACAGGGTCTGAAGCCGTGCTCGAGCCGTTATACTGGTCCTGGTCGTCTCGAGAGACGTCATGGTCACGACTACCCCTGACCGATCGGACGGCTCGAACCTCGAACGCGCGCGGCCGCTCTCACTCGGTGGTCTCGTGATCGTCCTCGCGAGCGTCGCGTTGAGCGCCGTCTCGTACGGACGCCTCGCAGGCACCGTCCGAATTCGGTGGACGATCGGCACCTACTACGGACCCGAACACGCGCCGACGCTGGCCGTCCTGGTCGCGTTTCCCCTGGCGCTGGCCGGGCTGTACGTCGGCGCCTGGTGGCTCCGAACCTGGCTGGTGCGCCGGGGAGCGATCGACGAGTTCGACGAGTTCCGACTCGTCTACGACGCCTGCGTACTGGCGATCCTCGGCGCGATCGTAGCGTGCCAGTTCGTCCTCGTCGTCCTGAACATCTAGCTCGAGCGCTCGCTGACAGGCGTCACAGCACGACGAGTGCAACCGCGAGCGACAGCACGCTCACGATGGCCACCGCGGCGACCACAACGAGCGCGGGAGCGATGCCAGCTCGCCTGAGGTCCGCCACCCGGATCTCCGTTCCGAGGCCGACGAACGCGAGCAGGAACAGCCAGTCGACCGCGTTCGCGAGCGACTCCTGCTGGGCCGGCGAAAAGACGCCCGCGCTCGAGAGCGCGACGAGCGCGAGAAATCCCAGCACGAACTTCGGGACGTTCGACCACAGCAGCCGCAGGGACGTCGATTCACCGGAGCCCCGGCGAGCGTAGTAGCTCGCGTAGCCGACCGCGACGACGCCGATGAGGGCATTGCGGGCGAGTTTCGTCATCGTCGCCCATTGCCCGGCGGTCTCCGAGTGGGCGAATCCGACGGCGACCACCGGACCGGTCGAGAGCATGCTGACACCGGCCCAGACGCCGAAGACCTGTCCGGAGAGTTCGAGCACGGAGCCGACGATCGGGTAGACGACGAGCGTGATCGCGTCGACCAGCAACACGGTGCCCGCCGCGTAGGCGATCTGGGTCTCTCGAGCACGAATTCCGCCGCCGACGGCGACGACGGCGGAGACGCCACAGATTCCGGCACCCGCCGCGAGCAACGAGCCAAAGCGCTCCGGGAGTCCGCCGACGGTTCGAGCGACCGCCTCGACGGTGAGGAGGGTGAGCGTCACCGTCGCGACCAGCAACAGGAGGACCGTCGCCCCCGTCTCGAGGATCGACTCGAGGGTCACCGACGCGCCGAGTAGGACGATTCCCGCGGCGAGCCAGATCTTGTGCGTCGCCAGTCCTATACGAAGTCGTTCGGGAACACCGACTCCGTTTGCCAGCACGACCCCGAGAGCGATCGCCAGGAGCAACTCGTTCGGTCCCGCGAGCGTCGAGAGGCCGCGAGCGAGTACCGCTCCGAGACAGAGCACGAGCAGGCCGGGCAGCGTTCTGGCGACGGCCGCTACCATGCAACGTCTACGCCGAAACCGCCGATGAGAGCGACGATCGCCAGGCCGACGACCACGCCCTGCCAGTCGGTATCGAGTTCGGTCCAGCGATCGACCGTTCCCTCGAGCACGCTGCCAACTCGATCGCCGTTCATGTTGGTAGCTGATTTATCCGCGGTTGTATAGGTACTGATTCCCGTCGTAGATTCCGGAAATTATTGCCATCCAACTCGACGACGTCGGAGACGCATCTGGAAGAATATGCACACGAACTCGAGTGCCAGTTTCTCGTTACTGTCTCGAACGCATACCTGTGGGAGCAATTATTGCAGAATAAACCGTTTTACAACCACGTTTTGGACGCTCACCCACTCGGAAACACGCTGGATTTATCAGGCAGGATAGCCCAGTTTGGGATGCTATGGGACAGACGCTCACCGAGAAAATTCTCGACGATCACCTCGTCGAGGGCGAACTCGAGACCGGCGAAGAGATCGGGATCGAGATCGACCAGGTGCTGACACAGGACACGACCGGCACGATGGTCTGGCTCCAGTTCGAGGCGATGGGACTGGACGAGGTCCAGACCGAACTGGCCGCCCAGTACTGTGACCATCAGACCTACCAGTTCGACTTCAAAAACACCGACGACCACCGCTTCCTGCGTTCTGCAGCCGGCACCTACGGGGCCCACTTCTCTCGCCCCGGCAACGGTATCTGCCACAACGTCCACCGCGAGAACTTCGCCGCTCCCGGCAAAACCCTGCTCGGATCCGACAGCCACACCCCGACGCCGGGTGGGCTGGGCGAACTCGCCATCGGCGCCGGCGGGATCGACATCACCGTCGCGATGGGCGGCGCCCCCTACTACATCGAGATGCCCGAGGTCGTCAACGTCCGCCTCGAGGGCGAACTCCCCGAGTGGGCCACCGCCAAAGACGTCATCCTCGAGATGCTCCGTCGCCTCACCGTCAAGGGCGGCGTCGGCAAGATCCTCGAATACACCGGCCCCGGCGCCGAGAGCCTCAGTGCTCCAGAGCGGATGACGATCACCAACATGGGGACGGAACTCGGCGCGACGAGCTCGATCTTCGCGACCGACGAGCAGACGAAAGACTACCTCGAGCGCGTCGGTCGCGGCGACGAGTACGTCGAACTCCAGCCCGACGACGATGCCGAGTACGACGACGAAATCGTCGTCGACCTCTCGGATCTCGAACCGCTGATCGCCGAACCGTCGATGCCCGACAAGGTCGTGCCCGTCAGCGAGGTCGCGGGAACGGACGTCGATCAGGTCATCGTCGGCTCCTGTACCAACGGCGCCTTCGAGGACATCCTCCCCGCAGCGAAGATGCTCGAGGGCCGCGAAGTGAACAAGACGACCGAGATGATCGTCGCCCCCGGTTCGAAGCAGGCTTCGGAACTGCTCGCCCGCCAGGGCTGGGTCGCCGAGATGATGGCCGCCGGCGTCAACTTCTCGGAGGCGACCTGTGGTGCGTGTATCGGCATCGGTCACGTGCCCGCCTCTGACTCCGTGAGCCTGCGGACGTTCAACCGTAACTTCGAGGGCCGCTCGGGCATCGAAGACGACAACGTCTACCTCTGTTCCCCGGAGGTCGCCGCCGCCGCGGCGCTCAAAGGCGAAATCATCGATCCGCGCGACCTGGCCGAGGAACTCGGCGACCTGGAGGATCCCGGCTTCGAACTTGCCGAGGAGTACAACGCCTCGAAAGCCGACCTCATCAGCCCCGACGAGGCCGTCGACGACGAACTCATCAAGGGACCCAACATCGGCGACGTCCCCCTCAAGGACCCCCTCGAGGCCGAACTCGAGGGTCCGGCGCTGCTGAAGATGGAGGACAACATCACCACCGACCACATCATCCCCGCGACCCAGGACATCCTGATGTACCGGTCGAACGTCCCCAAACTCTCCGAATTTACGCTCAGCCGCGTTGACGACACCTTCGCCCAGCGTGCGCTCGAGTCCGACGGCGGCTTCCTCGTCGCCGGCGAGAACTACGGCCAGGGCTCCTCACGTGAGCACGCTGCTCTGTGCCCGATGTATCTGGGCGTCGACGGCGTGCTGGCCCAGAGCTTCGCCCGGATCCACCGCGCGAACCTCTTCAACTTCGGCCTGCTCCCGCTGACCATCGACGAGGAGACCTACGACGCCATCGACCAGGGCGACGATATCGAGATCGTCGACGACGTCGAGGAAGCCGTCTCGAGCGGCGCCGAGGAGTTCACCGTCCGCGTCAACGGCGAGGAGGAGTTCACCGCCACACTGGACGCCTCCGAGCGCGAGCGCGACATCCTCGCTGCCGGCGGCAAACTCGCCTGGACGAAGGCTCAGGCCGAGGGCGGTTCCGGGGCGGCGCCCGCTGACGACTGAGGAACTGCCTGCAGTCGCTGTCGCCGACATCTTCTCTCTTTCGTCGCTTCGAACAGCCTCGGCTCGATCGAGGTCGCTCGACCTTCGCGGTCTCGACTCGCTTCTCGAGTTACTCCGACTCCCATCCCTCGGCTCGTTCGCGCCACCGCCGCTGCTGTTCGCGCTCGGTGACGTGTCCCTGGCCGTCGGCGAGTTCGTCCCGGACGGTCGCCTCGAAGTCGGTCAGCTCCCGCAGGAACCCGTTGGAGAACTCCTCGATCAACTCGTAGGTCCACCGGTCACCGACCGAGCCAGCGGGCAGGTACTCGTCCCTGAGGTCGTTCGCCCGGGTCTCGTGGCCCGCCTCCCGGAGGCGGTCCTCGGCGTCGGCGATCTGATCCATCGCGTGGCCGACTTCGTGGTGACACTCGAGCAGCGCGCCGTAGCCCCGGTGGAGGTGTTCGACCGCGAGCTGGAGGTCGTGGAGGGCGTCCTTTTCGGCGTCGCTGAGCTCGAGGTCGGTCGCCTTCGCGTCGTCCGCGTTCTTGTCGTCGGGATCCATACGCGCTCGACATCGGACGGCCGGAAAAATGTTTTCGGGGCACCAGAGCGTCGTCACTGGGTTGGCTGTTGGACTCCCCTCGTCGCTGCTACTTATCGCGGTCGCTGGTCAGGGCGTTGTGGTTGGTCGGCGGCTTCCTTGGGTTTGTAGTAGCGCTGCCAGCGGTCTCCGTCCTGAATTGGTTAACCGGTGTCCTCCTCAGGTTCGGCGGCCCGGTGCAGCCCACCCCTGCCATTTGCGCCGCTGGGTTCGCAATCGCTGTCGGCATCGGTACAGTTGCCGCCATAATCGCGGCTGACGTCTCAGCCGGACCTCAGCGCTTGCGAGGTTGGACTTATCGCGCTTCAATTCACTCATAATTGGGGAATTCGTCCGGAAGAGTCGTTACGATCCTGACCCAAAGCCAATTATGAAGATCGCCGATGGGAGCGTACATAGGAAAGTGCTCCTTCAAGAACGTGGCCCACACTCCAATTTCCGAATATGGGGCCTCTCGGGCAGTTTGGGGCGCATCTACCTTTCTCGAGGCGGGTACACAGAGTGAGCGGTGAGCGCAGCCGTCTCGTGGCCGGCACTCGCTGCGTAGAGCCAAGCCTCGAGCAGCCAGACAGGAATAACCGCCACGAGAACTCCTCTAGTACGCGTTTTCTCTCTCAAAGGCCGTCTCGGCCTTCCTGGCTATTACAGTGCTGGTTCCACCCTCAAAACGATAGCAGAGAACCGATTATGAACTTTCAGACAGCCCGCTGAGAGCCCACCCGTTCGACTCGAGTAGGTGAACGTGATCTCCGCAGAAAAGGCTCGACACCGCCGAACCCAGTTTCGAGATCCCAATTCGAGTCACTCTTCGTCTCGCTTCACTTTCGAGTGGCTACCAACTTGAAAACCGCAAGATGGAAACCGATTATGAATATTTGAGCGGGCGATCTCCGCCACGTTTTCGAACCACTCCCTACTCATCTTCTCCCCGCTAGTGACGACTATCAGTGACTGACCGCTATCTCGAGTTCCCATCGACCGCTCAAACACGTCTTCCTAGTTCCGCCTCCAACTCACGTCTTCACCGTTCTTCCGGATACTCAGTCCGGTTATGAATAGTTACGAGGCGTTCGAGCTATGATCGTCTACAAGCGTCGCGAACTCGCACACGAACGCCTCGATGTCGTCCCAGTCAGTGTACTCGTGATCTCGACTGGTGTCGGTCGCCAGCCCCTCCTTGCCGGCGATGCGGCGCACGATGAAGCGCGTGAGCAGTCCGTACTCGCGGTATTTCAGCGCACCGGCGACGAGGTGGGTTCGCGTCGGCGACCACCCGGTCTCCTGGAGGACGTCGTCGACGTACTCGTTCGTGGTTCGGTCGGGGTCCTCGCTGTCGGTCGCTGCTGTCAGGCTCACCGAGACGAACGCCGAGGGGACGCGCTCGAGTGCGTCCAGATTCTCGCGGACGAACGACACGGCGTCTGGCTGGTGGTTGCCCATGTGGACCGACGCGGCAACGACGACTCCGTCGTAGCGCGACAGCGAGAGTTCGGGCGGCGGGTGTTTCGTGCTGATTACGAGCGGGTCGTGGCCGGCGTCGGCGAGTACGTCGCCGATCCGGTCGGCGATGGCGGCCGTCTGCCCTTCAGTCGAGCCGTAGGCGACGAGGATGCGTCCCATCAGCGATCACCGTGTTGCTCGTCGAGACTCGAGGGTCGGCGTGCATGTCTCGGCGAACGGTGGGGTCGTGTGCGCGTAGTCATCAGGAAAGCCACCACATCGATCCCTATCAAGCCACCAGTGGCATTCCAAGTCTGAATTGGTGGGTGAAATCGATGGCGTTCGTCCGGTTTCACGTGTCAGTCGACGCTTGGAGGGACTAGCGGAACTTACGCGACGATCGTTCGGTCCGCTGAAGGTACTGATCTCTAGTCTGTATTTGCCGACACAACCACAACTGTACGTGTCGATCAGTCACTCTAACATATATTATAGTACTTCGATAAATAAGAATACAGAATATAAAATACAATCTGAATTCTGCCCTATACGGCTCTTTTAACGGCAAGAGTGACCTGTTGGGTCTAAATGATTTTATAGTAGGAGTCCCATATCTGGTAGTGACATGTTTTCCAGAACTGGTGGACGTGATGGGTCTGGAGAGTCGCGCAATACAACCGTACCGGTCGATCGGCGTTCTGTCCTTCGATCGGGGGCAGTCGTCGGTGGGATGGCCCTCGCCGGGTGTATCGGCGGGAACGGCGGAAGCGACGCCGAGTACCAGATGACCATCATCTCGAGCCCGGCGGGATTCGACGACCAGGCGTTCAACGATAATGCGCTCGAGGGACTGGAGCAAGCAGCCGACGAGTGGGACATCGACATTAACCAGATCGAAGAGACCAACCAGGGCGAGTACGGCCAGCGCCAGGCTGACGCCGCCGAATCCGAGCCGGATCTGATCGTCCTGGTCGCCGACCAGCACACCGAGCCGCTCCAGGAGAATGCCCAGGAGTACCCGGACGTGAACTGGATGCTCATCAACAACGTCGTCGAGGCGGAGAACGTCTCGGGGTGGATCGAGATGAACAACGAGATGTCGTTCCTCGCCGGTGTCGGCGCCGGGACGCTGACCCAGGAGGAGATCGAACACGAGGGGAGTTCGACCAATCCCGACGAGAACACCGTCGGCTTCGTCGGTGGCGAGGAAATCCCGTTGATCGAGGCGTTCCAGGTCTCGTACGAACAGGGCGTCCACTGGGTCGACGACAGCATCGAGGTGCTCACTGGTTACGGCGGCAGCTTCAACGACCCCTCGGGAGTCAACGACCAGGCCGTCTCACAGATCGAGAGCGGGGCCGACATCGTCTGGCACGCGGCCTCGGCCGCCGGTGAAGGGGCGTTCCAGGCCGCCGAGGATAACGGTCGATTCGCGCTCGGCGTCGACAGCGACCAGTCGGTCTCGTTCGACAGCTACCAGGACGTGATTCTCGGCTCGGCCATCAAGGCCCTCAACGAGGCCACCTACACGGTCGCAGAAGCCGTCGTCAACGACGACTGGGAGAGCGTTCAGGGCGAACAGAACCTCTCGACCGAAGGCGGACAGATCGACTGGGTGACCGGGCAGGCGTTCGAAGACAGCTTGCCCGACTCCCTCAATCAGAACATTGAAGACGCCAAGCAGGCCATTATCGACGGCGAGATCGACTTCGAATGCGGACCGACTGGATGCTAGTCGACGGGACGACCGTGCACTCAGGCGTTCCGTTCTCATCTCTTTGACCACTTCATGACTTCGCACAACCCACCACCGGCCGTCCGACTCGAGGGGATCACGAAACGGTTTGGCGACGTCGTCGCCAACGACCGCGTCGACTTCACGCTTGAGGCCGGCTCGATTCACGCCCTCCTCGGCGAAAACGGCTCCGGGAAGACGACGCTGATGAGCGTCCTCTACGGACTCTACGATCAGGACGAGGGGACGATCGTTATCGACGGCGAGCAACGGACGATCGACACCCCCCGCGACGCCATGGACGCGGGAATCGGCATGATCCACCAGCACTTTCAGCTCGTCGAGCCGATGACCGTCCTCCAGAACGTCATCCTCGGCCACGAACCCGTCGAGAACGGATTCGTCGACGAGGAGGCCGCACGAGAGTCGATCGAAGCTATCAGCGACCGCTACGGGTTCGAGGTCGCCGACCACCTCGACACCCCGATCCAGGACCTCGACCTCGGGACGAGACAGCGCGTCGAAATCGTCAAGAGCCTCTACCGGGGGGCGGACGTCCTCATTCTCGACGAACCGACGGCCGTCCTCACGCCACAGGAAGTCGACGGGCTGATGGCCGTCATGGAGGACCTCAGAGCGGACGGTCGCTCGCTCATCTTCATCTCGCACAAGCTCGACGAAGTCATGGCGATCGCCGACGACATCACCGTTCTCCGCGACGGAAAGGCGGTCGGCACCGTCCCCGCGTCGGACACCTCCGAGCAGGAGCTGGCCCAGATGATGGTCGGCCGCGAGGTGCTGTTCGATCGCGAACCTCGTGAGACCACCCCGGGATCACCGCTCCTCGAGGTCGAGGAGTTACGGGTCACGGGCGACCGCGGGCTCGAGAAAGTCTCCGGAGTCGGCCTTCAGGTCCGGGAGGGCGAGATCCTCGGCATCGCCGGCGTGCAGGGAAACGGCCAGACCGAACTCGTCGAAGCCCTCACCGGACTCCGGACGCCCGATTCGGGAGCGATCCGATTCGACGGCGACGACATCACCACGCTGTCGCGACGCGACCGCATCGAGGCGGGCATCGCCTACATTCCCGAGGACCGCCACGCCGAGGGGCTGGTGATGGACTACGACCTGGTCCGGAACGGACTGCTCGGCAATCAGACCATCGAGCCGTTCGCGAAAAACGGATTTATCGACTGGGCGCACGTCCGTGACCACACCGAGGAGATCATCGCGGAGTTCGACGTGCAACCGCCCGACGCCGACACCAGGGCGGCGTCGCTGTCCGGCGGGAACCAGCAGAAGTTCATCGTCGGCCGAGAGGTCGGACATAATCCATCGCTGTTGATCGCCTCGCATCCGACTCGCGGCGTCGACATCGGGTCGATCGAATTCATTCACAACCGACTGATCGAACTCAGGGACGAGGGACTGGCGATCGTTCTCGTCTCGTCGAAGCTCGAGGAAATCCAGAAACTTTCGGACCGAACCGCGGTCATGTACGAAGGGTCGTTCATCGACACCGTCGACCCGGCCGCGGTCACCGAGGAGGAACTCGGCCTCCTGATGGCGGGCCAGCGCCTCGCCGACCAGAACGAGCTGTCGGAGCCCGACAGCGAGGTCCAGCCATGAGTTCGGCCGACGAAAGCGGCACTCGATCGCTGGCGGACCGCGTCGCTGGTCGGCTCCTCCAGGCGACGGTCCTGGAACGACTCGGGATCGCCCTCGCGTCGGTCACGACGGCGATTTTCATCGGCCTGCTGATCGTAGCCGCCGCCGGGTACAGTCCGATCATGTTCCTGAACAACCTGATCGTCGGCGCGCTCGGCAGCGAGCGCATCCTGGCGCGGACGTTGCGACTCTCGACGTTCTTCATCCTGACGGGCGTCGCCGTGGCGATCGCGTTCAGAGCCGGCGTGTTCAACATCGGCGTGCAGGGACAGTTCGTCGTCGGCGGCCTGTTCTGCACCGTGTCGATCCTCTGGACGGCCCCGTTCTTGCCAACCGGTGCCGTCGGCGGAATCGGCCTGATGCTCGTCGGCACGGTCGCCGCCGCCGTCGGCGGCGGCCTCTACGGAGCGCTTCCCGGCGTGTTGAAGGCATACGCCGACGCGAACGAGATCATCACGACGATTATGCTGAACTTCATCGCGATCGGCGTCGTCAGCTGGCTGCTCACGAACCCGCTCCGGGCGGAGGGATCGACGAACGTGCAAACCGAACGGCTCCCGGACCACGTCGGCCTCCCGCCGATCGTCTTCGGCGATTCGGGGTTCTCGGTGATCGGCCTCGTCCTGACGCTCGCGCTCGTCGCGGTCGTCGCTATCGCGATGACGCGAACGGGGATCGGGTACGACATGGTGACCAGCGGCTACCAGGCCGGGGCGGCGGTGTACTCCGGCGTCGATGCGAAACGGACGATCGTCGCGACGATGACGTTTTCCGGGGCCGTCGCCGGGCTCGCGAGCGCGGTCTACGTCATCATGTTCCAGGGGCGGTTCATCGAACCGGCCAGCATCCACACCTACGGCTACGACGCGATCGCCGTCAGCCTGCTCGCCGCGAACAATCCGCTCGGGGTCGTGCCGGCCGGGCTGTTGTTCGGCGGGCTCAACTCCTCGAGTTCGTACATCCAGACCTACAGCGACGTGCCCGTCCAGCTGATCGACGGCATCGTCGGCATCGTCATCGTCTTCGTGGCCGCGCCGGAGCTGTTCCGAATGGCTGCCAAGCGAGCCGGTCTCGGTGGTGACGAGCGATGAGCGGCCTCGAGTACGCTCGTCACCGCGGCGTCCGACTCGTCGGCCTCGTGCTCGTCGTGCTGGCAGCCCTCGGGGTCCTCGGGGCCGTCGTCTTCGACGTTCCGCTCGCCGAGGTGCTGTCCGACGGCCTCGAGACCCTCGCCAGCATCGTGACGCCGGGCTACGTCGCCCGGTCGATGGAGATGGCCGCCCCCATCACGCTCGCGGCGATTGGCGGGCTGTACGCGGAGAAAAGTGGCGTGTTCAACATCGGGCTCGAGGGGTTCATGATCTTCGGCGCCTTCTTCGCCGCCGCCGCGACGTACTTCGTCGGCGCCGGCGGGGCCGTCCACGCCTGGGTCGGGATCGTTATTTCGGTCCTGCTCACGATGGGTCTGGCCGTGCTCTTCGCCGTATTGTTGATCCGGTACAAGGCGGATCAGATCGTGGCCGGACTGGGGGTCTGGTTCATCGGCCTCGGTCTCGTGCCGTTCACGGCGGCCGTCATCTGGGGGAGCAGAAACAGTCCGCGCCTCCCCGGCGTCGGGCGGTTGACGATCCCGGGACTCAGCGAAATTCCCTTCCTCGGCCGGGTCGTCTTCGACCAGTCGCCGCTGGTCTGGCTCACCGTCCTCGTCGCGGTCGGGGCGTGGATCTTCCTCTACCGCACGCAGTACGGCTACTGGATCCAGGCAGCGGGCGAGAATCCGGAGGCGCTCGACACCGCCGGTATCGACGTCAATCGCGTCCGCTACGCGACGGTGATCTTCTCCGGTGGACTGGCCGGCCTCGGCGGCGCGGTGCTTCTCGCACACAGTTCGTCGTTCGTCGGAACCGGGCAGACGATGGTCGACGGTCGCGGTTGGCTCGGCATCGTCGCCTACCTGTTCGGCAACTACAACCCGCTCGGAGCGGCCGCCGCGGCCCTCCTCTTCGGCGGCGTCGACATGTTGCAAGGCCAGTTCCAGACGCTCAACATCGAGGCCTCCTCGAAGCTGCTGGGGCTGCTGCCGTACGTCGTCGTCATCGTGGTCCTCACGGGTTGGGGGAAGACGCAGGTTCCCTCCTCCGTCGGCGAACCCTACGAGTCCGAGGAGTGATCTCTGGACGTCGACCGAGCAGTTCGCACTCTTTCTACTCGAGGACTACGCGCTCGCCCAGCTCGGGGGCGGACGCGTCGAAGCCGTCGGCCCGGAGTTCCTCGGCGAACCACTCACAGCGATCCCCGTGGTTTACGAGCACCTGCGAATCGCGGTAGGACTTGAGGAACGACTCGAGCCCCGCCCGGTCGGCGTGGGCCGAGAAGTCGTACTGCTCGACCTGGGCGCTGACGGGCATCACCCGGCCGTCGATTTCGGCGCTGCCGGTCTCGAGGAGGTCCCGGCCGGGCGTGCCCTCGACCTGGTAGCCCGTCATGGCGATCTTGTTCGCCGGGTGGCTTCGGATTGCGGGGACGTAGGTCATCGCCGGGCCGCCGTGGAGCATCCCGCTGGTCGTCACGATGACGGTGTTCTGGTCGGCGATGCGTTTTCGCTGGCCGTCTCGGCCGTCGACGAACCGGGCGTTCCCTTTCGCCCGGCGCAGTTCGTCGGGGTCTCGCAGGAAGTCGCGATTTCGCGGGCGCAAGAACAGGTCGGCGACGCGAGTGCCCATCCCGTCGACGTAACACTCGAGGTCGTGTTCGGCGCAGATGCACATCACTTCCTGGGTACGGCCGATGCCGAAGGCGGGGACGACGACCGTGCCACCTTCCCAGATCGTCGTTTTGAGACTGTCGACGAATGCGCGCTCGATATCCGCCCGCGGGGGACGGGTCGTGTCGGCGTACGTGCTCTCACAGACGACGACGTCGGCGTCGGGACGGGCGGTCGTCCCCGCCAGGAGGTGCTGGTCTTCGGTGTGGAAGTCGCCGGTGTAGAGCAGGCGGGTATCCCCGTCATCTACCAGAACGTGGGCGCTCCCGGGGACGTGACCGGCGTCAAAGAACGTCACCTCGTAACCTGCGGCCTCGAACGATTCCTCGTAGCCGTGGGTCTCCGAGACCTGCGTCAGGCGGGCGAGTTCGGCCTCGGTGAACGGACAGTCGTAGCTCCCGCCGTGGAGTTTCAGCGTATCTCGAGCCAGCACCATCGCGAGGTCGGAGCTGGGCTGGGTCCAATGGATCGGCGGGCGAGCGTCGCCCGACAGCAGCGCGGGAAGGGTCCCGACGTGATCGAGGTGGCCGTGGGAGACGACGACGGCGTCCGGGTCGGGTTCCCGGAGCGGGAACGCGGGCGGATTCCCCGAGTCCATTCCGAAATCGAGTAGCAGAGAATCGTCCACCAGGAGGGCGCTCCGACCGATCTCGCGGGCCCCACCGAGAAACTCGAGGTGCATCTCTACTCTGTCTGGGGACTCGAGCGATTTGGCTCCGGCGATCCGGTCGAGTTGCGTCCGGATTGAACCCCACGAGAAGTAACCAGCGATATTGAGGGGGACATCTGAGCAATACTCAGTCTATGTCTCTCCGGATGTGACTGGCTACGGGTTATTCATCGTGCCCCACTCGAGCCATCCTTCAACGTGGTCAATTTTCGCGGGGTCGCACCGTAGATAGGGGAAGTAGACCGTTCGTGTGTCTCCCGGAGATAGATCGATACCAAATTCTGTACTTCGTTCAGCGTAGGCCACTGTCGTCTCATCGAGGTACGCCTTCAGGTATGGGTAGAGCGTGACGTCCTTCGTGTGATCGTTGGAAACTGTCCCAACGTATCCATACACCGGTGCGTCATCGTACGTTCCAATCTGGCCCCAGTCCCCATCGATTGTCGCGTACTCCTCTGGAACGGTCCCGATATCCTCGACCCCACCGCCATCAATGGTGAGTGTGTACCCGTCTATCGCGTCAGGATCTCCCTCAGCACTCACCACCGTGAACAAATACGTCTCGTCCTCATCAACGCCAAAACCTCGATCCGATCCGCGTGAACCGTCGGAAAACTCCGCTCGAATCCTTGGAATATTCCCCGTTTCCCACTCAATTCGACCACGAACACCGTATCGACCGCTCTCGGTGTCTCGGAAAAATTCGTGATCGGTAACGACGTCCGCGAACCACCCGTCAACGCTTGAACCGAGGGATTCGCCTTCGGTACAAAGTGGCGTTATATCCTCGTCGAACGTCGCTGTGGCAACCGTCTCGACGTCTCGGTCGTCGCCAGGCGTCAAGTCAGACCGGTCGTCTAGTGTTGAGACACGCGATAGACACCCCGCCGTACAAGCAGCCGGGAGCGAGACCGCTCCAAGTACGTACTGTCTTCGCCGCATTTGTTAGCTCATTTACCGCTCTACGCATAAATACCGGTGTCAAAAGGAAACGATGCTGTAGCTCTGTCTTCGAGACGTGTGCCTCTCTCCTGACAGTCTCGTTCGGCTCGGACCCACTCTAAAGAAGAACAAGTGTCGGGAATATCTCTCCACGGGTGTGCTCTCGGTAGCAGCCTATACTGACCGTCTGACATTATCTGTGACTTCCTGCCAGTAACCCACGACGTCAGTCGTGGGCTTGTCAGTGGACAAGTTCGCTCCCGAGCCAGCGAAGCGGTCGCTCGAGCCGACCCAGCGCGGTTTCGTCGAGGTGATCGGCGAGGCGGGCGTGGGCGGCTGTCGCCGCCTCGAGTCGTGGGACGAGCACTGTCCGAAGACGGGGGTCGTCGGGGAGTGACCCAGTGATCGCCTCGCCCTGGAAGCCACGAATCATCGCCTGTCGAACCGTCTTGCGGTGGTCGCGAGCGAGGCGTTCGGGTGGGCTCGCGATTTCGTCGAGCGATCCGCCCGGAACGGCGTCGAGGAGGGTTCCGAGGTGGCGCCCGTACGCTCGAAGCGGGTCGGCTGCATCGAGTCGGTCGCCGACGACGGCCCCCAGGATGCAGCCGCAGCCGGTGAGGGCGGCCAGTGGGCCTGTTTCGACGGTCGATTCGAGCGCTGGTTTCGATTCCGATTCCAATTCCGACTCCGATTCCATCTCCCCGTCGCCCGCGCTCCCGCCACGACAAATCGCCGCAGGCAACTCGCTCGAGGCATCGGTGAACGCGCGAACGCCCACGAGCGCCCGTTCGGCGTCCAGCGGGGCCGCCCCAACCGCACTGTGCGCGCGAGCGAACAGGTAATCGCTCGCCAGCAGCGCCGTCTCGCGGTCGTCGGTTCTCTCCGATAGCGTCGCGCGTCGCAGCCGGACGTACCCCTCGAGGGCGACCAGCGCGGTGGCCAGGGACTCGAGCGTCGCGGCCGAGGCGCCGACGCTCGAGTCGGCGTCGACGGTCGTCGCGACGGTCCGACAGAGGGTGACCGGAAGCGAGTCGTCTGGAGGCGGACAGGCGCGCAGTGAGAGTGCCCGGACGGACGGGGTGAGCCCCGTCCCTCGAACGAGTTCGGCACCGTTGCCGCTGACGTCACCATCGTCGACGAAGGGATTCGACCCGGTCATTTCAATCACCGGCGGGTGCCGACGCGACGTCCTCGGTCACGACGTTGTCGGTCCAGGTCCCGCGCAGGAACCAGACGGCGGTGACGATGGCCGAGAGGACGTACGAGAGGGCGATGGCGTACCAGACGCCGTAGATGCCCAGCCCGAAGTGGAGGATGGCGATCGCCGAGATGGGGATGCGATACATCCAGAGTTCCTGAATCGAGAGGAACATCGCCGCGCGGGTGCTGCCGCTGCCCCGGAGGCCGCCCAGAAGCACCTGGAAGACGCCCATGAAGATGTAGGAGGGCCCCGCGATCAGGATGAACGCGGCGCCGTAGGTGACGACCTGCTCGCTCCCCTCGCCCTGGATGAAGACCGCCGTGATCGGTTCGGCCAGCGGGTACGCGACCGCGACGACGGCGACGAAGATCCCGACGACGACGACGGAACTCAGCTTGACGGCCTTCCAGGCACGGCTCACCTGCTCGGCACCGAGGTTCTGCCCGACGACGGCTTCCGTGCCGCGGGCCAGCCCGAGCGCCGGCAAGAAGAGCAGCGAGGAGAGCCGGTTGGCGATCCCGTAGGCCGCGACCGCGTCGGTTCCGGCGATGGCCACGAGCGCCGTCAGCAGGGCGATCCCCGAGGAGCGAAAGCCTTGCTCGGTCGCGATGGGCCCGCCGATCTCGAGGATCTTCTTGACCGTCGGCAGCTCGAGGCGAAGGTCCGCGAGGGTCGGCTCGAGCCCGACTCGGCCCGAAAAGAGCAGGTAGAGGCCGACGAGGGCGGCGACACCGCGGGAGAAAACCGTCGCCACCGCGGCGCCCTCGACGCCGAAGCCGGCGAAGCCGGTCTGTGCGTAGAGCGTCGACTCGAGACCGGTCGCGCCAATCCAGGCGAAGAGCGGGTTGTCGACGAATCCCAGGATGAGGATGGGGTCCAGGACGACGTTCATCGTCACGCTGAGCGCCATCAGGTACATCGGCGTCCGGGTGTCGCCCCAGCCTCGCGAGAGGGCGTCGAAGATGAAGAACCAGAACATGAAACCGACGCTGACGAAGATGATCCGGGTGTAGTTGACCGCGTAGGTGTAAGCGGCGGTGCCCGGTTCGGCGCCCACCAGCTGGATCAGCCAGGGCGAGAGCGCGAAGCCGAGTGCGCCGAAGACGAAGCCGACGACGGTCACGAACGAGAGCGTCTGTCCGGCGACGTGGTGCGACCGCCGAAAGTCCTTCGCGCCCTTGTACTGAGAGACGAGGACGGTCCCCGCGGCGGTGAGGCCGCCCCCGATACTCACCATCAGGAAGACGATGGCCCAGGAATACGAAAGCGCGGCGACGGCGTCGCTCCCGAGGCGACCGACCCAGAAGGTGTCCGCGAGGTTGTAACCCACCTGCAGGAGTTGTGAGAAGACGATGGGGGCCGACAGCACGAGGAGGGGCTTGAACAGGTCGCCGTCCGTGACGTTGACCGATCGATCGCGTTTTCGACTCATTCGGGGGCATCACCGGCCGCCGCGTCCGCGGCCTCGAGCGAGACGGTCCCTCGCTCGGGGAAGGATTCGCCCTCGACGAGCAGGTCCGCGACGACGACGTTGGCGATGCCCGACCGCACCTCTTCGAGATAAGCGTCCCGGTCCATCGTCAGCTGCCGGATGCGCGCGCCGTCGAGGGCGGCGATCAGCACCGTCGCCGTCTCCGCGGGATCGTGGTCGCGAAAGACGCCGGCCTCGAGGCCGTCCTGGAGAATTCCCTCGAACGCCGCCCGGAGCGCATCGTCGCTGCGCCGGAGGTGCGCCTGGAACCGCTCGTCGTAGGGGGCTTGGGCGCGCAATTCGAGCATCGCTGTGTGGAAGGATGCGCGCTCGTCGTCGTCGGGGTCGTAGAGGAACCAGTCGACGAGCGCCGCGAGGCGTTCGACCGGCGATAGCTCCTGGCTGGCCGCGAGGCGGTCGTCGAAGTGCTCGAGCAGGAAGTCGAAAAATGCCGAGATGATGTCGTCTTTGGAGTCGTAGTGATAGAACAGCAGGGACTTGCTCTTGTCCGTCTGGTCGGCGATAGCCTGTGTGGTGAGCTCGGTGTAGCCGTGTTCGCACAGGGCCTCGTAGGTCGCCGTCATAATTTCGTCGCGGGCGCTCTCGTCGGTCACTAACTAACCGGTTAGTCAGCAAGCTACAAGGGGGTTTCGGTTCGAAACGATCTAGAATCGTCGAACTCGTTACCGTGGCCGCGTTCGACCCGTCGCTACGCTCGACCCACCACCACGCTCACCCAACGGCGCTACTGGTCCTCGAGCCCCTTCGCAATGTCCTGCAGGCTCGCAGACGGCGGTTCGTGGGCCTCGTAGACGGCAGTTTCACCGGGTGCGCGAACGCCGTAGAGGAAGTCGGGTTCGACGACGTCGAGCAGGACCGACCCGCCGCGGCGAGCGCCGTGGTCGTCGATCCAGTCGGGCAGGGCGTCGACGCCGTCACGCGGATCCCGCGCCTGGTCCGGCGTCTCGTAGAGGCCAGGGACGATCAGTTCGTCGCCGGTCAGACCGCGATCGACTCGGCCGAAGTGCTCGGTTCCCTCGAGGACGAACCGGACGACCTCACCCGCCTGATCGGGAAAGTGTCCCGTCTCGTCGCCGGGGATTTCGATGCGAACGCCGGTAGCGGTCTCCGCCAGCGTCGCTCGAACCGTCTTGACGCTCGGGTTGTCACTCGAAATTCGGTCGGGCATAGAAGCGAGGGGGATTACTCGTCGTCTCCGTCCTCGTCGGCCTCGAGGCCCAGTAGGCTCTCGACGCTCTCGGAGCCGCGCTCGGTGATCGTCGTGTTGATCTGGGCGGTTTCGTCAGAGATCTCGCGTCCGCGAGCGGTGATCCGGCGGCGCTCGCCGTCGCGGCCGGGATTGTAGCCCGTCTGGCGTTCGTTCATCAGGACTTCCTGGAGCCGGGAGCCCGCGACCGTCTCGTTGTGCGGGCGGCCCGCGTTGTCCGAGCCACCGGTGATCTCGAGCGTGTAGCCGTCGAGGCCGACGGCGCTCCCGTCGACCTCCTGGCCGATCTCTTTGCCGATGAATCGGTTCGCGTCCTGACCCTCCGCCTCGAGCTGGTGGGCGAGCCCCGATTCGGGGTCGCCGACGACGACAGTGAAACTTGCCATGGGCGGGCAAAAACGGTCTGCGGTGAAAAATACGTCGATCGACCGTTTCTCGGGACCGGGCGTATCGTTGGCGAGCCACGATGGTGGGCGTTGTGGTTTTATGCCCGTACTCGTGGGAGCCTCACCCATGGGAGAAACACCGGCTAGAGAGGGCGACGAAGAAGCCGTCGAGGACGTCCACGAGGTTCAGTTCGGCCAGGCCGTCTACGGCGAAGACGGGGAGAAACTCGGAACCGTCCGCGGATTCGACCTCGGCGGCTTCTTCGTCACGACCCGGGAGGGTGTCGAGGCGATGAGCGTCGAACACGCGCGCTCGGGCCACGAGTTCGGCGAAGCCGAGTTGATGTGGCGCTGTACCGAGTGCGGCGAGATGGGGGCGATCGACGAGGGCCTTCCCGACACCTGTCCGAACTGTGGCACCGAGAAGGAGAACCTGATGTACTGGACGGAGGATTGATAACTGGAGGCTGGAGAACTGACGGCCAAACGGTCAAACGGAAGAGTGAGACCGATCTGTCGCTCGAGCCACCTCTTCGGGGTCAATTCACCGCTCCGACTCGAGCCACCGTTCCGACCTGAGGTCGGCCTCCAGCAGGTGACCAGAGCCGTTCCGACCGGGTGGTGGGCGGGCTACTCCCACTCGAGACTGGCGCCGCTGCGGTACTCGGTCACCTGCGTCTCGAAGAAGTTCTTCTCCTTGTTCAGATCGACCTGTTCGGAGAGCCACGGGAAGGGGTTCTCGACCCCGTACTGGGCCGGCAGGCCGAGCTGCTCGAGGCGGCGGTCGGCGACGTGTTCGACGTACGTTGCGAACTGGTCGGGCCCCATACCCAGTATCTCGTCGGGACAGGCCTCGTGAGCGTAGACGCGCTCTAACTCGACGGCCTGGGTGATCAGGTCGATTACCTCCTCGCCGAAGCTGTCAGTCCAGGCGCCGGGGTGTTCTCTGCGGAGCTGATCGATCAGATCGACGCCGAAGCCGACGTGGAGCGATTCGTCTCGCATGATGTACTCGAACTGCTGGCCGACGCCGACCAGTTTCTGCTGGCGCTTGAGCCCGAGCATCATGGCGAAGCCAGCGTAGAAGAAGATGCCCTCCATGATGACGTAGAAGCCGATGAGGTCCCGGAGAAATTCCCGCAGGTCGTCGTCGGTGTCGATGGTAAACGTGGGTCGATCGATGGCTCTCGTCAGATCGACGACGAAGGCGTCTTTCTCCTCAATCGCCGGAATCCGGTCGTACATCCCGTAGAGGTACTCCGGATCGAATCCCAGCGAGTCACAGCAGTAGATGAAGGTATCCGTGTGAATCGCCTCCTCGTAGGCCTGGCGCAGGAGGTACTGTCGGCACTCGGGGGCGGTCACGTACTCGTACAGCGCGAGGACGATGTTGTTTGCCGTGAGCGACTCCGCCGTCGAGAAGAAGCCGAGGTTCCACTCGACGAGTTGTCGCTCGGCCGCGGAGAGTTCGTCACCGTTCCACTGCGTGACGTCGTCCTGCATCGGAATCTCGGCGGGAACCCAGTTGTTGTCGACGCCGGCTTCGTAGTACGCTCGCGCCCAGTCGTACTCGATGGGGAGGATCTTGTTCGGGTCGTGTTCGCTGTCGGTGTTGATGAGTGTCATTGTCGGTGGGTACGGGTTACTGACAGGCCTCACAGGTCGGATCGTCGAGGGAGGGGAGGTCATCCTCGGCGCTCGAGCCGTCGTCGTCGCCGGGGCCCAATTTGCTCCCTCTATCCTCCCGCTCGCTACGGTGCTGGGTCTTCCCGTATTCGGCCATGTCGAGGGTCGACTTCTCGATCTGGGAGGCGCCGAGCGTGCGCAGGTAGTACGTCGTTTTCAGCCCCAGTTCCCAGGCCGTTTTGTACACGTCGTCGAGCAACGTGCCGTCGGTCGACGGGAAGAAGACGTTGTGAGAAACCGACTGGTCGATCCACGTCTGGCGGTGGGCGGTCAGCCGAAGCTGGTGGCGCGGATCGATCTCGAACGCACCCCGGTACAGCGCTTTGAGGTCGTCGGGAACCGCGTCGAGCTCCTGGACGGAGCCGTCGTGATACTTGAGCAGATCGACGAGGTCGTCGTCCCAGCACCCTCGCTCTCGCAGGTCCTCGACCAGGTGTTCGTTGACGATCGTAAAATCACCCGACATATTCGACTTCACGTAGAGGTTCGAGTACATCGGTTCGATCGACGGCGTCGTCCCGTTGATCGTCGAGATGGTCGCCGTCGGCGCGATCGCCATCGTGTTCGAGTTTCGCATGCCGTGTTCGGCGACGTGCTCGCGGACGGTCTCCCACTCGAGGGTCTCCTCGCGATCGGTCGGAATCGCCCGGCCGCGTTCGGCCTCGAGGCGGTCGACGGTATCCTGGGGCAGGAGACCGCGGTCCCACTTCGATCCCTCGTAGGACGGATACGTCCCTCGTTCGGCGGCGAGTCTCGAGGAGTTCTGTATAGCGTGATACGATACAAATTCCTGCCAGCGGTTCGCTTTCTCGACGGCGGCCTCGCTGCCTATCGGGACTCCCAGGTCCATCAGCGCGTCGTGAAACCCCATCGTACCCAGACCGACCGGGCGATGACGGCGGTTCGAGCGCTCGGCCGCGTCGGTCGGGTAGAAACACAGGTCGACGACGTTGTCGAGCATCCGCATCGCGGTTTCGATCGTCGAGGCGAGGTGCTCGCGGTCGAGTTCGCCGTCCGCGACGTGGGTCGCGAAGTTGACGCTCCCGAGGTTGCACACGGCGTGTTCGTCGGCGCTCGTGTTCAGCGTGATCTCCGTACAGAGGTTCGAGGAGTGGACGGTACCGACGTGGTCCTGTGGAGAGCGGACGTTACACGGGTCCTTGAACGTCAGCCACGGGTGGCCGGTTTCGAACACGCGGGTGAGCAACTGCCGCCAGAGCGACTCGGCGTCGACGCGCTCGTACTGGCGGAGTTCGCCTGCGTCGGCCAGGCGCTCGTACTCTCGATATCGCTCCTCGAACGCCGCGCCCGAGCAGTCGTGCAGGTCGGCCACCTCGTCGGGACTGAACAGCGTCCACTCGCCACCGTCCTGGACGCGCTTGACGAAGAGGTCCGGGATCCACGCGGCCGTGTTCATGTCTGGGGTCCGCCGTCGCTCGTCGCCGGTGTTGCGCTTGAGGTCGACGAAGGCGGGAAAGTCGAGGTGCCAGCACGCTAGGTAGGCACAGGCCGCTCCACGACGTTTTCCGGAGCGGTTGATCGCCGCCGTCACGTCGTTGCTGATCCGGAGGAAGGGGACGACGCCAGTCGACTCGACGCCGGTCGACTCGATCAACGCACCTTCGGCCCGAACGTTCGTCCAGTCGTTGCCCAGGCCGCCGCTCCACTTCGAGAGTTGGGCGTGGTGTTTGTAGGCGTCGAAGATCCCCTCGAGGTCGTCCGGAACGGTCGTCAGGTAACACGAAGAGAGCTGTGGATGGGCTGTGCCGCTGTGAAAGAGCGTCGGCGTTGACGGCGTGAACTCGAGTTTCGAGAGCACCTCGTAGAATTCTATCGCCCGCTTCTGCGGATCGTCCTCCTCGAGGGCGAGGCCCATCGCTACTCGCATCCAGAACGCTTGCGGTAACTCCAGTGGCTCACCTCCCTGTTCGATTCGAAGGACGTACCGCTGGACGAGCGTCTCCATCGCCATGTACTCGAGGTTCCCGTCCCGGTCGAGGTCGAGCGCCTCGGCGAGTGCCTCGAGGTCGAATCGCTCGAGCAGTCGACCGTCGAGACGGTCCGCGTCGACCGCCCGCTCGAGGTTGGTCACGAACGTCGCCCGATAGGCCCGGTCGAATTCGTCCCCGGAGACGTCCGCGCCGAGGACGGTTCGGTAGTACCGGTGTCGGGCGACCGTTCCGGCGATACGATCGAACGCGGGATCGCGCTCGATTCGGGCCGTGAGCGCCTGGATGACGGCCTCGTATTGCTCGTCGACCGTCGCTCCCTCGTAGCGGGAGCGATCGATCGCGTCGAGAAGCGATTCGTCCGCGAGCAGCGACGGCCCGTCGGCAGGCTGTGCGCGTTCGAGAATCGAACGGACGTCTGGAATCGATGTCTGCGTGTGGTAGCTCATTGGTGGGTTCGTAGTTCGTTGCGGAACGACGGCACCCGAAACCGGCAGCGTCGCCACTGTCGACGTGGTGCGTGGTTCCTTCGAGTCCGCGTCGCCTCCGCAGTACCGGTATCCGACCGGACTCACATAAACGCTTCCCAATGAGATTGCAGTAGTGAAAGTTTATTTGTTTATCTGCTCCCTCGGCCTTCGCCGTCGGTGGATTCCTCGAGTTCGTGCGCGAGTTCCCGGCGCCGGGAGCGACGCGCCTCGAGTGCCCGGTCGCGAAGGTCAGCTTCGGCAGTCGTGGGACACCGAAGCGCCGGCACGGCCGTCGGCGTTTCCGACTCGTCGAGTGCGATGAAGGTGAAAAACGAGGTCGCCGTCTCGTTCGTTTCGCCGTGCTGGGGGCGCTCGGCACGGACGTCGACTCGAACGTCCATGCTGGTCACTCCCGTGTCGAATACGTAGCCGGTCACGGTCACGATGTCGCCGAGTTCGATCGGCGCGATGAAGTCGACGTGGTCCATCGCGGCCGTCACTACCTGTCGTCGGGCGAACCGTCTGCCGGCGATCGCGCCACAGATGTCCATCCAGTGGAGCACGGCCCCGCCGAGCGCACGCTCGAGGTTGTTCGTCTCGTTGGGCATCAGAATCTCGCTCACTTCGGTGTAGGACGTCTGGAGGGACCTCGCCTCGCTCACGGACCGCTCGCGGTTCATATGGCGTTCTAGAGTCTCGTTCCACTAATGCCTATCTAATTTGCACTACTACAAGTTGACTTTATTTCTGTGGGTGGAGCTTCGACGCTGACAATGATCGTCCACACTCGAACGTCCCCCGTATACCGGTACGCGATGCCTCGAGACGACAAATTCCGTGTTCACACCGGAACTCAGTCCCGCCGCCGGTAGTAGGCGAGAAACTGGACCCCACAGCTACGGCAATTGACCCAGACTTTTCCCCCCGCGTTCGCGTCGTCGTCCACGACTTCACTATTCTTCGGTACGATCGCGAACGCCGTTTCGTTGCACTCTGGGCACGATACTGACTTTCCGGTGGGGGTGTCGCTCACGGTTTCACCTGTTGCCGAATCTATGTGTGCTTTTCTCCCTCGCGTATAAGTACGTGTTGGGAATTTTCTAACCCGGCCAACGTACCCTCCTTTCGAAACGACTATCAGAAAAGCGTCCAGGCTCCGCTCGTCTCGACGGACGGCGTCTCTGGTTCGATCAGCGGTCGTCTGCCAGTTCCAGTCCGCGCACGTACTCGAAGGGACGCGTGTACTCGGCCCGGATGAGGTTCTCGTCGTTGATCTCCAGCGCGAGGTCGTCGAGTTGTTCGGCGACGTGGGTGATGTCCGCATCCTCGGCGCCGACCGCCTTGATGTGGAGGTTCTCCTGGCCGGTCATTAGTTCTGTCACTTCGACGACCTGTGGGAGCGCCAGTGCCTCTTCAGCCACGGCGGACCGCTCGCTGATCCGGGCCGTACAGGTGAAGTGGAAGTAGAGTCGAAGCCCGGTCGACTGGTAATCGATAGCCGTCGTGTAGCCGGTGATGATCCCCTCTTCCTCTAATCGACCCATCCGGTTGTGAACGGTGTTGTCGGAGACCCCGATCTCCTCGGCCAGACTGGTCGCCTTGTATCGCGCGTTTTCCTGTAACAGGTCGAGCAACTGTCTGTCCGTTTCGTCGAGCGGGCACCACGCCATACTCGGTATCTCCTTTCTCTGCCAAAATTATTTCCGATCTTTCCTCCTATTCGCATCTCTGCATAGATATCTCCTATTTTAAGAAGAATAGTAAAAAATCTCTAATTTGAATCCACTCCTCTTAAGTGCGACTCGAGATCGATGAGAAAATCAATTATCTCCGCCGTCTCAGTTCGAGAGTCAACCCAGGAACGGTAGCACGCCTCATCTCGATCCACGTGTCGACGGTGACCGCCGGCACGCCAGCGTGGACTGAGGCGCTGCCCGGCGAACCGGCCAGCTCCTCTCCTGCGGAGTACTGCCGTGAAGCCGGAAGCGAACCGCTTTACCCCTTCCTCGAGCCATCTCCGCTATGGACATCGTCGTCTTCGGCGCCGGCAGTCTGGGCAGCCTCGTCGGCGGCCTGCTCGCGCGCGCCCACGACGTCACGCTCGTCGCTCGAGAGCCACACGCGAGCGTCGTCGCCGAGGAAGGCCTCCAGATTGCGGGCGCCCTCGAGGAGACTACCTATCCGGCTGCGAGGACCGACGGCGTCGACCTCGAGGCCGATCTCGCCGTTGTCACGGTCAAATCATCCGCCACCGAAGACGCCGCCCGAACCCTCGCGACGGGTGCGTTCGGGGCCGCCCTCTCGCTGCAAAACGGTATGGGTAACGAGGAGACGCTCGCCGAGCACCTGGCGTGTCCGGTCCTCGCGGGGACGGCGACGTACGGAGCGATTCTCGAGAAACCCGGCGTCGTCACCTGCACCGGTCTCGGAGAGATCGTCCTCGGCGCTCGAGACGGCGGCCCATCGTCGGTCGCCGACGCGGTCGGCGAGGCCTTCTCGCGGGCGGGACTCGAGACGGTCGTCTCGTCGTCGATGCCACACCGGTTGTGGGAGAAACTGGCCGTCAACGCCGCGATCAATCCCGTGACGGCGCTCGGCGACGCGCCGAACGGGGCCGTCCTGGAGGACCCCCTCCGTGACCTGTCGCGGGCCGCGGCGCGAGAGACGGCTCGACTCGCCCGCGTGAACGGAGTCTCGCTCGCCAACCGGCAGGCGCTCGCCGCGCTCGAGTCGGTCGCGACGACGACGGCGACGAACACGTCGTCGATGCGCCAGGACGTTCGCGCCGGAAAACGGACGGAGATCGACGCGATAAACGGCTACGTCTGTGACCGGGCCACCGCGTGCGGTCTCGCCGTTCCGACGAACCGGACGCTCGCGGCGCTCGTGCGGGCGTGGGAACGAGAAACGCTTGACGGGAGTAGTTACGACGCGACGTAATCAGAACGGGGCCTGCGGCCCTTCGTCGTCCTCGCCGTCGTCGACGGTCTCGCCGGGGAACGAGGGGCTCATGCCGGCGCCACCGCCGCCGTCCATACCCGTACCTGCGTGGACCTTCGTGACTTCAGGAATCTCCTTGACCATCCGACTCTTGATCGCCTGGATCGTCATCGGGGAGATGCCACAACCGCTGCAGGCACCGCCGAGCTGGATGTACACCTCGCCGGTCTCGCGGTCGATCTCCTGGATGGCCGCGCTCCCGCCGTGCATCTGAATCTGTGGGAAGTTCCGTCGCAGGAAGTTCGCCACGCGCTCTTCGAGGTCGTCGCCTTCCTGGGTCTCTGTACTCATACTCACTCGTTGGGCGTCGGCCTCCCTAAACCTTCCGTCGACAGTGTTCGGCCAGCCTTTGGGCTCCGGTCCGGTTTCACACGTTGAAGACGCGCTCGAGTTCCGTCTCGATGGCCTCGACGTGAGCCTCGAGCACCGTCTCGAACCGTTCCCGGTCGACGACGACGCCGGTGATCCGGTCGTAGGGGTCGTCGGGGAGTTCGATCCAGAAGCCGTCCTCTTCGTCGTAAAAGGGCTCGCTTTCGTTGAGCACCTGCTGGTCGATCGCGTGGACGAGCGAGGAGTCGTAGCGCTCGTTGATGCGGCTGAACGCGTTCTTGTAGGCCTGCTGGAGTTCGGGGAAGTAGTGGACGTACTTGTCCTCGAACTTCGCCGGGTCGAACTCGGTCATACCCAGGCAGTTGGGACTCGAGGGTATAGTACTCGTTGAATCCGTTCGTCCGTCTACGAACACGAAAGCGGGGCTGGCGCCGGCCGTTTTGCCCGCCGTTTCGAACCGGTCTTTCCCGAGGAGGACTCCCGAGACGACAACCAAACGATCCGACGAAGCTTCACCTGGATCGACTCTCAAAAAACACGATACGGCATGGGGCTCCTATTAAGGGTGGTTACTTACGCAAGCCCAATCCACTCGTAAGGCAGTGGCCTCCCATCGGCTGTATGTCACTGGACCACCACCCCATCCCACACGAAGCGTTGCCGCCAGGATGGGGGCCGGCCACCGTCAGCGACGGCCGGTTCGTCTACCGCCGCCACGAGCCATTCCTCGAGATTCTCGCCGAGCAGACCGACGGAGATCAGGCGAATCCACGGCTCGGCCTCGGCCGGTGCTGGAAACTCCAGCTTCGCCACCAGATCGGTGAACTCGAGGTCACCGAATCGATCGGTCACGTCTCGACGAAACGCGCAGCGCTCGACGGCTTGCTCGAGTGCCTGCACCGAATCCACGACACCGTCGAGACGCCCGACGATCCAATCGCCGTCCAGGCGGTGCTCGACGAGATCGAGCTCGGTGACACTGTTCCAGGCCCGAAGTAAGTATCGACGGTCCTCTCTTTCTTCGAGACGAGAATTCCGCCGTTCTGTCGAGAAGGGTGTCACCGTATTTCGAGACGCAATTCCGCGACTTCAGCCGTGGGTACTTGACTCGCTTCTCCCCTCGTACAATCGAGCGAACGTCGCCAGCGGGAATCGTGTCTCGAGTCGACTCGGCGGCCGACCGCGTCCGCTCGTCTCGCCGGGATCGCTGTCGACGCGCCGGAGGATCCCGCAGTCGGCGAGTTCGTACAGAATTCGCTCGATTGTCGACGCTCGGAGGTCGACCGACGGGTGCCTGGCGAGAGTTTCGGCGACGCTGGTGACTGACTGATTTCCATCGGTCGGAACGGCCGTCAACCCGTAGAGGAGCGTCTGGCGCTCGTCAGAGAGGGAAAACACGCAAGCGAGGGAGGTACACGGGTCGGGAATGGAATCGATCGCCACGTCGAGGTGGTCGCTCGAGATGACGGTCTGGCCCGCCTCGTGTGCGACCATCGCGGCCTCGAAGACGGCCGTGAGCGCGTCGTGTGCGTCGCCGTCCGCCCACGCCGCAACTGCATCGAGTTGTTCGTGAGTGATAGACCCGGACGAAAGTCCGGCGTCGACTCGGCTGGTGAGTACGTCGACGAGTGCGTGAGGCCGGTACGCGGGGACCTCGATGTTCCGATCGAAGACGACGTCGAGCGCCTCGGGAACGCGGCGTCCGACGCCGATCCAGACTGCCTCCGGCGCCGCCGTCGCGAGCCAGGATTCGACGTCGACCGTCTCGGGCGCCAGCGAATCCCCGACGTGATCGGTGACGACGACCGTCGGTGGGCTCCGCTCGAGGTGGTCTCGGATTCGCGTTCGCAACGTCTCCGTACTGACCCCATTCGAGGGAACGGACCGCTCGTCGACGAGGCTCCCCAGCAGACACCGGTAGAACGCCCACTCGCTCGAGAGGCCGCGCAAGTCGACGCAGGTGATCAGCGGGAGGGCCACGTCCTGCGTCCTCGTTGCGGTGTAGAGCGCCTCGCTATCGTGTCCGCCCGCTCGTCGAAGCTGTTTCACGACGCGCGAAACGACGGCCGACTTTCCGGCGCCTTTCGGCCCCCAGACGTAGACCGTCGGCGGGAGCGCCCCCGAGAACACGGGATCGATGGCATCGAGGAGGTGTTCGACGACTGGCCCACGTCCCTGAATCTGGACGTTTGCGGGGCAGGTGGTCGGGTCCAGTGCCGACTGGTCGTGAACGACGCTTCTGGCCGATTCCGTTCGTATCCGTCGAGTAATTCGATCGTTGATCGTCGTCATCGGATATCCGATAGTCGCCTCGAGTACACGTTTGGCCGAATCTCGACTACTGGGACGCGACGTTGCTCGTAGCCGTCTTCGAGCCGTCGGAGTGATATCGCGCGGCGCCCGTCTCGGCATCGAAGAGGTGGATACGATCCGAATCGACGCCGAATGTGACGGTGTCACCCGGGTTCAGGGCCGATCGGGCGGCGATCTGGAATTTCAACAACTCGCCCTCGACGTGACCGTGCAGGAGCATCGAATCGCCGAGCGGTTCGGTCACGGACACCGTCGTTCGCACGTAGCTGTCGTCGGTTCCGGTGTCTTCTTCCATGTCTTCCGGCCGGATCCCGAGGCGCAAGTCATCGCCCGCGAGCGCCTCGAGGTCGCCGGTGTCGGGCAACCGGATCCTGACGTCGCCCGAGGCGGAGGTGGCCACGTAGTGGTCGCCCTCGTCGGTCACCGTGACCGGGAGCGTGTTCATCGCTGGACTGCCGATGAACTCGGCAACGAACTGGTTCGCTGGGTAATCGTACAGCACCTGTGGCTCGGCGATCTGCTGGATTTGCCCCTCGTTCATCACGGCGACGCGGTCGCCGAGCGTCATCGCTTCGGTCTGATCGTGGGTGACGTACAGCGTCGTCGTCTCGAGTTCGTCGTGGAGCTGACTCAGTTCCGCGCGCATCTGGATCCGGAGCTTGGCGTCGAGGTTCGACAGCGGCTCGTCCATCAGCAGGTAGTCCGGATCGCGAACCAGCGTTCGGCCGATGGCGACGCGCTGGCGCTCCCCGCCGGAGAGGGCCTTGGGCTTGCGCTCGAGCAGGTCCTCGATGTCGAGGATCGCCGCGGCCTCGGTGACGCGTTGTTCGATCTCCTCGTCGGTGTAGTCGCCGGCGGACTTCATGCCGAAGGTCATGTTCCGCTTGGCGGTCATGTGCGGGTAGAGCGCGTAGTTCTGGAACACCATCGCCACGTTTCGCTCCTTCGGCGGGAGGTTCGTGAGGTCGCGGCCGTTCGCCGTGATCGCCCCCTCGGTGACGGTCTCGAGGCCCGACAACAGGCGAAGCGTGGTCGACTTCCCGCAGCCCGAGGGGCCAACGAGAACGAGGAACTCGCCGTCGTTGATGGTGAGGTCGATCGAGTCGACTGCCGTTACGTCGTCGAATCGTTTGGTGACGTCATTGAGCGTTATCGCTGTCATGGTTACTTCTGTTGGACCCCGAAGGTCTCGAGGAGCGGCTTTCTGAACAGGAGCAGTGCGAGTAGCGGCGGGACGAGCGTAATGATGGCGCCGGCCATGACGATGGCCCACTGCAGTTCGCCGGCCTGGATATCCCCGCGAAGGAGGGTGATTCCGACCTGAGTGACCTGCTGGCTCTGGGAGTTGATAATGACCAGCGGCCAGAGGTACTGGTTCCACGCGTAGATGAACATGATGACGGAGACGCCCGCGAGCATCCCCTTCGACATCGGGATCAGGACGTACGCGAGGAACTTCAGGGGACCGATGCCGTCGAGTTTGGCCTGCTCGACGATCGACTCGGGGATCGAGTAGAAGTGCTGTCGGAGCAGGAAGACCGTCGTCGCGCTCGCGAGGTACGGAATCGTCAGCGCGAGCATGCTGTCGTACCAGCCCAGGTCCGTCACGATGTTGAACAGCGGGACGAACCGCACCGGGACCGGCAACATGAGCGTAAAGAGGATCAGCATGAACATCAGGTTCTTGAAGCGGAACCGGTAGTAGACGATAGCTAGTGCCGCCAGCAAGGAGATGGCGAGTTTCCCGACGACGATGACGATCGACATCACGAAGGAGTTGACCATGTAGATGCCGAAGTTGTAGTCGACCATCACCGTCCGATAGTTCTCGATCAGGTGACTGCCGGGCAAGAGGTCGCTGAAACTGCTGACGATCCCGACGCTCTGGGTGCTGACGACCGCCGCGATCAGGATCGGGAACGCCATCACGAAGACCGAAACCCCGAGAATTGTGTGGATGATCACGCGCTCGAGCGTCAGCCCGTCAACTACCGATCCGAACCGCGATTGTGTCGTCGATTGTGTTTTCGTGCTCACGTGTTGTCACCCATAGTGTGCGTAGCGATCGGAGAAGCGAAGCTGTGCGTACATCAGGATCCCGACGATCAGGAACAGGATCACCGACTGTGCAGAAGCCAGTCCGTGGTTGTTGAACTCGAATGCGTTCCGGTACAGGTCGTAGATCATGATGTTCGTCGCCCCGCTGGGCCCACCCTGGGTGAGGACGTCGATGAACGCGAACGTGCTGAAGAACGCGTAGATCGTGTTCATCACGGCCAGGAAGATGAGCGTCGGGGAGATCAACGGCATGTAGATTCGCACCAGCCGCGTGGTCTTTCCAACGCCGTCGAGGTCCGCTACTTCACCGAGCGCGTCGGGAACGTTGTTCAGCGCGGCGATCATGAAGATCACGTTGTAGCCGATCTGCTTCCAGATGACGGCCGTCGTGACGATGATGAACGCCTGTCGACCATTCGTGAACCAATCGACGTTGATGCCGGTAACCGCCTCGATCGGCGTCGTCAACACTCCCAGACTGGGGTGGATGATGTAAAAGAAGACGATTCCAGCGACCGCCGGCGGGAGCGCGTAGGGCCAGATCGCCGCGATCAGGTACGACGACTGTCCGACGCTCACCTCGTAGATCAGATACGAGATGACGAGCGAGATCGTCATTACGCCGACGATGACGATCGCCGAGAACAGGACTGTAATGCCGATGCTACTGTGGTAGTCACTCGAGGTGAGCAGGTACTGGTAGTTTCCCAGCCCCGTCCAGACCCGGACCGATCCGAACCGGAGCGTCTCGAACAGACTCAGGTGTGCGGCCCGAATCGCCGGGTAGTACAGGAAGACGAGGGAGACGACCAGCGTCGGGAGCAACAACAAATACGCCCCCCACGAACGATTGTATATTTCTCGTGTCATGGTGAAAACGGAAGCCGGTCGCGTCCCTTACTGGCCCGAAACGCGGTCGTAGCGCTCGAGTTCCTCCTCGACGTCCTCTTTCATGCTCGCGAGGCCGTCCTCGACGCTCACGTCACCGGAGAAGATCTCCTGGGAGCGCTCCTGGACTCGCAACTGAACCTCGCGTGCGGGCCCGACGAGCATCCGGAGCGTCGCGGGCGTCGTGTCGGATTCGAGCAGTTGGTCGAACGCCGTCGCGTAGTGGGGGTTGTCCTCGAACCAGCCGTCGTCCTCGAGCTGGCTGATTGCTTCTTGGCGGATTGGGTAGTAACCGCTGCCCTTGTGCCACTCGATCTGGTTTTCGACCGAACTTAGCTCCTCGAGCAAGCCGGCGACTTCCTCCTCGCGCTCGTCGCTCATCTGGTTGCTCACCCACAGTGACGCCCCGCCGATGACCACGCCGGTGCGGTCCTCGGTGGGTGACGGGTGGTAGCCCGTCCCGAGTTCGAACGTGTCGACGTCTTCCTCGTCGATCTCTTCGTTGTCTTCGACGTCGCCCTGGGCGCCCGAAAGGGTCGCCTCGACAGCGGCTGTCGAGTCGAGTTTCATCGCGACCTCACCGGTCAGGAAGGCGCTTCGAGCCTCACCCCAGGCCTCGATGCCGGAGTTGAGGAACAGGTCGTCCTCGTACATTCCCTGCCACCACGACCAGAGGTCGCGAGCGAAGTCGGTGTCCGTATGGATCGTCGTCGGCGAGCCCGCGTGGCCGTTCTCCTCGTCGAGGAGCAGTTCGTCCGCCAGCGAGTAGAACGTCTCGACGAACCAGACGTGGTTGGGCCACGTGATCCCGTAGTTTGCGGCTCCGGAGTCGACGATTGCTTCGGAGTAGTCGCGGACGTCCTCGAGCGTTTCGGGTGGCTGTTCGGGATCGAGACCGGCCTCCTCGAACGCGTCCTTGTTGTAGTAGAGAATCGCGTTCGAGTTGTTGAACGGCATCGAGTTCAGCTGGCCGTCGACGACGAAGAAGTCTTGCACTGCACTGACGAGATCGTCGGTCGGAAAGTCGTCACCGACCAGTTCCGACACCGGCTGGGTCGCCTCGGTGTCGAGCACCTGCTGGTTGTGCAGGCTGTCGATCATGACGACGTCCGGCATTTCGTCGGCCTCGATGGAGCTGAACAGGCTGTTCAGCGTCTCCTCGTAGCTTCCCTGGTACTCCGCCTGGCCGTCGGCACCCTCGTACCCCTCGACCATGTCGTTGAGCAAGTCGCCCGAACCGCCGCCCATCGCGTGCCAGAACGTGAGCTGTTCGTTACCCTCGCTCTCGTCTCCGCCCATTAGATCGCCGAGACACCCCGCGAGGCCGAGTGCACCTGTCGCCGCCGTTCCAGCGAGTACGGATCGCCGTGACTTCTCGTTACTCATAAACAACAATTATGGATCAATCACATTTATAGATTTGGATGATTGTCCTATTTACCTTCCTTCACGGTCAGAAAACCACTACCAGGATCAATTATTTACCGCCGTCGACTCGATGGTCGTAACTACTACTACTGTTCTTTATATATCTCTCGAGATGAGACGGATACTCACTGGTCGGGAATCGTCACTCAAAAACCGTCTCGATCTCCCCGAGCGACTCGAGTACGTATGCCGGTTCGATCGACGACTGCTCGAGGTCTTCGTGGTCAGTCACCCCGGAGAGAACGAGCACCGGGGTCATTCCGGCTCGCTGTCCCATCACCACGTCTGTCTCGAGGCGATCTCCCACGACGAGACACCGCTCAGGATCGACGCCGAGGCGGTCGGCGGCGACCGCGACGGCGATTCTGGAGGGTTTACCGAGGACGCGATCGAGTTCGCGGCCGGTAAGGCCTTCGATCGCGCCGATCATCGCGGCGGCGTCCGGAATCTCCCCGCATTCGACGGGGCAGGTACGGTCGGGGTTGGTCGCGTAGAACGCGGGATTGTTCTCGAACGCGACGAGAGCGTCCCGCAAATCGTCGTAGGAGAAAGTCCGGTCCATCGACGCGAGGACGACGGTGGCCTCGGCGGGGTTGGCCGTGACGGGGACTCCAGCGTCCTCGAGCTCAGCGACGAGGGGGTCTTCGCCGACGACGAACGTTGGTTCGGCTGAGTGCGTCTCGGCCAGGAAGTCGCCGGCAATCGCCGCCGAATTGATCACGTCCTCACGAACGACGTCGATGCCGAACGATCGCAACCGCTCGACGTAGACGGTCCGTCGTTTGATCGGGTTGTTCGTCAAGAAGACAGTCGACACGCCCGCCGCTCGCAGTCGTTCGACCGCAGCTACGGCTCCCTCGAGAGCGCTATCGCCGCGGTACACCGTTCCGTCGAGGTCGATGATCGCTCCCTCGTACCTCGTCTTCATCGTGGTCGCCTTGCGGGCCGGCGAACCCCGTTCTGTTGCCAGTAATTCATTACGAGTACTCTTCTTTTACGAGTAATAATATGTATCTTGTCCGTATCTATGTCTGTCTATATAGGTAACTGTAGACGGACGGAACGAATTCTGCTGGTGTCGGTTCTACGCCCAGCGGCCCGAATTGTGTCTCCGCGGATGAGGACGGCCGGTGCCAGTACTCTCCTGCTCACGCACGTTAATGAGTCTCGGCGACGAATAATCGACCGATGGCTCCCTATCCGCGACGGGCCGTCCTCGGCAAACTGGCGGCAGGGTGCAGCGTCGGAATCGTCGCTGGGAACGTTTCACTGCCCCAGACAGCGTCGCGACGCGGTGACCACCAACCGCGTCTCATCGCCCACCGCGGCTGTACCGACGAAGCTCCTGAGAACACGCTCCCCGCGGTCAGACGGGCTGGTCGGGCCGTCGACGCAGTCGAGGTCGACGTCCGTCGAGCCGGATCGGGCGAACTCGTCGCAATCCACGACGCGACAGTCGATCACGTTACCGGTGCCAGCGGTGCCGTCGACGCCCTCTCCCTGGAGGAATTACAGTCGTTATCGGTCGGTGGGACCGACGCGTCGATTCCGACCCTCGAGTCGCTGTTCGAGGTGGTCCCCGACTCGACCGCCTTCGTGTTCGAACTCAAGACGTCGGGGCTGGTCGACGACGTGCTCTCGCTCGCCGACGATCATCCCCACGAGGTGTTGCTGTCCTCCTTCGACTCTTCCATCGTCGCCGCCGCGACCGACGCGGGAGCGGAAACCGCCCTGATCGTCAGGGAGACCTGGCTCGGCAGGCGGTTTCGTGACGTCGCCGCGAGCGACATCCCTCTCTATCCTCGCCAGCCCGTCAGGGAGTTTCTCGAGACGGCACTGTCCCTCGAGTGTCGGGCGATCCACCCGCGTCTCGAGCTCTGTCTCGAGACTGACCTGGTCGCACGCGCACACGAAAACGGATTACTCGTCGAACCGTGGACGATCACTACTGCCGGTCAAGCGACCGACCTCGCCGCGATCGGCGTCGACGGGCTCATCACCGACCGGTGTACGGCGCTCTTCTGACCGTTCTCGACGGATCGCCGTTTTTCCCTGACGTCACAATTTCTGTATACCGCTATTTGGTTTATTGCCGCTCGAGAGAGGCGTGAGAGTCGAATAGAACTGCCGGCAATTGCATCGTCGACCAGCTCTGTCCGCTCCCCCTCGCTCTAGTGGGTCGCCATAGACGTTCCCCGACTCCGTCACCCACTTCCTCTTTCCGTCCCGATACCGCGCTTTCCTCGGACTCGCTCGAGGAACACTGCGAAACCGACCTGCCCACCTGCGGCAGATTGTGACGGCACGTCCGCCTTCGACATCGCCGCTACAGGGCTCCTCTCGTTATCGCCGACGAATGGTGTCCGTACGAGTCGTCGATTCGGACACAGCAGTTCGCTCGAGTGTCCGTCGGTTTATTGATCGATCTCGACGAGGAATCGAAACAGAACAGTCCGTCCAGGACACCGTCTCCTCGCGCGTGGCACATCAACTGGCCCTCGAGTCCACGACCCCGTCATTCCAAGAGGCTGTTATGCGGCTCGGGTGTGTCGCTATTGCGCTTGAGTCTCTGGCTTCTCTCGTCGATCGACTCCGCTCGGTGACGTTGGAATCAGCATGGTTCGGTGTCTCGCCCCTTTCCCTGTTCTCGAGGCGGCGTTGGGTGCGTCCTCGAGGTGCACAGTATCGACCGCTTTCATGTCCTCGAGCGGGTCCCCTCTGACGGCGGCATTCGAATTTGAGCTGCCAGGTCCAGATAATGCCCGATTTCCGGGCGCTCGAGGAATCTTACGGAGGATATGCTACGAGTACCGATATCCATCATATACTGCATAACGATATATGGAATTAGTCGAACGTGGGTAGTCGGTACACTGGAGCGACACCGGATCGCCGGATATCGGTGTCCTCACCTCTCGGGAGTAGAAAGTTTATAACGCGCAACCGGCTATCTCACACCGAGAGCTACTCTCCTCGTATGTCCGCTCACATCCCCTTCGCTATCGATTTTCACGTCCACTCGGAGACTTCCTACGACGGACACGAGCCCGTCGAGCTCATACTCGAGCACGCGGCAGACATCGGTCTCGACGGCGTCGTCATCACCGACCACGACGAAATCGATGCGTCCATCGAGGCAGCCGAACTCGCCTCGCGCTACGGGCTCGTCGGAATTCCCGGCGTCGAGGTATCGACGGCACAGGGCCACCTCCTCGCGATCGGCGTCGCGGAGCGACCCGAACCGGGCCGGCCGTTCCAGGCGACCGTCGAACGGGTTCGCGAACTCGGCGGCCTCGCCATCGTTCCCCACCCCTTCCAGCGAAGTCGCCACGGGGTTCGACGGCGCCACATCCTCGACGTGGACGCCATCGAAGTGTACAACTCGATGCTCTTTACGGGCTACCAGAACCGTCGTGCACGCCGGTTCGCGCAGCGACGCGAGTACCCGAAGGTCGGCGGTAGCGACGCCCACTATCTCCCGAACGTCGGCCGCGCGTACACCGAGGTGATCGTGACGAGTACCAACGAGGACGTCACCAGGGCGACCATTGACGGCGACCAACTCGTCGACGCCATCCTCGAGGGGAGAACGCGCATCCAGGGGAAACGGACGCCGATCCGAAAGAGCACCGTCCAGTACGCGAAGGGTGCGGTGCGGAAGTCGTCGTACGTGATCACGAAACGAACGCCGCTGATACCGACGGTGCCGGCGTCGATGGATCGCTCACAGTAGCTGTCGGGGTGGAACTCGCGTCAGTTCTCAGCCGTCAGTTACCAGCTATCAGCCATCAGCTATCGCCGAGTTGCTCACCGACGATTTCGTCGGCGCGCTCGACGAACTCCTCTTGCTTCCCTGCGGGTACCGTCGCCCCGGCAGCGACGTCGTGTCCACCGCCGTCCCCGCCGACTGCCCGGGACGCCTCGCCCATCACGACCGAGAGGTCGAGCCCCTTTCTGACGAGGCTGTGGGTCCCGCGGGCGGATACTTTGACCTCCTCGTCGTTCTTGTTCGCAAACGCGAGGATGGGCATGGACCGGCTGATGCCGGCGTTGCCAACGGCCATCCCGGCGACGATGCCGACGATGGTTTCACGGATGCGGTCACCCGCGTCGAACCACTGGACGTGGTCCGCTTTCGTGACGCCCTCCCGCGTCACGAGGTCGATGCCGTTCGAGAGATTGCGACGGTGTTCCCTGAGCAGTTGGCGAGCGCGCTCGAGGGCCTCGTCTCGATCACCGAGACAGACCCCGAGACCCACGTCGGCGCGCTCGTAGCGGGCCGTCGCGTTGAGCAGGGTCGAGAATTCGCTGGCGTCACGGAGTTCGGTGCCGACGGTCTCGGCCGCGAGGACGTAACTCGTGCCCACGAGGTCGTCGATCTTGTGCGCCGGGACGCCGCTCGTGACGGCTTTCTTGACGAGCGCGCTCGCGACGGTCTGTTTCTCCTCGCTCGTGAGATTTGCCCAGCAGCGCCACTCGCCGTCGCGTTTCAACTCGAGGTCGAGGCCGTCCAGGAAGCGGAGCGCGCCGTTGCCGTCGTTCGAGATTCCCGGAATGTTGACGTCGCTTGCGTACTCGAGCAGTTTCGGGAGGGGCCGAGTCTGTTTCCCGTAGAGGGCGAGGTCGGTCGCGGTCTCGAGGACGCCGGCCTCGACGCCCTCGGCGACGATCCTCGCGTTAGCGCCGTGGAGTTCGCCGCTGGAGGCCTGCATGTCGCCGACGGCGCCGACGACGGCCAGCGCGGCGAGGTCTCGGTTGTCCGCTCGCGCGGTGGCGCTGCCGCCGTCCGTTGCCGTCGGCTCTCCCGCCGTTTCGGCCGCCCCAGCCGTTCCTGGCCTCTCGCCTGCTTCCGCGAGCGCCCGGGCGAGGACGTAACTTGCCCCGGCACCCGAGAGTTCGGAGGCGCCGTTGATCCCGAACAGGAGCGGGTTGAGGTGGTAGGTGGTTTCGGCCTCCGCGGGCTGGTGGTGGTCGGCGATGACGGGCGTGAAGTCGCCGGCGTCCTCGTGGTCGGCGATCACGTCGAGTTGGCCGCTCCCGAAGTCGGTGAACAGCACGGTGTCGTAGTCGGTCTCGGCGATTGCCTCGATCGCCTCGGCGTCGAGTTGCTTCTCGAAGACGGTCTCGAAGGGCAGCCCCGCTCGTTCGAGGGCGCTCGCGGCGACTGCGGCGCTCGTCAGTCCGTCGGCGTCGATGTGGGAGGCGAGGAGCACGCGGTCGCACTCGAGCAGGTGCTCGGCGCAGGCGGTGGCGCGTTCCTCGAGGGCGGGGATCGGGCCTGCCATCGTATCGGTTGGTGGTTGGGTCGGCTTCCGGGATAAACCTGCGGGTGGCTCCTCCCCCTGAAGATAATCTCAATGGTGGGCAGCCTCGACCCTCCAGACGCGAGAGTCTCAACGGTTATCACCCGTCCGCCCCTGGTCGCGAACGATGGTACTCTGGCGCGACCTGCTTAGATGGAGCGCGTTCGTCGCGATTGCCGGGGTGACCCTGCTCGTGCCCGCGTTACTCCTCGAGTTCGGTTACACACACGGCCGGTTCGCCCTCCTCGCGGCGCTGGTGCTCTCGGGGTGGGTCGGCGGCTACGGCGTCCACACCGGGCGAACCAGGCCGGCGTACCTGGGCGCACTCGGTCTGGTGATCTTCTCGATCTGGGACGACGTGATTCAGCTCGCGGCGCTCCCGGCCGCGGTGCTGGTCGTTCTCGGGGCGCTCGCGTCGCGGCCCTCGAGCGAGTCGGCAGCCGGCGGCGACTAACGACTGACGGCGGGTATTCGGGGGCGCTTCGATACCCTTTACCACCTTCGTTCCGAAACGTCGTCCCATGAGTTCCGTTCCCACGCGCTCGGAGATCGAGGAGGAGTATACCTGGGATCTCGAGAGCATCTACGCCACCGACGACGACTGGGAGGACGCCTACGAAGCGGCCACGGACCGGGTCGAGGAGCTGGCAGCCTACGAGGGCCAGACGACCGAGGACGCCGAGACGTTACTCGAGATTCTCGAACTGCGCGACCGGCTCATGCGCCAGATCTCGACGATCGCCGCCTACGCCCGGATGCGAAGCGACGAGGACACGACGAACCAGGAGTACCAGGCCCTGAGCGCACGGGCACAGTCGCTGGCCGCCGATGCCCAGTCTGCGGCCTCGTTCATCGAGCCGGAACTGCAGGAACTGACCCGGGAGGACTTCGAAGCCATGGTCGAGGACGAACCCGACCTCGAGACCTACGCCCACTACGTCGACGACGTGTTGCGGATGAAACCGCACACGCGCTCGGCCGAGGTCGAAGCGCTGCTGGCGGACCTGAGCGAGGTCACCGGCGCACCCGGCGAGGTCTACAGCATGCTCTCGAACGCGGACATGGGCTTTCCGACGGTCGAGGACCCGGGCGGCGAACCCGTCGAGATCACCCAGAGCAACTTCGTCAACCTGCTCAAGCGACCCGACCGCGACTTCCGCCAGCGGGTCTACGAGGCCTACTTCGACGAGTGGGAGTCGGTTCGAAACACGGTCGCCGCATCCTACAAGAACAGCGTGAAGGCAGACGTCAAACTCGCCCAGGCCCGAAACTACGAGACCGCCCGCGAGGCCGCCCTCGACGGTCCCAACGTCCCCGTCGAGGTGTACGACACGCTCGTCGACAGCGTCCACGACAACCTCGAGCACCTCCACCGTCACGCCGACCTCAAGCGCGAGGCGCTCGGCGTCGACGAACTCCGAATGTGGGACGTCTACATGCCGCTCACGGGTGAAGAAGGGCCGGACGTCGAGTACGACGACGCCGCCCAGTACGTCGTCGACGCCGTTGCCCCCCTGGGCGAGGAGTACCAGTCCCGCGTCGCGGAGGGCCTGGAGTCACGGTGGGTCGACGTCTACGAGAACGAGGGCAAGCGCACGGGCGCCTACTCCGGGGGTACCTACGACACCCAGCCGTTCATCCTGATGAACTACCAGGACGACGTCGCCTCGATGTACACGCTGGCTCACGAACTCGGCCACTCCATGCACTCGGAACTGACGAAGGACGAACAGCCGTACATCTACTCGAGTTACGAGATTTTCACCGCCGAGGTCGCGAGCACGGTCAACGAGGCCCTGTTGACCCACCACCTGCTCGAGACCGTCGAGGACCCAGAATTCCGCAAGGCTATCCTCAACGAGTTCCTCGAACGGGTGCGCTCGACGCTGTATCGCCAGACGCTCTTCGCCGAGTTCGAACACGAGGCGCACGAACTCGAGGAAGCGGGCGAACCGCTGACGGCCGACCGCCTCGACGAACTGTACGGTGACCTCAAGGCCCAGTACTACGAACCCGCCGAGATGGACGACCGGATTCCCCGCGAGTGGATGCGCATCCCGCACTTCTACCGCGCGTTCTACGTCTACCAGTACTCGACGGGCATCTCCGCGGCGCTCGCCATCGCCGACGACATCGTCGAGAACGGTGCCGACGCGGCCGAGGATTACCTCGCGTTCCTCCGTCGGGGTTCCCGGGAGTACCCCCTCGAGTTGCTCGAGATTGCCGGCGTCGACATGCGTTCCTCGGAGCCGATCGACCGGGCGCTGTCGACCTACCGTGACCGCTTAGAGGAACTGGACGCCCTGCTCGAGTGAAGGCGTCGGGGTAGCGACTCTGGTTTGCCGATCGATCCGACTTGTCCGAATACGATCCCCTCGCCAGCGACGGGGGCCAGTTCGGAGGCCGAACGTGTGGGTCGGGCTACAGCTCCTTTTGCATGTGCAACACGTCGAACGGCGCCCCCTCGAGTTTCCGAACCCGCACGTCGCGGTACCCGCGTCGGCGGTAGAGCTCGGGGAGAAACGGGTGGCCGGCGAACGTCCGCAATCGCATCCGGTCGTGGTCTTCCCGCCGGGCGAGCGTCTCGACGTGCTCGATCAACTCATTGCCGATTCCCTGGCCTCGAGCGCGCGGGGGGACCGCGAGGCGGCCGAACTCGGGGATGTCGGGGTCGTACTTCCCTTCGTCGCGGTAGCGGATGGCGCCGACGAGTTTGCCGGCGGCGGGCCGGTCGTCAGCCCTGCCGCCTGAATCCCCTCCAGCGGTGACCGCGACGAACACGCGACTCTCCCGAATCCAGGCCTCGAGAGCCCCGCGGTCGGCGCGCGCCGCTCGGGAGGGAAACCCGAGGTCGACGTTGGTCGCGTAGGCGTCCCGGTAGAGGCGAGCGAGCGTCGGGGCGTCGGCCAGGGACGCCGGACGAAGAGTCACGTGGGGAGGGTCGTCGGTCGTGCCAGTCACGCGTGGACGGTGGTCTCTCGAGTATCGTCAGGGTGTCGACTGCGAGTGATCGGTGATCTCGGTCTGGCTCTGGCTTTCGGTCTCACCTTCGGTCTCGCTCTCGGTCTCACTTGGTCTCGATCTCGCCCTCGACCCCACGTTCTGCAGAGAAATCGGGATCCGGGTCGCCGTCGATACCTGGTGCCGCCTCGACGACTCCCGGCAACTCGAGTCGAACCGTCGTCCCATCGGGTCCGGAATCGAACGTCAGGTCGGCACCGAGCGTTTGGGTACACCAGACGATCACCCAAAGGCCGATCCCGCTGCCGTGCTGGAGAGCCGTCTCCGTCCCGCGTTCGAGGACCGTGAGTTCGTGGTCTGGAATACCGGGACCGTCGTCCGCGACCGTCACGATGGCCGTCGAGCCGTCCGGACTCGTCCCTTCCAGCGCGACGCGAACGCGGGGAACGTCGGCGTCCGAGTGCTCGAGCCCGTTTTCGAGCAATTGTTCGAACAGGTGCTCGAGGACGGGTCGGTCGAGCGAGAGCACGCACGACTCCGGGACGTCGACGTCGATCTCTCCGCGGCGGTGATCGAACGTTCCCGCCGCGGACGTGGCCGCTTCTCGCAGGGAAACCGGCGTTCGTTCCTCGTCGACGGTCTCGACGACGCGCTCGAACGCCCAGGCCTTCTCGCCCATCGCGATGACGCCCTCGACGTCGGCCTGTGCGCCAGCGAGCTGGTCACGGAGCGCCTCGTCCTCGAGTTGCTCGGCGACCATCCCGATGTACCCGTGGGCGGCGTTGAGTTCGTTTCGAAGGTTGTGCCGAAGAACACGATTGAGAATCTCGAGGCGCTGTTTTCGGCGCCGCTGGGTCGTGACGTCCTGAAAGACGAGGAGCCGTCCAACGGACGCCCCCATCGGGTCCTGGAGCGTCGAGTTCGAGCAGGTAAACTCTCGAAACCCACCATCAGTGGCGACCGAAACGACCTGGTCGTCGGTCTCGAGGTCGATCTCGGTCTCGGTACCGGTGACGTCCTCGAGTTCACGTCCCAACGGGTCGTCGGTGCCGTCGGAATCGAACAGCCGTGCGGCGCTGTCGTTGTAGGTTACGAGTCGGTCGTCGGTATCGAGTGCGACGACCGGGTTCTCGAGTTCTTCGATGGCGTTTCGCTCCACGGTTCGACGGGTGACCGGGCTAAACTCGAACATTCGGCCGCTCACGAACGCGTACCCGTCGAGGACGACGTGCGGGAGGAACATGATCGTCGTCAGATTTAGCTGTGGGGTGGCCCCCAGTTCGAACGCCCAGACGAAGAGCGCGATTCCCGGCGGAAACGCACTCAACCCGACCGCGAGGGCCTCCCGTCGGTACAGCGGCCCGTAACTGAGAACCGTATCGAACAGCACCATCGTTCCCGCGGCGACGGTCAGCATGCCGATGCCGATGGCGACGTACCCCCACCCCCCGAGGGTGTAGGAGGCTGCAGCAACGCCGTAGACCGGATTGAGGGCGAATCCAGTCCAGACGAGGCCGTGGATCGGGTTCGTGAGAATTAGCGCCGTCGTGACGGCCGACGTTCCCAACAGGGCCTGGAAACTCCAGGATCGAACGATGTTCGCACGGCCGGTGTAGGTGAGCGCAAAGCCCAGAAACAGCGGGCCGATCCAGTTCATCGAAACCAGGACGACCATCTCGAGGGCCAGCCTGGCGGCCGGATCGTAGACGAGGAGGGCACAGGCGTAGGCGAAACACCAGACGGCCTGGCAGGACAGCGTGAGCAGAAACCAGTATGCGCCGGGTTCGTTCCGGTACTTCCAGAGGTAGCCGACGAGAACGAGCGTCCCGACACCCGCGAGCAACGACGCGGCCACCGGCCAGGCTGTGAGGGACACGATACCAGTGGTGAGTACAGCTACTTGCCTATTTCGGCTGTTTGAACCGGTCCGGCGTCGGCTACTCTCGTACGAGTAACGACTCGCCGGTCATCTCCGGGGGCTGCGTGAGACCGATGCACTCGAGCATCGTGGGCGCGAGATCGGCGAGCGTCCCGCCCTCGCGAACCCGAATCCGGACGTCGCCGGCGCTCGAGGCCCCCTCGGGAGCCACGTAGAAGAACGGCACGTCGTTATAGGTGTGGGCCGTGTGTGGCTCCTCTTCGGTCCCCATGTCGTCGGCGTTGCCGTGGTCGGCGGTGACGAAGACGTGCGCGCCGTGGGCCTCGAGGGTGTCGAGCAACCGACCCAGCTGGGTGTCGACGGCCTCGACGGCTTCGACGGCCGCGCGGTAGTCGCCGGTGTGGCCGACCATGTCGGGATTGGCGTAGTTCAGCACCAGGACGTCCGGATCTCGGCTCTCGATGGTGTCGATGGCTGTGTCGGTCACCTCGGGGGCGCTCATCTCCGGCTGGAGGTCGTAGGTGGGGACGTCCGGGCTCTCGACGATCTTCCTGACCTCGCTGTCGAACTCGACCTCGCGGCCCCCGTTGAGGAAGTAGGTGACGTGGGCGTACTTCTCGGATTCGGCGATCCGGAGCTGGGTCTTGCCGGCGTCGGCGAGCACCTCACCGAGAACCTTCGAGGGCTGGGTCGGCGGGAACGCCACCGGGAGGTCGAACGTCTTGTCGTACTGGGTCAGCATGACGACCTCGACGTCGGGCGGGCGCGTCTCGAATTCCCACTCCGGGCGAATATCGGCGAGCATCCGGGTCAACTGACGAGCGCGGTCGGATCGGAAGTTGAACCAGACCACCGAATCGCCGTCTTGCAGCGCTGGCTGGCTCGAGATCGTCGTTGGCTCGACGAACTCGTCGGTCACGCCGCGCTCGTAGGAATCGGTGACGGCCTCGACGGCCGAGGGCGCCTCGAAGGCGGCGTCCTGATCGACGATGGCGTCGTACGCCCGCTTCGTCCGCTCCCAGTTCTGGTCGCGATCCATCGCGTAGTACCGGCCCGAAACCGTGGCCACGTCGCCCGTTCCCGCCTCGTCGATCACGGCCTCGAGTTCCGTGAGGTAGCCCTCGCCGCCGTGGGGCGAGGTGTCCCGGCCGTCGGTGATGGCGTGGGTGACCGCCTCGACGTCGCGGTCGGCGGCCATCCCGATCAGCGCGTGGAGGTGTTCGTGATCGGCGTGGACGCCGCCGTCGCTGACGAGGCCGAGGAAGTGGACCCGCCCGTCATTTTCGAGCGCGTGGTCGAAGGCGGCGTCGATCGCCGTGTTGTTCCGAAAACTGCCGTCGCCGACGGCGTCAGTGATGCGGGTGTACTCCTGTAAGACGACCCGGCCGGCGCCGATATTGAGGTGGCCGACCTCGCTGTTGCCCATCTGGCCGTCCGGGAGGCCGACGCGCCGGCCGGCGACCTCGAGGCTGCCCGACGGCCCTGTTCGAGCCAGTCGGTCGACGACGGGCGTATGCGCCGCCTCGACCGCGTTCCGTCCGCCGTCGTCGCTTCCGAGGCCCCAGCCATCGAGGATAATGAGTGCCGCGTCCATGCTCGAGGGGTACCGGTCTGGCCGTATTTAGCTGTCGCTCGGGAGTGCCCGTCGCGGAATACGCGATCACTGCTCTTTGATACGAATTTTATAGTATGGACTTCGACCGGGCCGTTTTCGCCATCTCCACCGCCCCTTTCGCTGTTGCTCCTCCCGTAACAACGCGGCAGGTGTCCTCCTCAGAGTCCCATTCAGTATATATCCGGTTCGATCGAATTCGGGGGCAGTGACAGCGAGAACGAGAACGGCGGCGCGGTGTACCGAATGCGAGCGAGCGCTAGCGGCGTGGCAGTTCGCTAGCGGGAAGGTCGTCCCGATCGGGAGCGTGAGCGGGTGTCCGTGCGGTGCGACGTCGTTTCGCGTCCTGGCGAACGGCAACTCGGAGGCGTAGCCAGGCGATCGCCTCGAGGACCGGGTGAAGGGCGAAGCTTTTGGTGTTCTCGGTCCTACGACGACCGTGTCTCGAGCAGACGAAGCGGTTTCTTCCCTGCAATCCGCCGGGCTAACCGAATACGAGGCGCGCTGTTTCGTTGCGCTCACGCAAATTTCGACGGGGACCGCGAAGGAGATCAGCCAGGTGGCCGAGATCCCCCGCTCGCGGGTGTACGACACCGTCGAACGGCTCGACCGGCGGGGGCTCGTGGAGGTGCAACAGACCGATCCGCGCACGTACAAAGCCGTCCCGATAGAGATGGCGATGCGACGGATTCGAGAGGATTACGAGTCGCACATCAGCACCGCAGAGAACGCCCTGCAACAGGTCGAAGAGCCGGAATCGAAGGAAGAAGAGGGAATGTGGGCGATCACGCACACCGACCACGTCGTTGAGCGCATTCTCATGTTCCTCGACGACGCCGAGGAGAGCGTTCACCTTCTCGTCGCCGACGACGATGTGCTCGATCAACGCGTTCACGCGCACCTCCGACAAGCCGACGACCGCGGCGTTCGCGTGATCGTCGAGGTGCCCGACGAAGACGTACGGGACCGCTTCTCGGAGGCGGTTCCGGAGGACCACGTCGTCGTCTCCCCCGATCTCGCGTCGACGGAGGCGGTCTACTCCGAGTGGCCGGGTCAACTCCTCATGGTGGACGAACGGGCGGTCCTGGCCGGCGGAATCACGGAGAGCGACCTCCCCGACGTCACCCACGAGGTGGCGGTGTGGACGTACGGGGACGACCACGGGTTCGCCGTGTGGATACGCGAACTCTTAACCGACCGACTGCGAAACCGAGACGCCGATCGGTAGCCCGGGTGCATCGTCCGAGGACTGGCACGCGCCTCGCGGGCTACGTCCCGTCGAACGACAAGTCGTCGCTCTCGACGACTTCTCCGAAAAGCCAGTCCGCGTGCTGCAGGGCGTACTCGTGGTGGTCGTCCTCGAGCGCCCCGATGCAGTCCGAAACCATCAGCGGGCGGTAGTCCCGAAGCCCGGCGCTCCCGCCAGTGTGGAGGACGCAGACGTTCGCGAGGGTGCCACAGATGACCAGATCCTCGATTCCGCGCGTGGAGAGCCAGCCGTCGAGCTGGGTCTGATGGAAGGCGTCGTAGGTGTGTTTCTCGACGACGAGGTCCTCCTCGCGAACGTCGAGTTCCTCGACCAGTTCGGCCTCCCACGACCCCTCGAGGACGTGTTCGCCCCATCGGTCGAACTCGTCGTAGTAATGGGCGTCCTCGAACTGTTCGGGGGGATGGACGTCACGGGTGTAGACGATTCGGCTCCCCGCCTCTCGCGCTCGCTCGACCAGGGCCGCGATTGGCTCGATTACGGACTCGCTGCCCGGCGCGTACAGCGCCCCGTCGGGGTGACAGAAGCCGTTTTGCATGTCGACGACGATCACCGCCGTGGTGTCTGGCTCGAGGTGCATAGTCGAAAATACCCACTCTCGAGCCATAAATCCACGCGCGGCGGATCGGTCCAGGCGTAGATCACACTCGAAACTCGGCCCCATCGACTGCAACGAAGACACACGCTTTTTTCGACGGTCGTTGACGCCGATCCATGGGCACCGAGCGAGCGATCGACGAGACGAAGACCCAGAGCGACCTCGTTCACGAACGACTTCGCGAGTCGCCGGCCCAGCGCTGGATCTTGCTCGACGGGAATCGCTACGTGTTGACGGCCCTCTTTGCCGGACTGGTGTTCACCGTCTGTCTGGCGATCGGGGCTGCCGGCTGGATTCCGGTCGCGAATCCCGCTACGGCGACGACGCTCGTCGGCGCGATCGTCGGTGGCACCCTCCCGTTCATCACCATAGTCCTCGCGATCAACCAGCTCGTCCTCTCCCAGGAACTGGGGTGGACCGGCGACCTGCAACAGCGCTACGAGGCGATGACCGACTTCCGACGAACGGTCGAAGACGCGACCGAGACGCCGGTTAGCCCGGCCGCACCTGCCGAGTTCCTCCGGCTCATCGTCGACGCCGTCGTGGCTGCGGTGGGCGACCTCCAGTCGGACGCGACGGACGCCGACGGAGCCGTCGCCGCGAGCCTCGAGACGTTCGCCGGAGCCGTCACGGAGGAAGGCGAGACCGTCTCGAAGGCGCTCGAGACCGCGGAGTTCGGGACGTTCGACGCGCTCTCGGCGGTCCTGGGTCACTTCAACGGGGCGCACCTCCACGCCGCCCGGACGATTCGAGCCCGGTACGCCGACGAACTCTCGATAGAGGCCCTCGAGGGGCTCGACTCCCTGATCGAACTGCTCGGCTACCTCGCCGTCGCCCGCCAGTCGTTCAAGACGCTGTACATGCAACACGAACTCGCTCACCTCTCGAAACTCCTGTTGTACGTGGGGTTCCCGACGCTGCTCGGCGGCGGCCTGTTCATGATGACGTACCCGTCGATCATCGCGGGCCTCGAGAGCACGCTCGCGCTCGTCGTCGTCGTGAGCGTCGCGGTCACGCTCGCCTTCCTGCCGTTCGTCGTCCTGCTGGTGTACACCTTCAGAATTGCGACGATCGCCAGCAAGACCGCGGATTTCGGCCCCTTCGTCCCCCGGGTGGACGTCAAGGTCGACGAGTGAGTGGCCCTCGAGGAGGCCAGTACTATAGACGAGCGATAGACGCGAGCTCGAATCCGACGAGTGGACGGCTCTCAGTCGTCGCTCCCGAACCCGACCGCCGCCGCATCGGCGAGACACCGCTCGGTCGCCGCCTCGAGGTCCGCCTCACGGACAATCTCGCCGTCGCGAACCAGCGGCTCGAGGAGGGCCTCCCCGTCCTCGGGGACGGGCTGGTCGGCCAGCCGGACCTCGTGACCGCCGTCGGCGGTGCGGTAGACCTGCTTGTCTCCTGAGAGCTTCCCGCGTTTCGAGGTCATCTCGCCCTCGATTTCGACGATGTCGAGCGCGAAGTCGACGCTGTCGGCACCCGTCACGTAGCTCCCGATCCCGAAGCCGTCGGCGACGTCTCGGAGCTCTCGGATCGTCTCGGGGGTCAGCCCGCCGCTGCAGAAGATGTCGACGTCCTCTCGGCCGCGGGCGTCGAGTTCCCAGCGGATCTCGCGGGCGATGTGACGGAAGTCGCCGCGTCGCGAGCCAGTCGTATCCAGGCGAACCCCGTCGAGGCGGTCGCCGAGGGTCTCGGCGGCGAGCAGGGTTTCGCTACTCTCGTCCCAGAAGGTGTCGACCAGGGCGACTCGAGGGACGTCCTCGGGGACGGCCTCGTCGAAGGCCGTCCAGGCATCGTCCTGCTCGCCTTCGCCGAAGATGAGCATCAGCGCGTGGGGCATCGTCCCGCCGGCCTCGCGCCCGAGGACGTCGCCCGCGGCGACGTGGGAGAAGCCGTCGAGTCCGGCGAGCAGGGCCGATCGTTCGACGGTAGCGGCGATGGCGGGGTGGACGTGGCGCGCGCCGAATGAGAGGACCTGCGAGTCGGGTGCGGCCAGACGGGCCTCGAGCGCCGCTGTTGCAAAACCGCTGGGCTGGGAGAGAAAGCCCAGCAGGGAGGTCTCGAGTTCGGCGAACTCGAGGTACGGCCCCTCGATGCGCATGACCGGCCCGCCGTCGAACAGCGTGCCCTCAGGGAGGGCGTCGACGTCCACGTCGCGGCCCTCGAAGAGCGTCGCGACGTCGTGGACGCCCGCGAAGACCTCGAACTCCCCTGTTGGAAACTGGTCGGCCGTTACCTCGGTGACAACGCGGGGGTTGCGACCCGCGTGTTCGAGGGTCGTCCGGGTACGCTCGAAGTAGGCGTCGGTGGCCCGTCCCTCGAGGATAGCCTCAGTGGGGACGATTCCGAACGGATTCGACATACTCTCGCTTTCCGGCGCGAGGCGTTAAAGTTCCCGTCTCGCGTCGGGGTGGGTAGCGGGCGACGCCATCCGTGACTACTGTAGGTGCAACCGGAGTTTGAGCTTGAGGTACCTTCTTATGACATCGTGCTATGGTTTACGTCGTGAAACGTCGACCGTACCTCACGACTCTCGGGTCTGGTCTCGTCGGAGGGTGTCTCTCGAGCGTCCCTGGCGTCGACGACGACAGGACCAACGTGACCAGTTCGGCACTCGCGCCAGCGGAGAACTGGCCCAACGAGGTGGTCGCCGAGGAATCGTTCGACCGGTCGGCGACGCCGATCTGCGTCGACGGCGAGGATCGCAACGGGCGCATCGAGAGTAATCCGGGTGGCACGATCACGGATCACCACTTCTTCGACGACGACGCGACCGACCGATACGGCGTTCGCGGACGCATCGAGTTCGACGATCTCGGTAGTTACATGGAAACGGTACGGGCGACGTTCGAACGCAGCGACGGCGAGCGTGTCATCGAGAGTCGGTCGCTCTTCAGGCGGAGTCGGGAGACGTACCTCTTCGAGATCGTCACGACGGAGGGGAGCGCGGACGCCGTCGACCGATACACGCTCGCGGAACCGGACGGCGGAACGTCGGATCCGGGCCCGACGATCGAAGACGGGTCGGCTCTCGTCGAGAACGAGTGGGGCCAGCTGGGGACGGCTGACGGCGACCCCGTCTACGGGGCCGCGGTTACGCTCCGAAACGCGACGGAGGCGAAAACCGGTGAGGCCGGAGTCGTCGTCGAGGCGCTGCTCGAGGACGGAACCGTCGCGTTCAACGATTCGGCTGGTGCCGAACTCGAGCCGGGCGAAACGCACACCTTCTACTTCCCCTCACTGCAGTGCGATCCGGGCGCTGTGACCGAGACGGTGATTCGACACTGGTTGCTCTCGAGGGCGCAAAACTGGGTGAGAGGAGTAAGCCCCCTTCTGTTCGACCCGGCATTCGGCTGAGCGTCCGCGCCGCCCGCCTGAGGCGGTTCTGTCGGGCTACCTGCGACGCGGACTTGCACCGGTGAGGATTCGCCGTTCCATCGATCCTCGGCCGTCCGTGGGGCGGCTACACCGCCCCAGCGTGGCCGCAAGGCGGCCACACGCTCTCTGCGGGTTAACTCCCCGTCCTCGCGGTTGGGTTCGCGCGCATCATCGATCGGGCCGAGACGTGTCGTTGCTGTTCCAGAGCCAGCGGTCTCCCGCTCCGGACTTGCGTCCGGTCACCCGCCCGACGGGTGGGGGGACTTTCCTCGCGGGCGCGAGCGCCCGAAAAACGAGCGCTCGCGTTGGGTGGCCGACCCGTTTCCGGACCGGCCATCGCGGCAGCCAGGCTCTCTCTCCCATCGGTTCTAGGGTCGGTCGTCGGTTAAGTGTCTCGTTTACGCGTATTTGCGTTCGGGGGGCTGACGCTCGGCGCTCAAAGTTCGGCGTTCGAGGTTCGACGCTCGAGGCTCGGCGTTCGGTGGTCGGCGGCTGGCGTTCGGCGCTCGGCAATCGGGTTCCGAAAATCGCCCCTCGTTTCGACTCGAGCCCCGCTCACAAACCACCGCGATTAAGAGTATCGACTGTCCACAGCGGGTATGCGCAAAAATCTCGGTCCGCTCGGAATCCTCGGCGTGATCCTCGCGATCGCCGGAATCGCCCTGATCGCCACCCAGAATTACCTGATCGCTGGCGGCCTCGCCCTCATGCTCATCGGGGTCGCCCTCGTCGTCAAGTCGCTGGTGACGGGCGTGCTCCAGTCGTTCGGGATGGTTTAGGGCTCGAAAAAGACACGCCGAATCCGGTCAGGCCTCGTTATCGCCCGCCCGGTGCTCGCTGATGAGCCGATCGACCATCTCCGCTTTCTGATCGCGCTCGCGCTCGAGCGCCCGGTCGTGCCAGTCCTCGATGACCGCCTCGACGTCCGATTCGCGGGCGACGGCCAGTTCGTCCACTTCCTGCATCGCCACGTCGTCGCCGGGGCCGACCGGAATCTCGCGGTCGAAGAGGATGGCGTCGGCGATCTCCGAGAGGTTGCCGTTCTTCAAAACGACTCGCGGCTCGAAACTCGCCAGGAGTTCCGCGGTCGAGCGCCCCGCCCCGCTGGCGTCGCGCACGTAGACCACGTCGCCAGGCGCGATGCCGTAGGCCTCCTCGGCCGCCCGGATCGCCCCTTTCGTGAACTTCTCGATTACCTTCACGGGGACGAGGCCGGCCTTCTTCTCGGCGACGTCCGCGAAGTTCGAGTGATCGAGCTTCCAGAGCGTCTTCATCCGCTCGACTTTCTCCTCGAGGGCCTCGACCTCCTCGCGGGCCTCGTCGCGCTCGCTCTCGAGGCGGTCGGCCTTGCGCTCGAGGCGGCTCACCTCGCGCTCTTTACGGATCTGGCGGCGTTCCTCTCGGCGGGTGACGGCGAGTTCGGCCTCGAGGTCCTCGATCTGTTCGTCCCGATCCTCGATTCGTCCCTCGAGCGTCTCGACGTGGCCCTCGAGGCGTTCGACCTGGCGCTCGAGGTCGCGGATGCGCCGTTCCTCGGCCGTCAACTCTCGAGGCTGGTGTTCGCTCTCCTCTTCGTCGTGTTCTTCGTCCTCGGTCAGATCCTCGAGGACGGTCTCGACGGTCTCGCCGCCGGCGACGACCCGGGCCGTTACCTCGCCGCGGTCGATTCCGGCGGGGAGTTTGCGGGCGATGCGCTCGAACTGGTCCTCGTGGGCGTCGACGGCGTAGAGGGCGGCGGCCATCGCGTCGCGCTGGTGGTCGTCGTCGTAGGGTTCGTCCGCCGTGCGGTGCTGTTTCTCGTCGACGGGCAGGTCTCGCTGGGGCGTCCAGCCCGCCGCGTCGAAGCTCCGGCGGATCTTCTCGACGGTTTCGGGCATCGGCGTCACGTCCGCGGCGACGATCACCGGGCGGCCGCGCTCGACGATCCACTCGATCACGTCGGCCATGGTGTTCGTTCGGGAACTCCAGACGTCGAGCACCTCGCCCTGGAGGCCGACGATGGCGACCGCGGTGGTCGTCCCGGGGTCGACGCCGACGACGACGTGATCGCGGCGCTTCGCGAGCGGGCGAAACTCGATCCCGTCGCGTCGTTCCCGTTCGATCTCGACGCGCACGTCGCCCGAGCGCTCGTTCGACACCGGAATGTCCTGGGGGCGGCCCTCGACGGTGAACACCGCGTTGGCGAACCCGCCGTAGGCTTCCCGGACCTCGCGTTCGAACTCGAGGCCGGCATCCTCGAGGGCGCTCTCCACTTCGCGGGCGCGACGCTTGACGGAGCCGTGGATCCGGCGCGTGTAGCGGTCGGCGCTCCAGCCGCCCTTGCCGGTCGAGCGGCCCCTGGAGACTTTAACCTCCGTGGTGTCGGTAAAGGCCGATACCTCGTAGCCGACGCTGTGGGCCGCCAGACGGGCCGCGGCCTCGGCTTCCTTCATGGGCTCCTTGCCGTAGGGAACCCCGTGGCGCTTCGCGACTCGTGAGAGCGATTCGGGTCGTTCGTCGCCGGTCACCTGGACGAGTTTGGTCCCGGCAGGGAGCGACCCGAGAAAGTGGATCAACTGGTCCTTGTCCGCGGCCAGTTCGTACATATTGTCGGTCGCGACGATGGCAGGTTCGACGTCGGCGATCAGGCGGCGCAGTTTCCGGTGGGAGACGACGTCTCGCTCGAGGCCGTCTTCGTCACCGTCGTAGACGACGAGTGCGTAGGAGGGTGCGTCGCCGCGAACGTCACCGCTCTGAACGTCGACGCCGAAGACGACCGCGTCGAGTGCGTTCGTTCGCGTACTCACGGCGCAGTATAGGGCGGAACGACGTATAAATCCGACGCGAGGGCGAAAAAACGGCTCAGGACTGTTCGGCGTCGATACTGCAGACGAAGTGGCGACTCCGGTTGCGCGCGATGTAGGCGTAGACACGGTTGCCGACCATCCTGACCGGTGGGAGTGCCATCAGGAGGGTAATCGGGGCGAAGACCCGGAACTGTTTGAACAGCTGGCGGAACGCCTCGTAGCCGCCGTAGGCCTCGTCGCCGCGGAACAGGTACATTTCCTTGTCGAGGTCGACGCCGTCGCGGTCGACGAGTTCTCGCGGCGCGTCCGACTGCGAGCGGAATCGAACGGAGTCGTTGACGTCGAGGTACTTGAAGAGATAGAGGCTCCGGGCGCAGAAGTAACAGCGCTCGTCGTACACCAGCGTGACGCTATCGTCCGCGTCCGCGGCGAGCCACCGGTAGGCGACGTCCCAGGCGGCGAACAGCGAGAGGACGAGGACCATGTCGATGAAGTACAGCCCCAGCGTCGCGACCACGGCGAGGTGGAAGCCGATCAGGCCGAGCGCGGACAGCGTGATCGGCAGGCCCAGCAGGACGACGACGATGAGCGACGCCTGGACCAGGCCGGTGCCGAGGAACCCGAGCCACGACAGCACGTCGTACTCCAGGATCGGCGCGGCGAGCGGGCGTTCCTTGCCGGTCAGCTCCTGGGCGAACAGGATGTCGCGCTGGAGTTCCGCACCGGAGAGCCAGATGTCGATCGGGCCGTTCATGAACTTCCCCCAGGCCGAGCCGAGGTACAGGAGGCCGATGGCGAGCAGTCCCCACTTCAGTGCTCGCGCACGATGTGTCTCGTCGCTCCCCTCCTTCAGGAACGTATTCAGCTGGTCGATGGACTTCTCTTTCGTTTCGATCACGGTGTCGGCCGACAGCACGTCGTCCTCACAGAAGAGCGCGAACAGGAGGATCATGTACGCACAGGCGAACAGCGACTCGATGGTCCCCGCCAGGTAGATCGTCGACTTGACCGCCAGCATGTGCATCATCACCAGGCTGGCGAGTCCGCCGGACCACCGGGTCTTGTAGCCGACGATGAACAGAACGAGCAACCCGGCCAGGACCCACTGCAGGTACGGCAACAGGGTGAAGAAGATGTCCTGGTAGAGGTAGGCGAGTGGCGGGTTGAAGTGACGGGGCCACTCACCGTAGAAGCCCCACTCGAGCGAGAGCATCCGCCAGAGCACCCACGACCCGAGGAGCACGCGAACGACCGCGAGGTTGATCGGGGTCGACCGGGCGTCGTCGGCGAAGTAGTTGACGAACGCGCTCATGCCCGCTCACCCTCGTGTTCGATCGCGGTTTCGTTCTCGTCGACGGTCCCGTTGGCCACGTCGATGGTGACCAGGTGCGTCTCCTCGTTTCGTTCGACCGCGCTGTGTTCCTCGTTGAACGTCACGGTTCGTTCGTAGATTCGGACGGCCTCGAACTCCTCGTAGTTCTCGAGTTGTGCGGCGGTCCACTGGTGGTCGTCGACGTACCGCGGCGGCTGCAACGCCTCGTAGGCCGGCGGGCCACCCGATTCGATCGTCTGTCGATAGTCGTTGACGCTTCGAATGTAGAATTCACCCATCTCCATGCGTTCCTCGTCGGTATACTCGTACGCCATCTCCCCGGCGACCGACGACGTCCGCGAGCCGGTCAGCGGCGGGGTGGCGCGGTCGTCGAGCTCGAGTTCGTTCCCCGCCGAGTCGACGATCCGGACCTCGTAGTAGGTCATCTCGTCGCTGTTGGGCTGGGAGAACTTGTGCATCTCGACGACGGGCATGACGGTCATGCCGACGACCGTCACCGCCAGCAACAGGGCGAAAAAACACGCCAGCCAGACCTTTTTCGCGATGGATCTATTGGCGAACGCCAGGACGCCGATCGTCCCGACGAAGAACAGAATGTACACCGCCGGAAAGACGATGTCGGTGAAGGGTTTGATGTACTCTAACACTGCGTACTCACCATATCGGCCGGTCGACGATGAGTTATATAGCAATTACGAACGTAAAGTCGATGAACTGAATCTAAATTCGACTACCGTCTCGTTAATATATGATCTGGTTTCCGACATGTCTAGTTTATGCGCTTGTTAGTCGCCGAACGCTTCCCGCCACCGGCTGGACGAATCGCCCTCGATCGTCGCCTCGAGTGGTCGACTCGTCGCTTTTCGAGCATCGTCTCACTCGTCCGGATACGGAATCTTCAGGGAGTCCCCGTCGTCGGGAATTGAGACGGCCTCCGGATCACCGTCGAAGGCTTCCCTGGCTTCCGCGAGGTGGGGCGTCGATCGGCCGGCGTACCGCGAGGAGAGGTGCACCAGCGCGAGGCGCTTCGCACCGGCCCGGCTGGCGATTCGTCCGGCCTGTCGCGCCGTCGAGTGAGCGGTGTGGTCGGCGCGCTCGGCCCAGTCGTCGGCGAACGTCGCGTCGTGAATCAGCAGGTCGGGGTCGTCGGTGACCTCGAGGGTCGCCTCGGTCGGGCGCGTGTCGCTGGTGTAGACGAGCGACCGGCCGGGACGTGGCTCGCCGACGACCTGCTCGGGCCGGACGACGGTGCCGTCCTCGAGTTCGACCGGCTCGCCCTCGTGGAGTCTGGAAAAGGCGGGGCCGACGGGGACGCCGAGTTCCTCGGCTCGCTCGCGGTCGAAGCGGCCCTTCCGGTCGTCCTCGACCAGCGCGTAGCCGACTGATCGAGTGTCGTGGTCGGTGTCGAACGCTTGCACCTCGTAGTCGTCGCCGCGGTAGGCGACGCTCCCGCCGTCGACCTCGTTGATTCGGACCGGAAACGAGGGTCGGTTGCCGAGCAGCGAGACGAGCGACCGAAGGTGACGGCGCGTCCCGCGCGGGCAGTGAATAGCCAGCGGGTCCTCGCGGTCGTTGAACGCCATCGTCTGGAGGAGGCCCGGAATCCCGAGGACGTGGTCGCCGTGGGTGTGCGTGACGAACAGGTGCGAGACCGAGAAACCCGTTCCGAAGCGCATCATCTGGCGCTGGGTCCCCTCGCCGGCGTCGAACAGGAACTGCTCGCCCTCGCGGGCGACGAAGAGGCTGCTCGGGTTCCGACTGGTCGTCGGAATCGCCCCACTCGTCCCCAGGTACGTCACGCACAGTGTCATTGGTCCGTGATCAGTCCGCTGGGGCTAAACCCGCTTCGAATCCGAATCCGACCGTCGACGCGTCCGACCTCGAGAGCGAGGCGATAGAGTCGACGTGATCGAACCGGTATTCGACGACTACACCGGCAATTCGATGGGAACGAACCGGTCATTTTACCGTGTGTGTCTCGTAAGACGATGTACTCGAAGCTTCGATGAGTTCGAACCTCTCGCTCGGAACGGCCAAACTGCTGCTCGCGCTACTGGTCGCTATCGCCGTCGTCCTCGCTGCTGGACTCGCCGTCGGTCAGGCGCCGGCGTTGTTTGGCGTCGAAGAAGAACCCGAGGCGTCGATCACGTTCCCCGATCAGACGACTAACGGCTCGAGCGTCGAGGTCGAGTCGGTCACGCTCTCCGATGGGGGGTTCATCGTCATCACGAACAGCGCCGGCGAGACGGTCGCGGTCTCCGACCGCCTCGATGCCGACTCGTACGATAACGTCACGATCGAGCAGGACGACGAGGACAGCGGCGACCTCGTCGGACAACTCACGGCGACAGTTCACCAGGACACGGCGAACGAAGGGACCTACATGTTCGAGGAGAGTGACGGCGAGGAAGACCGGCCGTACATCGAGGACGGCTACCCGGTCAGCGACACCGCGAGCGTCACCCTGAACGAGAGCGAGGGCGACGCCCCGACCGACTCGTTCCAGGTGGAATCGCTCTCACTTCCCACGACGGCGACGACCAACGAAACCGTCACCGTGGAGGGCGACGTCCGAAACCCACGAGACGTCGAGAATCGCCAGCACGTCGAGATTCGCGTCGACGGTGAGGTGCTCGAGCGAAGGATCGTCTCCCTCGAGGCTGGGGAGACCACCACCGTCAGCTTCGAACTCGAGACGGCGCAACTCGACCCCGGCGATCGGACGATTGGCATCTACACGACCGACCACGGCCAGCTCGACACGCTCACCATCCAGTACGACACACCACCCGACCTCGAGGTACTCGAGGCGAACGAGTCGACGGCGACCGTCAACGTCACGCTCCCCGAAGACGGGTTCCTGACCGTCGAAAACGAGTCGCAGGCCGTTCGTGGGATTAGCGAGAACCTCTCGGCGGGGACCCACGAGAACGTCACTCTCGAGTTCGACGCCGAGGGCGAGGAAACCCTGTTCGTCGTGCTCTACTCGGGCGAGTCGGACGAGTACGACGCGGAAGAGGGATTCCCGAACGCCGATCCGATCGTCGTCGACGGCGATCGCATTCAAGCGGCGCTCCCGTCGGACGAGGACCAGATCCAGGAGGGGTAGCGTCCGAGGTACTGACCGCTAACCGCTGACCGCTCCCGTTAACCGACCGATTCTTACCTCACCCCTCCCTACGGACAGGCGATGGACGCGCCGCTGTGGACGGAAACGTACGCGCCGACTCTCGAGGAGTTGCCCCAAGACGACGCTCGTGCGTACCTCGAGCGCGCCGTCGAGGAGCCGATCAACCTCATTTTGCAGGGCCCGCCTGGAAGCGGGAAGACGGCGGCGGCGAAGGCACTTGCGGCGGCGGCACATGACGACCCGGACAACGACCTGATCATCATCAACGTCGCGGACTTCTTCGGGCGGACGAAGACCGAAATCAAGAACGACCCTCGGTTCGCACACTTCCTGACCGGCCGGTCGTCGATGTCGAAACGCGACATGATCAACCACGTCCTCAAGGAATCGGCGAGTTACGCCCCCGTCTCGGGGTCGTACAAGACCGTCCTCCTCGACAACGCCGAGGCTGTTCGCGAGGACTTCCAGCAGGCGCTACGCCGAATCATGGAACAGCACCACCGGACGACTCAGTTCGTCCTCGCGACGCGCCAGCCTACGAAGCTCATCCCGCCGATTCGGTCGCGGTGTTTCCCCGTCTCGATGCGCGCGCCCTCGAGCGAGGAGACGGTCACCGTCCTGGAGCGGATCGTCGAGGCCGAGGACGTCGATTACGACCGGGACGGCCTCGAGTTCGTCGCGGGCTACGCGGACGGCAACCTCCGGCGGGCGATCCTGGCGGCCCAGACGACCGTCGAAACCGAGGGCGAACTCACGATGTCGACGGCCTACGAGACGATCGGGACCGTCGGCTACGGCGACGAGGTCGAGTCCATGCTCGACGACGCCGAGGCGGGCGCGTTCACCGACGCTCGGTCGACGCTCGACGAGTTGCTCGTCGACGAGGGACTCGACGGTGGGGAGGTCCTCGAGGAAATCCTGACCGTCGCCAGGAAGCGCTACCAGGGCGAGGCGCTCGCGCGGATGCACCGCCTCGCGGCGGACGTCGAGTTCGAGATGACCGAAGGGGCGAGCGATCGCATTCACGTCGGCCACCTGCTCGCGGAACTGGGGCGGAACGCCTGATTTCCGGGACACCGGTGGCTGATGAGCAGCGGTAATTCTGGGTCCGAGGTATAGCTCTCGAGCGCCGTCTCCCGTGTCGACTACCTAGTCGTCGAGCGTTGAAAGCGATCGAATCCGCACAAAAACAGACGATCGAGTGCGGTCGGATGCCAGGTCCGCAGTCACCTGGCGTTAGCCGTCGGTCTGGGTGTCGTTGGTCGTCTCGTTGTCGTCGCCGTCGCTATCGCCTGACTCCTGGAGCGTGGCGATGAGCATCTCGTCGTCGCCGGACATCTCGATGGTGGTCTGGGCGCCTTCGTAGCCGTCCGCGGTCACGGTGACCTCGTACTCGCCGTCCTCGAGTTCGAACTCCGCGAACCCGTTTCCGTCGGTCGATTTCTCCTCGCTGTATCCGAAGATCATCCCGTCGTCTTCGACCTGGACGGTGGCGCCTTCGATCGGGTTGCCGTCCTCGTCTTCGACGATGAGGCTGAGTGTCGACGTTTCGCCGTCACTGCCGTCGTCGCTGTCGTTGTTATCACCGTCGTCGCTGTCACTGCCATCGTCGCTGTCACTGCCATCGTCGCTGTCACTGCCATCGTCGCCGTCACTGCCATCGTCGCTGCCGTCATCACTCCCATCGTCACCGCTGCTGCCGTCGTCGCTACTACCGTCGTCATCGCTTCCGTCACTGCCATCGGTACTATCACTATCATCACCGTCTCCGCCATCACCGTCTCCACCATCGCTATCTTCGCCATCACCACTGTCGCCACCGCCATCAGTATCCGTCTCGTCACCGTCCGATCCGTCTTCGGTCTGCTCGCCGCCATCGCTATCGCCATCGCCGCTCGGATCGTCACCCCCGTCGGAATCTCCATCCTCGGAAGGTTGCTGGAATTCGTCGTCGTCACCCGAAGAGCCCGAATCCCACGGTGCGAGCCCGCCAACTGGCCCATCCGATCCGATGAGGCTCGATCCGCCTGCGGCGAGTACCAGCCCGGCGACGAGGAAGGCGACGCCGATGAAGACGAGTAACAGCTGTACGCCGGTGTGGATCGATCGCGTCTCGTTCGTCTGTTGGTCGTAATTTTCCATGGTTCTTACCTCTGGTGTGTCGGTCGATCGTGACTCGAGTGCGAACTCGAGACGGCTGTGTCCATACTTCTCGTACCAACCGTCAGCCTTTCATTATACGGCTACTAAGCCGCTCGCGACTCGAGCCGTACAATCGCTGTGAGCGGTACTGGTCGACGGTTCCTTGTTGTGGTCCGATGACTGTTAGTAATGGTACTGAGCGCAACGTCGAGTGGGAGGCGAGAAAGAGCCGAGAGAGACTACTCGACCGTGACGCTCTTCGCGAGGTTCCGTGGCTTGTCGATCGGTCGACCGAGCTGGTTCGCCGCGTGGTACGACACCAGCTGGAGCTGTACTGTCGCCAGCAGACCCGCCCAGACGGGGTGAGTCTCCGGAATCTCGAGCTGGGCGTCGGCGACGTCGGTCAGCGGATTCCGCTCGGGGCCGACGGCGATAATCGGTGCACCTCGGCTCTGGGCTTCGATCGCGTTCGTCTTGGTCTTCTCGTCGTTCGCCCCCGTACAGGTGGCGAAGATTGGCGTTTCGTCGGTCACGAGCGCGAGCGGCCCGTGCTTGAGTTCGCCCGAGGCGAACCCTTCCGCGTGCTCGTAGGTAATCTCCTTGAACTTCAGGGCCCCCTCGAGCGCCACCGGGTGACCCAGGTCGTTCCCGATGAAGAAGTACGACGGGCTGTCGACGTACGCCGCCGCCAGTCGCTTCGCATCCGTCGACTCGAGTAGCGTCTCGACCTGGCCTGGAAGCCGCTCGAGGTCCTCGAGGAGTTCGGCCTGGTCGTTCCGGGGCGTAGCGGAGGGTACGTCGGCGGCGAGTCGCTGACCGAGCAGGGTCAGCGTGACCGCCTGCGAGGAGAACGTCTTCGTCGCGGCGACGCCGACTTCCGGCCCCGCCCGAATGTACAGCGCGCCGTCGGCGGTTCGCGCCGCTGTCGAACCGACGACGTTGGTGACGGCGAGCGTTCGCGCCCCCTGTTCGGCGGCGCTGCGGAGCGCCTCGAGTGTGTCGGCCGTCTCGCCGCTCTGGGTGACGGCGACCGTCAGCGTTCGCTCACAGACCGGTCCTGCGGTCGAGTCGTACTCGCTCGCGCGGACGACTTCCGTCCGAATCCCGGCCTCGCGGAGCTGTTGGGTGCCGTACATCGCCGCGTGGTAGGAGGTTCCGCAGGCGACGAACTGGACGTACTCGACCTCGGAGAACGTCCCCGCGGGGAGGTCCTCCAGGACGACCTCGCCGTCGTCGACTCGCCCCTCGATGGTGTTGGCGAGCGATGTCGGCTGGTTGTTGATCTCCTTGAGCATGTAGTGGTCGTACTCGCCCTTGCCGGCGTCTTCGGGGTCCCACTCGACGGTATCGACCGACCGCTCGATCGGGGCGCCCTCGAGATCGGTGATCCGGTAGCTGTCGGGCTCGAGTACGACGACGTCGCCGTCCTCGAGGTAGATCACCTCGTCAGTGTGATCGAGGAACGCGGGGACGTCGCTCGCGAGGTACCACTCGTCGGCGTCGAGTCCGAGGACGAGCGGGGATCCCTTTCGGGCGGCGTACACGGCTTCTTCGCCGTCGACGATAGCGGCAATCGCGTAGCTTCCCTCGAGCGTCGAGACGGCGCGTCGAACGGCCGTCTCCGTGTCGGGGGTCTCAGCCCGGTACTCGTCGATCAGGTGCGGGATGACCTCGGTGTCGGTGTCGCTCCTGAAGACGTGGCCCTTCGCCTGGAGTTCGTCCCTGAGTTCGTCGTAGTTCTCGATGACGCCGTTGTGAACGACGGCGACGTCACCCGCGGTGTCTGTGTGAGGGTGGGCGTTCGCGTCCGTCGGCGGCCCGTGGGTACTCCATCGGGTGTGCCCGATTCCGATGTTCCCGCTCGGTTTCGTCTGGAGGCGGGACTTGAGGTCGGCGACCTCTCCCGAGCACTTGTGAACCTTCACGCCGGAGCCGTTCTGGACGGCGATCCCGGCGGAGTCGTAGCCGCGGTACTCGAGGTTCTCGAGCGACGAGAGGAGCGCCTCGGTCGCGTCGTCGCGACCGACTCGCGCGATGATTCCACACATTAGCCGCTCACCTCTGGAGCAGACGCCGCGGCTGGCGGTGCCGTGACGGACGAACGAGACGACCGACCAGCGGTCGACCGGACCACTGCGTCGGTTTTGGTGGTCGTGCTCGTCGAGACAGCGGTGCGTAGATGGCGGCTAGTTCGTGTCATGGATGTGTGGTACCCGTGATCCTCCGCCAGCTGGCGGGTGGGCATCTACTCGTTCACCAGACGGAATGACGGTATTACTATACCTCAGGTAAGACGCATCCTGGCCCCTCATAGTTCCCTGTTAAAACCGTTTCACAGGATACGAACGTACGTTCTACCGATCATTGGTGCCGGTATCAATGGGTTAGACCCACTCAGACCACTGATCTCGTTTGGGGTTCGGCTCCCCGAGGAGTCGTCAGACGGGTGGCTGACGGCCGATATTCCTTCGAACAATCATTACATCGCCGAGGTATCGAGAGCAGCTCACCGACCGTGTCGACACGCCCGATAATTCTCTCCGTCTCGTGGCCTGGTCGTCCGTGGCATTGATGGACGCGTTCGTCGAGCCCGGCCGGGTCTCGAGTGCGTTCTCGATCGTCGGCGCAGGTCGACGGGCGGTACAGTGGAGCCAGAGTTTCCTCGAGCCCTCTCGTGAGGATACTGCGAGCCGTTTCGTCGTTCGAGCGACGCCTACAGACGGGTCCAAGAGTGCCGGAGCTCTCCGGTGGCCCGGTGAGCCCCGCCAGTATCGGAGGGGTCAGGACGAAGCATCGAAAGAATGGAAGCCGATACCGGCGGTCGCTCCGTCGGTACCTTCGACGTGTACCGAGAATACGCTGAACCGGAGCACTCGGTCGTGAGGTGTACTGTGGTGAGTGCGATTGCGATTGCGATTGCGATTGCGGTGGTGGTGGTGGTGGTGTGGTGCGATTGCGATCGACAAACGGCGACCGATACGCCGCACAGACGCGTGTCTGTTATTCTTGTTGTGCCTCCGGAACCAGCGTGATGTGATTCTCGCGACCGATCGAGATCTTCTCTATCACTCCCTCGTCGTGCATATCCGAGAGAATGCGACTTACCTTCGACTTCGACCATCCCGTTTCCGACGCGATCTGGTGTTGACGGAGCGTTCCGTCGTTCTGCATGAGCAGCTTGATCACTTCTCCCTCGTCGCTCAGGAGCAACGAAGGAGTGGAAGCCGAGACGGCATGGTGGAACTCGTGCCCGGTGCTGTGCTGGTCGTCCGTCGGTTCGTCGCCCGCCGGATCCGAGAGTGAACCCCCCAGGGTGACGCTGATCTCTCGAGCGGACAGGACGTACGCGAGACGAATACCGACGAGACCACCGACGAGCAGCGAGAGCACGGTCACCAGAACCATGTCCCAGTCCGATGCGGGCCGGTTCGTGAACCAGTTCACGAACGCGACCGCGGGTGCCCCGTTACCGATCGTCGCCATCCCCGCCGACAGCCCAATTCCGTGCGTGCGGTGGTCGCACTCACGGGAAGGCGATGGACGACTGACGACGTCGGGACGAGACGCACACACCGACTCGGAGCGTGCTGTGGAACCACGGTCGGTGGCGCTGTCGTCTGTCGACCGCACGTTCGCAGGCGCTGGCTGTGGAGTCGAATCGGTCGACTCCCCAGTGTCGGCCCGGGAACGTACGACCCCGGACGGGGCAACATCGATCTGAGAGGTGGGTGCCGTCATATCTTCGGTCCTTCGGAGCTGGTTGGTGATCGGTTTCGGTATCGGTGATCGGATGATCACGCACGGCCGAGCCGACCGATCGAAACGACGATCGGGGACGACCGTACGTCCACTAATACGAGACACCCTTTTCATTATAAAGCGCTACAGGCCCGCTTAACGGCAGGCTAAGCCCTCGAGGCGCTTCTGTGGCTCAATTTCGGCTGATACCCCGGTGACTGGCCGGTACCGGCCCTGAGAACGACCGTCTCCGCCGCTGCAACAGTTTTATCAGCGGTATAGTAAACGGAGGGAGGCTGGAAAGAGGGAATAGCGCGTCCCACTCCCGGGATCGCCACATGAACGACCTTCCGATCGGTCGGACCCGGTCGGCCGGCACACGAAGAAGACGGTGATGTACCTATGAATCCACCACTCAGCAATACGGAATCGCGAAGCGAGAATCGATCGAACGTGCCCGTCGTCACGGACTACTCCCAGCGGGGCCAGGAGGGAACGCTCGAGGAGCCAGCGATCGAACGCGCACGTGAAGCGACGATCTGCGTCGTCGGGCTGGGCTACGTTGGACTGCCACTCGCCGTCCGATTCGCCGAGGCCAATTTCGATGTCGTCGGCTTCGACGTCGACGAGTCGAAGGTTGAAACCCTCCAGAACGGCGTCGACACGACCGGCGACCTCACCGACGAGGCCGTCGCGGAAAGCGGCGTTTCCTACACGACCGAGGCCAGCCAGATCGCCGACGCCGACTACGTCATCATCGCGGTTCCGACGCCGGTCGACTGCGACAACCGCCCGGACTTCGACTTCGTCGAGGCAGCCGCGAGCACCGTCGGCTCGAAGATGACTGCGGGGGCGACGGTGATCCTCGAGTCGACCGTCTACCCGGGTGCGACCCGCGAGGTCATGATTCCCGCGCTCGAGGAGGCCTCCGGGATGACCGCCGGCGAGGACTTCTTCGTCGGCTACTCGCCCGAACGGGCGACCCCGGGCGACGAGGAACACGGCCTCGCGGACGTCGTGAAGGTCGTCAGTGGGCAGACAGAGCAGGTACTCGAGGACGTCGCCGCCCTCTACGAGTCGGTCGTCGACGCCGGCGTCCACCGAGCCCCTTCGATCGAGGTCGCCGAGGCGAGCAAGGTCGTCGAGAACACCCAGCGGGACCTCAACATCGCCTTCGTCAACGAGCTGTCGATGGCCTTCGAGCGACTCGGCGTCGACACCCGAGCGGTCCTCGAGGCCGCCGGGACGAAGTGGAACTTCCACGACTACCGGCCGGGGCTCGTCGGCGGACACTGCATTCCGGTCGATCCGTACTTCCTGGCCTACCAGTCCGAGCAGGCGGGATTCACGCCGGAACTCATCCAGACGGGCCGTGCGGTCAACGAGCAGGTACCACAGCACGTCGCCGACCTGACGATCAAGGCGCTCAACGAGTGTCAGAAGACTCTCTGTGAGAGCCGCGTTCTGGTTCTGGGCCTCTCGTATAAGGCCGGCGTAGGCGACATTCGGAGTTCGAAAATCGCGAACGTCGTCGAGAAACTCAAGGAGTACGACATCGGCATCGAAGGATACGATCCGTTCGCAGACGCCGACGCCATTCACGACGAGTTCGGAATCGACGTCCAGACCGAACTCGACTTCACCGACTTCGACGCGATCCTCCTCGGTACACCGCACGAGGAGTTCGTCGAGATGGACCTCGAGCACGCCGCCGCCGAACTCAACGAGAAACCGGCACTGGTCGACGTGACCGCGGCACTCGACGAGAACGCCGTCGCTGATGCTGGCTTCGTCTACCGGAGGGTATAATGTACCGCGGACACACCATCGGCGTCATCGTGCCAGCGTACAACGAGGAAACGCACGTCGGCGGCGTCCTCGAGACGATGCCCGATTTCGTCGACCGAATCTACGCCGTCGACGACCGCTCGACCGACGACACCTGGCAGATCATCCAGGAGTACGCGGCTCGCTCGAGACGGTCGACCGACGAGGGGCGCGTCGATCCGGCTACCGACGAGCGGGTTGCACCGCGCGCCTTGCTCTCCGACGGTGGAGCGATCGGGGGGACAGAGATCGTCGCGATCCGCCACGAGGAAAATCAGGGCGCCGGCGGGGCGCTCAGGACCGGATACGTTCGCGCGCGCGACGACGGAATGGACGTCGTCGTCACGATGGACGCGGACGGCCAGATGGATCCCGACCAGCTCCCGAAGCTGCTCGATCCGATCGTCGAGGGCGAGGCCGACTACGCGAAGGGCAACCGACTCGCCGACCGGGAGAGCCGACGGGAGATGCCGCCGTTTCGCCTGTTCGGCAACTGGGTCTTGACGCAGTTGACGAAGGTCGCCAGCGGATACTGGAGCCTCCAGGACCCACAAAACGGGTACACGGCGATCACCAACGAGGCGCTGTCGGCGGTCGACATCGAGTCACTGCCGGACGATCACGAGTACACCAACGACTTACTCGTCAGGCTCAACATCGCGGGGATGCGCGTCGCCGACGTCTCGATGCCGGCGAAGTACGCCGACGAGGAGAGCACCATCGACTACAAGCGATTCATCCCGATCACGTCGGTGACGCTGCTGCGTGGCTTCCTCCAGCGAATGCGAGTGCGCCTCGCCGACGATCGTAGCGACCCGACCGCGCTCGGGTACCTGATCGGCGTCGCGTCGCTGGTCGGAGCCGTCGCGTTCGCCGGCGGCGCTACCGCGAACGCCCTCGAGGGCGAGACGTCACTTCGCGAACTGTTCACGACCGGGTTCGCGTTCGTCGCAAGCGCGGTCGTCTTCCTGGTTGCGATGGTGATCGACGCCGGTGAGAACACGGAGAAGGGGGTGCGTCGGTAGATGCGCGTTATCGTGACGATCCAGCACCCCGGACACGTCCACTTCTTCAAGCACGCGATCGCCGAACTCGAGTCCAACGGTCACAGCGTTCACGTCTTCGCGCGCGAGAACGAGGTGGTGACGGACTTACTCGAGTGCTACGACATCGACCACGAGATCCTGGCCGGCGAGTCGAACTCGCTGCTCTCGCTGGCGGCGGTCCAGGCGACCTACGAGGCGAAACTGCTGGCGCGAGCGCGTCGCATCAAGCCCGACGTCATCACCGCGATCGGCGGCGTCGCTGCCGCCCACGTCGCGAAACTCGTCGGTGCGAAGAGCGTCGTCTTCTACGACACCGAACACGCGACGATCATCAAGGCGCTCGCGTACCCGTTCGCCGACGTCGTCTGTACGCCGGAGTGTTACGACGGCGACATCGGTTCGAAGAAGGTCGAGTACCCGGGCTATCACGAACTCGCGTACCTCCACCCCGACCGGTTCGAACCCGATCCCGGGATCCTCGAGGAAGCCGGGCTGGAACCCGACGACACGCTCGTCGTGATGCGCCTGAGCAGTTGGGACTCCTCGCACGATATGGGACAGGGCGGCTTCGACGATCCGGTCGAGGCCGTCGAGCGACTCGAGGACGCCGGCGCCGAGGTCGTGCTCACGTCGGAGGTTCCCCTCCCCGACGAACTCGAATCGAACCGGCTCACGACGTCGCCCGACCGGATGCACGACCTGCTCGCGTACGCCGACTGTTTCGTCGGCGAGGGCGCGACGATGACCGCCGAGGCTGCGGTGCTGGGCACGCCGGCGGTGTACGTCAACTCCCTGTCGCTCGGGTACACGACCGAACTCGAGGAGGAGTACGGCCTCGTGTTCAACTTCAACGGATCGGACCGCCACGCCCGCTCGCTCGAGAAGGCAATCTCGGTGATCGAGGAAGACGACCCCGAGAAGTGGGGCCGTCGACGCGAACGACTGCTCGCTGACCGGATCGACGTGACAGACGTCATCGTCAGGGAGGTCGAAACCGTCTCCGGGACCAGGCTCGATCGGCCGGCGCTCGCCGCTAACGCTGACTGACACGACATGCACGTATTACACCTCATCACCTCTACGCGTTCGTTCTTCGAGCAGCAGATTTCCGTCCTCGAGGAACGTGGCGTCGAGTGCACCGTCATCGGCGTTCCCGGCGAATACACTGCCGACTCGCCGCGGACGCCCGTCGACTACCTGCGGTTTTATCCGAAGGTGCTCTCGCACGTCTGGTCGGGAGAGTACGACCTGATCCACGGCCACTACGGTCTCGTTGCGCCGTTCGCGCTCGCCCAGCCGACGCGTCCGGTGGTGATGAGCCTGTGGGGAACCGACCTGATGAGCGACATGCGCTGGCTCGAGTCGATCAGCCGCTACGGCGCCCGCTTTGCGGACGCCACGATCGTTCCGAGCCCCGCGATGTCGCGCGAACTCGACACCGACCACGTCGAGATCCCGTTCGGCGTCGACACCGAGCAGTTCAGACCCGTCCCACGCGCGGACGCCCGCGAACGCGTGGGCTGGGATCCCGACGAACGCATCGCGCTCTTTCCGTACGATCCAAACAGGGATGAGAAGGACTATCCGCGGGCCAAACGCATCGTCGAGCGCGCCGACGCCGACCTCGAGTTGCGAACGATCGATGGCGTCCCCTACGAAGAGATGCCCTACTACATGAACGCCAGCGACATCCTCCTCGTGACCTCGAAGCGCGAGGCCGGCCCGATGGTCATCAAAGAGGCCGCCGCCTGCAACGTGCCGGTCGTCTCGACTGACGTCGGTTTCGTCCGAGACACGATCGGCGAGGTCGACAACTGCGTCGTGAGCGACGACGACGCCGACCTCGCCGCGGGCCTCGAGATGGTCCTCGACGGCGACCGACGGTCGAACGGCCGTGAGGTCGTCGACGGACTGAGCCTGGACGCAATGGGCGACCGTCTGCTCGAGTGCTATCGCGACGTCCTCGGACGGCGGTCCCGGCCCACGGGCCGGCCTCGCGACCTCGAGGTGACGGAGAATGCGTAACTCGTCGTTTCTGTCGGGAATCCGGCCGTTGCGCCTCGATACCGTCGCCGCGATTTTCGGACTCGTACTGGCGCTGGCGATGCTTCCACTCCGGTTCCTGGCGTCCCAGATCTACATCGAAACCGTGCCAATCGTCCTCGGGTTAGCCTGCGGGTTGTACCTGCTGTCGCTGTATGCCCAGGACACTAACCCGGCGATGCCGACGCTGTCGAGACCGGCCCTGATGGCGCTGCCGACGCTCGTCTTGTTCGGCCTGTCCGCGCTCGTCGCGCTGACGCTCGTACAGGGCGAGCGAACGCTCGCCTTCTTCGTGTTGTCGGGTCTCGTCGGGACGCTGTTGATCGCCCAGATCGTCTTCTCGCAGGACGAGACGTTCAATACGGGACTCGTTTTGCTCCAGCTCGTCCTCTTCGCGTTCGTCTTCCGGTTTACGGCGCTGTACGCGACGCCGGGATACATCGGCATCGACATCTGGACGCACATGGAACTGGCCGGATCGATCCTTGAGGAGCGATCGCTGAGCGCCATCTCCAACGATAAACACTACGGTTCACCGCTGTATCACCTGCTCGTGGCGTCGAGCGCAATCGTCTTCGACGTTCCGCTGCGGGCAGCACTGTACCTGACCGTCGGCGTGGTGATGCCGCTCTCGATCTTGCTCGTCTACGCGACGGCGAACCTGCTGATCTCGCCGCGCTGGTCGGCGCTCGCAGCCAGCCTGTTCGCCATGGCGAGTTACGTCTCCCTGTGGGGGATGCACCTGATCCCGACCAGCATGGGGCTCGTGTTCTTCCTCGGCGTCCTCTACGCACTGATTCGCGTCATGCGGATCGAGTACACGCTCCGTGACTTCACGTTACTCCTGGTGTTGAGTCTCGCGGTCATCCTCACCCACCAGGTGTCGACGTTCATCATGCTCGTGGTGCTCGTGACCGCGTTCCTCGCCCAGCTCGTCTTCATGATCGGCCCGTTCGGCCTCGACCGCCTCGATACGAACACGTTTCGGACGAAGAAGCCGGTCAACCTGGTCGGCCTGGTCGTCTTCAACTTCGGGCTGACGATCTTCGTCTGGTCGCTCACGCCGTATCGCCAGGATTCGTTCCTGGGGACCGTCCTGAGCTACTTCACGCAGACGATCGAGGAAAGTGCCGGCTTTCTCAACATCGCCAGCGGGACGGGAAGCGAGGACTCGGCTAGCGAAGTCGCAGCACCGACGCTCCTCGATCAGGTCGTTCCGTACGTCGATTCACTCGGATTCTTGCTCCTGCTCGGACTGACGTTCGCGGGCTGTCTGTACGTCGTTCATCGGAAACGGGCGGAGCAGTCCGTCTTCACCCTGTTGCTCGCGTCGGCGTTCATGCTCGTCTTCGTGATGGGGCTACCGATGTTCGGCATTCGAAACTTCATCCCGACGCGCTGGTTCGCCTTCCTCTACGCGCCGATGGCGATCCTCGGAGCGATCGCGATCCGCGTGTTCATTCGCGACCTCGACCCCCGACTTGCGGTCGTCACCGTGCTCCTGGTGGTCCTGATCTACCCTGGGGCAATGGCTTTTGCCGCCGAGAGCAACACCGAGAATCCGGTCTTCCCCCAGCAACACGAACAGCTGGCCTACAGCGATTCGGAACTCACCGCCGTCTCGTCGATCGGTGAGATGACTGGCTCCCCGGCCGGCTCCGAAATTCGACCCGATCAGCAACTACACACCGACCATCCGTACTTCACGGTCTTCGATCGGACGGGCGCCTATCCGTCCTCGTCGTACGTCACGATACCCGAAGACGGCGTCGCTGAACACGACTACACGGTCTACCGGACCAGTCAGACGGAGTCCGTGGCCTACTTCGTTGAAGACGATCGGGCGCAGCTCAAGTCGGTCGATCGCTCACAGATCTGTCGTCCGACCCAGGCGACGGTGTACGATAACGGTGACGTCAATTTCTGTACGCCGTCGCCGGTTTCGAACTGATGGGCCGGTCACACCGTCTGCGTGCCGCTGACTTTTCACTCGAACACGACGTCACGAGCGCTCGAGTCGCTATCGACTGAGTGACTACCACTCGAGCGAGTGCGTACGTGTGCGTGTACGTACCCAGGGTGGGAAGCACAACTCGTGCTCGAGTGGAAGCCGTCCAGGCAGCGTGTCATCCATCTCGAGTCCGTGAGAACGAGATGGCGGTATGATTGGACCCGCCCGCAGACCGCGCCACGAACGTCTCGGACGGCTTCAGACGAACGCCACACGAGACGTGAGAAGCGGTGTGTCACTTTCATCTCCCTCGCCCAGCACAGGTATCGATCTTCGTTCTGGCAGACGAACAGTGTTACCTCCTCACGTATCGGACGTCGTTGCAAGTGGATCCGTTCGTTTCGGTGGGGCGTCGCTCGAGCATCTTACTCGTCGTCCCTATCGCTGCAACGGACGGCGTGTAGGGTGCAGGGGCGTGAGTGGACGACGACTGAAGACGTGCCGGGCGTGTGTGGACGGACAATCGAACTACGTCCGCCGGGACACCCACCGCCAGCAGTCGGCGGCGACCGGCGCCCCATCGTACACCCACAGGACGACGGTGAGGACCAGCAGACCGAGAAGCACTGTCAACTCCTGGGGGATATCGCCGCTGAGAAACAGTTCGAGGGATCGGTTGCCGTAGATGACGACGTGATCGAGGAAGCTCCCCTGATCGACCGTCGGCGGCGATGTGACCGGCCACGTGACGGCTCTCGGGTTGAGATGGCCGCCCGTAAGCCACGGATAGACGATGTCCCCGCCGAGATGGGACAGAATCGCGATCGAGAACGCGGTTGCCTGTCGAATCGATCCGCGCTCCCAGCGGTGGAGGAGTACGTATACAGCCAGGCAGACGAACGGAACCACGAAAATCGAGTGGACGACCGAGTAGCCGGTCTGGGTGACGCCGAACGTCCAGGCCAGCGGCTTATCGACGAGATCCGGCAGCTGTGAGCCGACGGCGACCGCGAGCGTCTCAGGCCCCGACGGACTGCGTCTCCGAACGACGTTGGTGTAGAACGAGTACAGCAGGTACGCGAACAGCAGGTGCTCCCATGGCCACATTCACTCCACCACGATCGGTGCCTGCACCGCCCGGTAGGCATTTTCGGTCGAGGGATCGGCCGGCGGTTCCCCTTTGTACAACAGCACTGTCAGCCGGACGTCGTCCCCTTGCATCGTCGGCGTCATCTCGAGGGTCTGTTGTTCCTCTTGGCTGTCTGCGAGTGTAATGGATTCGCTCGCGAGCTGTTCTCGTTCTTCAACCGTTGCGTCTGACTCCCCGTAGCTCACCCGCTCGAGAAGAACCACAGTAGTGTACGTTTGGTCCGTTCCCTCGTGGTTCGTGATCGAAACGGTCACGTCCGAGGCCTCGCCCGCTGCGTAGCTGGCCTGGTACACCGTGTCGGTATCGCCCGTGATAGGTTCGGTCTCGAACGCGAATTCAGTGTACGATTCTGAGGTCGGTGGGTTGGCGACCGCGAAGCCGGTCGTTGCGACGAGAACCAGGAGTGCGATGACGATTGCGATATTGAACGGTCGCGTGGACACGCCAGTGGATCGACTCGATCGACTGAACAGGAGACCGGACATACCGACCGTCAACGCGAATCGGCGATCGGGTGCGCATCGGTACCGTGCGACGATCGCAAAAAGTGTCAACAGACCTGTTAATCCTGCAATCCCGAGGATGACCGTTTCCGGAGCAATACCCCTAGGGGCTACGCTCGCAATGAGGGCAATCACGGGAACGAGAAAAATACTCGCAACGATTGACAGGATAATCCGCTCCGTCGACGCCAGACCACCAGAGACTAAAAGTGGGTTTCGAAGCCCAGTGCGGTCGATATCGAACGGCTGGTAGTCGTCGCTCGGCGCGTCTGGGAACAGTACGGCGATCAGCGCGTATCCAGGCAAGAATAACACGAGCGGCAGGGCGAATGCCACTCGAGCGACGCCTGGAACGCCGAGCAGGAGGCCGAACGAGAGGAATCCGGTCGCCGCGACGACGGCGGCCAGATCGAGAAACCACCAGTTGTTGTCGCTCATTGGTTCTCGAGAGGTCCTCACGGTCATTTATTATCTGGACGGTAATTCTCGGGGGTTACAGGCGGAAAAAACGGGGAATATGACCTGGAATGTAACGTTCCAGACACTGTTTTGCTATCTTCGCCCTTCTCTCGAGACTGGCCTCTCACATGGCCAAAAAATGGTCTTGAACGGTGGCTAATACCGTCCTATTTTGAGCGAAATCAATTAGTAGTTGGATATTTTATATAAAGGTGATTCTGGCAGTATGGGGCCTATAGTTGCTAATAACTGGGTATTAAAACGACAGAAAATGTCTGGGACGGCCCGTGAATTCAACTAAAATGAATCGTTCATCGCTGGACGGTTTCTATCCTTTATTACCCGGAACTGTTTCCAGAAGACTGGTGCGATGAAGTCCGAATATATCAGCCCTGAAGAAGAGGACGAGCAGACGACTGATGGGAGCGCCGATGCTCCGGAAGAGGACGTCCCATTTTCGAAGGACGAACTCTTTCATCTACTGCAAAATGAACGTCGCCGGCTCGTGCTCGAGTATCTGCGCGATACGGAGGGGAGCGTCCGCATGCGCGACGTTGCAGAGCAAGTCGCCGCGTGGGAACACGAGACGACCGTCGACCAGCTCACGTCCGCACAGCGCCAGCGTGTGTACATCCCGCTTTACCAGTCACACCTGTCGAAACTCGACGAGGCCGGCATTATCTCCTACCAGAAGAACCGCGGGGTCGTCGAACGAGAGCCACTGGCCGATTACGTCGACCAGTACCTCCAGGTTGGAGAACCGACGGACGAGGAGTCTGCAGAGCCCAGCGCGAGCGGCGGTTGGGACGATTACTATCTGGGAGCGACTGCGCTGTGTTACCTGGTCTTCCTGGGCGCGATCTTCGAACTACCGTTCGTCTCACTGCTCTCTGGCATCGGCCTGAGCGCGCTGATACTGCTGTTGTTTACGGTACTGACTGCTGGGCGATTCGTTAACTGAGTCTCCCGTTGATCGGACGACGGTCGTCTCACCGTGCTGACGACGGCCCTCCTTTCTGTGTCAGCTACGTTTTCTCGAGAAGACTACGTTATTACGTTGAGACAGCCGTCGGATGGCAGTGTTAGAACGGAGTCGCCGTGACGACACCAGTCGAGACGAGAAATAGCGTCGTCGCGAGCAAGATGAGCGAAAGTAATCCGAGGACTGGTCGAGAAAACCAGACGTCTTCGGTGTGATCTTCGGTTTCTCGGACGTGTTCGATCATTCCTTTCTCGGCGTCGAATTCCAGTGCTCCTCCCGCTTCGAGCCCCGGAAGCCGTTCGTCGTAGAGGAGTTCGTGAACGTCGGCCCACGTTTCGATCGGCGGATCAGCCGGCCAGATGAGGTGGTCCGCGAGCTCGTCGACTGTGACTGGCGCTCCTAGCTCGGCGATTTCTTCGAGGAGCGCCCTATCGGATTCTGGCACGAACGAGGCGGCCGATACCGACGGAGTCGACGACGAATCCGTCGACTCGTCGGTCGCGTAATAGATTGGTACCTCGGGTGCGGGTGAAGCGCTGTCGTCGGGGACGGACTGAGTGCCCGAAGACGCGTCTCGCGACGAACGAACCCAAGACGGCGTCAGACGCATATTCCAACCAAACAAGTGATGGGTTATAAGTATTCTCCTCATTTTTCGATTCTGAACAGTACTACGAGCCCATTAGAGAGCGTTGAGGCGAGCAAAACCGAGTAATGACTCATCGGTCCGTACGTTCACCAATTTGGACACCTTCGCGAACGAACGTGTGTGAAAGACGGTGACAGAACCGTTGTTGAGAAATTTGAAACCGACTACAGAGCATCTTTTGGGCTATTACTCACCGAAACAGTCCACTACTGTCACACGCACAGCCCGTTACAGGGGAAGTGGCTGCGTCGAACGGTCGTCGTTTCCGTTTTCGTCTCTCGCTACTGACCTCGGGTGAAGCCACGAACGAGCATTGTCGACGTCGTCGGTCGAAGCACCGATCCACCGGTTGAGATCGTTCAGCCGTAACTTGTGTCTCGCCGGTAGCCCGTGTACGTGTTCGAGCTCGGGGAGGAGTTTTCGGTCGAGTCCGTAGTGATCGAAGATCCACCTGCGGTCCGGCCACGGCGATTCGAACGGCTCGAGCAGGGGCGTCTTCCGGCGGATAAACCGCTCGGCCTCGTTGAGCAGGGTCACGTCGTGCGGACGATCGGGCGGACGATGGTGGAGGAGATTGGGATCGAGGCGTTCGCAGGCCTCGAGGAAGGTGTCGGTCGTTCGGTGGGCCGGTGGCGTCTCGAGGTGCCACCGGACGAGTTCGATGTCGGCCGCGAGGAACGACGCGAAGAAGTTGTCCGCGAGGTGATTGTGAAACGGGATCGACGGTTGGTTAGCGATTCCACAGCACGTCAGCGAGTTCTGGGTCGTCACGGCGCGGTCGCCGACGGCGTCGAACTCTTCGGCGATCGCGTCCCGGACGAACGGCTCGGGGTCCTCGTCGAAGGCGATGCGCTCGGAGAGAGCTTCACTCGACTCCCGATCGTATCCGAACTTTCCGAGAAGAGAGTCGACTGGATTGGGGTCTGGATCGAGTCTGTTTCGCGGAACCTCCGTTCCGAAGAGTTCGATCGTGTCCTGTGCGGTGAAGTGGCCCCGGAAGAACGTATCACAGAGCAGGCCGTGATACATCGTATCGACGTTCATCTCGTCGGTGTACCCGGCGTGGTGGATGTGGAGTGACTCTTTGATACCCTGTCCGTACCTGGTCTTCGACTCTTTAGCCAGCAGGTAGTGCTCGTCGGGCTCGAAGGCGACGTGGTCGACCCCGTACTGGGTCGCGACGCGCCGTGCGCCGGTGACCTCCTGGGCTGACGGCGTTCCGACCGTGTAACACCGGTCGATGTCGGGTATCGTTGGCAGGAAAATGCGGGAGTCGTAACCGGCCGACAGGAGCAACCCCTTTCGCCCCGGGAGGATGGATCGCCGTTCCAGTGCCCGTTTCAGCCGAGTAGCCAGCTCGTCGACGTAATCGAACTGGTGGGGCTGGTAGACGAAGCGTTCGAACGATTCCACCCCGGATTGGGTCAGTCGGCTATCTATCGGCAATCGCGAGAGCTCCTCGAAGGCAGCCTTTTCCCCGAGGGTTACGCCCAGGTGGAGGTACTCGAGGACGGCGTTTCGGTTCACCGTCGGTTCATCGACCGTCCGGGCGACGCTGGCCGCGTCGGTCCCGAACGTGCGGGCACCCGACTCGTCGGTGTAGAAACACTCTCGAGAGCGAACCGGGTCGGTCGCCACGAAGGCGTCGTCGTCGACGGGATCGACGACGGCGAGGTAGGATCCGTTCAGCACGTCGAACGCCGCGTCGTCTTCGGAATCGTACTGCTCGAGCAGCCAGCGAGCCGCGTTGGTTTCGTCGCCGGGAACGTAAGCTTCCCCCCAGACGACACAGATACCACGTTCGTCGGCGTAGCGGGCGCTCCAGCCGGGCGTACCGAGACCGGGGTCTCTGATACCGACCGTGATCTCCGTTCCTGCGAGTACGTCGTCGAACGCCTCCACAGACCGGTGACGTTCGAACGTCTCGATGCTTCCAAACACGCCGAATAGTTCCTTGTTCATCGTCGAATGTCTCCCTCGAACGAACCGTCGACGGCGTCCCGCCGATCGTGGTGGGGCCGTCGCGCGTTCGCCTGTGTACCTACCAGTATCTGGCGCCGCGTCGTTTACTATGGCGTCATTAAGCCTCGAGCGACCGACGGACTTGGTTCGAATCGCGCCCGAATTCGGGGATTCTGGGATTGGAACCTGCTGCGGTGGTCTGCTGCGGTATCGGATGAGTGCTCGAGGGGTCTATCGCGTCTATAATAATGGGGTCGTTGCCGGTACTGCCGGGTACCAATGACGCGAGACAACACGACGCGGCGACGCTTCCTGGCCACCTCGGGTGCGACTGCGATGGCGGCCGGGCTCGCGGGCTGTACTGATCGCCTGAACTCCTTGCGTAGTAACGGGGACGGAGACGGGGACGGTAACGGGAACGGTAACGATACTGGCAACGGCAACGACTCCAACGGGAGCGAAGACGGCAACGACACCGACGGAAACGAGGACGGCAACGGCGTGCCGGCACTCGAGACCGAGTACAACAGCCGCGAGGAGTACCGCCAGCCGGGCGACTCTATCGACGACTTCGAGGATCTCGGTCCGTGGGAGGTCGTACAGGGGTCGGGCGAAGCCGACGAGGAGGTCGTCTTCGACGGGTCACAGAGCTTCCATCTCACGGCGGACGAAGACGAGAACATCGTCGTCGAGCGCGAACTCTCGGACGTTGATCTGACCGACCTCGACCTCTCGTTCGCCGTGCGAACGACGACCCCAGATCGGATCACCATCAACGTTCGCGTCGTCGACTCCTACGGCAGCGAGCGAGTCTACTCCCTCCGGGAGATCACCTACCGCGCGCCCGACGTCGGATGGTTCCGCTCGAGCCCCGGCGTGTTCGAGGAGAGCTCGATCGAGCCCATGATGGACGACGTCGCCACCCTCCAGTTCCAGGTGCTCCACTCGATGCCGGAGGCGGAGGTGTGGATCGACGACCTGCGCGCAGTCCCAACGGCCGACAATGGATACGTCATGCTGTCCTGGGACGACGGAACCCTGGACTTCCTCGAGAAAGCGAGCCCACTCCACGACGAGTACGGCTTCAGTGCGGTCCAGGCCGCCGTCCCCCGATGGTCCGAGGAGGCCCGCGATGGGATCATGTCGACCTCGCAACTCAAGGAGCGACAGGAAGCGGGTGACCAGATCGTTACCCACGGGACTCACTCTCGCATGCACGAGTACGATGACGAGGACCAACTGGACGGTCGCCTCAGGGGGGACAAGAACTGGCTCATCCAGCACGAGTTCATGGGCGCAGATTTCATCGTCTACCCGCACAACAGCTACGACGCCACCAGCCTCGAGTACATCTCGAAGTACCACTACTGTGGCGGCTTCAACCAGGCCGGGAACGTGAACACCACGAACGTCCACGGCTTCGATCCGCTGGCGCTGCCCCGGACGATCGGTCACGACCTCGACATCGCCAAACGCTGTGTGGACCTCGCCGGCGCGTACAACCAGTGTACGATCTTGAACTTCCACGAGTTCTCCGCGAACAACACCATGCCCGAGGAGGACTACGAGGAACTGCTCGCCTACATCGACGAGTCCGACGTGGAGGTCATCACGTTCGACGAACTCTGGGAGATGCGCACGTCCGGAAACTGATTCGGTCGAATCGCCAGGAGTCACTCGTCTCGTCGTTAGCGTTTGACGACACTCGAGCGAGTACCAGTCCTTCGAGAGATATCGTGTAAGACAGCCTGATCGATAGCGAGTGTGCTCACGTCCGGACGACCCTCTCGAGGCGCCAGACCGCGCCACCTCACCACACGAGCGGAGGTGGTGCAGCCAGTCGCTTTCCTCGAGTGGAACTCAGGAACTCCCCGCCGAGAGCGTGATCTCCGCGGTATCGGTTCGTCCGCCGTCGTCTTCGACGCGGAGGACGATTGGATGGTCGCCCTCCCCGCTGATCGTGACGTCGATCGTTCGTCCGGTCTTGTCGAAACTGCCCTCGTCGTAGACGCTCCACTCGTAGCGAACGATCTCGCCCTCCGGCGCACGCGAACAGGAGGCGTCGAGTTCGACGGTATCGTCGACCGAGAGCGTCCGCTCGGCCGCGTCTTCGGGCGTCGTTCGGATTTCGGCGACCGGATCACGACCCGGCTCGCCCGCGTCGGGGTCGTCGGGTTCGGGTTCGGGCTCCGGTTCGGGTTCCTCCGGATCGTCGACGTCCGGGTCCTCGACGTCGGTCTCGTCGTCTTCGTCGTCTTCGCCGCCTTCGCCCTCTTCGTCCTCAGCGAAGAGCCCATCTCCGACCAGCGACTCGACGATCGCCAGATGCCACTGGACGCGCGTCTCGAGGCTGACGTCGACCGAGAGCGTCTCCACCAGGAAGGCAGGTATTTCGAGTTCGCGCGCCGCCTTGTGTGCGACCAGACCCGACGGCGAGGCGTCCGGCCCCGCGAAGTCGTCGGTCTGGAACGCGAGGTCGTCGTCGACGTAGTCCTGGTTGACGAGGGCCGCCGCTTCCTCGGCGGCGGCCGCCGCCCCGTCGTCGCTCGAGTGGAAAATCGCTTGTCCGACCCCGTCGACGTCGTCACCGGTGTAGACCCCAACCGACTCGTGAAGGTCGATGAGGGCGTCGGGTTCGTACTCGAGGAGCACGTCCCAGACCGCGCGAGCGAGGTCGGTTCGTGGCTCCTCACCCTCGGGAAACTGCCGGTTGAGGTCGGTGCCCTCCTCGTCGGTTCGCGTGCCGCGTTCGATCGCGGCGGCGTTCACTTCGGGGATCGTCACGAGCGTTCCGGCCGTAATCTCCCAGTCAGCGATCTTGCCGGCGGCCGTGTATCCGGCCACCTCGTTCCCGTGTATCCCGCCGAGAACGACAACCGTCGGTCCGTCTGCCTCCGCCTGCGTGACGTATCCGGTCGTCTCCCGGTCGGTGCCGGACAGGATGGTAAAGGTATCGCGAGAAACGGCCGATCCGTCGGCCGCTGTGCTTCCCTCGTTCGCGGTACCTCTGCTCGCGTACGCGACGCCGGCACTCGCCAGCGCGCAACTGCCAGCAGCAGTCAGTAGCGATCGACGTGAGATTGAACCTCGATCCATGCCAGTCCGGACTGGCGCTCGAACTGGCTTTACTATCTCGGCGATAACGGTGAAAGGGCGAGAGAGACCCCTTGAGGGGCCTATTTTCGGCAATTGTTTTCACATAATGAAACATTACCGGAGACCGTCAGCGACAGGTGAGAATGTCTGGAGTCTCCGAGCTGCTATCGCGTCGACGATCGATCGAGAACGCGGTTCGTGAGCGTCCGTCGGCCGAGTGTGCTGGCGACGAAGACCAGCGCGAGCGAGGCGACGACCGGAAGCGGCCGTCGCCGGACGCCAGATCCCGTCGCCCAGAGGAGGCCGGGGTAGTGCCGGGCGGAGACGGCGGCCTTTCGCAGGTGCCAGGCCCCCCGGAGCAATCGCCCCTCCGCGAGGTACCGCTTCGCGAGGACGAGTTGGTGTCTCGAGCGAATCTCGTACCCCTCGACCTCGTACCGATCGACCAGGTCCTCGTGTTTCGAGAGGTACTGCTGGTCGGCTCGACGGACGACGTCCGCTGGCGGGTGCCCCGTCTCCTCGCGGACGACCAGCTTTTCGTCCACGTACGCGAGTTTCCCCTGCTCGAGGACGCGGAGACAGAACTCGGGATCCTGGAAGCGATCAAGTTCCTCGTCGAAGCCCCCGATCTCGCGGGCGACGTCGGTTCGAACGAGCAGCGTCGAGCCGGCTCCCGGCTGGACGCCGTCGGACAGGATCTCGCCGATCAGGTCGTCGTTGCCCTCCATCGTCGGCTGCTCGTCCGTCCGCGAGAGGAGGCTCGCGGCGACCCCTCGGAGTCGACCGCTGGTCCCCTCGAGGTCGAACGCCGTGTCGCAGTAGGTCCCGATCCAGTCGTCGCCGCGGTCCTCAATCGCTGCGAGTTGCTTCTCGAGTTTGGTGGGATCCCACTCGTCGTCCGAGTCGAGGAACGCGACGTACTCGCCGCGCGCGTGCTCGATGCCGGTGTTGCGAGCGACGTTTGCCCCCTGGTTCGTCGCGTGGACGACCGGACGAACCCGCGGGTCGTCGTACTCGGCGAGGACCAGTCCGGTGTTGTCCGTCGAGCCGTCGTCGACGACGACGACCTCGAGATCGTCGATCGTCTGCTCGAGCGCGCTGTCGATCGCGCGCACGAGCGAGCCGGCCCGATTGTACGTCGGGATGATAACGCTAACGCGTGGCATCTACCCCGAATAGCGACCCCGCGTCCATTATTATCGAGTGGATAAGCGCCGTATACGGCGTATTTCCACCACATAAGGTGTTTCGCTCGAGCCACCTATTACCTCTATAAGAAAGGTGCAACGTGTTGACCACTCTGGTGATGACGAACCGAAATCGACGATCGTTCATTCGGACTGCTGGGACGGTTGGTGCACTCGGACTGGCGGGCTGTCTCTCGAACGACGGGAATTCGTCTCCGTCCGACTCGAGTGACGGCGAGACGAACTCGTCGGACGGCTCTGACACCGGCAACGGTAACGAGACCGAGTCCCCCCAGAACAACTCGAACGGCGAACTCGACCACCTTCCGGGTGAGACGCTCGAAGACTTCGAGTCCCTCGACAACTGGGCCACGTTGCTCAACGGTGGCTCCATCGAGGCGACGACCGACGACCCCTACGCGGGATCGCAGTCCGCCCGGCTGCACGCAGGCGAGAGTAACGAGTCCGCCGGTTCCTCGTTCATGCTCCCCGAGAGCATGGATCTGTCCGATGCGGCCTTCTCGATGGCCGTCAAGTACTCGGGCCGAGAACAGTTGATGATCACGCTGGAAGTCCTCGCACCGAACGCGCGGAACAAGGTGACGTTGCGTCGGGTGCTCACCGGACCGGTCGACCGCTGGGTTCGCGTCGACTTCGGGACGACGAACGTCGATACCTCGCCCGACCTCACGGACGTCCGCGAATTCCGGGTCATCGCTCACCGGCGCGGTTCGAACGAGGGGCCGATCGACTTTGCGATCGACGACCTTCGCGTGACCGAGCGCTCAGGCCAGGGATCGGTGCTGTTCCTCTTCGACGGCACCCTCGAGTCCCACCACGCAACCGCTTTCGAGCACATGGAGTCGTTCGGCTTCGCTGGTGTCGAGGCTGTCATCCCCGAAGCAGTCGGCGAGACCGGACGCCTCACGCACGATCAGATGCAGGACCTCGGTGACGCCGGCTGGGACATGGCCGCTCGCCCGCGAACCGGTTCCAGAAACCTCAACGAGTTTACGCGCGAGCAACAGGAGGGCACGATGGAACGGACGAATAAGTTCCTCGAACACCGCGGGTTCGAAGACGGTGCCAACTACTTCGTCACGCCGCGGAACATCATGGGACCGAATACCTACGACCTGGTTCAGGAACACTACGACGTGGCGTTCCGCTACGGGGGCGGCCCGAACGGACTTCCGCTCACCGACCCGCACAACGTCGGTACGTTCTCGGGGACGGCTGGTTCGGAAGTGACCCAGTACGTCGACTACGCCGACCAGTACGGTCAACTCGCCGTGATCCGCTTCGAGGAGATCGGCGGTTCCGACGGGATGTCCGAGGACGCGTTCGTCGACCTGCTCGAGTACGTCGATTCGGCCGACGTCCAGGTCGTGACGGCCTCGGCGCTGGCCGGTGGCGCGTGATTGGACGTACGGATTGCCGTCCGTGATCGGATCGAAGCGTCGACCGCCGACCGCCGACTGAAAGCGTGATCTCGGACCTCGACCACGAGCCCTCTGGTGACCGAAATCGACTCGCCGCCCGTGCTTTTCGCGACGCTTTTCAACGTGTTCGCGGTCGCGTTCGCACCCACGTTCGTACTCGAGCGCGAACACCTCGAACACTGGATCGAGTAACTGCCACGTTCACCCTCGAGTGTCGGGGAGTCTGGCAGTCGACAGCCAGAACTCCCTGACCGACTCGATAATCTCGAGGAATGCGTCGGGGTCGACTGGCTTCGTGAGGAACGCGTTCGCACACTTGTCGTACGTCCGCAGCACGTCCTCGCGCGCCTGTGAACTGGTGAGTACGACGACCGGAATCCGACGAAGCGTCGGTTCGTTCTTCATCTCCTCGAGGATCTCGTCGCCGTTCTTTCGCGGGAGGTTGAGGTCGAGCAAGACGAGGGCTGGTGTGGGACTGTCGGCGTACTCTCCGCGCTGGAAAAGGAAGTCGAGCGCCGCGATACCGTCGTGGACGACGGAGAGCGTCACGTCCTCGCTGTGTGCCCTGAAGGCTTCCTCTATCAGGCGGATATCGCCAGGATTGTCTTCGATCAGCAGCACGTCGGTGTGTTCGTTCCTAGTTGCGTTCATTGCAGTCTCTTCTCGATGATACGTCTACGGCTATCCGAGATTCCCCACCGTCCCAGCCCGCCAGTCGCCGCCCCTGTTGCGTCTCGGTCGTCGTTCTCGTCAATCACGAACACCACAACAACTTCGGCCGAAGATCCATTGTGGAAACTAGGAACGTCCCTCCTGTAAACCCTTCCTCCAAAAATATTCGTGTCTGTTGGCCAGACTACGGTCGTAGCCCCGTGAGCGTCCACCGTTCAGGGGTGAGTCATTCCAATCCCCGGACCGACCAGGCTGAGAACGAGCCCAGAAACTAGCAGCGATAGCCCGATCGCGACGAGCAGGCTCTGTCCCATCGCGACCGGCGAATCGCCTCCCGTTGCCTGGAGGTGCCGACAGACCTTGCTCGCGACGGACCCGATCGGATCTGGCGCGATCGCGAGAATTTCGAACGGTTCGGCAGGATCGAGTGCACCGAGCAGGATCGCGAATCCGAGGAAGATGGCGAGTCCGACCGGCGGAACCACGACGAGCGCGAGCCACGGGTTCTGGATGGCGGTTGCGAGCGCGAAGATCGGCAGCCCTGCGAGCCCAGCCGTAGCCATCGCCTGGCTGAGTCGCGCGTCCGAGAGCGGGTTGAATCCGATCGTTCGAGCGCTCAGGACGTGGAAGGCGAACATCGAGCCGTACCCGATGCTCGTGGCGACCGCCGCGCCGTGCATGCCAAATCTGGGGATCAACAGGAAGTTGAGGACGACGTTGATCCCGGCAGCGACGCCGGTCGCAGCGACGGGATACCGGAGCTGTCCGTTCCCCTGTGAAATCGCGAGAACCGGGCGTGCGAGTGCGAATCCGAGTGCACCGGGCAACAGGAGTATGAGCGGTTCGACGGCGGGTTCCGCGTCCGACCCGAAGTAGAGCGGTACGGCGACGTCTGCCAGCGCGGCGAGGCCGATGGCCATGACGGCCGTCAGGAGGAACGTGTACCGGGTCGTTCGGGAGGCGAGCGACGATATCTTCCGGTACCGGTTTTGCGACCAGAGTTCCGACGTCGAGTGAACGTATACCGTCTGCAAGGCGAGTGGAACGAACCAGAGGAACTCCGCGAGCGTGAGCGCCGCTTTGTAGTTCCCGACCTCCGAACTGACCCTGAATTGCTGTAGCATGATGATGTCGACGTGATACAGCGACATCAGGAGGAAGACGAGGACGATGCTCATCGAGTTGAACGTGAGCATCTCGCGTCGAGGAAACCGCGACGACGGTGAGGTGAACACACACGATAGCGACTGTCGTCGATTGATCACGTACAGTCCGGCGAGGCCGACCGACAGACTCGCGATCAGGTGGCCGGCGAGCGCCCCCGCCACGCCGAACCCGAGAGCTGCGAGCGGAATCGCGACGAGAACGAACCCGATCGTATCGAAGGTCTTCAAGGGTTCGGAGTAGCGCTCGAGGCCGAATCCCATGAGCGTCTTTCGGGCGTAATCGCGGAACTGGGCCGTGATGACGAGGAGGGCGAGCGCGTAAAAGTACGGAACGAACCGCTCGCCGAACGCTGCCGCGACGAGCCCGAATCTCGCGGCGACGATCATGAGTGCAGCGCCCACGAGAGCGAACACGACCGCGAGCCGAAAGTAGAAACTGACGACGTGTGCCTCCCAGTTTTCGGCACCTCGATCCTCGGCGAGGAACTTTCGAACGCCGTCGGTAATTCCGGAGCTCACGAAGATCATGTAGATGGCGAACACCGAGAGCAGGAACGAGTACTCGCCGAACTGAGAGACCCCGAGCAGTCGGTACAGAAGCGGGGTCGAAATGGCCGTCACCACGAGAACGACGACTTTGGCGCTGACGACCGAGAGGACACCGCTGGCAATACTCCGGTTCATGGCTGTCTTCGGAACCCGAAACCTGGTTCCACCACCCTACTTCGATCGATATCCGACACGGTCACTGGGTGGACGAACGGCTTGACAGCGTGTTATTATAGGGGGACTAAGTAGCGTCGACCGCGACTAGTGCGCCTTCGTCGGGCTACCGTCGGGCGTTCAGGACGACGTGTTCGAGTAGGTGTAGACGTTACTCGCACCGAAGTCGCGGATGCCGTTGACGAGACGGTTGTACTTGAACGAGACGCCGTCCACCGAATCGTACAGGCAGGCCGCCTGTTTGCCGCCGGTCGATTCGAGGTCGGAAGACATAACGAGATTGTCGTCTCCGAGGTCAACGTAGGGGTACTTGCTCGCGCGAAGGGTGCTCTTCCAGACCGTCAGGTCGTCGGCGGTCGACGTGATCCCGTTTCGGCTAGCACCACGCCGACTGGACTGGTCAACCTCGGTCGCGTTGAACCGGCAGTTGTCTCGCTCGACGCGGATGGCGTCGCGGAATCCGGAGGCGTCACCTGCCTTGCCGGTGATCGTGAGGTATTCGGCGAGAACGCGGTCGGTCGCGCTCGTGTTGCGGATCCACACCGGGTAGCCGCCGGCCGTTTCGTGGTTGATCTTCGTATCCACGATTGTGACCTCCCCGCAGTTAGGGGAGACGACAATGCCGTGATTGACGTCGTTGCCCTGCATGTCAATGCGAACGCGCTCGATTCGAGCGCTGTCACACGTGCTCATCGCCGAGATTGCGTGGCTGGTCGGCATCGGCGAGGTCACTTCGACGGCCGCTCCCTTGATACGCAGGTTCTTGCCGTTCTCGATTCGAATCCCGCGCTGAGCCGCGTCTTCCGGACGGGTGTCGTCGATTCTTACCGTCGGCCAGTTGATCTCACTGCCGTTACCGCCGATGCGGAGATTCGCGCCGTTACTGTTCCGGTAGGTGCCGCCGCTGACGATTATCTTCCCGCTTCCGCCGGCCGCGTAGAGACCGTTGTCAGGGAAGGCGCCGAGCGTGCAGTGTTTGAACTCGAGGGTGCCGGCGTTCTGGTTCGCAATGATGCCGGTCGGACCGCGCCATCGCTCGCCGGCCGTCGGGGTGTTGTCGATCCACTCGCCACCGTGGGGGGCGCGGAAGCGTTCGACGATGCCGTAGCCGCTCGAACTGGTGACGTTGAACAGGCCCGGTCCCCACGTTCCGCTGTCGTGCTGACCCTCGATGTTGATGTCGCGCACCTCGAGATGGTCGGAGACGTGAGCCTCGATGACGCGAATTCCGGTGTCGGGGGCCGTCTGGTCGACGTCGAACCCCTCGAAACGTAGACGGCGTCCTGGTCTGTAGCCGACGCCGAGACGGAAGAGCCGGTAGCGCGGCCCCTCGAAGTTGTAGTAGTTCGCGGGGACGAGCGTCGCGTCGTTACCGATGAAGGCGACGTTGTCGAAGCCGGTAAACCGGAGCTGGCTGTCCATGTAGTACCGCCCCGGTGGGAAGTAAAACAGCGTGTTGTCGTTCCGAAGGTTCCTGAGCACCGGAGTGATCGATTTGTTTCCGGTGTTGTCGGCGCCGGCTTCGACGACGTTGACGACGTGTCGGTACTCGCCGTCGTACTGTGTGTACGAACCCGAAGCCGCACTGGCACTCGTGGCCATTCCCACGAGAGAAACACCGGCAGCGGCGACACCACCCATAAATGCTCGCCGCGATCGGCCGTTGTTGTTCGATGAGTTCTGTTCGTCTCCTACCTGGGATTCGTTTTGGAAATCCGAAGGTTGAGCACCCGAATATTTTGCACCGCTTCGTTTCGCCATTGATATTCACTTTGTTTAGAGTAACGTCCCGGGCCAATATCTATGGATTCGGATATCCAGCCTTTAAGACGGGTCGGATTATCAGAGTGATAACCCTGGAAATTCCGTATTATGACTGTTTTGCTAAATGCAACATGGCCCGAAACGGTGTTTTGGGGTCTTCTATGGCCAGTATTCTGTTTCAGGAATGAAGACTGTCGAATCACTGCCGCCACCGAGTGGGAACGTCTACCAACCGTGAACCGCCCCGCCGTCCCACCCAATCCCACCGACTTGCAGCGGGCGGGTGAGTTGCAGTCCTGCGCTCGAAACCCGTGGAACGGTCAGATACGGTCAGACACGCGCGTCGCTCACGAACGGGCACGTTCTCAGGTACCGAGAATCGCTAATACTGGAACCGAAGGCGGAAATCGTGACACCGCATCACCGGGTCGATCGAGGCAATGAGCGTAGTTAGCGGGCGAGGAAGTCGGTTCGTGACTCAGCGGTCGGGCGTTCGATCGTTCTCGAGGGTCGACTCGATGAGCTCGGCGACGGCACGGCGAATCCGCTGAGAGACCGCTGACGTCGAGATTCCGAGCTGGTTCGCCAGATCGTTCTGGGAGGCACGACGTGGGATTTCAAAGTATCCCGAGTAGTATGCTTTCGAGAGAATCTCGTGTTGCTGTTCCGTGAGAAAGTAGGTATCGTCGTCGTCCTCGGCCGTCGACTGGGACAATCGATTGACCCGGAACGTGATCGACCAGGATCGACAGTACTCGCGAAACGCCGATAATGCCTCCCGGTCTGGAACGTGTATACGGACCGTCCACCCGTTCTCGTTGCTGATCGTCTCGAACACGAAAACACCTCTGGCGGCACATCGATACGGGACGATTTCGAGGTTCGTATCGATGGCTAGCTGGTAAATCGCTCGTCCTTCGAACGTGGCCACCCGGGTCGGATTCGAAATGGTGTGGTCGTCGGCCATTGTCGCCTCGACCCGCTCGAGGTCGTCGCCAAACACCGAGACGAAGCACCGCTCACCCCCGTCGGTCACGACACCGTACTCGTATCGTATCGTCACATCCGGTTTTGCCCGGATCGTGGGTGCGAGAACGAGATCCGGATGTGACAGTGAAACGTGTGCTACGAAGCCCATGTACCAGTATACGTGTGCTATCGATGACGGGGACAATACTTATGAGTAAAATAAGATCGAATGACTGTTTCACCGACTGAAACGGTTAGTTCATATACCCAAGATCGGCGAGGCGAGCGGTTACCGTCTCGTCTGCGGCCTCTCGACTCGCTGGCGTCGACTCGCTGGCGGTTGGATACGCTTCGGTTCCCAGAGAGTCGACGATTGGAAGTACCGTCCCGTCCATACGATCACTCTGGGGCACGCCCAGTGCGGCTAACACGGTCGGTGCCACGTCGTAGATGGTGGGATGGCCGAGCGCTGCGGTCTCGTCGATCCCTGCTCCGCTCGCGGCGAAGACGCCGTCGAGTTTGTGATTCCACGGTTCCACGGGGCCGAACTGTTCGCCACACAATTCTTCCGAGAGCGCGTGTTCGAAGTCGGCTGGAATCGTCACGATGTCGACGGCGTGTTCTTCGTAGGGTCCGTGGAAGTACTCCTCTCGGGGGGCGACCGTCTCGAAGACTGGCTCTCCGTCGGGCGTCTCGACGGCCCGGAGATCGGCCATCAAGGATTCGCGGAGGGCGTCGTACTCAGACGGCGAGACGATGCCGTTGGGCTCTCGCCCCTCGAGGTTGATGCGAACGCCGAGTTCCGTTCGAGCGCGGACGTACGCCTGCGAGGCGGCGAAGTCGACTTGCCTGTTGGCCGTCCGGGCGACGTTCTGCGGGGCGTACTTGATGACGTGATCGGCGAGGCCAACTCGCTCGAGGGCGATTCGAGCCCGCCTGGCGGTGATGCCGAACCTGGCAGCGACGGCGGCCGCTCGTTCGGTCATCGTCGGCTCCCAGCTATCGCAGTCTTTCCCCTCGCGTAACTGGTGACGCATGGGCTGCCAGGAGGGCATTCCCTTCCCGCTGGTCGTCGCCTCGAGGTATCCTGCCTCCTCGAGGAATTCGTTGATCCGGAACTCGTAGCCCTCGTACGGGCCCATCCCGTGATCGCTCACGACGAAGACGGTGTCTGGATCACACTCCTCCAGGATCTGCCCGATCTGGTCGTCCGTCGACTCGTACACCGTCTCGACCTTGTCGGGGTCGCCCGCGAACTCGTGAAAGACGGTGTCGGTCTTCTGGAACTGGACGAACCCGAAGTCAGGCTCGTGCTTGCCGACGAGATACCGGAACGCTTCCCCGCGCATGCGAATGAGGCGCTGGTACTCGTCCATCTTCTCGCGGTCGGAGATCGATTCGTCGCCACGAGTGTAGTTCGGATAGACGCGGTACTCGCCGATGGCCTCTCGAACCTCTTCGAGCGTTCCTTCGGGGTGACACTTCGGATTCTCCGGACCGATGAACCCGGGGATGATCGCGCCGTCGAATTCGTCCGGCGGGTGAGTCACTGGTACGTTGACGACGACGCTCGAGCGACCGTGGTGGTCCAGGAGCGACCAGAGAGAGCGTTCGTGGACGTCGTCGTTGCTGGAGACGTGCCAGTCGTAGCCGTCGTAGCCGACGAAGCCGACGACGCCATGTTTGCCGGGATTGACGCCGGTGAAAATCGACGGCCACGCGCTCGGCGTCCACGGCGGAATCTGTGACTCGAGCGGGGCCGAGACGTTCCCGGGCCCGGTACAGAGTCGCTCGAGGTTCGGAATACGCCCTTCCTCGTAGAGTCGTTCGAAGACCGGTAGACAGCCAGCGTCGATACCGATTAGCAGTACGTCGAGACCCGAGTCGCCGGTCGTTCGCCCCGACGCCGATGCCCCATTCGTTCGATTGTGTCGTCCTGTCATCCTCTCACCGCCTCCCAATTAGTTGTTGTTTCCGGCCGTCCACATCCACTGTGTCTGGACAGGGCTCGATTCGAAGTGGCTTCATACGGATGCCAATACGCGGAGCGCCCTTCATTATCGAGGTGTTAAACCCTGAATTCACGCCATAAACCGATCTGGCAGCGAATTCGGCCGGGTCAGACACTCACGCCGGAAGACTGTTTTCGCTCGTTGACGTATCCTCGAATGCTGAACGGCGTTGATCGCTCGCCCGTGTCGCCGATTCGGGCTGAGCTCGCTTTACAGCGCCGAGTAACTCGCTGTTTCTTCGTTTCGAAAATGAAACGCCGGACTAGAGGTACCCGAGGTCGGCCAGCCGATCCTTCGTCGAGTCGGTCATCTCCGGTGTGGCTCCCTCGGTGGGGCGTTCGACGGTATCGACGCCCTCGAAGTGTGCCTCGAGTCGTTTACGAAGCGTCTCGACGCGATCAGGTTGCCGGTCGGACAGATCGACTGTCTCGGTCGGATCGCTCGAGATGGCGTGGAGGCGCTCGAACCCGTCGTCGCCACAGACGTACTTGTACTGATCCGTGCGGATCGCTCGTAGCCGGCGGTCGTAGGTGTAGACCTGCTCCGGGAGCGATCCGAACCGGGCCTCGAGGCGCTCGATCGACGGCTGAGGGGCGACGTACTCGGCGAACACGGCGTCTCTCGTCTCGGTGATCGCGTCAGGATGGAACGACCGCCCCCGACTCTGGGTTTCCATCTCGGGATCCGACACGCCAGTCGCCTCGAGCACCGTCTCGGGCAGGTCGAGCAACTGGACGAAGTCCGTCCGTCGCCCGCCATCGGTAAACGCCCCGCCGTGAACGACCAGTGGGACGTGGATCAGGGTATCGTAGAGGTTGTACTGGTGACCGAAGAAGCCGTGGTCGCCGACGTTCTCGCCGTGATCACCGCAGACGACCAGCAGCGTCTCGTCCCAGATGCCGGCCGACTGGAGCGCGTCACGGAGGCGCTCGAGTTGACTGTCGACGTAGGCGAGTTCGGCACGGTAGAGGCCGTGGAGAGCGGCGAACTCCGACTCGGAGAGGTCGTAGTCCTCGCAGTCGTAGGCCCGGGGGTCCTGGCGGATGTCCGTCGCCGCCTCGTAGTCCCAGCCGTCGGGCAGGAATCGCTCGGCGAACGCTCGGGGCGGATCGTACGTGATATGGGGTTCGATGTAGTTACAGAACAGGAAGAACGGCCGGTCGTCCTCTCGCGACCGGATCCAGTCGGCGACCCACGTCGTCGACCGGTCGGCGCCGTCGTCGCCGCTCGGCTGGAGAATTTCACTGTAGAGGACGTTCGCGGCGTTGATCAGCGGGTTCCCCTCGAAGAGGCGGTCGCGCGTCGCCTCGAGTTTCTCGCGGAGGTCCTCGCCGCGTACGACGGTGCCCATGTCGACATCGGACTGGATGTACTGCCAGCCGCGACGGAGGTCGTCGAACCCCCGGTCGAAGCCGAACTCGTCGGTGATCCAGGTGTTGTTCGAGACGCCGACGGTCTCGTAGCCGGCATCTCGATAGGCCTCCGGGAGCGTCCGGCGGTTCGAGTCGAGGTAGGTGTGCCCGCCGTGGGCGCCGTGTTCGCTGGTGTAGGTGCCGGTAAACAGGGACGCGTGCGATGGGAGCGTCCAGGGGGCCGTCGCGAACGCGCGTTCGAACGTCGTCCCCGCTTCGGCGAGCTGGGTGAGCGTGGGCATCGTCTCCCGCGAGACGCTCGTCTTTCGCGCCGTGTCGAGAACGACGAGAACGACGTTCCGCGGGTTTCGATGGGTCTGTACATCACGCTCGTTAGCGTCGTCCGTTACCATACGATTCATGCACCGCAGATGGGGAAGGCCATCGGGCCGGCGTATGCAGGTTCTCAGCGTTCGAATCGAGTTACTCAGGTCACCTCTCGACGTCGCGGTTCTCAGGGCGTCCCTCGAGGACGCTCGCGCCCGGCGCGTTCCGTACGACGCTTCGAATGCCATTGCGGGCGCTCTGCTTCGTCGTATATCCCTCGCCGCCGTCTGCGATGATGTTCCCGTTCTGGTGACGGAGGTGCCAGCGCCACTCGCCGGCCCGGTCCTCGAACAGCCGGAACTCCGCGAGCGATTCGGGTGGTGAAGCGATGGCGACCACTTCGTGGGGATGCTCGGCGTCGACCCGATCCGTCTCTCCCGTCGGTTCCAGGTCATCGCCAGACTCGGACGTCGATACTATCTCGACGGCGTCCGCATCGGTCACCGGCCACTCGAGTTCGACCTCGAGTTCGATCCTGGGTTGTTTCTCCCCGTCTTCGCTCTCGTTCTCGTTTTCGCTTTCAGCCTTACCTTCGTGCTGGTCTTCGGCTTCGCTCTGTCTCTCGTCCATGCCCTCGAGTTCCAGTCCCACTTCGAACGCGACCGAGTCAGGAAGCGGAACGGCTACCCGCCGATCGGTTCCCTCGAGTCGCAGTCGGTCACCGTGCTCGAGCTGGTCGGCGATCGCTCGCAACGTTCCCGCGGCAGTGGTCAGCGATCTCTCGTCGGCCACGGTCAGGAGGTCCTCGTCCATACGCATTGTCCACCAACCCTGCGTAAATAGGTGTCACCGGGTGAGCGTTCGTCGAAGGTGATAGTCGGATCGACGGCCAATAGCCCGTTACCCGTCTGGGGACCGAACGACGCCCATGAGAGGCAATGATCGCACCGATCGCCCGAACTCCCCGCTCGACCGCGAGGATCAGGAGATCGCCGCCGAGGCCGCTGACGAGCCCGACTCCCTCCTCGCGCTCTTACCCCACTACTACCGGGGCGAGGTCAGTCAGGCCAACAACGCACAGGACCGGATCGATCAGACGACCAACTGGGCGATCACGGTCATCGCGGCGCTGCTGTCGCTGGTATTCTCGAGCCGCGAGATGCCGGCCTACTTGCTGTTGATCGGCCTCGTCGTCCTCTGTGTCTTCCTCTCCTACGAGGTTCGACGCTACCGCTTCTACGACATGTACCGGGCTCGAGTCCGGTTCGTCCAGGAGAACGTCTTCGCGAACGCCCTCCAGCCGGTCGGCGTCGAGCACCCGCGGTGGCGCGAGGAACTGGGCACCGATCTGCGCGAGCCGACGTTCAAAGTCTCGCTCCTCGAGGCGCTCTCCCGCCGAATACGCCGCATCTATGGGCTGTTGTTCGTCATCGTCGGACTCGCCTGGGTTGCGAAGGTGACGCTCTTTACGCCGGAGGCGCAGTGGGCCGAAGCGGCCGAATTGCCCGGCATTCACGGTTTCGTCGTCGCCGGGATCCTCGGGGCGTTTTACCTCGCGGTCGCGGTGCTTGCACTGTGGCCGGGACGACGGCGGGCGAAGGGCGAAATTCACGGCGAGAATACAGGGGATTGGAAGTAGCCGTCGAACCCGGCGCTCGAGCGCCAGACGTATCTCATTTGACACTGGGCGCTGGAATCGGAACCAGAACCGACGGGCCTAACCCCCACAGGGCCGTCTCGACGCTCGAGAATCGATGCGCGTCTATCGGATCGCCTACGACGGGACCGGCTACTACGGCTTCCAGCGCCAGCCCGACGTCCCGACCGTCGAGGACGCCATCTTCGACGGCCTCCGAGATCTCGAGGTGCTCGGCGACGACCCCAAACCCGCGGGGTACACGGCCGCCGGACGGACGGACGCCGGGGTCTCGGCGCTCGCCCAGACGATCACGTTCGAGGCGCCCGACTGGCTCACGCCGCGGGCGCTGAACTCGGCGCTTCCGCCCGACGTGCGGGCCTGGGCCAGCGTGAACGCGCCGACGGACTTCCACGCGACCCATCACGCCACGCGTCGAGAGTACACCTATCACCTGTACGCGCCTCGAGTCGACTCGGACGTGACAGCCGAAGCGGCCGTCGACGACGAACGCTTCCATACCGCCCTCGAAGCCCTCTCCGGCACCCACGACTTCCACAATCTCACGCCCGACGAGGAGGGGACCCGCCGGTCGCCGACGCTCGAGGCTCAGCGAAACGGCCCGTTCCTCGAAATCACCGTCAGCGCGTCCGGGTTCGCGCGCGAACTCGTCCGCAGACTCGTCTCGCTCGCTCGGGCCGTCGGGCGCGGTGAGGAACCCCTCGAGAAAATCGACCGCGCGCTCGAGCCCGAACCGCTTCCCGGACACGAGGGCATCGCCCCTGCGGCACCGGAGCCGCTGGTTCTTTCGCGCGTCGAGTACTCGAATACGGCCCTCGAGTTTGCCGTCGACGCTGAGGCTGCCCGACGGAGCCGCGAGATCCTCGAGACCCGACGGATCGATCGGCTGGTGGGGGCTCGCGTGGCGAGACAGATGCGGGACGGGCTCGAGTCGGGTGCGTCGAATGCATCGGGAGAGTTGGATGCATCGGATACGTCGGAAGAGTCGAATTCGCCGGGTGACTCGAGCGAACCCGGACCCCCGACGCAGTGACGAGTGACGAGCGTCGACGACCACCGGAAGTTATCACCCGCGAGCGCCACCTCGAGCCAGAGGGACAGACACGAACATGGAGGTCTCACCCGAGGAGTACGGTGCGTACTGGCAGGCCGCCATCCGAATCGCCATCGGTGTGATCGTACTCGTCTTCGGCTACCGCTTCACCACACCCTTCCTCGAGTACACGGCGCTCGGGGCTCGAGCGCTCGGTTTCGTCCTCTTTTCGGGACTCGCACTCGTCGGCTCTGTCGCGATCACGATGGGGCTGGCTCGAGTCGTCAGGACCGCGGTACGGGCCGAGCGGCGGTGAGAAACGATAAAACCTTAACCGTACCGGGAGCAAACGCCGGCATATGAGCGACGACGAGGGTGGGCGCAAGAACCTCCGAATGCCCGACGACGACGAGGTCTTTGCGACCGTCACGAACATGCTCGGGGCGAACCGCGTGAAAGTGCGGTGTGCCGACGGCGAGGAGCGCACGGCCCGCATTCCGGGGAAGATGCAAAAGCGCATCTGGATCCGCGAGGACGACGTCGTCCTCGTTTCCCCCTGGGACTGGCAAGACGAGAAGGCCGACATCACCTGGCGCTACGAGAAGGCCGACGCCGACCAGCTCAGGCGAGAAGGCCACATCCAATAAAACGATCTTTTGCGCTGCGTTCGTATCGCGACGGGAGCGCCAGTGGCGCTCCACGTCGCGTTGACACTCGGCAAAAGCTCGACTAAAAACTACGGAAGACGGTTCCGTTCACTCCGCTCACGGACTGCGACTTCCGAGTTCTCACTCGCGTTGCTCGCGAGAACACTCCTCTTTCCGTTCCGTGACGCGCTGCGTCACTCCACGTCAGTCGTCGGCCCGCTCCTCACGAATTCGCTCGCGGTTCAATTCAGGGAATCGCCTGCCTTCCCCCAAGTCGCACGTCTCTCTCGCGTTGCTCGAGTCGTGCTCCCGGCCACTACAGCACACGTGCAGGGCTGACCGAAATTCGGTCGGCAACTCCGTTTCATCCGGCGATCGAGGCAGTTTCAAGGTTCAGAGCGACTCGAGGCCGCGTTCGTCCAAGTGATGCGAACCCACCGTTGCGAAGGTCCCGCTGTGAATTCAGGAGACGTTACTCACGATTCGTGTAGCCGTACCAGCAAAACCGACTGACGACTCCGTGAATTATATTGTACATTGGTAACAACGTACGCGCGGTGATGAAATGTCACGCAGGGACGACCCACCGGACGACGAGGATATAGCCAGCGAACAGTTCGTCGATCCGACCGACGAGGAGCCGGCGATCACGTTCTACGGCGGTCGAGGAATGAGCGCGTTTCCGATCGCGTTCTTCGTCCTCTGGGCGATCGTCCAGACCGCGCTGTTGCGCATCTCGAGCGAAGAGGGGCTCGTGCTCGGGATCCTCCTGGGGCTCATTCTCGGGATGTTCTTCGTGAGGGGCTCCTGGAAGGGGTACGCGAACACCATCTTCGAGGGGATGACCCAGCCGGTCGCGGTGACGGCGATCGTCGCCTGGGTCTGGGCGGGAATGTTCGCCCAGACGATGCAGACCGGCGGGTTCGTCGAGGGGCTGGTCTGGCTGGCCGATCTCACGGGCGTCGGCGCGGCGCTGTTCCCCGCGATCACGTTCGTGCTGGCGGCGCTCCTCGCGACCGGCATCGGGACGGGTTACGGGACGACGATCGCGTTCGTCGCCCTGTTCTTCCCGGCGGGCGTGCTCCTTGGAGCGAACCCGGTGTTGCTGTTCGGTGCGATCCTGTCGGGCGCAATCTTCGGCGACAACCTCGCGCCGGTCAGCGACACGACGATCGTCAGCGCCGTCACGCAGGACGCCGACATCGGCGGCGTCGTCGCGTCCCGATTCAAGTACGCGATCATCGCCGCGGTACTCGCGTTCGTCGGATACGTCGTCGCCAGTTCCGTGCTCCCCGGCGCCGAGATCACCAACGGGGCCGAGGCCCGACAGCTCTTCGTCGAGGAGAGCACCCCGATCGGGCTCGTTCACCTGCTCTCGATGGGCGTCGTCATCGTGACGGCGGTCGCCGGGCGACACATTGTCGAGGCCATCTCCTGGGGGATCGTCTTCGCTGTGGCTTCGAACCTCCTGTTCGGCCTCACGGCGCCGAGCGCCATCGTCAACTTCGAGGCACCCAGTGACGCGCCGGCAGCGGACCAACTCGCGGTGCTGCCGATCGTCGAGATCGCCGAGGATCCCGCCGTGACCGGCAGCCTCGTCGAGGGCGCCGCCGGCTTCTTCACACTGTCGATCCTCGTGCTGTTCATCATCGGCGCTGCCCAGATCATGATCCGTGGCGGCGCGTTCCAGGCGATACTCGACTGGTCGCTCGACACGCTCGCGACGAACGTCCGCAACGCCGAACTGACGATGGTCGGCTCCGCCGCACTGATCAACGCGACGATCACGATCAACACCGCCGCCGAGGTCGCGATCGGTCCCTACATCTCGAAGGTCGGCGAGCGCTTCAACATCAACGGCTACCGGCGCGCGAACATCCTGGACGCGCAGACGGCCGCGCTCGGTTACATCTTCCCGTGGTCCGGCGGGGTCCTGGTGGGCTTCTCCGAGATGCAGGACCTGCCGGACACGTACGACTGGTTCGGCGAGTCGCTGATCGTCAACCCGATCGACGTCGTCCCGTTCGTCTTCCACGGCTGGTTGCTGGTAGCGGTGTTCGTTCTCGCGGCGATCACCGGTTTCGGCCGCGAGTACGTCATCGACCGCGAATCTGAGGAGGTGGCCCGCGTATGAGCGTCCTCGAGAAGTTCCTCAGCGGGTGGCACTTCCGGACGACCAGGCCGACGCTCACCCCAGGAACCGAGGTGGACGTCTTCCTCTCGGAGTTCGACGCGGACGACACCGGCGTCGCCCGCATCGGTGACACTGTGTTGTACGTCGAGGGGGCCAGCCCCGGGCACGTAGAAAAGCGCGTCCGCGTCCGCGTCATCGACTTCGATGACTCGATGTCGACCGGTCGCGGCGAGTACGTCGAGACGGTCGGCGAGAGCTCCTATACGCAGTAATCGGCCGCGGCGACCGAGAGGACGGCTTCGAGGCCGTCCGTCCCATCGTTCGCTACAACCCGGCGACGTCCTCGATCGCGTCGGTTAGCGCCTCGATGGACTCGAGGTCGTGTTCGCCCATGTGGCCGATGCGGAACGTCTTCTCGCCCAGTGCCGAGCCGTAGCCGTTCGAGAAGACCATGTCGTACTCCTCGGAGACGGCCTCAATGGTCCCGGCGACGTCGATGTCCCGGGTGTTCTCGATGCAACTGACCGTCTGGGACTCGTAGCCCTCTTCGGGAAACGTGTCGAAGTGCTCGCGGGCCCACTCCTGGGTGTATTCTGCCATCTCCCGGTGGCGCTGGTTGCGGGCGTCGTGGCCCTCCTCGAGCATGTGATTCATCTGTGTTCGGTACGCGAGCATGACCGGGATGGCGGGCGTCGAGTGGGTCTGGCCCTTCCGGTCGTAGTAGTCGATGGTGCGCTGGAAGCCGCCGTACCACGAGGCGGACTCACTCTCGAGCTCGCGCTCGTAGGCGTCCTCGCTGACGACGCAGACGGCGAGTCCGGGCGGCATAGCGAACGCCTTCTGGACCGAGGTGAAGATGACGTCGATGCCGTGGGCGTCGATGTCGACGTAATCGCCCCCCAGCGCGGAGACGGCGTCGACGACGAAGTAGGTGTCCGGGTACTCGGCGACGACGTCGCCAATCTCCTCGACGGGATTGCGGACGCCGGTCGAACTCTCGTTCATCACGCAGGTGACGACGTCGTAGTCCGTGTCGCTCCCCTCGAGGCGCTCGCGCACGTCCGCTGGTTTCACCGCCTGGCCCCACTCGTACTCGAGGGTGTCGACGGTCTTGCCGAGGCGTTCGGCGACGTTGGCCTGGCGCTCGCTGAAACTGCCGCAGGTCGTGACGAGGACGTGCTCGTCGACGAGGTTCAGAATCGAACTCTCCATGAACTCGGTACCCGACCCCGTGAGGACGATCACGTCGTTGTCGGTGCCAAGGAACTCCTTGGTGTCCTCGACGATGGTCGTGTAGAGGTCGGTCATGCGGTCCATCCGGTGGCCGAACATCGGTTCGCACATCGCCTCGATGACGTCCTCGCGCACTTCGGTCGGACCCGGGATGTACAGCGTCTTGTCGGGATAGTTGTCTCTGTATTCGCGTTTCTCGGTCACGGGACTCACCTGATAGGCGGTACTGGGTCACGCGAGGCTATGGTCCTTGTGAATGGCACAATACCACGACGGGTGCCCAATCAGGCGCCGCAGTAGCGAGAAGGTACTCGAGGCGTGTGTCGATCGCTAGTCCGCAGCGACGGCGTCGCCTCGAGTCGACCGGGAAACGCCCCGATCCGACCCTTCGTCGGCGAGGTAAACGTTCCCGCCGACGACGACCCCCTCGGGATCACTGGGCCGGTAGGGGCCGTAGCCGATCGCGGGCGCGGCCGTCTGCCAGAGGGCGCCGAGTTTACACAGGGCGAAGCCGACGATGATCAGCGCGAAGCCAGCGACCGTCCCGGCGGTGAGCGACTCGCCCAGCGCCGCCCAGCCGACGACCGCCGCGACGACCGGCACGGCGTAGTTGACCAGGCTGAGTTCTGTCGCCCCGATGCGCTCGAGGAGGACGAAGTAGACGAAGAAGCCGCCGCCAGTGGCGACGACGGCGAGGTACGTCAGGGCGAGCACCGCGTCGGTCGTGACCTCGAGGCCGACCAGGGTCTCGGCGGGGTGGAGGCCGCTGAGGGTGTGCAGGACGATTGCTCCGAGTCCCATCGCCCAGGCCTGCTGGGAGACGATCGGCAGCGTTCCCCGGGTGCGTTCGGTGAGCACCGAACCCAGGGCGAAGACGACCGCCGAGGCGAACAGCAGGCCGACGCCGAGAGCCTGGCCGCCGAACGAACCGCCCTCGAGCGCGATCGTGCTGACGCCGACCAGTCCCAGCACCAACCCGACGACGGCCTGCGGGCGAATCCGCTCACGGGGGAGCAAGGCGAGCGCCAGCGGTGGTGTCACGATGGGCGTCAGGCTGAGGACGACCGCCGCGACGCTGCTCGAGACCATCGACTGGCCGAGAAAGAGCAGCGCGAAGTGAGCGCCGACGAGGAGGCCGCCGCCGACGGCGATCAGGAGCCAGTCGGCTCGAACGCTCGGTCGCCAGGACGCGCCGGTGAGGGCGACGGCGGCGACGAAGAGGAGTGCCGCGACGTCGAATCGAAACGCGGCGAAGAGGATCGGGGGCACGGTCGCCAGGCCGATCTCGATCGCCGCGAACGAGGTGCCCCAGACGAGCGCGAGCCCGAGAAAGAGCCCGATGTCTCTCGTATCAGTCATTATCCTCAAAATGGGTCGACCGTATATCTATGTTGCTATTCACACTTCTCGAGGCCCATAGATGGATAATTCGGAGGTGTATGATAGCATTCGACAATGAGTCGAGTGGGCGTGTTACTAACTCACGTGACAGCTAGGTGGAGTCGGGGCGATCGACTTCGTCCACGGGGAGCGGTAGCGAGCAGGAGCCTCGTGGCTCAGCGACTCGCCAGTCCGTCGGCTCGAGCGGTCCTCCAACTGGTCGGCAAAAACGGTCGATGCGCGACGAATTATTCGTCTTCGGTTTCGTTATCGTCGCCGACGTCAGTCTCGTTGTCTTCGGTTTCGTTGTCGTCACCGACGTCAGTCTCGTTGTCTTCGGTTTCGTTGTCTTCTTCGTCGTCGCCGATGTCGGTTTCGTTGTCCTCCTCGTCGTCGCCAACGCCGGTATCGGTTTCGTTGTCGTCGCCAACACCGGTATCGTTCTCTGGCGCACCCTCCTCGTCGCTCGGTCCGCCACATCCGGCGAGGACAGCCGAAAGCGCCACGCCTGAAATACCGAGTATTCGTCGTCGTGAGTAGGGTTGTTTTGATCCCATACTCATCGGTTCATCAAACGGATGGATATAACGATGACCTGCAACTGCCGGTTTTTTGTTACGAACCGACACGTCGGCCGGACGATTCTCGACGGCTGAAGCGCCAATAATCGCCCGGTTCCGGCGGTACCTGACGCTAATCCGACGAGAGCTCACTCCTCGAGAGAGGGTTCCGGTCGGCTAGACGTCTCGACCGTCGAGCGACAGCGACTCCTGGCCGAGCGAGAGGCGCACGAACGCAGGCGCGGCGACGACGGCGATCGCGATCTCGAGGCCGCCGACGACGAGGAACGCCAGTTCGTAGCCGTACTGGCTGGCGACCGTGCCCCCGATGAGGAACCCGCCGAGAAAGCCGAGGCTGCCCGCCAGGTTGAACCCGGCCATCGCCAGTCCGCGCTCGCCGTCGGCCGCGAGGTCGGTGACGAGGGCCATCGTCGCCGGCGAGATGAGTGCCCCCAGGATGCCGACGACGACCATCGTTGCGGCAGCGAGAGTTACCGAGGGGGCGGCGCTGACCGCGAGAATGCCGACGCCGTAACAGAGCGAGCCGACGACGATGGGGATGGTCCGGCCGATTCGATCCGAGAGCGCGCCCATGGGGTACTGCAGGAGAGCGAACGGAGCGAAAAAGCACGCGAGCAGGAGGCCAGTCGTGGCCGCGTCCACCGCGAACGTCGCCTGGAAGTAAAGCGTCCCGACGAGGGCGAAAAAGCCCGCCGTCAGTCGATCGATGAAGCCGAACGCGTACGGGATCGACAGCGTCGGCCGTCGTCGGACCCCCTCGAGGATCGCGCTCGCTCGCCGGCGCGTGCTGGGTGCGCGGTCGGTCGCGAGGGTCACGAGGAGGCCGACCAGGCCGAGCAAAACGGCCGCGGCCGCGAGCGGGGCGAGGGGGTCGACCGCCGTGAGCTGCCCGCCGACTGGCGCGCCCATCGCGGCCCCGAGACCGATGGCGATTCCGGCGGCTCCCATGTTCCGCCCGTGGCCGCCCTCGAGGTCCATGAGCATCGTCATGGTGAGCGAGAGCGCGCCGACGGTCATCGCTCCCTGGAACGCGCGCAGAACGAGCACGCCCCCGAAGGAGAGCGAGGCGAACGCGCCGATGAGTGCGAGGGCGGCGTAGCCGGCGCTCCCGGCGAGGGCGCTCACGACGATGAACGGGGTCCGCTTGCCGGTCGCGTCGCTGGCGATTCCCCAGGCTCCGACGAAGACGACGTAAGCGGCGAACTCCGCGACCAGGAACCACATGCTGGCGTCGAGGGCGGTCGACGTCAGCGGTGAAGTGGTTTCTCCCGCGCCGAGCGCCTCGACGAGGTCCGCGATGCCCGGGTAGAGCAGTAGCTGAGAGAAGAGCACGGCGAAGACGACCGTCGCGAGGACGATCCGATCCCGGTCGTTCGAGTGCACGCGGACGTGTTGGCACTCGATACCTATGAAACCGTCAGTTCCGGGCCAGCTCGAGTCTCGGAAACCCGCTCGGCCATTATGCGAGAGGATCACTCGCGCTCGATGGCCGTATTTGCCGTTACTGCTGTGCATAAGTCGACACAGAAGTATGCATACGAAACATGAGTAACGACGAGAGCGACGGCCCCTCGAGCCCCGGGCTGGCCACCCGGAGTGTCCACGCCGGCTACGACGGCGATCCGGCTACCGGTGCGGCCGCGGTACCGATCTACCAGACGACCTCCTACACCTTCGACGACGCGGATACCGCCGCCGACCTGTACGCCCTCGAGCGGGAGGGTCACATCTACTCGCGGATCAGCAACCCCACCGTGAACGTTCTCGAGGAGCGTCTCGCCTCGCTCGAGGGCGCGAGCGGCGCCGTCGCCAGCGCGAGCGGCATGGCCGCGCTGGACTCCATCGTTCTGGTGCTCGCCGAATCCGGCGACAACGTCGTCTGCTCGACGGATACGTACGGCGGCACGACCGCGTACTTCGCCAAGACGGCGGCACGCCGCGGGATCGACACCCGGTTCGTCCCGACGCTCGAAACCGACGCGTACGAGGAGGCTATCGACGAGGACACCGCGTTCGTTCACGTCGAGACGATTGGGAACCCATCGCTCGTCACGCCTGACTTCGAAACAATCGCCGACATCGCCCACGAGAACGGCGTTCCGCTGGTCGTCGACAACACCTTCGCCTCGCCCGCGCTGTGTCGGCCGCTCGAGCACGGCGCCGACATCGTCTGGGAGTCGACGACGAAGTGGATCCACGGCTCCGGAACGACGGTCGGCGGCGTCGTCGCCGACGGCGGATCGTTCGACTGGGGGGCCCACGGCTACGAGGAAGTCGCCGGGCCGAACGACGCCTACCACGACGTCGACTTCTCGCGGGACTTCGGGGACGCGCCGCTGGCCGCCGCCGTCCGCTACCGGTCGACGCGCAGCCTCGGCAATCAACAGTCGCCCGTCGACGCCTGGGAGACGCTCCAGGGCCTCGAGACGCTTCCCCTCCGAATCGAGAAACACTGCGAAAACGCCGCCATCGTCGCCGACTACCTCGCCGACCACGACGACGTGGCCTGGGTCACCTACCCGGGGCTCGAGAGCCACCCCACTCACGATAACGCCGCGACCTACCTCGAGGACTACGGGAGCATGATCGCGTTCGGGCTCGAGGGGGGATACGAGGCCGGAAAGACGTTCTGCGAGTCCGTCGAAGTCGCCCAGTTCCTCGCGAACATCGGCGACGCGAAGACGCTCGTCATCCACCCCGCGAGCACCACCCACGGCCAGCTCACGCCCGAGGAGCAGGAGGAGGCGGGCGTCACGCCCGACCTAGTCCGTCTGTCGGTCGGCATCGAAGACCCCGAGGACGTCCTGGCCGACCTCGAGCAGGCGATCGAGACGGCGACGACACCGGCGGGAGGCAAGTGAGCCGATGACCACCAGGGACACGGTCGACCTCGGCGAGTTCTCTTTCGAGTGCGGGGAATCCATCCCGTCGCTCGAGGTTGCCTACGAGACCTACGGCGAGTTCGACGGCTCGAACGCGGTCCTGATCTGTCACGCACTCACCGGGAGCGCCCACGTCGCCCGCCGACCCGACGCCGGCGACGAGACCGCCGGACAGGCCCGTGCCTGGTGGGGCGACGTCGTCGGCCCCGGAAAGGCGATCGACACCACGGAGTACTACGTCGTCTGTGCGAACGTCCCTGGCTCGTGTTACGGTACGACGGGGCCCTCGAGCGAGAACCCCGAAACTGGGCGGCCGTACGGAACTGATTTCCCACCGGTCACGGTCGGCGACTGGACCCGTGCCCAGCGACAGTTGCTCGACGAACTCGGCGTCGGTCGCCTGCGGGCGGTCGTCGGCGGCTCCGTCGGCGGGATGAACGTCCTCGACTGGCTCCGGCGCTACCCCGACGACGTCGAGTGTGCTGGTGCCGTCGCGACCGCTCCCCGTCTCGATCCGCAGTGTCTGGCCCTCGACGCGGTCGCTCGACGGGCGATCACGAGCGACCCGGACTGGAACGGCGGCCACTACTACGAGATCGAGGGCGACGGGAACGACACCGGCGACGGTTCGCTCGAGGCGGGTCCCACGGATGGCCTGGCTCGAGCCCGCCAGATCGGCCATATCATGTACCTCTCGAAGGCCTCCATGGACCGGAAGTTCGGCCGTCGAGCGGCCGGCCGCGAGGCGACTCGAGACGAACCGACGGACCCGGCGGGCGCCTTCTTCCCGTATCGCGAGGTCGAATCCTACCTCGACTACCAGGCCGAGCGCTTCGTCGACCGGTTCGACGCGAACAGCTACCTCTACCTGACCCGGGCGATGGACGACTTCGACCTCGCCGCGGGCTACGAATCCGACGCCGACGCACTGGCCGCCTTCGAGGGCGACCTATTGCTCCTCTCGTTCACCGGCGACTGGCACTTCACCGTCGAACAGGCCGAAGCCCTCGCCGAGACCTGTCGCGAGGAGGAGATCGACGTCGCCCACCACGTCGTCGACTCCGACCACGGCCACGACGCGTTTCTCGTCGAACCCGAGAAGGTCGGCCCGCCGCTGTCGGGACTGCTCGAAGCTGGCCTCCAGGGGCGAGCGATTACGGATACCGTCGAACGGCCGGCGTCGAGTCCGTTCGCGCCCGTTCACACGAGCCTCTTTTCGCGATGACGGAACACAACGACACGCCAATGTGATGACTGTACGCACTGTATACTAAATTAACCAATTCTCTCGCATAATTATTGAGTTGCTATCTTTCCGTGATTAATGATTCTACTATAATGTAGAAAATTATAAGGTAGTACTGTGGAATAGGTCGGTGATGGCAGTCGATAGCCAACTCGAGTACGACGATGCACAACCCGTGGACGAACAGCCACAACAGGCAACGGCGACCGAGCCAGCCCTGCCGGCCAAGGAAGGGGCGATATTCGGCGTCAGCGCGTTCTTGTTGAGTTACTTTGCCTCGCTCACGTTCGTCAAGGGTGTACTGACGATGGGCGGGTCGACCCCCGACGACATCGCTGCCACCTGGAAACTTGCGACCTGGGCACTGCTCTCGGGGCTCGGTGCGGGCATCGAAGCGGACGGCGAGGCAGTGGCACTTGGTCAGGCGGCCGGTTCCGAACTGCTCTTCATCGCCGCCCCGTTTCTGATGCTCGTTCCGCTCGTCGCGCTCGCCGCGGTTGGCTACAGCATGGCGAAATACACGAACGCCGCCGACGCCACGGAGGCAGCCAAAGCTGGCGCGCTGGTCGTTCCCGGCTGGCTCGCCCTGACGGTTGGGTTCGCGTTCCTCTCAGGATGGGAGAGTGAGGCCGAAGTTGCCTTCGAACTGGCGACACAGGACGCAATCCTCTTTGCGGGCGTCCTGATCCCGGCCGTGTTCGCGATCACCGGTGGCCTGCTCTACAGCTGGCCCGACCCCGCCGAAAAAGTGCTGGCGAAGATCGACGGCTAAACCGAGTTATTATCCCCGCCTCCACAACGTCGTAACCTAACCAATCACAAAACTTACTATTCGTCACAGACACCTGGCCGTATGGCCCTCGACCGCCGCCTCGAGTACGACGCGTCGCCCCCTGCTAACGGTGATCCGCCCGATGACAACTCGCAGGCGACGGACCCAGGGGACGACGGAGCCGGAAACGACGTACGAACTATTCTCTCGATAGGGTCGGCAGTCGGTCTCGGTGCCTTCCTCGCCGTGTATTTCGTCGCCTACCAGTTCTCGCTGGCCTCTCGGAACGGAATCTCCTGGTCCGAGGGCGAACCGGGCACCTGGGTGACGGCCGGAATCGTTACACTCACGAGCCACGGCGGCACGTTCGTCGAGGACCCCGAACGACTGCCGTACGTGGCCGCCGCCGGTGCACAGAACGCTACCCAGCTCCTGCCACTGGTCATCGTAATCGCGCTGGTCGTGGCGGGAGTTCTCGTGGGTCGCGTCCTCGAGCCCTCGACTCCGAAGACGACTGCCGCCTACGCCGGCTCGATCGTCCCGGCGTACGTCGCCTCGCTCGCGGTATTGACTCGTCTCGCGAGGTACACGCCCCCGGATGACCGTCCGCAGACCGGTACCCAGAACGTCTGGTTGCTGTTCGAGGTGGAGACGGTCGCCGTCTCCCCCGACGCCTCATTTCTACTTACGACGGCGGCCCTCGCGTTCGTGTTCGCGTTCGCCGGAGCTACGTTCGCGCGGCGTGCCGTCCTCTTTCCGTCGACGTTCGAGCCTCGAGTCGAGCGGACAGTCACTCTTCCCACGAACGAGGCCGGAGAAACTTCCGGCACGGTCGAACGGGAGACAGGTGCAATGCCGACATCGTCGGCTGGAAACGGAAATGCCGACTCGTCGGGATTGCCTCAGAATCTCTCGAGGGAAACGGACGAATCGGACACGAAAACCGCTCGAGGGCATCGAAACGATGGAACCGAGGACGTCACGAGCGGCGATCACACTCGATACCGGCCCGGTGGCGCGTCCGACGGCCGAGCGAAGGGGGACCGAAATAGCGACCACGACCACGACCGCTATCGTCCGTCAGACGATTAGTCGTCAGTTGGGCGTGCCTGATCGAACCGGTTGCCGCCATCGGCGAGACCGTTTCCGAAACTCGAACGACCGAGCGAAGCGTCGGCCCCTGGCTGGTCGAAGACGAACTGGTCGTACGCGGTAGACTGACCGACCAGACCTTCGAGCCAGCGGTGTGCGTCTCGGGCAAAGAGCGTGAGACCATCGACGCGAGTAATCGGTGCTGACTGACTCCCGGGAGAGCGGAAAAGGGCGATTAACGCCCACATCGTGCCGGCACTGAGCGCTCCCATCGCCGAGAACGTCATGCCCATCGTCGAAAACGTGAAGCCGTACACCATTCCGATTCCCATGGAAGGGAGACTCGTTCCGAGCGGTACCCGCGCCGTCGCATCCCGTAGCGTCGGGGCGAGGAAGAATATCGACAGGCCGCTCCCAATCGTGAAAATCAAATCTTGCCACATCATCACCAGTACTATTTCGGAGTCGAGTAAAAGCCTGTTGATATCAGAAATGGGTGGTTGGAAATAACTTAGCATGAAATTGACTATCATCCGAGTTAATTTGTAACCTCACCAGAGAAAGAACGGTCTTCGCCTCGCTCGTGCCCTCTTTCGAGGGGCGAGGACCCGGACGATCACTCGAGTATGTCTGCCTTACGGAGTTCCGCTCGAACGCCGTCCATAGACGTCACGACGACGTCGCAGTGGGGCTCGACGGCTGGCTTCGGATCGAAGCCAACAGCGAGGCCGGCCACCCGAAGCATCGGCAGATCGTTCGCCCCGTCACCGACGGCGACCGTCGACTCGAGGGGCACGTCGACGGTTTCGGCGAGGTTCGCCAGCGCGTCGTCTTTCGTCCCCTCGATCAGCGGGCCCTCGACGTCACCGGTCAGCGCCTCGCCGTCGGCGTCGAGCGGTAGGCGATTCGACACGACGTGATCGACCCTCACGCCGTCGCGCTCGAGGGCCGCTTCGACGCCGCGCTGGAAGCCGCCGGTCAGGATGGCCGTCGTGACCCCCGCCTCGTTCAGGTCCCGTATCAGGTCCGCCGCCCCCTCGCGGAGGACCACGTTCGCGTACGCGGCCTCGACCTCGTCGCGCTCGAGTCCCTCGAGCAGGGCCGCCCGCGAGCGCAGGCTCTCGGCGTAGCCGATCTCGTCGTTCATCGCTCGCTCGGTAATCTCGGCCATCTCGTCGGCGACGCCGAGTCGGTCCCCCAGCAGGACGGTCATCTCCGAGTCGGAGAGGGTGCCGTCGAAGTCGAACGCAACGATCGTTTCGCGCATCACTCCTCGATTGCCAGTCCCGGGATAAACCAGTTCAGGTTCCCGCGAGTCTGGTCGCCGCGTACCGCGAGAGAGACGGACTCCGGTGACGGAGTTGCTGGAACGCGTCCGACCGACTCGAGCGACACCGTTCGGTGCCGGCTCGTCGAACGAACCTTCGACGACCGGTACCTCATCACGCTGGTCTCCGCGACGCCGGACAGCGAGCGGTATCACCGACGTTCGCGGTGATGCTCGCCACGGGACGGTACGTACGCGCTACCGGCGCCTATCACCCGATTACTTACGCCACTGCTCGAGGCCGATGTAGTCGATGTGGTGGGCCGACTCGGTGGTCACTTTGGTCACTTCTCGGGTCGTCGGTGAGCACGCCGCGGTGTCGATCGCACGTCGCTACCATCGTCAGCGCATTCGTCTACAGACTTGGTGGACCTGCGGACGGCACTACGCAGCCCCGATCGACCCGTTTCGCGTCGTCGACGTCGCTCCCGACCGGATTCGATACGCGCTCGAGCCACCCCAGCGCAGAGTACTCGAGTCGTTGTCGCCGACGCACGTGCCGGCCGTCGTCCCCGGCACGTGGGACCTCGAGAGCGCCCGGATCCGGGAAACCGATCGCTATCGTCGCGTCGTCCAGTGGTTCACTGGCGAGGGGCGTCCATCTTCGCGCGCGGGTGAACCCTTTGCCGTAGCCGCGGACGGCGGCCTCCGATTCGGAGATGTCCAGGGTGCGAACCCGCGAGCACTCCCGGTGCTCGAGCGGACAGCCGGTTCCGGCGACCGGAGCGCGCTCGAGTGGTACCTCGCCGACCTCGCAACCCGGGGCTGTCCGCGGATCAGCGACCGTCGCAACGGGCGATCGTCGGTTCTCGAGGATGGATCGATCGTCGATCCCTATCCGTCGTTTCCGGCCGCGACGGGCGAGATTCGGGTCGACGTCGGTCGCGACGGTCGGTGGATCCTACACGACGGGCTCGAGCGCCTGGCCGTCGCGCAGTTACTCGGACTCGAGACGATCCCGGTTCACGTCTCCGTTCGCCATCGACGGTGGCAACACCGCCGCGACCGGGTGGTCCTGACGGGAGCCGATGCGGGTAACCATCCCGACCTCCTGGATCTGGACTCGAGGTCGGAGCATTAACGGGAGAGGTCGGTAGGCGGTCACGAGTGCGCTCGATAGGCGCGTTTTGTCCGTCGAAATCCCCACTGCTTATACTGGTTGACAGACGACAGGGACTCGAGGGCACGTAGCTCAGTCTGGATAGAGCGTCGGACTTCTATCCCCGTCGCGATCGCGGTTGCGGTGGGGGAAGACATCCGACGGTCGTGGGTTCGAATCCCATCGTGCCCGTGCGAAATTCAACCGTTCAGTACCCGTTACTGAACGGTGCGTACAGGCTACCAATCTTGGGAAATCAGACGAATCGGAGTTACTCGATCGTCCTGAGAAATCGGACATCGTTCCATCGTTGAACGGCCCCTTTCGAGCCGGGTGATTTTCATTCCCGTTTTCGGTCTCAGGAGATGATCGTGGTAGCGGTGAGCGACTGGGGACTCGAGAGCAGTTCGACGCGGAAACGATCACTGTTTGGGCGGTACTGATCGTCTGAAAGGTGGGCCCCAACTTCTCACCAGTTTGCGTTACCGATCTACCGCTTTGCCAATTTCGAACACCCAGAACGCCTCACTACTAATTGCGAGAGCCGTAATCCCCAGGCTGAGATACAAGAGTACCAATTCGGAGGTTACTATTCCGAATATCGAACACTGTATTGCGAGCGCCATCAACAGGAGGTTCCGAAGCCGTCGTTCTGTCGAACTCATAATACTCATCAAACATTATCTGGATGAAATAGGTGCTGGTTCTCGAGTTCTTTATCGATGACTACAACCGGATACGGGTCTATCAGGGGTGATTCCCGGGAACACCGGAGATTCGAGCGCTCCGGCGGTGTCACACCGGTGATCGTTCGCGGACGCTGAACACGTATACACTCGAGGAGCACTCCAAACGTCTACGAGAGGAGAGAAGAACGGGGTGACGCGACGGTGTGTCAAGTGTCGTGCCTCTAATCAGTGGCGGCACCAGTACCTCGCGTAGCGAACTGCCTATACCGCCAGTGTTGCGGCAACATCTTCCGATGGCGTGGTCGTAGAGGGCCGAACCTGTCCAGCGGATACCTCTCTCCTGACTACATCGACGCGCGAGGATTGCTAACTCAATTCGACAGTACAGCCAGGAAGACCATCGACGCCCGTCACCCCGAACTTCCGACGAGCTCTCTCGAGTCGGTCTCCCGGTCGAAGCCAATATGTGCCGGCTGGTGGGAGATACGGACGGTAGCGGGTGTAACCGAAAATCGTTATCCGTCCGGCTCAAGATGCCTGCGGGGAGTTACTGAACACGTATACAACCGTTGGGTCCATACGGCCTCGAAATGGTCGTTCGTGCCCGTCCCTTTCGACTCGAGTTCACGCCGAACGAGGTGACGGGGGCGATAGGGGATTCGATTACGGTCCTCCCGCTGGTCGTCGTCGCCGTCACGCTGGGGTCGAGCGTTCGTCAGTCGGAACATCTCCCGCCGTCGATCGGGATCGGGTTCCTGGCGCTGGCGACGAACATCGGACTCGCGTTCGTCGTCGGAATCGTCGTTCACCTGGCCTATCGACGCATCTCGAGCGAACGCTGATTGGTCGTCTCGCTCGTCGCCCCTGCGACGCACGTCACTTCGTGACTCGCTCACAAAAGCTGGACCAAAACGTTTCAGCTCACGCCTCGAAGCCGTCCTCGAACACGAACGTCCCGTTTCGCTGTACGACGTCGCCATCCACCTCGATGAACGACTCTTCGCTCATGTCGACGATCATGTCGACGTGGACCGCGGAGTCGTTCGCCTCGTTACCCTCGCCGACCGTCTCGTCGTAGGCGCGACCGACCGCCATGTGAACCGTATCGCCCATCTTCTCGTCGAACAGCATGTTGTAGGTGAAGTGGTCGATGTCGCGATTCATGCCGATGCCGAGTTCGCCCAGTCGGCGAGCACCGTCGTCCGTCTCGAGCACTTCCGTCAGCAGGTCTTCGTTCTTCTCGGCCGCGTGGGAGACGACCTCCCCGTTCTCGAACTCGAGATAGGCGTCGGTGATCTCTCTGCCCTGGTGGTACAGCGGCATGTCGAAGAGCACCTCGCCCTCGACGCTGTCGGGGACGGGCGCGGTGAACACCTCGCCGCCGGGCAGGTTGTGCTCGCCGTAGTCGTTGAGCGTCGTGTTCCCGGCGACGCTCATCGTCACGTCCGTCGTGTCGCCGCTGGCGATGTGTACCTCCTCGGCGGGATCGAGGATCTCGACCAGCTGTTGCTGGTGTTCGCGCACGGCGTCCCAGTCCTTGTTGACGGCGTCCCAGACGAAGTTCTCGTAGCCGTCGCGGGACATCTCGGCCAGTTGCGCGTTCGCGGGCGCGGGGAACTGCGTCAGACACCAGCGCTTCGAGAGGCGCTCGTCCTGGACGGGGCGGTAGGCCTGTGTGTAGGCCGCGCTGACCTCGGGGTCGACGTCGCTGGTCTCGGTCGCGTTGTCGCCCGCGCGGATCGCGATGTAGACGTCCGTATTCTCGATCAGTGCGAGTTCGTGTGACGGGGTGTCGAACTCGAGGTCGTCACCGTTGCCGTCTGCCGCCGCGCGAAGGAACGCCCGATGCTGACGTTTGCCTGCCCGCTTGCTCGTCGTGAGGGGATTCGCGCCGGCGTCGCCGACGACCTCGTGGAGGGCGACGACCAGGTCCTCCGCGACGGGGTGGGCGTCGATGACGACGTTGTCGCCGGGCTGGAGGTCCACGGAGTGGTCGGCGATGATCTGTGCGTGCTCGCGGATTCGCGGATCCATGCCCGGCTATTTCGATTCGAAGTCGAATATCCTTTCGTTCCGGACGCCACTCGAGGCACTGGCAACCGAACCAGCGAGGCGCACCTCGAGGCGAGGGCAGCCGAAACCGACGAGCCACGACGCGTTCGCCCGGCACCGACCGGGAGCGTCGACTATTTCTTCGGCGAGACGAAACGGACATCTACCATGATCGATCTGCGCTCGGACACGGTCACGAAACCCGACGACGCGATGCGCGACGCCGCCCGCGAAGCCGACGTCGGCGACGACGTCTACGGCGAAGACCCCACGGTGAACGAACTCGAGGAACGCGCCGCCGACCTCGTTGGCAAGGAGGCGGCCCTCTACGTACCGACGGGGACGATGGGTAATCAGATCGCCGTTCGCGAACACGCGGAGCGTGGTCAGGAGGTACTCGCCGACCGGGAGAGCCACGTCGTCAAGTGGGAACTCGGTGGGATGGCCCAGCACGCCGCCGTCCAGGTTCGGATGGTCGACGGCGAGCGCGGCGTTCCCTCCGCCGACCAGGTCGAGGCGGGCTACGTCGCGGAGGACCTCCATCGCCCTGGAACCGGGCTGCTCTGCCTCGAGAACACCCACAACGCGCGCGGGGGACTGGCGATCGAACCGGCCCGGATCGCCGAGGCCGCCAGCGCCGCTCGCGAGCGCGACGTCGCGGTTCACCTCGACGGCGCGCGCGTGTTCAACGCCGCGACGGCCCTCGACATCGACGTCACCGACGTCACTCGGCACGTCGACTCCGTAATGTTCTGTCTCTCAAAGGGTCTCGGCGCACCCGTTGGATCGATGCTCGCGGGCGACGCCGACTTCGTCGAGCGTGCGCGCCGAACGCGAAAACTCTTCGGCGGCGGGATGCGCCAGGCCGGGATCATCGCGGGCCCCGGCCTGCAGGCCCTCGAGAACGTCGACGACCTCGAGGCCGACCACGACAACGCACGGCTTCTGGCGTCGGGGCTGGACGACGTCGCGGGCCTGTCGGCGCCCGAACCGGAGACCAATATCGTCGTCGTCGACGTCGCCGGAACGGGGCTGGACGTCGAAAGTGTCCTGGAGCGCCTGCGCGAGCACGACGTGCTGGCGACCGCGTTCGGGCCGACGACGATTCGATGCTGTACTCATCGAGACGTCTCGCGCGAGGACGTCGAGCGAGCGGTCGAGCAGGTTGCCGGGGCGCTCGTCTAGGTCGCGTTCACCCATTCGCCGATATCAATGTCACTCTCGACTCTCGAGCACCAGTCGCTCCGCGATCTCATCTCCGTGGCGAATCCGCTCCCGACGCCGGTCAGTCGTGAGAAACGGCGCTACCGACGCTCCATCCCGTCTCGAAACTCGAGGACGGTCCGCCGGAGCAGGAGGTAGAGGAAGAAGATGAGCGACAGCAAAATGACTACCATCGCGATGATGACCGGATCGTCGGGGATGAGGTCGAACATACGTCGGGGGTACACGGGGCGGCCGCAAAACCGTTTCGACGCCTCGAGGACGGTGAGACTCGAGGATCTGTAGGCCGATGGACTGGCTGCGGGGCTAGGAAACGGATAGCTAAAATCGATTTTTTAGCTTGCGGTGAGTCTTTTTATACCCGACACGTAGGTGATGATGGACGTCGGTCGCACACGTTCCCGTGACATCCACTGGTGCGACCGATACAGTCCACCCACCGTCCGGGGCCGACCCAGCGCTCTCCCCCAGCGCGGAAGTCACAATTGACCGACCGATCGACCGATCGACCGACCACCCACGGTCGGCCCCTACTCGTCCCCTCTGATGCTTCGGCGGTCGCCCGAACCGCCATTCGTTCACAGTCGCGTGCCCTCCCCCGTGGTCGTCCGGCTTTCTCACGTACGTCTCGTTCTCATCAGGCTCGGTCCTCCCCCTCCCTCCACTTCTGTTCCCGGCTTCCCTCGTTCCCGTTCCCGCTACGACTCCTGCTTTCGTTCGCACTCCTGCCCCGCTCTCGCTCACTTCGACTCGAGCGTGAACGACTCGAGTAGCGTACCATCCGGCTCTCGAAGTTCGCCACGAACCGTCCCGTCCTCGTCTCGCTCGAGCGTCGCGAACCCCGGCCGGTTTCCGCGCGGCTGGGCGTGGCTCCCGGGATTGAGCAACAGGACGCCCTCGGCGTCGACGACCGACGGACGGTGGGTGTGTCCCGAGACGACGACGTCCACCTCGCGCGAGCGGCCGAACATCGCCAGGCCAACGTCGCCGCCGCCGCGTCGGTGCGTGACCGCGATCCGGATTCCTTCACAGTCGACGATTCGAACGGGCGGTAGCTGTTCGGTGACTGTCGCGTCGTCGGCGTTGCCGTGGACGGGATAGAAGACGGGGCAGAGCGATCGAAACGCCTCGAGAACCCCAACGTTGGTGAAGTCGCCGGCGTGGATCACGGCGTCGGCCTCGCGGGCGGCCTCGAGCGCGGCGCCCTCGAGGTTGTGACCGCCGGTGCTGTGCGTGTCGGAGAAGATAGCGAGCATCGGGACACGGTAGGCCGCGAGGGAGTACCACTGTTTCGACATCGACCGGACGCCTGCAGTCGCATCGTTTATACTCGTCCCCATCTTCGGACGAGACAGTACGCATGTGGCCACTCGGACACGCCGCCCTCGCTTACCTCCTCTACTCGCTCTGGACGCGCCGTCATCTGGCGCGGGTCCCGAGCGCGGTGGCGGTCGTCTGCGTCCTCGTCGGCAGCCAGTTTCCCGACTTGATCGACAAACCGCTCGCGTGGTACGTCCCCGTACTCCCGACGGGTCGATCGCTGGCACACTCCCTGCTGTTCGTGCTCCCGGTTTCGCTCGCCGTCCTCGCCATCGCGAGCCGGTACGACCGTCCGACCTACGCGATCGCCTTCGCCATCGGCGCGTTCTCACACCTCCTCGCCGACACCGTGCCGGCCCTCTGGGGCGCCGAAGAATTCGGGTATCTGTTGTGGCCGGTCGTCCCGGTCGAACCCTACGAGGAGGGTCCACCGAGCATCCTCGAGCTGTTTTCCAGCTCCCTGGGCGACCCCTACTTCCTGCTCGAGTTCGTCCTCGCCGCGGCGGCCCTGGTCGTCTGGCGCGCGGACGGCTATCCGGGACTCGACCTCGTGACGGACCGACTCGGGCGAGGTCCCGACGAGCGCGAACACCCCTCGCGCTGACGATTCTTCGGCGAAACCGACGGAACCGGCGCAACGGTTTTCCACCGGGGCGTCCCACACGAACGCATGCACGTCCTGCTGGGACTCGACGGAAGCGACGAGTCGGTGAAGACGCTCGAGACGACGATCGAGCGCGTCACCGAGGTGGGCGACGACCTGGTCGTCGCCGTCCTCGACAAGCCGGAGGCGGACCGAACGGTCGAGGAGATGCACGAGCTGGCCCAGGAACGACTCGTGGCAGCCGGGATCGACGCCGAAATCCGGACGCTCGAGGGCGATCCCGGGAGCTCGCTGGTCGCCCTGGCCGAGCGCGAGGACGTCGACCAGCTGGTGATCGGCGGCGGTACCAGAAGCCCGATGGGGAAAGTTCGCCTCGGGCCGATCACCGAGTTCGTCCTGTTGAACGCGACGATGACCGTCAAACTCGTTCGATAACGATGACGGAGACTGAGAGACAGCGACGAGTGTACCCGGACGAACCGGCCGGCCCGTTCCCGACGCCACCGACGACCTACACCGATCCGGAAGGGCGAGACATCGAGATCGGGCCACTCGATCTCGACGGCGGTGTCGGACCCGAACCGGCCGACGGAGCGCTCGATGCGCTCGCCCGAATGTACGTGCAGTTCGACCCCGCCGACCGCGCCCAGGGGATCCCGCCGACTGGCGAGGAACGCATCCGCCAGTGGCTCGAGCCGTTGCTCGAGGACGGGATCAACGTCGTCGCGCGACACGAGGAGGGGGTGATCGGTCACGCAACGCTGGTTCCGGACGTCGACGATCCGGAGACGGTCGAGGACCTGAGCGAGGTCGAGTGGGAGCTGGCGATCTTCGTCTTGCAGGCCTACCAGCGCGGCGGTATCGGGACCCAGTTGCTCGAGCACCTGCTCGGACATGCGGCCGAACGCGGCGTCGAGTGGGTCTGGCTCACCGTCGAGCGCTGGAACGGCCCGGCTATCGCGCTCTACGAACGCGTCGGCTTCGAACTGTGCGGGGCCGAGAGCTTCGAACAGGAGATGTCGATCCACCTCGCTCGCAACGAGAAGCCGTAGCGCCCTGCTCGTGACGGAAGCCGTACCTGCTCCCAACGAGAAACCGCAACCCCTACCACGCCCCTTCGCGCACGGCTACGCATGCAACTGGGCGTAATCGGACTCGGACGGATGGGGCAGATCGTCGTCGACCGGGTGCTCGCCGCGAGCCACGACGTCGTCGCCTTCGACCTCGACGAGGACGCGATCGATGCCGCGGCCGCCGCGGGGGCCAGCCCCGCCGACTCGATCGACGATCTGTGTGACCAACTCGGCGACGACAAGCGAATCTGGCTGATGGTTCCCGCCGGTGCCCCCGTCGACGCGACCCTCGAGACGCTCGAGCCCCGCCTCGCGGCCGAGGACGTGGTCGTCGACGGCGGCAACTCGAACTTCCACGACACGCTTCGGCGCGCCGAGTCCTGTCCGGCGGCGTACCTCGATTGCGGCACCTCCGGGGGTCCTGCCGGCGCCGAACTTGGATTCTCGCTCATGGTCGGTGGCCCCGAGTGGGCCTACGACGAACTCGCCCCGGCGTTCGACGCCGTGGCGACGGGGCCCGCGGGCCACGCCAGGATGGGGCGGTCGGGGTCGGGCCACTACGTCAAGATGGTCCACAACGGCGTCGAGTACGCGCTGATGCAAGCCTACGGCGAGGGCTTCGAACTGCTCCACGAGGGCCGATTTGACCTCGATCTCGAGGCCGTCGCCTCGGTGTGGAACAACGGCGCGGTCATCCGGTCCTGGCTGCTCGAACTCTGCGAAGAGGCGTTTCGCGAAGAGGGGTCCGACCTGGGCGACGTCGCCGACCGGATCGAGGGTGGCTCGACGGGCACCTGGACCGTCCAGGAGGGTCTCGAGCAGGAGGTTCCCCTCCCGCTGATCTACACGGCGCTCGCCGAGCGATACAGTTCGCGGGCGGACGAGGGTCGGTTCTCGAGACGGCTCGCGAACCGTTTGCGGTACGGGTTCGGTCGCCACGAAGTCCAGCGGCGGTAGGCGGTTTGTGGGGTGGGGACCGACGACGCGGTGTCCTTATACGTTGGTGCTCTGATATTCTGCCGTTCTGCCGATCTATCAGCCTGACAGCCAGATACGCCCATCGACAGACGCACCCACCTATATGTACCCCTCGCCACATCGGTCAGGTATGCAGACAGTCGAGGTCACGGACGAACAGTACGCGGTGATCCAGCGATTGCGAGCGGCCATCTCCGAGGACGTCGTCGGCAGGTACGGCTTCGTGCGCGAACGCGACGCGATCCAGTTTCTGATCGACAATCTCGAGGCGGGCGAGGACGGTGAAGACGGTCTCGAGGTCGACTTCGAGACCGACACCTCGGGTCGAACGGCGACGGACGACGTGGCGGCGGCTGTCGAGTCGGCGATCGAGTCGGGCTCGCAGGTTGATGGGTCCGACGAGGTGGCAGAAGTCAGTTACGACGAGGAGGCGGAGACGAGCGCTACCGACGACGGGGGTGACGGCGACACCGATGCGGACTCGGCGGAATCCGAGTCGGATGCAGATGCGGATGCGGATACCGAGGACTCGAGCGAGGACGATGCCGGCACCGACGAGGACGACGGTGAGAGCGCAGGCGAGGACGAGAGCGAGGGTGAAGACGAGGATACCAGCGAGAACGAAGACGAGGCGGACGGAGACGCAGACGGCGAAAACGAGGACGAGGACGCAGCCGACAGCGGCGGCGCCGCCGACGACGACGACATGTTGAACAAGATGATGAATCTCCTCGACACCCACGACGACAAGTGGGACGAATCACCCGCTGCAGACTATCGCTACCGGGTTACGCTCCCCGACGACTCCACTGAGGACGTGCAGACGAAAGACGACGTGCGCGCACTCCTGTTCAAGAATTACTGACCTGCGTTGCTGGTCGCCATCGCCGGTTCGCCTGCTGACGCACCGAGGTGAGGACGGAACTGCTGTAGCTGGTCGGTCGGGTACACCAGCCCACGGGACTTGTCGTACTCGAGGAGTCCGAGTCGGTCCAGTTCCGGGAGGACCGACGTAGAGAGCGAGACGTATACTCGCTTGCGCTGGCCGCCCTCGAGGTCGGCGACCGTCGTCCCGTATTCCCGAGCGGCGACCCGTTCTGCGAGAGCTCCCATCTTCACGGGCCCGGTCGTCCCGTACTCGAGCAGACAGGTAACCGTCTTTTGCTGACGGGGCGTCTCCAGGATTCGTCCACCGGCGTTGTGTGGACCGTCCGGGCTGTCGGTGGTGGCCGGTCGGTCGTCCGTCGAATCGCTCCGCTGGGGTCCTTTCACCAGGGTGACTGGGTTGGAACGGCGCACCGACGTCTCGACGTGGCGTGCAACTCGCTTGATCGTCTCGTTCTTGGGTACGGTATCTTTCATTGACAGCATGGTGGCCTCTGACGATGTAGTGGGCTTCGTGCCCGATTCGGTGAGAGTGCCGTATCGTCAACGGTCTCGCGTATAGAATACTCAAATAGTCCTGTCGTTATGCACATTGTCCCAAAACACGTTGGGTAAATATTGGCGAATTAACACGCTGATGAATATGAAATATCTCCCCAGAACGCCGATCCCGGCCCGCTCGAGGACGCACTCGGCGAAACTCGTCGAGCCGTCAGGTGTTGCACGTGACACAACGCTTTTGCCGGCGCTCGCGCTTCGGAGGGATATGAGCGAACGCGAGGTGCTCGAGTTGCTTCGTGAGAACGCGCGATACGACACGGCCGACATCGCGCGAATGACTGACCTCGACGAGGACGAGGTAGCCGACGCCATCGAGGCGCTCGAGGCCGCCGGGATCGTTCGGGGCTACCAGGCCGTCGTCGACTGGGACCGCCTCGAGGACGAACGCGTTCGCGCCGAGGTCGAACTCAACGTGACCCTCGACCGGGAGACGGGCTACGACGATGTCGCCGAGCGACTCGCTCGCTTCCCGCAGGTGAAAGCGCTGCGGCTCATCAGCGGCGACTACGACTTCGACATGGAGGTCGAGGGCGACTCGATCCGCGAGGTCTCCCGGTTCATCAGCGAGAAGGTCGCTCCCGTCCCCGAGATTACCCAGACGGTCACCCACTACGTGATGGCCTCCTACAAGGAGAACGGGATCGAACTCGGGGACGGCGAGGACGACGACCGACTCTCCGTGTCGCCATGACCAGGAGCCTCGAGCCAGCCGAACGCGTCCAGGCGGTCGGCCCTTCGGGTATCCGTCGCTTCTTCGAAATCGCGGAGGAGCGTGACGACGTCATCTCCCTGGGCGTCGGCGAACCTGACTTCTCCGCGCCGTGGGCGGCGCGGGACGCCGCCATCCAGTCACTCGAGCGGGGGAAGACCTCCTATACGGCCAACCGCGGCATGTACGACCTTCGCGAGGCCATCTCGAGGCACGTTGCCGACCGCTTCGGCTTCGCGTACGATCCCGACGCGGAGATTCTCGTCACTGCGGGCGCGAGCGAGGCCGTCGACCTGGCCTTTCGGGCGTTCGTCGACCCCGGCGATACCGTCGCCGTGGCTCAGCCGGCGTACATCTCCTACGGCCCGGGCGTGACCTTCGCGGGCGGGGAGGTCCTCTCCGTCCGGACGCGGGAGGAAGACGACTTTCGGCTCACGGTCGAGGCGCTCGAGGCCGCCGAGGCCGAGGCTGCGGACTTGCTCGTCATGTGCTATCCGAACAATCCAACCGGCGCCGTGATGACGCGGACTGATCTCGAGCCCATCGCCGCGTTCGCCCGCGAGCACGACCTCGCGGTCCTCTCGGACGAGATTTACGCCGAGTTGACTTACGACGAGCGCGCCGCCGACGCGAGTCCCGGCACCGCCACCCACGCGTCCATCGCGACGCTTCCGGGCATGCGCGAGCGCACCATCGTCTGCAACGGGTTCTCGAAGGCCCACGCGATGACCGGGTTGCGACTGGGCTACGCGCTCGGCCCCGGCGGGGCGATCGGCGCGATGAACCGCGTCCACCAGTACGGCATGCTCTCGGCGCCGACGACCGCCCAGTACGCGGCCCTCGAGGCGCTCGATTCCTGTGCGAACGACGTCGAGGCGATGGTCGACCAGTACGGCCGCCGGCGCCGGTTCGTCATCTCCCGGTTTCGCGAGATCGGAATGCCGTGTTTCGAGGCGAAGGGGGCGTTCTACGTCTTCCCCAAGGTGCCCGACGGGTGGGAGGGGAGCGCGGACGACTTCGCCGAGCGACTGCTCCGCGAGCGCGGCGTCGCCGTCGTCCCGGGCGGCGTCTTCGGCGTCGGTGGCGAGGGCCACCTCCGGGTCTCGTACGCGACGGGACTCGAGGACCTACGCGAGGCGCTGGCGCGAATCGAGTCGTTCGTCGAGGAGCACGTCTGAAGCCGTTTCGTCCACAGCGTTCTGCCAGCTGCGTGGCGAGTACGTGACGTCTTCGGGAGAATTCGTTTCCCGACTATCGGATCGCGACGGCAATTCGAGTCAGTCGTCGCCCTCGACTAGAATCCGCTCTTCGGGCCGTGGTCGTCCTGGATGGACGCCGTAGCGTGCCATCGCGTAGAGGGCCGTTACTGCAGTTGCACACAGAAACGCGCTCCCGGCACCGACTTCGAACGCGACGACTGGAATCGTGGCGGACAGGGAGTCAGCGACCGCCGTCGCTCCTTCGCTCGAGGGCGCCGCCACGAGTCCGTACGGGAGGAAGGCGACGAAGGCGACCGCCCACCAGCGAACTGTCGCCCGATGAACGCCCTCGAGCGGGCGCTCGCTCACCTCGCTCGCGACGCCGACGAGTCCGACCGAGACGAGACACAGTGCCGCGAGCGATCGGGCCGAGGGCGTCAAACCGCTGCTGATGGCGACGCCAGCGGCGACGAGCGCCGCCGACGTGACGGTCACGAACCGCGTCGACTCGAGGAGACGAGTGGGCATCGCGTGGCGGTAGTGAGCAATTACACATAGGTCTCTCGAATCAGCTATCGTCACGAAAAACAGACTTTCAGGGTATCGAGAGCGACGAACAACAAAGGACGTATTACCAGTGGCGAGAAGTCACGGCCAAGGATGGCGAGCGTACGTGATCGGAGGAGGGATGGGTCTGAGTCCAACGCTGGACTCGAGGTGACCGAACCGTGCTGAAACGCCTGTGGAAACGGTACGTCGCGGAACGTCCGGACGAATACCAGGCGTACATCTCCCTGCCGACGGAATCGTCAGCACCGACGATGGGCGCGCTTCACGACCTGATCCAGGACGCCGAGTTCGCGTTCGAGGGTCGACTCGACGTCTACGCGCGGCGCCGACGCCTCGCCGTCGTCACCGACCGCGTTCCACACGAAACGTTCGACACCGCCGCGTTCGACGCGGTGATCGAGACGCTCGAGTCGCTGTACGAGGCTCACGCCGTCGCGCGCGTCGAGAAGTGGCGCTCGGTTAACGGCCGATTGGTAAAAACGTACGTCGTCGTTCCGGTCAAACCGCTCTTCTCGAAACTGGGGGAACCGAAAACGGCGCGGCCGGCCGTCCGATGACCGAGGTCAGTCGTCCGAGTCCGCGCCAGGACCGGGTTCGCGGTCCGATCGAGCTCTGGACCCACTCCCCGTTCCAGCACCACTCTCGCTCCGTCGCTGATCGGACTCCTCACCGGACGGCGTCATCGAGTTCGTCCGGCGCATCCAGCCGTCGATATTCTCGGCGACGTAGTCCTTGCCGCCCCAGCCGAAGGCGACGCCGGCGCCGATCGCCACGGCCGCGGCCAGGCCCCACGCGAGCGCTCGCGCGAAGACTAACAGGATGCCGACGTCGATGCCCATCGTCCCGAGGCCGATCACGATGGCCGTGAAGTAGAGGAACACCCGGGCCCCGTCGGCGAACCAGGACGTGTAGACCGTCTGGGTCGCCGCTCGAGTCCGCTCGATCATGTCGCCGACGAAGTCGGCCACGATGAACCCGAAGACGATGACGAGCAGGCCCGCGACGAACGCCGGCAGGTACGAGACCGCGGTCGAGATCCACTCCGAAAGGAGCGCGATCGCGAGGGCGTTCGCGGCCGCGAGAATCGCGAGGGCGTACACGAACCACTTCGCCAGTTTGCCGAAGGTTCTGGAAACGGCCTGTTCTGTTCCGCCGAGGATGCGCCCGAGCGGCGTCTCGAGTACCATGCGGTCGAGTTCGATGCCGTCGGCGATTCGCATGACGACGCGGCCGGCGAGGCGGCCGATAATCCAGCCGATGAACAGGATCACCAGCGCGCCGACGAGTCGCGGCAGAAACGTCACCAGTTCGGCGATCGGATCCTGGAGCCAGTCGGGAACCGTTACCTGTGCGGGTTGTGTGTGAACCATACCCGAACGGTGGTCCGCGCTCGACTTTACGGTAGACGTTGCTCTCGGTGGAAATATCCTGTTTCCGGCGACGTTGTCCACTCAACAACCAAGACGTACCTCTTCGAGAGCGTGCGTCCGGAATCGGAGCGAGCGGGACTGGCGCTGGCTGCGTCGTCCTCGACTCACGACTGCTGCCGGTCGATGCGGACAGCGGTTGCGGATTTCAATCACCCTGTCGCCGCGTCACCAAACCGGGCTACGGCGTGCCCCTCGGATGTGGAGAAACAGTTCGTGCTCGAGGCCGAAGCGGTCGTCGATTGGCCGCTCGGTAATCGACCATTAGTGTCTTGGCCGGTTTCGGAGAAAACCTGTAATAACGCAGATACGACCGCGTGTTATCGTGACACACAGAACACGAACCTTCTTCGAACTGGCCTCTCGCTCATCGATTATGACGACGTACCGGATACTCTCAGAGGACGAGCGCGACCGGTTTCACGAGTACGTCTCGTACGCGTTCACGCCCACCGACGGCCCGCCGGCGTACGACCCGGCGGAACACGACCGGCCACGAGCGCTCCTCGGCGACCGACGAGGACTGTTCGCGGACGGCGATGGAAACCCGCTCTGTGTCTGTAAACACTACTGGTTCGACGTTCGCGTCCGCGGCGACGAACACTCGATGGCCGGTCTGGCGTCCGTCGCCTCGCCGCCGGAACACCGCCGGAGCGGTTTCGTTCGAGATCTGCTCGCCGCGTCTCTCGAGGAGTATCGAGACCGAGACGCGGCTTTCGCGGCCCTCTGGCCGTTTCGACACCGGTTCTACCGGCAGTACGGGTGGGCGACGGCCAACCGACAGCTTCGAGTCGAGTGCGACCCCGCGGACCTCTCGTTCGCCCGGACGCGGCTGGAGGAACGAACCGCCGAGCGTGGCCGGTACCGTCGGCTCGAGGCCGACGAGTACGAGGCACTCGACCCGGTCTACGAGCGCCACGCCGCGCGCTACGATCTCTCGATCGATCGCGACGCGGACTGGTGGCGCTACCGCGTCTTCGAGAACTGGGAGACGGACCCGTTCGTCGCCGTCTGGGAGCGCGACGGGGAACCGGCGGGCTACCTCGAGTACACGATCGAAGGCGACTGGGGCGATCGGACGATGGACGTCGCCGAACTCGCCTATACCGACGTCGAGGCGTTCCTGGCACTCCTGTCGTTCTGTCGCGACCACGACTCGCAGGTCCAGACCGTTCGTCTTCGCCTGCCCACCGACACCCCGCTTTTCGACGTCGCGAGCGACCCCGACGAACTCGAGACCGAACTCGAGGGTGGGCCGATGATTCGAATCGTCGACGTCTCGCGGGCGCTTTCGAAACTTTCGTATCCTGGCGTGGATGCCACGCTGTCGCTCATGGTCGAGGATCCGCTCGTCGAGTGGAACGACGGCGCGTTCGAACTCGCAGTCGAGAGTGGCGATGGCACCTGCGAACGCGTATCCGTGTCGGACTCGAACTTCGTGCTCGACGTTGGAACGCTGTCACAACTCGCCGTCGGCGCCCGTTCGGCCCGGGCGCTCGAGCGGGCAGGCCGTCTCGAGGTCTCACCATCGGCGCTCGAGACGCTCGAGACGCTGTTCCCCGAACGGTCGGTGTACCTGCGAGACGGGTTCTGAGTGGACTCGACTGGATAGTTCAAAACGAGTGAACCGTCCCTCACTCGTCGGAGTCGTAGTGTTCGCCCGCGGCCGACGGCATCCGGGTATGACCGACGAACGTGAGCACGACCAGGACGGCGACGTAGGGGACGATGCCGACGAGCGTCGAGGAGAGGTCGTAGGCTGCGATCTGCTGAAGTTCGATCTGGAGCGCGTCGAGGGCCGCGAAGAGGAACGACGCGAGGAACGCGCCGATCGGGTTGTAGTTCCCGATCAGGTACGCCGTCAGGCCGATCCAGCCGCGACCGTCGATCATGGTGTCGCCGGTGCCCTGGAACTGGCCCACGTTGAGCGCCCAGCCGGCGCCGCCGATGCCACAGTAGACGCCCGAGAGCAGGACGCCAGCGTAGCGCACCTTTCGAACGTCGACGCCGGCCGTGTCGAGCGACTTGGGGTCCTCGCCGCTGGCCTCGAGCCACATCCCGAACGTGGTTCGGTTGAGGAGGTACCACGAGACGGGGACGGCCACGAGCAAGAGAAGCACCTGCGGCGAGAACTCGAAAATCTGGCCGACGCCCGGCAGCGAGGAGAGTCCCGGAATCGAGATGGACGAGAACGTACCGACGTTCCCCGGACTGCTTCGGCGGTCCCATATGACGACGCTGAGGAACGGGGCGGCGCCCAGCGCGATCAACCAGACGGCGAGGCCGGCGATGATCTGGTCGGCCTTGAATTCGATGCAGACGATGGCGAACAGGAGGGCGATCAACGTGCTCGCGAGGATAGCACCCAATAGCGCGAGCCACGGATTCGGCTCGATCGGGACGGAGTCGGAACCAAGCGCGTACATGGTCGCGATCGAACTGAACGCGCCGACGATGAGCAGCCCCTCGAGTCCGATGTTGATGACGCCGGATTTCTCGGCGAAGATGCCGCCCATCGCGGCGAAGGCGATTGGGACAGTGAACCGGAGCGCCGAGCCGAGATAGGAGACGCTGATGACACCGGCAATCTCCCCGACGAACTGACGTCCGCCGTCGACGACGAGGCCGAGTGCGAGCACGCCGAGGAGGCCCGCGCCGATGGCCAGTCCCTGTCGACGGGTGACGGTCGGCGCGTTCATCGACGCCCACCTCCGTCGGTCGCGACGGGTTCGCTGCCGAATCCGTAGTGTTTGCCGAGGAGCCGGAAGAACTCGGGCATGGCGATGAAGAGGATGATCAACCCCCTGAGCACCTCGACGAGTTCGTTCGGGATGCCGAGTGAGAGGTCGACGGCCACGCTGCCGGTTTTGAGGGTCCCAAAGAGGAGGGCGGCCGGAATCACGCCGATGGGGTTGTTCCCGGCGAGGATGGAGACGGCGATGCCGTCGAAGCCGAGCGGCGGGATGCCCGCCTGCCAGCGGTACTGGACCATCGTGACGTATATCGCCCCGGCGATACCGCCCAGGACACCGGATAGCGTCATGCTCGTGACGACGTTTCGTTTCGCGTCGACGCCGCCGTACTCCGCTGCGGCCTCCTGGATGCCGCTCGTGCGCAGATCGTAACCGATGACAGTTCGCGAGTACAGGAGGGCGATGCCAATGGCGATCGCGAGGGCGCCGACCAGGGCGATCAGCGAAAACCGGCTTCCGTCGATCGAGGCCGGGAGTCGGGCGACCCCCGGGATCGGTTCCGTCTGCACCGAATCGCTCGCCAGGTCGCCGATGTGGACCTGTACGAGCCAGTAGGCGACGCCCGCGGCGACGAAGTTGAGCATGATCGTCGTGATCACCTCGTGGGCGTTCGCGTAGGCCTTCATCAGGCCGGGGATCATCCCCCAGACCCCACCGACGAAACCGCCGACGACGATTCCGATCGGGATCACGACGAGCGAGCCGACCAGCGTATCCGGCACGAACTCCCCGACCGTGAGCACCGTCATCGCCGTCGCCAGCGCGCCGAGCACCATCTGCCCCTGCGTCCCGATGTTGAACAGGCCGGCGCGAAACGCAACGGCGACCGAGAGCCCGGTGAACAGCAACAGGGTCGTCTGCAATAGCGTCTGGCCGAGGTCGGTGAACGAGCCGAACGCCCCCTCCAGGATCGTCCAGTACATCTCGAGTGGGTTGTAACAGCCGTAACCCAGTCCCGGCAGGTAGATGAAGGGGCTCGAGCACTCGGCGACGAACCCGGAGACGAACACCAAGACGGCGCCGACAACGAGCGCGAAGACGAGCGAGGCGAGGCTGATCGCGACGCGTTCAGCCGCCGAGGCGTCGACGAGACGGTCGAGGGCTGTTCCGCCACGGCCTCGCCAGCCGCCGTCCCCACTGCCGTCCGGGCCGTCCGTACCATCCGAACCGTCCGTGCCGCTCATACCACCGACCTCCCGACTCGAGCGCCGTCGACGTCGAGTCCGTCGGGTCGTTCGCCGGCCATGAGCAAGCCGAGTTCCTCCTCGGTGACAGCGTCGGGATCGACGACGGCGACGAATTCACCGTCGTGCATCACCGCGAGTCGATCGGAAAGCTGGGTCACCTCGTCGAGTTTCGAGGAGACGAGGAGGATGGCCTTCCCAGTCGAACGAAGGTCGAGCAGTCGGTTGTGGATGAACTCGATGCTCCCAATGTCGACCCCACGAGTCGGTTGCGCGGCGACGACCAGCGAGGGGTCGCGTTCGAACTCGCGGCCGACGATGAACTTCTGCTGGTTCCCGCCCGAGAGCGAGTGCGCCGTTGCGGAGGGGTCGGGTGGTCGCACGTCGTACTCCGCGATGATCTCGTCGACGTAGTCGCTGGTCGCCTCCCAGTCGATCACTCGACCGTCCGAGAACGGCGCGAGGTGCTGTCGGCCCAGCAGGCCGTTTCGCCGAAGATCGTAGTCCATCACGAGACTCCGTTTCTGACGGTCCTCGGCGACGTAGGCCATCCCGGCGGTGATGCGCTCGCGACGCGGCGACGAGGAAATCTCGCGCCCGTCGAACGTGATCGTTCCGTCGGTCGTCCGACGGAGCCCCGTGATGGCCTCGACGAGTTCCGACTGGCCGTTCCCGTCGACGCCTGCGATGCCGAAGACCTCGCCCTCGTGGACGCGGAACGTCGCCTCGTCGACCGCGACGACGTCCCGGTCGTCCGTCACCGTCACGCCGTTGACGTCCAGGACGACGTCTCCACGCGTGGCAGCGGGTTTGTCGACCTCGAGGAGCACGTCCCGACCGACCATCATGCGCGCGAGTTCCTCTCGGGTGGCGTCGGCCGCCGGGACCGTCCCGACGAGTTCGCCGTTTCGCAGGACGCTAATCTCGTCGGCGACCTCGAGGGCCTCGCCGAGTTTGTGCGTGATGAAGATGATCGTCTTGTCCTCAGCGATGAGTTCCTCGAGGACCTCGAGCAAGGCGTCGACCTCCTGGGGCGTGAGGACAGCGGTCGGTTCGTCGAGGATCAGGACGTCCGCGCCACGATAGAGCGTCTTCAGGATCTCGACGCGCTGTTGTTCGCCGACGCTGACGTCCTCGATGCGCTCGGTCGGGTCGACGTCGAAGCCGTAGCGGTCGGCCAGCGCCCGCGTCTCCTCGTTGGCCCTGGCGCGGTCGGTTGCGAGGCCGGCCCACTTCGTCGGTTCGTCCCCCAGGACGACGTTCTCGGCGACGGTCATCGTGTCCACGAGCATGAAGTGCTGGTGGATCATGCCGATCCCCGCGTCCATCGCGTCGCCGGGGTCGTCGAACGTTTGCTCCCGGCCGTCGATTCGGATCGTTCCCTCCGTGGGTTCGTACAGCCCGTAGAGGACGTTCATCAGGGTCGTCTTCCCGGCACCGTTCTCGCCGATTAGGGCGTGGATCGAGCCACGCTCGACGGTGAAGTCGACGTCGTCGTTCGCGACGACGCCCGGGAACCGCTTGGTGATCCCCTCGAGTGCCACCGCCGGCGGCGTCTCGCCGTCCGTCCCGCGGTCGTCAGTAGCCATTGCGTCTCAGAGGTCGTCGGTGTTGTCGGGAACCTCGATGTCGCCGTCGATGATCGCCTGTCGGGACTCCTCGAGCGCGTCGACGATGTCCTCGGGGAGTTCGCCCTCGAAGTCCTGGCCGATGGTTGCGCTCACGCTGCCGTCGTCGTCGAGGCCGAGGTCGTTCATGCCGGACTCGAACTCGTCGTTGACGACGGCCTCGACCGAGTCGTAGACGGCGTTGTCGACGCGCTTGACCATGCTCGCGACGATCACGTCGCTGAAGTCCTCGGCGCTGATCGACTGGTCGTCGTCGACACCGATGGCGAACCGGCCGGCCGATTGGGCGGCCTGGAAGACGCCGCCACCGGTGCCGCCCGCGGCGTGGTAGACGACGTCCGCGCCGTCGTCGTACATTCCGCTGGCGATCTCCTGGCCTCGGGACGGGTCGTTCCAGCTTCCGGCGTACGCCGACGGCGTCTCGATATTCTCGTCGGCGTGGCGAACGCCCGCGATGTAGCCCGCCTCGAATCGATCGATGAGGGCGGTCTCCTGGCCGCCGACGAAGCCGACGACGGTCTCGTCGGTGTTCGTCTCGCCGCCGCCGTGGGCGTAGTCGGTCGTCGTCAACAGGCCAGCGAGGTGACCGACCTGGAAGGAGCCCTCGTGTTCGCGGAACGTGTAGTTGGCGACGTTGTCAGCCTCGACGACCGCGTCGACGAGCACGAATTGCTGGTCGCTGAACTCCGCGGCGTTCTCCCCGAGGTCGGTCGCGTGATCGAAGCCGATACAGCAGACGAGGTCGATTTCTTCGTCGCCCGCGAAGTTCCGCTGCATCTGGTTCATGTCGGCGGGGGCGTCGGGTTCGGCGTCCTGGTAGGAGATGCCGAAGTCCTCTACCGCTCGCTCGATGCCGGCGTGGGCCATGTCGTTGAACGAGTCGTCACCGAGGCCACCGGTCGAGTAGATGATGCCGACGGTGATGTCGGATCCGGCGCCGCCGTTGCCGTTGCCGTCGGCCGTGTCGTTCCCGTTCCCGTTTCCGTTCCCACCGTTGCCGCCGTTGCCGCCGTTGCCGCCGTTGCCGCCGTTGCCGTCATCGACCAGACAACCAGCCAGTCCCGCCGTTACCCCTACACCTGCTGTCGTGAGAAACCGTCGTCGTTGCATACCCGTGAAAGTGTACGCGACCGGTTTATAGATTCGGTTTCAAAAGGAGATAGCAACTTTACGTGAATTACCTGAAGATTCGGTCGCAGAGAGTCACCGATCGGTCACTCCTTCTCCCCTTCACTCTCCCTCCGATGGGGATTCTCGTACTGAAACGCGTCGAGCAGCATCTGCCTGAACCGGCCGCCATCGACCGACTCGATCACCCGCGTCTTCGCCTCGCCGTCGGTCACGCCGAGTTCGTCGACCAGGCTGTACCCGCGGGTCATCCCCTCCCGGTCGTCGACGGCCACGTAGTACGTGCTCGCCGACTCGACGATGTCTGGCTCGAGCACCGTCGCAATCGCCAGCGAATCAGGCTGGGTCGTCACGTCCGCACCGAGGGCGTCGTGGTCGGACTGGCGGTTGAACGCGCGGACGGCGTCGGTGACGGTCAGGTAGAAGTCAGCGAGCGGCGTGTCCATCGCCTCGATCGTCTCGAAAACGTCGGTGCCGAACGTCGAGTCCCGGAGCGTCAACCCCCAGTCGACCAGCGTCGTCTCGAAGGCGTCCATCACGACCGCTGCAGCGTCGGGGTCGACCCAGAAGTTGTACTCCGCCGCGGGCGTGATGTTCCCGAGCGTATTGACCGCGCCGCCCATGATCACCACCTCGTCGAGCAGCTCCGGTAGATCGGGTTCGCGCTCGAGCGCCAGGGCGACGTTCGTCAGCGGGGCGATGCAGGCCAGGGTAATCTCGCCGGGGTTCTCGCGAGCGGTCTCGACGATGAAGTCGACGGCGTGTGTCTCGGCCGATGGGATTCCCGTCTCGGGGAAGAGGTCGCCACCCAGGCCGCCCTCGCCGTGGATGTACTCCGCGAACTCGTGTTCTTTCTCGAGTGGCTCGCGAGCGCCCTCGTAGACCGGCACGTCGCCGGCTCCAGCGAGGTCGAGGGTGTACTTCGCGTTCTCGACCTGGTACTCGAACGGGACATTCCCCGCACAGATCGTCACGCCTTCGAGGGCGACCCGGTTCGAGCAAGCCGCGAGCACGAGTGCCTGCGAGTCGTCGCCCGCGGTGTCCGTATCGACGATCAATCGCGTCGGGTCCGAATCACTCATCGGCCGACGGTTCGCGGCGGACGAGGAATACCTTGTCGCACCTTTCGAAGTCGGGTGGTGTCTGCTCGTCGGACTGGCGCGAGTAGAAGGCGCGCACACAGCGCGGACGCCGTCCGAATAGAACGAACGAAGAATCGGCCAGTACGGTGCTCTCGGCAGCGAAACTACCCTGAACTAGTCGCTGGCCCACGACCCTCGGCACTCGTCGCTACAGAACGAGATCGGAGAGGTGGTGTCGTCGTCCGTGACCACGTCGACGATTGGTGGAGAGGCAGCGGTGCTATATTCGGTCCCGCACTGGGCGCAATAGTTCCAGAAATCCGGTCTGTCGTCACTCATTGTCCCCTCCCGTGGTGACTGGCCCGTCACCGGAATTACGCACCTGGTTGCCGCCATTGGCATCCTTGTCAGTCACATCCTCCACATCTCGAGCGATGGCGCGGTGGGCATCCAGGTCAGTTACCGTGGCCAGCGGTGGCGACGCAGATAGTGGCCTCCCTTCCGTTTCAGCAACGGATCTGACACGGCCACAGCAGCCGTTGTCAGACCCGTGGGAGTTCACCGTCGTGGACGGAGCAGGTAGGCCCGATTTCACAGTCGTTCAATGGCGTCTACGTATAAAAAACCCAGGTTGTCTGGTTCGATACTTCCCGTAAAAATGAGATCTAGCGTGGAACTTCGAGACAATTAGGGATTAATATTCGGTATTCCCTTCCCATTGCTACCCCTCTTAAGTGTACGAAAACGTATTTCGATAATGCCCTGATAACGCCTACTTCTCGAACTTCTCGAAAACCACTCTCGGAAACTGTGGAGTATCGATAGTATCATGGAGGCGGCCCGACAAGCCCGATTGTGACCGAGTACGAACTCGACGACGTAGACAGGCGTTTGCTCAATCTGCTTCAGGAGAACGCTCGGTCCAAGGCGATCGACCTGGCCGAAGAACTCGGGGTCTCCGACAACACCGTTCACAATCGGATGGAACGGCTGGAGGAAGCCGGCGTCATTACCGGTTACACGACGAGCGTCGACTACGACCGGACGGGGCTCCGTCTCTACTTTCACTTCAGCTGTACGGCCCGCATCAGCGAGCGCTCCAACGTGGCCGAGAAGGCGTTGGCACTTCCCCAGATTACCGAAGTGACCGAACTGATGACGGGCCAGGAGAACCTCCACATCAAGGCAGTCGGGACCGAAAACGAGGATATCACCTACGTTGCCGAACAACTCGACGACCTCGCGCTCGAGATCAACGACGAGAACCTCATCCGGACCGAACACGCCGCCCCTCTCGACTACGTGACGGTGAAGGAACTGCTTCCGGTCGAACGGTGAGGCGCCGAGCATCGCACTGCGAGGTGCTCTGCGGTCAGCCGCGCTATTCTCGACGGAAACCGGGTAGAATACGTCCAGTCGCATTCCATCGGCCGCCTGTACCAGTCGGTCGATGGAATTTCTGAACAGCAGTCCCGACGGGACCAAACGCCGTCTCGAGGCCGAATCGGACGCCCATCGGCCACGACACTAAAATACCGGGTGGGGTAACTATGAGTCAACGGAATGAGAGACAGGCGGGTTCGATCAGTGGAGCGGGCGAGACGGCTAGCGCCGCGAGTCACGACGCCTCGCCGCCGATCCGTCGTCCCTAACGTGGGTGGTCGCCGGTGACCCTCCGCACCGTCCCTATGATCGACCGCGTCCGCGACGCCTTCTTCGCCCTCGACACCGATTTTCGATTCACGTACCTCAACGAGCGCGCCGAGACGCTCCTCGAGCGCTCCCGGGAGGACCTCCTCGGGCGGGTCATGTGGGACGAGTTCCCCGAAACGGTCGAGACCCAGTTCCCAGACGGCTTCTACCAGGCGATGGACGAACAGGTACCGGTCTCATTCGAGGTGTACCACACGCCGCTCGAGACCTGGTTCGAGGCCCGGGCCTGGCCCGGGGTGAACGGGCTCTCGGTGTCCATGCGTGACGTCACCGAGCGAAAGGAGCGGGAGACGAAACTTGCCCGGAATACGGCCGTCGTCGAGGCGATCCAGGACGGCGTGGTCACCCTCGACGACAACAACCGGATCCTCTCGGTCAACGCCACGGTCGAACGCGCCTTCGACACCGACGCGCGGGAGCTGCGTGGCGAACACGTCGAGACCCTCCTAGACCTCGCTGCCGTCGACGCCGACGACACCATCCGCGTCGGCCGCGCGCTCAGCGACGTCGACGTCGGCAGTACGGCCCAGCGGACGTTCGAACTGGCCTACACCGACGCGACGGGCGCCGATCGGGTCGCCGAGGTCAGCGTCGTGCCGGTCGACCACGGCTCGGCCAATCTCGCGTGTATCGCCCGCGACGTCACCGACCAGCGCGAGTACGAGCGGGTCGTGACCTCGCTGCACGAGGTCACGCGCTGGCTCTTGCAGTCGAGCGACCCCGAGGAGATCTGTGCGATCGCCGTCCACGCCGGGAGCGACCTCCTGGACCTCCCGATCAGCGGCGTCTGGTTGCTCGACGACGAGTACGGCTACCTCGACCCCGTCGCCGGCACCGCGGGCGCACACGACGAGTTCGGTGGGCTCCCCCGATTCCACCCCGGTGAGGGCCTCGTCTGGGACGTCTTCGAGGCCGGCGAGACCAGACACATCGAGGACCTGCAGCAAGTCGACGGCCTCTACAACCCCGACACGCCGATCCGCTCCGAGATCATCGCCCCTATCGGCGCCCACGGCATCCTGATGACGGGCTCGAAGCGGGTCGCGAACTTCGACGACACCGACGTCGAGTTACTCTCGACGCTCGCCGAGAACAGCCGCGCGGCGCTCGACCGTGCGATCCGCGAGCAGGTCCTCGAGGACCGGACGACCCAGCTCGAACACCAGACCGAACGCTTAGAGAGCGTGGCGAACGTGCTCTCGAGCGACCTCAAGCGCCACCTCGAGGCCGTCGCGACGGCGCTCGAGGAGGAACCCGACCGGCCCGGCGAGTGGGAGTTTCCGCTCGCCGAAGACGCCGTCTCGACGACGCTCGACCGCACGGAACGGCTCGTCGACGACATCCGGGAGTTCGCCCGAAACGCGACGGCGGTCGGCCCCCGGACGCGGATCGACCTCGCGTCGGCGATCGAACACGCAGTCGAGGACTCCCGCCTCGAGCGCCCCGCCGTGGTCGTCGACGCCGACGCGACCCTTCGGGCCGACCGAGAGCGATTCGATCACTTCCTCCAGACGATCTTCGACGACGCGGCCGCCCGCGCCGACGGATCGGTCACGATCCAGGTTGGGCTGCTCGGCTTCGACGATCCCCGCTCGAGCGAACGCGGCTTCTTCCTCATGGACGACGCCGCCGAGATTCCACCGACCGATTACGACCGGGTAATCGACCTCGAGTCGCGCGGCGAGGACGCTGACGAGGAACGCGGCCTCGGTCTCGCTCTCGCTCGGGCGATCGCCGATGCGCACGACTGGTCGTTGACGGTGACCAGCGGCCAGCACGGCGGGACACGAATCGAAGTGCACGACGTGACGACGCTCGAGCGTCACCCGTAGACGCCGGCGAGGGCGGCGATCTCAACTCGGGAGTTTTCCGACTCGCTCGAGGACGACGAGGGCGACGACCGTCGCGCCGAGAAACAGCGCGGCGACGGCGAACACCTCGTCGTAGGTGTAACTTCCCTCGACGAAGACGCCGAGGACGTACGAGCCGAGCGACTGGGAGAGCATCCAGACGGAGCTGAACACGGCGTAGGCGCTCCCTCGAGTCGAATCGGGGAGCGTATCGAGCAGGTACGTGTCGACGGCTGGAAACAACGCGTGGATCACGAACCCGACGACGATGGTGAGAGCGACCAGCGGGATCAGCCCTTCGACGAGCGTCAGCGCGAGGAGAGTCGCGGCGAACGTGCCGACGATCCCGAGCAGGTACGGAATCTGCGGGAGACGGTCGGCCAGGTCGCCGCCGAAGAAGAACGCGGGGACGCCGGCGGCGAAGACGACGGTGAGCATCATCCCTGCTGCTCGGTCTGAAAGCCCCTTCGACTGCATGTACAGCTCGTAGAAGTTGAACACGCCCTGCCAGATGAACACGGCGACGCCCGCGATCGCCAGCGCGGTCACGATGAGCCGCCACTCCGAGAGCGCGCCAGCGACGAAGGCCCGATCGGACCGCCCCGCATCCGGCATCTCGGTTCGCCTCGCGGTGAGCCACGTGTAGGCCGTAACCACGGCCCCGCCAACGGCGATCGCCCACAGCGACAGGCGCCAGTCGACGAAGAGGGTGAGCGCGACGAACGGGGCGGCGATCACCGCAGCGACCTGATTCGCCGCCCCGTGGATTCCCATGACGCGCCCGACGCGGTCGGGGTACAGCTCGCTCAAGAGCGGGTTCGCCGAGACGAAGTAGACACCCGACGCGATCCCCATGAGGAAGGCGCCGCCCATGAGGTGGGTGATCGAAGTAGCGGTCGCAGCGATCGCGGACGAAATCGCGAGAACAACGCCCGAGGCCAGCACGACGTGCTGTCTCGGAACTTTCGTGAGTACCCACCCGGTCGGCAGGCGGGGGAACGCGCTGCCGACCCACACGAGGGTGACGATGAGGCCCGCGGTCGCCTCGCCGATCCCGAACTCGGCGATAAATACGTTCAGCAGCGGTGCGAAGACGATTCTAGCGAGATTGATGAGAAAGACGAGTCCACAGAGGGATCCGAAGAGACGAGCGCGGGCCACGGTAAATCTTTTCTGCAGGTCGTCTCAAGGCTTCCGAAAGCGGAATCCTCCGCCTCGACCGGCGGCGCTGTACCGGCGGAACCAGGAACCAGGGCCCTCGAGCCACCCTCGGCGCCCTCGAGCCACCCCCCAACTCAGGAGAGGACCAGCACGTACCGCGTCAGCGATCGGTGAACCCGGCGTTCGAAGGCTGCCTCGAGCGTCCAGCCCGCGTCTCGAGCCTCCCTGGCCCACGACCGATCGGCGACGACGACGGCCCGGTCGGCCACCCGGCGGGATTCCGCGAGCGCGCCCGAGACCAGATCCGCCAGCCGGTGGGTCTCGATCTTCGACTGGCGGCCGTAGGGGGCATCGAAGACGACGGCGTCGACGGCACCGTCCCGGAGCGGGAGACTGGTTCCGTCGCCGCGAGCGACGTGCCAGGACCCGCGCGGGACGCCGGTCGGTGACGGGTCCTCGCGGTCGAGGAAGTGCGCGAGGTTCGTCCGCGCACCGGCGACCATCTTCGTCTGGGCGTCCGTGCCGACGACGGTCGCCCCGACCAGTCCCGCCTCGACGAGGACGCCGCCGGTGCCACACATCGGGTCGAGGATCGTTCGCCCGGGTTCCGCGCCGGCGAGGTTGGCGACCGCCCGTGCCAGGAGCGGGTCCATGCTTCCGGGCTGGAAGAACGGCTTGTCGGTCGGCGCCCGCGAGCCGAAGTCGCGGACGCTCTCGGCGGCGAGCCAGCCGAGGGCACAGACCGACACCCGTTCCCCGGATTCGTCGACTCGTTCCTCAGTTTCGTTGTTTCGCTCCCCAGTTTCGCCGTTTCGCTTCCTGGCTTCGTCGCTCGCGACCGACTCGACGAGGTCGCCACGGCCATCGTCGGCCTCGGACTCGAGGCGCCCCTCCGAAAAGACTGCGCGGAGGACGTTGTCGGGATTCTCGAGGTCCACGGCGAACCCGCGGTCGACGAGGACGCTCCCGAGTTCGCGTTCCGCGTCCGTCGCGGAGACGCCGCTCGAACCGTGGACGTCCGTCGCACGGACAGCGACCGTCCCCTCCCGATCGATCGAGGCGGCCTCGAGTAGGGCTCGCGCGCTCGCGATGGAGGCGTCGGTTCGGCCCACGAGGTCGCTCGCCGCGCGGGTGTAGGCCAGCCCACGGACGCGTTCGGGGGCGAGGGCGTTCGCGACGGCCAGCCCCGGCGCGATCCGGGTGACGCCGGCGGCGGCGTGGCGGCTCTCGACCGCCGCGAACGCGTCGTCTTCGCCGCCGTACTCGAGGAGGTACACGTGTCTCGAGTGATGCTGGACGAGCAATGATACTGTCGGTCGACTCGCGGGACGGTTCCTCGTCGCCTCACTACCTGTCGCCTCGTCGGCGACCGTCATCCACTCGTCTGACACACTCAAAGAACCGGACAAATCAGCACGCAGTACCAAGCTTTATAAACCTTAAATACGTCTTTTTAAGCGACTTATGACGGATCCGAAGGACACCATCAACATCGAAAACGTGGTGGCGTCGACCGGCATCGGGCAAGAACTCGACCTCCAGAGTGTCGCGATGGACCTCGAGGGGGCCGACTACGACCCCGAGCAGTTTCCCGGTCTCGTCTACCGAACCCAGAATCCGAAATCCGCCGCACTGATCTTCCGCTCGGGGAAGATCGTCTGTACTGGCGCGAAGAGCACCGACGACGTCCACGAGAGTCTGCGGATCGTCTTCGACAAACTTCGCGAACTCCAGATTCAGGTGAACGAGGATCCGGAAATCGTCGTCCAGAACATCGTCACCTCGGCTGACCTCGGCCGCAATCTCAATCTCAACGCGATCGCCATCGGCCTCGGTCTCGAGAACATCGAGTACGAACCCGAGCAGTTCCCCGGCCTGGTCTACCGCCTCGACGAGCCGGAAGTGGTGGCGCTGCTGTTCGGCTCGGGCAAACTCGTCATCACCGGCGGGAAAAAGCCAGCCGACGCCGAACACGCCGTCGACAAGATCGTCTCCCGACTCGAGGACCTCGGTCTGCTCGAGTAGCAGTCCGACTCGCGGATTCAATTTTTGCTCGGATCTCCCCCTCGAGCGACGCGAATTCGGCACACACAAACCGCGTGATATCGTCTCTCGAGTATGCACACTCCACCGTTTCTCGCTCAGGTCCCCGGCGGGATCGACCCGGCCGGGGGTGGTCCCCTCGCGTACCTCGGGACCTTCCTGCTGGCGACGATCTTCTACGGCGTCACGCTCCACATCGCCGCCCGGTACGTGCTCGGGACGGTCCCGGTCAAACGCGCGTTCACCATCGGACCAGTACTGGCGCTCGTCTCGGTCGTCCTCCAGCGGTGGGGCCCGCTAGTGGTCGTTCCGTTCATGGTCGCCGTCGCATACACCGCGATCCTGATCGTCTACGACCTGGACTACAAACTCGCGGCGCTGGTCGCGGTGGCGTACTACACCGTCGCCGTCATCGTCGGGTTCACGATCTTGAACCTCTGGTTGTTGCTCGGAACGGCGCCTGCGTGAGCTGGCTGTTGCCTGGGACGGTACCTCGTGACGCCAGCGACCGTTCGTTTATCCTCGAGATAACCGATCAGCGTTCGTGATACTCGAGGCGAATTCAACCCGAATTTGCGATTGGCGCGTCGATTTTCACGCGTGGCAACGATCCCCCAGACGGGCCCTTGCAGCGAGTAATATCGTTTTACCGCCGCCTAAACGATTCGACCGAGTTGCGATCGGTGACGAACCACGAAACGACTACGCCGCTTTATACCTCCTACTCGAGTGAGTGGTTATCACCCATGACGTTCCGCGTCCCGACCAAGACGGCGAACCCGAGCGGTCGTGGCACGACCGCCGCTACGCACCCTGGCGCTGGTAATCGCGACACTCTCGCTCGTACCGAAGTCACTCGTGTGCTGTCGTCGGACCGTCGCCGGACGCTCCTCGAGCACCTGCTCGACGCGGGGACGGCACTCGACGTCCACACCCTGATCGGCTGGCTCGCCGACGACGAACACGAGCCGACCGTCGAGACGACGATTCACCAGCTTCGCCAGCGCGTCCACGTCTCCCTGCGTCGGACGCACCTCCCGTTGCTCGAGGAGTACGGACTGCTCGTCTACAATCAAACGGAGGAACTCGTCGTCCCGACGTGGCGTCTCGAACTGTACGAATCGGTGATCGAGTCGGACGATCGATCGTAGGAGGCGAGTAGGGGCGAACAAGAGGCGAACGACGGACGAACGTCCGCTCGAGGTGCGCATCTAACGACTCGAGCGAAGAATCGGCTCGGACTCGGAAAGACAGCTGCCTGGACTCTCCGCTCGAACCACGAGAAATCTTTTGTGCGCAATCGCTCGACCACATTCATGGCCACACTGATTCTCGCCGAGGCGGCCCTCGCGTTTGCCGGGCTTCTCGACGACGCTCTCGTGTATCTGGTTCAATCGAGCGGCGTTCTGGGCCATCCCGTCCGACGACGTGTGATGTCGTTGCTCGTCGACCGCGAGATAGCGACCCGAGAGGAACTGGTAGCGATGCTTTCGGACGACGAGACGCTCTCGGAACGCGAGGTCGAGCGACTCGAGACGATGCTCCACCACGATCACCTGCCGCGACTCGAGGAGGAACTCCTCGTCGAGTACGATGATCGAAACGGCGACGTCGTCCTCCGAACGGATCCGGCGGAGGCACGCGAGTTGCTCGAATCAACCCCGAAAAACTGACCGCAATCCCCGCTACTCGTACTCGATCGTCGCCGGCGGCTTGTGCGTCACGTCGTAGACGACGCGCGCGACGTTCTCGTTTTGCCCGGTGATCCGCGACTGAATGCGCTGGAGGGTCTCCCAGTCGAGTTCCTGTGCGCGGGCGGTCATGCCGTCGCGGGACTCGACCGATCGCACGGAAACCACCCAGCCGTGGACGCGGTTGTCGCCCTTGACGCCCGTCGCCTTGCCGATGACCGCGGCGAGCGCCTGCCAGGGATCGTACTCTTCGAGTTCTTCCTCGACGACGTGACAGGCGTCGCGGGCGACCTCGAGTTTCTCCTCGGTGACTTCGCCGATAACGCGCACGGCGAGTCCCGGACCGGGGAAGGGCATCCGCTCAGCCACCAGTTCGTCGAGGTTGAGGTGGCGGGCGACCTCGCGTACCTCGTCCTTGTAGAGGTCGCGCACCGGTTCGACGATGCCGTCGAAGTCGACGACTTCGGGGAGGCCGCCGACGTTGTGGTGGGACTTGATCCCACCCTCGCTCTCGATCCGGTCTGGGTAGATCGTCCCCTGGACGAGGTAGTCGGCGTCGGCCTCGAGGGCCTCGCGCTCGAACTCGCGGATGAACTGCTCGCCGATAATTTTGCGTTTCTCCTCCGGATCGGTGACGCCGGTGAGCGCCTCGAGGAACCGGTCTTTCGCGTCGACGATCTCGAGACTCTCCATGAACGAGAAGGTCTCGCGGATCTGGCCGGTCTCGCCCTTGCGCATCAGGCCGGTGTCGACGTAGACCGGCGTGAGTCGGTCGCCGATGGCCTCGTAGGCCAGTGCGGCGGCCACCGAGGAGTCGACGCCGCCAGAGAGGGCGATGACGGCGTTCGAATCGCCGATTTCGTCTTCGATCTCCGCGACTGCTTCGGGAACGAAGGTGTCGGTGTCGACCATCAGTGGGTCACCTCGGTTTCGTCCGCGTCGCCTGCACCGCTCGGTACGTCTCCGCCGTCCGTCCGACCCGCCTCGAGTACGCTCTCGACCAGCCCCACGAACGGCGGACTCGGATCGCCCGGTCGGGAACTGTACTCGGGGTGGTACTGGGTGCCCAGGAAGAACGGGTGGCCCTCGAGTTCGAGGATCTCCATTCGGTTACCCGCCGTCCCCGAGAACGTCAGGGGCTCGTCCGCGAACGCCTCGAAGTACTCGGGGTTGACCTCGTAGCGGTGGCGGTGGCGCTCCTGACACGAGGTGTCCTGGTAGAGGTCGTAGGCGAGCGTCTCGGGTTCGATGACGGTCGTGTGTTCGCCCAGACGCATCGTCCCGCCCATGTTCTCGACCTCGTACTGCTCGGGCAGGATGTCGATGACAGGGTGTGGTGTCTCCGCCTCCATCTCCGTCGAGTGGGCGCCCTCGAGGCCGAGGACGTGGCGGGCGTACTCGACGACGGCCATCTGGAAGCCCAGACAGAGCCCGAGGAAGGGTACGTCGTGCTCGCGGGCGTAGCGGATCGCCTCGATCTTGCCCTCGGTGCCGCGCATGCCGAACCCGCCGGGGACGATGACGCCGTCGACGCCTTCGAGTTGGCCGTCGTGGCCGTCGGCGAGGTCGTCGGCGAACACCCACTCGACGTTGACCTTGGCGCCGAGTTCGAACCCGGCGTGTTTCAGCGACTCGTGGATCGACATGTAGGCGTCCTCGAGGTCGTACTTGCCGACCAGCGCGATGTCGACCGACTCGGTCTTCTCGGTAGTAACGACCTCGCGCCACTCGCGAGTGCGCTCGCCCGGTGGAAGCGCCTCGTCGGCGAGGTCGAAGTGCTCGAGGACGTACTCGTCGAGACCCTCCTCCTCGACGACCAGCGGGACGTGGTAGACATCCTCGACGTCGGGGTTCGAGAAGACGGCCTCGGTGGGAATGTCACAGAACAGGGCGATCTTCTCTTTGGTACTGGGCTCGAGTTTGTCGTCCGATCGGCCGACGATCACGTCCGGCTGGAGGCCGATCGACCGGACCTCTTTCACCGAGTGCTGGGTCGGCTTGGTCTTTTGCTCGCCGTTCTTCGAGTATGGAACCAGGGTCACGTGGACGAACAGGACGTTCTCCTCGGGTTCCTCGTGGGCGAACTGCCGCAGGGCCTCGAGGTAGGGCATGCCCTCGATGTCGCCGACAGTGCCGCCGACCTCGACGATGCAGACGTCGGTGCCCTCGGCGGCCTCGCGGATGCGCCGCTTGATGTCGTCGGTGATGTGTGGGATGATCTGGACCGTCTTCCCGAGGTAGTCGCCCGCGCGCTCCTTCTCGATCACGTGCTTGTAGGTCTTGCCCGTCGTGACGTTGTGGTCGGAGTGCATGTCGATCCCGAGGAAGCGTTCGTAGTTCCCGAGGTCGAGGTCGACCTCGCCGCCGTCTTTGAGGACGTACACTTCCCCGTGCTGGTAGGGGTTCATCGTCCCGGCGTCGACGTTCAGGTACGGGTCGATCTTGACGGCGGTGACGTCGAAGCCCGCGTTCTTCAGGAGTCGGCCGGTACTCGCGGCCGTGATCCCCTTCCCGAGGCCTGACATGACCCCGCCGGTGACGAAAATAAACTTGCTCCCCAGCGAGGAGTCGTATTGGGTGTCCGGTTCCGTCGGCATACCGAGTGTCCGGGTGAGGGGATCAAAACCATTTCGGGACGGACCTGCCACGGCACGGACTGGCAGTCGCCGTTGCCAATCATCCCTCGTCCTCGAGCAACCCCAGGTCCTCGACAACGAGGTCGGCCAGTTGCGCCTTGAGGTCCGGATCGACCTCCGCGATCGGCTCGCCGTTGTGAACGGTCTCGTTGTGACGCTCGATCGATTCGGCGAGTTCCGACAGCGGCACGCGGGTTCGCGTCTCGCACGCGGAACACTCCACCGGAACGCGGGCCTCGTCTGAATCCGTCATCACGTGGACACTCGAGGGGCACCCTCAAAGTGGTATCGTCGCTTGCGAGGGCCTCAAGGTTATGCCCGCTCGGTCAGGCACACCTCCTCTGGCGTGACGTCGACGTCGAAACCCGCGAACTCGAAGCGGACGCGAACGTCGTCACCGCCCTCGAGAACCCCGTTCAGGGCATCGCCGTCGACGAAGTCGTACAGCGGCTCGAGATCCTCCGGCTGACGGCCCGCGGCGGTTGCGACGGCCTGTACGACCGCGAGCGTCGGCGATTCCCCATCGATCGGCCAACAGTTATTCCCCATGTCTATCTCCGTTCCTCAGGAGTCGCTCGATACTGGCTCTCGCGCCGGTTCTCACGTCGTGGGAACGATCGAGCGTGACGTTGTCTGACTCGTCGACGGTCGCTGATCATCGGGTCTAGGTACTCGGGCACCCAGACGCCCGGGGCCCAGGTACCCAGACCTACATCGTCTTCAGCCCACTCCCCGTGAGCGGGACGACCACGTCGTCGTCATCGTCCAGGACGCCCGCCTCACGATACCGGCGGAGGGCCGCCGGGGCCGCCGCGCACGTCGGCTCGACGTAGTAGCCGTTCCGGTGGAGTCGGTCGAGGGTCGTTTCGAGGACGTTGCTCCCCAGCGCGATGGCGTCGCCGTCGGTCGCCTCGATGGCTTCGAGGATCTGGGTGCCGCGGGCGGGTTCGGCGATCTGGATGCCGTCGGCGATGTCGGTTCGTTCCCCGTCCTCGCCGGTGGTATCGCCGCCGAGGGCGGCGACGATGGGCGCGTAGCCCGCCGCCTGGGCTCCGAGCAGGCGTGGCATCGACTCGACGATTCCGGCGTCGTTGAGCAGCTTGAACCCCCGGTAGGCGCCCAGGAAGAGCGTCCCGTGACCGATCGGAAGCACGAGCGCGTCCGGGACGGTCCACCCGCGCTGAGCGGCGATTTCGAACGCGAAGGTCATCGTCCCCGCGTAGAACGCCGGATTCCAGGCGTGGGAGGCGTACCACCCCTCGCCGCGCTCGACGGCGTCGAGGCAGGCCGCCGTCACGTCCTCGCGACTCCCTTCGACGCGGACGGGGCGCGCGTCGACGCGCTGGATCGCCATCAGCTTCGACTGCTTGACGTCCGCCGGAACGTAGATGTCGGCCTCGAGTCCGGCTTTCGCCGCGTATGTCGCGATGGCCGCCCCGGCGTTGCCCGAGGAGTCCTCGACGACCTTCTCGACGCCGAGTTCGACCGCCCGTGAGAGGGTCGTCGTCGCGCCGCGATCCTTGAACGAGCCCGTGGGAAAGACGTACTCGAGTTTGAACTGGGCGTCCCACTCGGGGGCGTCGACGAGCGGGGTGAACCCCTCGTGGAACGTGACGTGCTTCTCGATGGGGAGGAACTCGAAGAACGTCCACAGCCCCTCCGAGGTGTCGAGTTGGGAGAGCGGCAGCGGGTTCCCCTCGGGGTGGGGACGAGCCGCGAACTCGAGGCCGTGCCCGCAGGTACAGCGCCAGGGCTCGTCCGGGCCGGCGGCGTATTCGGCCCCGCAGTCGGGACAGACGAGGTCGCTAGCCACGTCAGATCACCTCGAGGTCGGTCCCGACCGAGCAGACGTACTCGCCGGTCGCGACCTGCGGGAGGCGCCGACTCCGCCAGAAGATGCCGTCGCTGTCGGCGGTCACGGTCGCCTTCGACTCACCGAAGGGCGTCGTCACCTCGAAGAGAGTGTCGCCGGCCGCGACGCGCTCGCCCAGAGACGGCTCGAAGCGGACGAGACCGCCGACCGGCGAGCCGTACTGGTCGAACCCGGTCGCTCGCGTCTGGTCGACGAGTTCGCCCTCGTCCTCGAGGAACCCGTAGTACCGGAGGACGTTGAACAGTCCTGCGACGCCCTTCTCGATGCTCCCCTCGTCCCAGCCGACGGCTCCGCCGAGTTCGGGATCGATCGTCGGGATGCCCTCGTTCGGCGCCGCGCGGGCGAGTTGTCCCTCGGGACCCTTCTGATCGAGAATGTGCCCGCACTCGAGGGCGAACACGCGCGCGAGTTCGAGACACGACTCATGGAGGCGGTGGCGGTGGCCACAGCGGACCCGCACCTCGTCGATCATGCGGCTGGTCGACCCCTGGTGGAGGTCCACGATGAGGTCGGCCTCGCGGGCGATCTGGAATGTGGCGTGGGCGATGCGCTCGCTCGAGGTGCCCGACTCGTTGCCGGGGTAGGTCCGGTTCATCTTCGTGTCGTCGATCGGGTTGCGGTGCTCGGCCACCTGGAAGGCGTGGTAGTTGACGAGTCCCACGACCAGGATGGTTCCCGACAGTTCGGTGGGGTCGATCCGTGGAACGGCGCGGCTGAGCACGCCGACGCCGTTCAACTCGTCGCCGTCGCTGGCTGCCTGCACGTAGAGCGTCTTCCCCGGTTCGGCGCCGTTGATCACGGCGACCGGGAGGCCGAACGGGCTGCCGTCTCGGGTTTCGCCGACCTCGAGTCGGCCCGTGTCGATCTCGCCGGGTGACGCGCTCGCCGTCCCGAGCGTCGTCGTCATGTGCCCGAGGAAGCGCCCGCCTGCCTTTACTGGTTCGGTCTTTCGGTGCGGGCAGGAGACGGCGTGACGTCTCGGGTGCGCGGCGTTCGGCTCGTCGGGACGGAAATGTCCTTGTCGGTAGAGCCAGAACCGGGACCGTATGAGCCTCGAGGACTCCCAGACGGATGCGGCCGACCCGCTCGACGCCTGGCGCCAGTTCTTCGCGCTCGAGCGGGACGTGATCGTCCTCTCGCTCGCTATGTTCGCGTTCAGCCTCAGCTTCCAGATGACGAGTCGCTACATGGCCGAGTACATAGTCGCGCTGGGGGCGACGGGCGTCGCCGTCGGACTCTTCGGAACCGCTGGGAACGTAATCAGCGCCGTCTACCCCTACCCCGGCGGCGCGATTTCGGACCGCATCGGCTCCCGGTACGCCCTCACCGCGTTCGGCTTTCTCGCCACCATCGGGTTCGGGATTTGGCTCGCGGCGCCCTTCCTCGCCGACGTCGCAATCGGCCCCACCAACCTCGCAATCGTCGCTATCTTCCTCGGGCTGATCCTCGCCCAGGCATGGAAGTCCTTCGGCCTCGGCGCCACCTACGCCATCGTCAAGCAGGCCGTCCCGCCCTCACAGCTGGCGGCGGGGTTCGCCAGTACCGAGAGCTTTCGTCGGACGGCGTTCCTCGTCGGCCCCCTGATCGCCGCCCTCGTCTTCGCCCCCTTCACCAGCGCGAGCGACGAGGTGGTCTTCGCCTTCCAGCTGATCCTCGTCGTGGCCGTCGCCTTCGGCGTCTTCGGCACCTTCGTCCAGCATCGGCTGTACGACTCGAGCGACGACTCCTTCGGCAAGGAGTTCGAGGGCGTCTCTCAGCTCCTCGCGGACCTCCGGAATCTCCCCGACCCGCTGCGGCCGCTGCTGGTCGGGGACACCCTCGTTCGGTTCGCCAACGGGATGGTCTACGTCTTCTTCGTCCTCGTGGTCACCGACTTTCTCGCGGTGGGCCTCGCGCTCCCGACGTCGGTACCCGGGGTCGGCGACTCGCTCTCCCCACAGGCGTACTTCGGTCTCCTCCTGAGCCTCGAGATGGCCGTCGCCCTGCTGGTGATGATTCCAGCCGCGAAAGCCGCCGAGCACGTAGGACTCAAACCGGTCGTCGCGCTCGGCTTCCTCGTCTACGCGGTGTTCCCGATCATGCTGATCTCGGTGCCTGAGGGCGGGGTCGGTGCACTCTCCACAGCGGGGGTCCTCGCGGTCCTGTTCGCGTTCTCGGGCCTCCGATTCGCGGGTCTGCCGGCCCACAAGGCGCTGATCGTCGGCCCCGCCGAGATGGGTGCCGGGGGGCGAGTCACGGGCGCGTACTACCTCCTGCGGAACGTGATCGTCATCCCCAGCGCCGCCCTCGGGGGATTCCTCTGGGCGGGGCTGTCGAATCCCCTGACGGGGGAGACGATCCTGGCCGGCGATCCGGTCCTCGCCTTTACCATCGCGACCGTCATCGGCCTCGTCGGGACGGGCTACTTCGTCGTGTTCGGCGAGGAGTTCGAGGCTTATCGGTGAGCGCGACGGTCCCGAAGCGAGGCCCTAGAAACGCATCGCGGGCGTTTAAACTCGATTCCACGGCCGAGAGGTAATAGAACTGGATTTTGATTTTATGGATAACTACCAAAATTCTTAATACGTTCTGGTTGGCACTTCTACCAGAGCAAATATGTACCTCTCTCGAGGGGTCGCAGTGCTGTTCGCGGTGCTGGTGACCTGTTCGCTAATCGCACTGCCCGTGCTTGCGAGCGCACCGACGTCCGCGCCGACGCACGAATCAAGTCTCTCCGCTTCGAAAGCGGGGGTTCTGGACGGCTCACCGTCGTTAGACGGGATTGCTCATCCCGCTCAAGTAGAGAGCGGTCGCGCCGAACCGGCGGACGACCTCCCCATCCCGGCGTACATCGAGAACGCGACCGTCGACGATCTCGAGACGTTGACGCCGCTCGAGCAGCGGGTCTGGGCCGTCTCGAGGCTGCAAGAGATCGATCCCGCCGACCGAAAAGCGGAACGCGAACTCGAGTCCGCGTTCGAAGACGTCAACGACTCGCTGTCCGCTCACGTCGGCTGGTCGCGCGTCGATTCCGCCGACGCGTTCGACCGGGATCGTGCCGCGTTACGGTCGTTGCGGCGCGTCGACGCCGACGCTGCTGACGAGGTCGGCGTCGCGCTCGTCGCTGCGGACCGGGGAGCGACACAGCGAGCGGTCGAGGACGCGGAGTACGTACTCGATCGATTCGGCGACGACGTCGAGACGCCAGGACAGCGAGAGAAGGTCGAGCGCCACCTCGAGAACGCGTACCGAGCCCTCGAGCGGGGGGACGAGCGGACGTCGGGAACCGACGTCAGCCTGCAGGATCGCCGCAGCGCGATCGAGCAGTACGAACGGGCCTGGGTGCACGCGCAGACGGCGATCGAAACCGTCCACGACGAGGCCGGACTTTCACTCTCCGTCGCGGCCAGCCAACACGAACCCGGTGCGGACGCGATTACGTACCCCATCAGCGGCGAAATCAGCGCACCGGCGGCGAACGTCAGCGCAGTCGACGTGTACATCGACGGAGCCCACCACGAAACGGTCGGCGTCGACGGGTCGGCCGCTCCCGGCGCGGTCGAAACTTTCGAAACGCGTCTCGTCCTCGAGCGGACGCGGGCCAACGTGACGGTCGTCGCCACCGACGAGGCCAACGGGGAGACGGTCTCCGAAACGATCACCGTGGCGGCGCCAGGGTTTGCGGACGAAACCTACACGGTTCGACCGACAGATCCCGAGAGCGGAGTGACCGTCCACGTCACCGGCGAAGGCCTCGTCGAAAGCGATGTCGAGGTAGACGCCGTCCCGCCCGAGATGAACCGATCGTTCCACGCCGGGTCGTTCGTCCACGTGCGCAACCACACGAACTTCGACAACGCAACCGTCGAGATTCCGCTCGCCGAGGGCGTCGACCCAGCCGACGGCGAACTGGCGATCTACAAGTGGGACCAACACGACGACGATCCCTGGCACCGCGTCGAGACCGAAATCGACGCCGAGAACGGCACGGCGACCGCTGAGGTCGATTCGTTCTCGTACTTCTCGGTGTTCTGGGTCGACAACTGGGACGACGCGTTCTCGACCACGACGACGCTCGACGACGAGGACGTGACGGACGGGGGCGGGACGGTCGAGTCGATCGATCTCGCGTTCGTGCTCGACGTCAGCGGCAGCATGGGCGGCGCCCGAATCGACAACGCGAAGGCGGCGTCGAAGCGGTTCGTCGGCGGGCTCTACGAGGAGGACGAGGTCGCCGTCGCGAGTTTCTCGTCCACCGGCGAACTCGAGCAGCCGCTCACGACGGATTACGACGCCGTGAACGCGAGCATCGATCGACTCACTGCCGGCGGGTCGACCAACACCGGCGCCGGCTTGCAGGCGGCGATCGACGAACTGGTCGCAAACGGCGACGCAGACGAGCAGGAGATCGTCCTCCTGGCGGACGGACACACGAACGCCGGTCCGAACCCCGTTTCCGTCGCCGAAGCCGCCGCCGCCGAGGGAATCACGATTAACACGATCGGCGTCGGCTCGGGAGTCGACGCGAACGAACTGACGACAATAGCCGACGTAACCGGCGGAGAGTACTATCACGTCGCCGACTCGGCGGACCTGCCGGAGGTCTTCGACCGCGTACAGGACGAGCGGTTCTCGCTCGTCGACACCGACGAGGACGGCATACCGGACGCCGTCGAGGAGATGGACCTCGCGATGCCGGTCGGTGGACCGGACATGCTCGGATCGTCGCTCGGGCTCGACCCCGACGCGCAGGACTCCGCGGGAGACGGACGGCTCGATTCCGACGTCGTCGACGTCGAGTGGCTCGTCACCGAAGGAGACAACGGCACGAAGGAGATCACGGCCCAGGTCGACGACGCGGTGTTCCACCCCGGCACCGGCGAGCCGGTGACCAGGGAGGTCATCAAAATCGGCTACTTCCTCCCGACTGAAGCCGACCTCGAGTCGGAGGATCCGGTCACCTCGGCGGTCATCGACCGGGCGCAGGGCGAAGGGTACGCCGTCGCACCCGCCAACGACGACATCCCGTCCGATCGGTGGCGACACGACTGGTGGTGGATCTTCGACTCCGACCCGAGTTGGCTCCCCGACGACGTCGTCGACTCGGAGCTGTATCACATGCAACTCGAGCCGGTGGTCGTCGTCCAGTACACCCACGACGTGCGGACCGAGGATCTTCCCGAGAGTTACGAAATCGGGTTCACGGATTCCGACGTCCACGTCTACGACGAGTCGGGTTCGTTCGCCTACGACAGCGGATACACCCGGACCGAGGTCGTCGTCGCCGCGCCGTCCGGGATGGACGACTACGTGGCGTCCGCGTACTCGAGCGTCGGCCGGTCGGAGCTGACCGTGGACATGACCGGGACGGAACTCGGCCGCGAGGTGACGGCGCAATCGGAGTACCGCTACATATACGACACCGACGCCGCCGAGCGGTACGAGCAGGTGTACAACGAGGCGTGGATGATCTTCGAGGAAGGGATGCAGGCGTCGTACTCGCTCGCGACGGCGCCGACCCGGTGGGCCGCGATGCGGGCGGCCGAGACGATGACCCAGAAGAACCTCATCCGCGCGCTCAACAACGCCGACTCGATTCTCGGCGTTCTCGAAGGGGAAGATCAGACGGGCTACGACGACTTTCAGTCGGATATATACGACGAGTACGGCGTGAGCGACGAGACGGGCGTTGTCAGCACGGGGCCGGTAATTGCCATCGACCTCACGGACTACGACGCGACCGTCGGCGATGAGACTGACGGGGTGCGATGAACCGACGGACGCTGGCGGTCGGGATCGCCGTCGGCGTTCTGCTCGTCGTCGGCACCCTGACGGCGCTAGCGCTCCACCCGGTCTCGCCGACGGATCACGAGACGCCGTTCGCCCCCGCCGACCCGGAAGCCTACGAGGCGTCTGGGACGATCCTGCTCGACGGCGAGACGTACGTCGACTACGAGGGTGCGGTCGCCGCCGACGGAACCGCGTATTTCCGGGCCCGCTCGGACGACGGTTACGTCAGGGAACTGTACGAGGAAGACGGCGTGGTGTACGCGAGACTCGAGGCGGCCGACGAGACGCGGATCGACGAGTTCGAACAAGTCGTCGGCGGCGAGGTCGTCAGTCAGGAGAAAGCCGACGGCCTCACCGTCGCGATTATCCGCGCCGAGGACCCGAACCGAGCGGTCGAGACGTTCCTCACCGAGTGGAACGGCGTGGTCGCCGACACCTCGCAGTTCCCCGCCTACGAACGCGTCGACGACGGCGACGGTGGCGTCTACGAGCCCCGGGGCGGTTGGATCGACTCGAGCCGGGACTACCGCATCACGGGGGCATCCGGGGAACTGGTCGTCGACTCGGAGGCCGGAGGCGTGACGCGAATCGACATCGCCTTCGAGAGGACGTTCGCCGGGTCGTCGCTCGCGTACCTCCGGAATCGCGAGGATGCCGTCGAGTACGAGATCGAATACGAACTACGATCCGGGGATACCGCGGTTGAACCGCCCGAGTGGGTCGAACGCGCTCGCGCCGACGAGAGCGAGTAGGTCTCGAGCGTACACCCTCGGGCGGACCGATTCTGTTATCGATTCCGACCGCTCGGTCAGAATCGACGCCGTTACCGACCCCGGTCGCTCGGACAGCCAGTGGCGCACGGAAACGACGCGTCAGACGGCCTTTACCGCCGACAACACCGCGTCGTAATCGGGTTCGGTGCCCGAATCTTCGGCTACCCACTCGTCGGTGACGACGCCGTCAGCGTCGAGCACGAAGACCGCGCGTCTGGGGATCCCGTAGAGACCGAGGTCGGGAATGTCCATCTCGAGGTCGTACGCCTCGATCGCTTCCCGGCGCATGTCGCTGAGCAGGTCGAACTCGAGGCCGAGTTCCTCCCGGAAGACCGCGAGCGAGAACGGCGAGTCCGCGCTGATGCCGAAGATCGTCGCTCCGGCGTCCTCGAACGAGTCGAGGCGCTCCTGAAAGGCGACCATCTCTCGGGTACAGGTCGAAGTGAACACGCCCGGGAAGAACACGAGGACGGTCGGGCCGTCGCCCAGCCGTTGCTCGAGGTCGAGGGGTTCGGCCTCGTTCGTGCCGATCGTCGCGCGAAACCGTGGTGCGGGGCCGCCGATCGAAACCATCTACGCGACGCTTGGGACGCCGCCGGGATAAACGGTGGTCCGAACGGTGTACGCGATTCGCTCGAGCAGGAACGTGATGTTCGGACCCGTGCCGTCGGACTCGCCGTGCTATCGACCCAGATCCGCGTGCGCGCTCGCGAGGTGTCTCGAGGCCAGCGCCGCGAGCAGGGAGAGTTCGCCCGCGAGCGCCCCAACGGCGATGACCTCGGCGAGCGCGTCGGCGTTGGACCCGGCGGGGTCGCCGCCCCCGCGCAGGCCCAGCACGTCGAGTGCCTCGGACTGGGTGGGGAGTTTCGTGCCGCCGCCGACGGTGCCGACCTCGAGGGAGGCGAGCGAGACGGAGGCGTAGAGGTCGGCCGCGCCCTCTTCGTTCGGGCGGGCGTCCATCGTCGTGATCGCGTTCGCCCCCTCGACGACCTGGGCCTCGTCCTGGCCGGTCGCGAGGAAGGCCGCGCCGACGACGTTGGCCGCGTGGGCGTTGAACCCCAGACTGCCCGCCTTGGCGCTCCCGATCAGGTTCTTTCGGGTGTTGGCCTCCGCGATGGCGTCGGCGGTAGTGTGCAGGCGTTCTTCGACGATCTCGCCGGGGATCACGACGTCGGCCGTAACCGAGCGGCCGCGACCCTCGACGGCGTTGATCGCCGCGGGCTTCTTGTCCGAACAGAGGTTCCCGGAGACGGCCACGAGGGAGGCGGGCGTCTCCGCCTCGACGACCGAACACGCTTCGTCCGTCGCGATCGTCACCATGTTCATCCCCATCGCGTCCTTGGTGTCGTAGGCGAAGCGCAGGTAGACGGAGTCGCCGACGACGTAGGGCTCGACGTCGAGCAACTCGCCGTGACTCGTCGTGGACTCGGCGGCCTCGCGCAGGGCCTCGAGGTTCTCGCCGACCCACTCGACGGTCTCGGCGGCCTCGACGACGCCCTCGACGCGAAACACGGGGGCACGGGTCATGCCGTTCTTCGTCACGCGGGCGTTCGCGCCGCCGGCCGACTCGATCACCGAGAGTCCCCTATTCACGGACGCCAGGAGCGCGCCCTCGGTCGTCGCCAGCGGCAGGCGGTACTGCCCGCTCGCGGCGCCACCGTCGACGGTTACCGGCCCGGCGACGCCCATCGGCACTTGGGCCGCGCCGATCATGTTCTCGATGGCCGATTCGGCCACCTCGGCGTCGAAGGCGTAGTCACCGATCGTCTCGAGGTCGGCGTCGGTTTCGGCCTCGAGCAACCGGCGACGGGCCGCGGCCGCGGTGTCGTGGTCGGCGTGGTCCTCGAGTTCGTGCAGTCGCAACTCGCCCGTCCGGACGCGCTCGGCGAGGGTCTCGGCGTCGGTCATGTGCGGGGAATCGAGGCGGCGGGTGCTAAGGGTTGCTGATTCTCGGCAGGGACGTCGAAAGCCTGGGAGCGCACGTCCGAGCGCTCGAGCGATTACTATACGTTCTATAGTAATCTCGGTGGGTGGCGAGGACTCGAGTTCGGGCCCGAGCACGGCGAATGCGTGCTCGTCCATAGATGGCCAGGCGGCCGCTTTCCCAACCGTTTTGCCCTCTCCGTACGCGCACTCGAGTATGACTGAAGCTGCCGACACGGTGCTCGTCGACGCCCGCGTCTACTCGCTGGCGGACGTGGACGGGACCGACCCCGACGCACCCGAACCCGATCCGGCGGAGGCGCTGGCGATCCGCGACGGCGAGATCGTCCGCGTCGGCCGCGAGTACGAGGTTCGCTTCCTCGAGGGCGTCGAAACTGACGTGATCGACTGCGAGGGCCGCCCAGTGTTCCCCGGATTCATCGACGCGCACACGCACGTGGAGAACCTGGGGCAGTACCTGGTCCACGCCGACCTCTCCGCCGCCGAGACGCTCGAGGGCGCCCTCGACGCACTCGCGACCCACGCTGACGACGCGAGCGACCGCGAGTGGCTCCTCGGATTCGGCTACGACGAGAGCGCGTGGCCCGAGAACCGGTACCTCTCCGCATCGGACCTGGACGCCGTCAGTGAGGATCGCCCCGTCGTCGCGATGCGCGTCGACATGCACACCGCCTCGCTGAACTCGGTCGCGCTCGAGCGCCTGGCCGGGTCGATGCCCGCCGCCGACGTCGAAACCGAGGGCGGCGAGCCGACCGGCGTCGTGGTCGAGGAAGCGACCGAGGCCGTCTGGGACGCCATCGAACCCGACTACGCGGAGACGCGGGACCTCGTCACCGCTGCCCTCGAACACGCGAACGCGCTGGGCGTGACCGGCGTTCACGACAAGGTTCGCCAGTCCCACGCCCCGCGGGTCTACCGGGACCTCGAGGCCGCGGGCGAGTTGTCCTGCCGGGTCCGACTGGATTACTGGAGCGACCACCTCGAGAGCCTCCTGGACGCCGGTCTCACAACGAACGGCGGAAGCGAGTTCGTCCAGGTCGGCGGCGTCAAGTCGTTCACCGACGGGAGCTTCGGCGGCCGGACGGCGAAGTTGTTCGAGCCGTACGCGGATCTTCCGGACGGCGCGAGCGACGGCGACGGCCCTGTAGAGGGCCGCGGCCAGTGGGTAGTCGACCCCGACGAACTCCAGGAAATCGCCACGAAAGCCACTGCTGAGGGCGACTACCAGCTCACCGTCCACGCCATCGGCGACGAAGCGATCGAAGAGACGATTTCGGCGTTCGAATCGACCGCCAACGGCGGGTCGGCCCGCCACCGGGTCGAGCACGTCGAACTCACCACCGACGACCACCTCGAGCGGATGGCCGAGGCGGGCATCGTCGCCTCCGTCCAGCCGAACTTCCTCCAGTGGGCGGGCGACGGCGGCCTCTACGACCAGCGCCTGGGCGTCGAGCGCCGCGGGCAGACGAACCGCTACCGGTCGATGCTCGAGGCGGGCGTTCCGCTGGCGTTCGGTTCGGACTGCATGCCTCTCGACCCGCTGCTGGGGGTTCACCACGCGGTGAACGCGTCGGTCGAAGCCCAGCGGCTCTCGGTGACCGCCGCACTCCGGGCGTACACCGCGGGCGCGGCCTACGCCGGGTTCGATGAGGACCGACTGGGGACGCTCGAGGTGGGAAAAAAAGCGGACGTGGTGGTACTCGAGGCATCGCCGTGGGATCAGCCAGAACGGATCGACGAGATCGACGTCGCGACGACGCTCGTCGACGGGAACGTGGTCCACGACGCGGGGCTCGAGTCGAGCTGATCGCAGTTTCCGGAGAGCGGGGACGGACGACCCGACGGCTCAGTTCCGCTCGAGTCGAGCGACGAAGAACGTCCACGGGTGGTCGTCCTCGTCCTCTCCGTCACTTTCACTGTCGTCCTCTCCGACTTCTCCATCTCCGTCGCTGTCGTCGTCTGCGAACTCTTCCGGCACACTCCACTCCTCGAGCACATCGAACCCCGCCTCCTGCAACTGACCCCACGTCGCCTCCGCACCCGCAATCTCCCAGGCCATCTCGACGCCGCTCTCGAGCCAGTCCGGGTTCTCGCCAGTCCAGGCGTTCGTCCCCTCACACAGGAGGAGCCACCCGCCTGGACGGAGGACGCGTGCGAAGTCGTCGATCACCGCCTGGTGCTCGTCGAGCGGGACGTGGATCAGCGACCAGTAGGCGACGGCTGCGTCGAACGACGCGTTTTCGAACGGGAGCGTCGTCATGTCGCCCTGTATGTGCCCGGCTTCTGGCGCGTTCGCCGTCGCCAGTCTCAACTGCTCGCGCGAGAAGTCGAGCCCGACCGCGGTCGTCGTCTCGGTCAGCCGCGACAGCACTGGGGTCCCCTGGCCACACCCCGCGTCGAGAACGCGTTCGGGGTCCTCGAGCGAGCCCAGAAAGCGCTCGAGGACTCTCGTTCCGGGGCCGTCGTCCGATCGCTGTGCCGCGTAAACCGGGGCCAGCTCGTCGTAGCTCCGGCGAACGGCGTCTCTCTCGACCATCTCGCTGGTATCTCGAGGCTAGCCTGTTGAAACTTTTCGTGCCGTGCTAGCACCGACCGTTCGCCCCTCGAGCGCGCCCGAGACCGAAACGGCCGTAGGGGCTCGCCACCAGATACCGGTATGCACGCGAGCGTCATCGAGTCGATCCACGAAGACCACGGCGCGACGTTCACCGAGCGCGGCGGGCGCCAGGTCGTCGACCACTACGGGCGACCCGAACGCGCCCACCGCGCCGTCAGAAACGGCGTCGGGCTGATCGAGACCGCCTCCGACGTGATCGTCGTCGAGGGCGACGACCGCCTCGAGTACGTCGACAACATCGTCTCGAACCGGGTCCCGGGCGCCGACGGCGAAGGGTGCTACGCCCTGTTGCTCGATCCCCAGGGCCGGATCGAGTCCGACCTCTACGTCTACAACGCGGGCGAGCGCCTGCTGCTCGTTACGCCACCCGGCCACGCCGCGGACATCGCGGCCGACTGGTCCGAGAAGGTGTTCATCCAGGACGTCGAGATCCGAGACGCGACCGACGAGTTCGCCATCTTCGGAGTTCACGGCCCGAATGCGACCGAGAAGATCGCGAGCGTGCTCAACGGGGCCGCCGCCCCCGAGGACCGATTCACGTTCGTCCGGGGCTCGATGGGCGACGCCGGGGTTAGCGTCGTGCGAACCGACGACCTCACGGGCGAGGAGAGCTACGAGGTCGTCTGCGGCGTCGACGTCGCACCTGACGTCTACGAGGTGCTCTCGATCCAGGGACTCAACGCGGCCCCGTTCGGCTACCGGACCTGGGACACCCTCACGCTCGAGGCCGGCACCCCCATATTCGAGTCGGAACTCGAGGGGACGATTCCGAACGTACTCGGACTGGACCTGGCGCTCGACTTCAAGAAGGGGTGTTACGTCGGCCAGGAGGTCGTCTCGCGGGTCGAGAACCGGGGACAGCCGAGCCGCAAGTTGATCGGAGTGGTTCTCGAGTCCGACGTCGATTCCGGGCTTGAGCCCGAATCGGCGACCGACGCCCTGCCGACCCCCGGCGCGACCGTCTTCGACGGCGACGCCACCGTCGGCGAGATCACCCGCGCCGCGGTCAGCCCCGTGCTCGAGGAGCCGATCGCGCTCGCACTGGTCGAGTATGATCTCGCGGACCCCCACCTCTCGGTTCGAGTGGACGGCGACGAAGTGGGAGCGACCGTGACGGCGCTCCCGTTCGTGGCGGGGTCGGAACGGTCGGCGCGCGTGCCGAGCTACGAGTGAGCGGTTCGGAGTGAGCGCCTCGGAGTGGGTACCCAGCATGAGTGCCTCGAGGGGCGAGCGAGACGGATTCGACGAGTAGCCGAGCGTGCCGTCACCGAAGCCGCGTCTCGAGGTGGACGATCGACCCGTTCTCGATCGTGAACGTGTCGACGAACGTGAACAGCGCGTCGCCGTCGCCCCCGTCCTCGAGCACGCGTCCCTCGACCACGACGGTGTTCCCGTCGCCGGTACTGTCGTCGATGACGTGGGCGGTGTCAGGGCTCGGTCGCTCCTCGCGCATGAACCGAACGAAGGCGTCCCGTCCCTCGAACCGACGGTCGGGCCGCTCTTGGACGAACGAGTGGCTCAGGATCGACTCGAGGGCGTCGTACTCGTGGCGGTCGAGGGCGTCGTAGTAACGCTCGACCGGCGTCGGCGTGGGTGAGTGGCTCGAGGGCATGGAGACGATAACGTGTCGGTTGGATGCCGAGGTTCGACGAACGCCTGGCACTTCCTGTGGACGGTTCGGCGTTGTGAGCGGTTCGTCGATGTGGACGGTTCGTCGTTGGAGGCGATTCGTTGTAGTTCCTCCGACGTCCTCGACGACGGGCCGAGAGGATCAAGGACCTTCGACTCGAACGTCCAACCGATGAAAAACCCGGGCATCCTGTGGATGCTGCAGGTCGGCCTCGGCCTCTCGCTGGCGGGGCCGATGTTCGTCGCCGGCGCTCTCTTCGTCACTAACGGGCGATACCTGTTCGGCGGCTTCGTGTTCGTCTGCGGACTCGCTGCGCTCTTCGCGCCGAACCTCCTCCTGCGACGGGTCGGCGGCCCGCGATCCTGGATCGGACGACTCACCGGCGGTCCGCGAACTCGGCTTCGACGTCGGCTCCCCGGTCGCACCGACGAGTCTTCCGTCGAGAGCGAGGAAGAAGGCTCGGGTGCCGAGTTAGCCGAAGAAGGCTCGAGCGTCGAGTCAGCCGAGGACGGATCGGCCGAGGCCAGCGGGGCAGGTGGGGTACTCACGCGACTTCGAAACCGCTGACTGCGGACCGTCGGCAGTTCGTGCCGGTTTCATTCGACGGTTCGAACCTGGACGTCGACGCGAGAATGGCCCGGTTTCGCCTGTGCTCGCGCTCACAGTCACACTCACACTCGCACGTGCGCTCGAGTGACGAACTCACGATCGAACGACGGACTTCACGACCGAGCGATGGCCTCACGAGCGATCGACGTCGACCGGAACCTCACACCGCTCGTCCACGGACTCGTAGGCCGCCTCGACCACCGCGAGGTCGGCCACGCCGTCCTGGCCGTCGGGTTCGGGCGTCGTCTCGGTGAGCACGCAGTAGCCGAAGTAGTCGAACTCCTCGCGAACCTCGTCGGTGGGTTCGCCGGTGTACTCCATGCACACGTCGTCGTACTCGACGCGAATCTCGTGAGGGACGACGCCGCCGAACGGCGAAGAAACCAGGACCGATCCGTCCGTGCCGACCAGTTTCAATTGGCTGCCCGCGTGGGCGTCGTAGCTGGCGGTACAGGAGGCCGTCGCGCCAGTCTGCAACTCGAGCTGGAAGGCCACGTCCCGGTCGACGGGCTCGAACGGGGGCTCGGTGTACGTGTTCGCGTAGACGCAGACGGGTTCGCACTCGAGCAGAAACCGGATGCAGTTCAGCGGATAGATACCCAGGTCGACGAGCGCGCCGCCGCCGGCCAGGTCCGGGTCGAGGCGCCAGGTATCGGGCTCGGTCTCCTCGAGCAGCGGGTGTGAGAAACTGGCGTGAATCTGGACGACGTCGCCGATCACCTCGTTGGCGACGACCTCTCGGGCCCGGCGAACGATCGGTTCCGTCTGGTGGCGGTAGGCGGTCATGAGCGTCACGCCGGCGTCCTCGCAGGCGTCGACGACCGCCTGGGCGCGCTCGACGCTCGTCTCGAGCGGTTTCTCGCAGATGACGTGGGCGCCCTGCTCGGCGGCCGCGACGGCGTACTCGCCGTGGAGCGCGTTGGGCGTCGAGACGTAGACGGCGTCGTAGGCGTCGGCGTAGTCCCCCGACTTGAAGTTGTCGTAGTCGATACAGTGGTCGACGTCGGCGGCGATCGATTCCGCCGCCACCGACTCCGGCGAACTCGTCACCAGGACGGTCGTCTCGCAGTACTCGCCGGCTTCGATTCCCGGGAGGGCCCGGTTTCGCGCGAACCCTCCCACGCCGATGATGGCGATCCTGACCGTCCCGTCGACCGACTCCTGCTCCCAGTCGCGACGGGTGATCTCCCTGAAGTGGTCCTCGAGTTCCATAGCGGGTGTTGGTGGGCCAGGGAAATAGGCGCAGTGCCGCCGTGTCCGGTCGACGCTCGACCAGCCGTCGGGACAAGCGTACGCCAGCGTATGCCAGCAAACGCCATCAAAAACATCGGTCTACACCCGCCGCCTTTGAAGGAAAAACATTTTCAATATTGCAGTATGAGCTCTATCTAGATACGAGAGACGACTATGGTTACACTAGATACGGCGGATCTCGACACCGAACTCAGCCTGTTCAAGTACGACAACCTCGAGCAATTACCACCGAGGTATCGCGACCTCGAAGCCGACGAGCGAACGGTGCGGATCGAGGCGGCGCTCGAGGAACTGGGCGACGACGTGGTCGTCCTCGGGCACAACTACCAGCGTCGAGAGATCGTCGAGCACGCGGATTTCGTCGGCGACTCCTACCAGCTATCGGTCGAGGCCGCCGAGAGCGACGCGAAGTACGTCGTCTTTGGCGGCGTCACCTTCATGGCCGAGAGCGCGGACATCATCACCGACGACGACCAGACCGTGATTCTGCCGAGCATGGAGGCGTCGTGCCCGATGGCCGGGATGGCCGAAGCCCTCCAGGTCGACGCCGCCTGGGCGGAGATCACCGCGGCCGCGCCCGACGCCGACATCGTGCCGATCACGTACATGAACTCCTACGCCGACCTGAAGGCGTTCTGTGCCGACCAGGGCGGCCTCGTCTGTACCTCCTCGAACGCTCACCGCGCCTTCGAGTGGGCGTTCGAGCGCGGCGACAAGGTGCTCTTCTTGCCCGATAAGCACCTCGGGGAGAACACCGCCCACAAGCTGGGAATGGAAGATCAAATCGCCGAGTGGGACCCCTGGGACCCTGAGGGGAAGGATCCGGCCGAGGTCGCGGAGAGCGATATCATCTGCTGGGAGGGTTACTGTCAGGTCCACGAGCGCTTTCGGGTCGAGCACATCGAGCGGGTTCGCGACGAGAATCCGGATGCGAACGTGATTGTCCACCCCGAGTGCCGCCGCGAGGTCGTCGAGGCGGCCGACAAAGCGGGCTCAACCGCGGAAATCTGCCGGACGGTCGAGAGCGCCGACCCCGGCGATACCTGGGCTATCGGCACCGAAATCCACCTGACGAACCACCTCCAGCGCTGGCACCCGGAGGTGAACGTCGTCCCGCTCTGTGGCGAGGCCTGCATGGACTGTAACGCCATGCGCCAGATCGACCCCAACTACCTCGCCTGGGTCCTCGAGGAACTCGTCGAGGGCCGCGAACGCAACGTCATCGAGGTCGCCCCCGAGGAGAAGGACTTGGCGAAGGTCGCCCTCGACCGGATGCTCGAGGTGTGAGCGATGGGAAACGATCCAGCCACACCGGATACCACGGACGTCCTCGTCGTCGGCAGCGGCATCGCGGGCTGTGCGGCCGCCCTCGCCGCAGCACGGGAGGGCACCGACGTTTGCCTCGTGACCAAGGCCGCCCGACCCGACGACGCCAGCACCGACTGGGCCCAGGGCGGCATCTCGACGACGCGTGGCGATCCCCGGTCGCTGAAAGCCGACATTCTCGCGGCTAGCGACGGCACCGCCGACCCAGACGCGGTCGACGTCCTGGTCGAGAACGCCGACGCTGCCGTCGAGGACGTGCTGCTCGAGACGCTCGAGATCGACTTCGACTCGACGGACGACGGCGCCAGCGGAAGCGACGGTGCCAGCACGTTCGACTACGCTCGCGAGGCAGCCCACTCCGAGGAACGGATCCTGCACGTCGACGCCGCGACGGGAACGCACATCCTCCGGCCGTTCCTGCAGTACGTCGACGGCCACGGGCGTGTCGAGGTCCGAGAGGATACCGCCGCCCTCGAGTTGCTCACTCACGAGGGGCGGGTCCACGGCGTCGTCACCGACAGCGACCCCACCGGCCACCCGATCTACGCCGGAACCACGGTCCTCGCCACCGGCGGTATCGGTTCGCTGTACGCCCGCTCGACGAATCCCGAGGGGGCGACCGGCGACGGCATCGCGATGGCCGCCCTCGCGGGGGCCGACGTTGCCGACCTCGAGTACGTGCAGTTTCACCCGACTGCGTACGCGGGAAGCGGGGAGCCGTTCCTCCTCTCGGAAGCCCTCCGTGGTGAGGGCGCACTGTTGCGAAACGGCGACGGTGACCGGTTCATGCCCGACTATCACCCCGACGCCGAACTCGCCCCGCGTGACGTCGTCGCCCGCGCCGTCGCTACCGAGCGCGAGGCCACGGGCGAGGTCGTCCTGGACGTAGACCCCATCGCGTTCGAGACGGAGTTCCCCGCGCTCGCCGAGAAGTGTCGCGACCGCGGCGTCGACGGCGACGAGATCCCGGTCGCCCCCTGCGAGCACTTCCTCTGTGGCGGGATCGACGTCGACGACCGCGGGCGGGCGACGCTCGAGCGCCTCTACGCCGTCGGCGAGTGCGCCCGGACGGGGGTCCACGGCGCGAACCGACTGGCGAGCACGAGCCTGCTCGAGGGGCTGGTCTGGGGACTTCGTGCGGGCGAGCACGCGGCGGGGCTCGACGCCGACGCCGAAATGGTGGAGGCACTGACCCTTCGAAACAGCGACCCCGACCTTCCGCCACGATTCGCCGCCGAGAAGTTCGCCCGCCTACAGCGGACGATGGACGACCACCTGGGCCTCGAGCGCGATCTCGAGGACGTCGCCCGCGCCGCCGGCGTCCTCCGACGGCTCAAGGGCGAGGTCGATGCCTACGTCCGGACGCGCACGGCGCGAGACCTGTACGAACTCCGGAACGCGAGCGTGACCGCGCTTCTGATCGCTCGAGCGGCGCGCGAGAATCCCGAGTCGGCGGGTTGTCATCACGTCGTCGATGTACCGACCGTGCAGTAGTCGACGTGCCCACAGCAACGCTGCCTCCGGCGCCTACCGTTCCGAAGCGACCGTCCTGGTGGCGCTCGTAGACGACGGCGATGGATCTGGCACGTCGCTCTCGTCGGGAACGGGAACGGCGGCCTGGTGGACGGTGACGTCGCGCTGGGGGAACGGAATCTCGATCTCCGCCGCGGTCAGCGCCTTGTACATCGCTCGATTGAGCTTGTGGCGCGCCTTGTTGGCGCGAGTCGGTGACGCCACCCAACAGAGCAGTTCGTACTCGAGCGCCGAGTCACCGAACGAGCGAAATCGCATCCGGGGCTTCGGCGAGTCGAGGACGAGTGATTCTTCGTCCGCCAGCTCCAAGACGAGGTCCTCGAACGCGTCGATGTCCGTCCCGTAGGCGACGCCGATCGGGACTTTGAGCCGCCGCCGACGGTTGGGAGCTGACTGGTTGATGACCTTCGCGGCGTTGAGCGCCGCGTTCGGTACCGTGATCAGCACCTCGTCGCGCATCATCAGCGTCGTCGACCTGACGCCAACTTTGACGACCGTGCCGGCCTCGCCGGAGTCGAGTTCGATGTAGTCGCCGAGCTTGTACGTGTCGTCGAAGTACAGCGCGATCCCGCCGAAGAAGTTGGCGACGGTGTCCCGGGCGGCGAACCCGACGGCGATGCCGGCGACGCCCGCCGCGCCGAGCAGCGGCGAGATGCTGTACTCCCAGAGCGACAGCAGGACGCCGATGGTGCCGACGACCACGATCAGCGTCCAGACGTTCGAGAAGACCGGCGCGAAGTCGAACCGTGAGCCCTTGTCCTTGACCTCCTCGACGAACCGGTTGACGAGACGATTCGACGCGAACGCCCAGGCGACAACGATGACCGACAGCGACGGCTTCCCGAAGAACGTGTCGAGTTGTGCCGTCGTGAGCAGGACGTTTTCGGTAACCGACGGGATCTGCGTGAGCACGTAGACGCCCGCCAGCGCGGCCGTCAGCACGACTGGCGCCCGAAGTTCCTGGACGAGGATGTTGTCGTACTGGGTCTTCGTTCGACTGGTGTAGCGCAGGAGCGTCCGGAGGATCACGACCTCGAGGAGGGCGGCGACCCCGAACGAGATCCCGACGAGCAAGAGGGTCGCCTGCCAGGCGGGGACCTCCTCGAACAGCGCGGCGAGTGAACCGAGGAGTGCGTCTATCATGACAGAGACTGGGTGGTAGTGGACGTAACTGTTTCCCTACCCTGAACGTCAGGATTCTCGAGTTGTCGACAGGGTCGTCGACGCTGGGTTGTGGACCGATTCCCGACCCGGTCTGTCGACGCGACTGCCGATCCGGCGAAAACGGGCGCATTTATTCGCCAGGAACGCGCAGCCGCGAACGACACTCGTATGATCTCCGACTTACAGATCGACCGCTGGCTCCGCGAGGACCTCGGGCACCACGACGTGACGAACGACGTTCCAGGCGAGACGACCGGTCGTCTCGTCGCCAAGGAGGCGGGCACCGTCGCTGGCCTCGAGGCCGCGTGCGCCGTGTTCGAGTACCTCGACGTCGACGTGTTCGAGGCCCTCGAGGATGGCACCGAGGTCGACGTCGGCGACGTCGTTCTCCGCGTCGAGGGTCGGGCTCGCGACGTGTTGCGCGGCGAGCGCGTCGCCGTCAACCTCGCCGGTCACGCCTCGGGGATCGCCACGCGGACGGCTCGCGCGGTCGAGGCGGCTCGCCAGGGCGGGGGGTCAGGGCGCACCCGAATCGCGGCGACCCGGAAGACCACACCAGGTCTCCGGGGGCTCGAGAAGCGCGCCGTGGTCGCGGGCGGGGGCGACACCCACCGTCTCGACCTCTCGCATATGGTCATGGTCAAGGACAACCACGTCGCCGAGATGGGGCTCGAGGCGGCCGTCTCCCACTTCCAGGATCGCGTCTCCTTCGCCACGAAGATCGAGGTGGAGGTCGAGTCGCCCGCCCAGGCGGTTCGGGCCGCCGAGTCTGGAGCCGACATCGTCCTGCTCGACAACATGGATCCCGAAACTGTCGAGGAGGCACTGGCGGCGCTCGAGGACGGCGGGTTCCGAGTTGGGGACGGCGACAGTACAGGTGCCGACCGCGTGCTAACCGAAGCCAGCGGCGGGATCACCCTCGAGACTGTGTCCGCGTACGCGGCGACGGGCGTCGACGTGATCTCGATGGGGTCGCTGACGCACTCCGCGCCGTCGCTCGATCTCTCCTTTCGGACGGGACGTCCGTCTCCGTCGTAGGTACTTGACGGCGGTCACTCGAGGGGCTTCTCCATCGAGACGAACGCGTAGTCATGACGCGAGGATTCGTGGTGCTCGGTCGGCTCGTATCCGCGTTCGCGGTACCACTCGAGGAGGAACGGGTGTTCGTCGAACGTCGTCAACTGGACGCAGTCGTACTCGCGGTCGCGAGCGAGTTCCTCGACGCGGTCGACGAGCATCGTCGCCACCCCTTCGCCCTGCCAGTCGGGGTGGACCGCCAGTCGCTCGAGGTACGGTTCGTCGCGCTCCTCGAGGAGACGGACGGTACCGACGAACTCGTCTTCGTCGGTGGAGCCTTTGGAGCTGGTGGGGGCTGCCGCGGGGCCGGTGTCGACTGCCGCGCCGTCGGCGCTCGCGACCAGTGTCACGGCCTCGCGCTCGAGCCACTCCGCGACGGTTTCGGCGTCGATTTCGGTCATTCGCGAGGGATACCCGAGTTGAGCGGCGCTCGCGTAGGCCTGCCGATAGAGCCGCGCGATGGCGGGGGCGTCCGCGCCCGTCGCTCGTCGGATGTCGAGACGGGACATACTCGAGGCACGGTCAGGAGAGCGGAAAGAGTCGTCGAATCGCTCGCGGGCGGTCATCTGAGCTCGAGTATCGATCCGAGCCGCCAGAGGCTCCAGGCGACCACCACGACGACGAGGCCGCCGAGCAATACGAACAGCGGGAGGTCCTCGAGCCCCGGCGGCCGAAGGTCGGTCAGATCGAACACGCCGAGGCGATCGAGCAGCCAGCTCGCGACGACGACGGCGAGCGCAGTCCCCACGACGGCGACGGCGGTTCGGTTTTCGCGGATTCGATTCCCGCTCGTCGTCCGTTCTGATCCTCTATTTTGGTCGGCCATGGCGTTTTCGACTCGTTTCATCGTGAAGATAGGCGCGGTGGGCGTGAAACCGTCGTCCCTGCAGATTCCGGCCGCGGACTCGATTCCGGGGCCAGAGAGACGACTCGCTCCGTACGCCGGAACTGACAGGTTCTGTCGCTGATGCAAGTGCTTTTACGCTTCGCGGCGGTCGTTAGGGGTGAATGCCGTCATCTCCGTACGGAGACGCAGATCCGGCACTTGCCGCCTACATCCGCCAGCAGGAAGCCATCGCCGAACTCGGCCAACAGGGGCTCGAGACCGACGACCTCGACCAGCTGATGCACGACGCGACGGTCGAACTCGTCGAGACGCTCGACGCCGAGTACGCCAAAGTCCTCGAGTTGCTTCCCGACGGGGAGGCGGTCTTGCTTCGACAGGGGGTCGGCTGGGACGACGGACTGGTGGGGACCGGGACGGTGCCGACCGACCAGGACTCCCAGGCCGGCTACACCCTCCTGACCGAAGAACCGGTCGTGGTCGATGACCTCCACACGGAGGAGCGATTCTCCGGGCCCGACCTGCTGACCGATCACGACGTCCGCAGCGGCGTGAGCGTCGTCATCGGATCGGTGGACGACCCATGGGGCGTCCTGGGCGTTCACACGACCGAAGCGCGCGAGTTCACCGAGCACGACGCGACCTTCGTTCAGAGCGTCGCCAACGTGCTCGCGACGGCGATCGAAAACACACGGACACAGCGGCGATTCCAGGCAATCTTCGAGGATCCAAACATTCTGGTCGGGCTGCTCGAGCCGGACGGGACGGTGATGGACATCAACCAGACGGCGATGGAGTACATCGACGCCGACCTCGCCGACGTGACCGGCGAACTGTTCTGGGAGACGCCGTGGTGGGGTGAGGGAGACGATGTCCAGTCCGACGTAAAGGAGTGGACCGAACGCGCCGCAGCGGGCGAGTACGTCGAGTTCGAGGCCGATCTCACCCGGCCAGATGGCGAGCGCTACACCCTCAACGGGACCTTCAGACCGGTGACCGACGACGACGGCGACGTCGTCTCGATCATCGTCTCCGATCGAGACGTCACCGAGCGCAAGCGACATCAGCGACGGCTCAGGAAGTCCGAACAGCGCCACCGCACCCTCGCCGAGAACTTCCCGAACGGGATCGTCACGATGTTCGACGACGACCTCCGGTACACGCTCGCGGCGGGACGGGGTTTCGAGGACCTGCCCGTCTCCTCGAGCGACCTCGAGGGGCAATTCGTCAGGGAGGTGTGGCCGGACGAAGTCGGCGAGACGCTCGAGTCGGCGTTCCGGGACGCCCTCGAGGGCGAGACGCGAACGGTCGACGTGGAGTACGCCCACCGGGAGTGGATTATTCGCGTCGTTCCGCTCACCGACGACGGCGGTGCGGTGTTCGGCGGGATGACCATCGCCCAGGACGTCACCGAACAGGTCGAACGCCAGCGGAAACTCGAGGAATCGAACGAGCGCCTCGAGCAGTTTGCCTACGCCGCCAGCCACGACCTCCAGGAGCCCCTGCGGATGGTCTCGAGCTACCTCCAGTTGATCGAGCGCCGGTACGGCGACGACCTCGACGAGGACGGCGAGGAGTTCCTCGAGTACGCCGTCGACGGCGCCGATCGGATGCGCGAGATGATCGACGGCCTGCTCCAGTACTCTCGGGTAGATGCCCAGGGCGATCCGCTCGAACCGGTCGACCTCGAGGCGGTCGTCGACGACGTGATCGAGGACCTCCATATCCAAATCGACGAGAGCGGAGCCCAGCTCGCGGTCGGCCCGCTGCCTCGCGTCGAAGGCGACGCCAGCCAGTTACGGCAGGTGTTCCAGAATCTCCTCACGAACGCGATCGCCTACAGTGGTAACGAACCTCCGACCATTCGCGTGACGGCCGATCGACGCGGCCAGCGATGGCTGGTCTCCGTTCACGACGAGGGAATCGGTATCGATCCCGAGGATCAAGACCGGGTCTTCGAGGTGTTCCAGCGCCTCCACAGTCACGACGAACAGGCTGGAACCGGGATCGGCCTTGCGCTCTGTCAACGGATCGTCGAACGCCACGGCGGGCGTCTCTGGGTCGAGTCCGAACCCGGCGAAGGCTCGACGTTCTCGTTTACGCTTCCAGCAGCCGAGGAGTGACTCGAGACTGTCCGAAATCGTTTCGGGTCAGACGACGTCCGTCTTCTGTCGATGAGGATCAGACGATGGCCGTCTTCTCGTCGATGAACGTGTGATACCACGCGACGTAGGTGAGGATCAGCCAGAGCGTTCGCCCGACCGACTCCTCGCCGCGACGGTGGCGATCCCGCAACCCCGTAGCCCTGTCCGCGTCGACGTACGGCGTCCGCTCGAGGCGCCCGCGGTCGAACCACTGTTCGATCGCGTCGTGGTCCCCACGGAACCAGTCCTCGACGGGCGGTCGCATCCCCATCTTCTTTCGTTCGAGAATCTCCCTGGGCAGCAGGTCACCGACGGCGCGTTTGAGCACGCGCTTGACGTCCTGGTCGGTCGCCTTGTACTCGATCGGGAGCGAGTGGGCGAACTCCACGACGTCGGTGGACAGGAACGGGACCCGGAGCTCGAGCGACTGGGCCATGCTCGTGTGGTCGGCCTTGAACAGGTGGAAGTTCGGGAGCGTCTGGCTCGTCTCGAACGCCGAGATGTGCTGTTCGGGCGTCGGGTCCTCGACCCGGCTCGTCACCTGACTCACGCTCGAGCGAAGGCCCGACGTCTCGGCGGTTTCGCCCGTCGTGAGGAAGTCGTCCGGCTCGGGACGGAACGGCATGAACCCGCAGGTGTTGTGGAGGACGAGTTCGGTGTTGTCCTTCAGCCAGGCGTAGTACTGCAGGTGTTTGGAACCGACGGGCGCCACCGTGGCGACGGCACTCGCGACGTCGTGGGTGAACTTCGGGAGGAAGTCGACCTTCCGCTTGTACTGGGGCGCCTGCTGGTACCGCGAGTACCCCGCGAACAGTTCGTCGGCGCCCTCGCCGGCCAGGGCGACTTTCACGTCCTCGCGGGCGCGCTGAGAGAGCAAGAAGAGTGGCAGCATCTGCAGGTGCCCGGTCGGTTCGCCGAGGTGACGAATCATGTCGTCGAACACGTCCATCGAGGAGAGGTCGACGTGCACCTCGTGGTGGTTCGTCCCGAAGTGATCCGCGACGAGACGGGCCTCCGCGCTCTCGTCGAAGCGCTCGTCGCTGAAGGCGACGGAGTACGTGTCGAGTGGTTCGTTCCTGAGGTTCGAGGCGATGCCGACGATCGCCGAGGAGTCGAGGCCGCCCGAGAGGAACGCCCCGACGGGGACGTCAGCCATGAGGCGTTGCTCGACGGATCGCTCGAGCAGGGTCGACAGTCGGTCCGCGGCGTCCGCGAAACTCGTCGCCGCACTGCCGGTCTCGACGTCGAGGAAACTCCAGTACTCGCGCTCTCGAACGCCGTCGGGGCCGATCTCAACGGTGTGACCCGGCTTTACCTTCCGGACGTCCCGCAACAGCGTCTGGGAGCCCGGCGCGTACTCGAGCGAGAAGTGGTTGAAGACGGCCGCGGGGTCGATGGATCGATTCACGCCGCCGATCAGGAGCGCGGGGAGTTCACTTCCCCAGACGTAGCCCGCGTCCGTTCGTCCGAAGTACAGCGGCTTGATGCCCATCCGGTCGCGAGCCAGAAAGATCGTTTGCGACGTAGCGTCCCAGATGGAGAAGGCGAACATGCCCTCGAGGTGATCGACCATCCGATCGCCGTACTCCTCCCAGAGGTGGACCAGGACCTCGGTGTCGGACTGGCTCTCGAAGCGGTGGCCGTCCCGCCGGAGGGACGCTCGTAACTCCTCGTGGTTGTAGATTTCGCCGTTGAAGACGACGCAGACGGTCTCGTCCTCGTTCCACTTCGGTTGAGAGCCACCCTCGAGGTCGACGATGGCGAGGCGTCGCGCCCCCAGCATTACCCCTGCGTCGCGGTCGATGTACCGACCTTCCTCGTCGGGTCCTCGATGTTCGATCCACTCGAGCATCGACGAGAGCGTCTCCTCGTCGACCCGACCGTACGCACCAACGATGCCACACATACGAACGGCATTCGGCGTTTAGGTCGTTGTTATGTCGTCGCTACCGCGTCGTAGTTACTTCCTGATATGTGTTCGGGAGAGGACTATGTTCCCGAACGAACTGTCTCATGGTGTGTGAGGAAAGTCGCTCGAGGACTGAGTTTGAACTTCATCTGTCCGATTGCCGTTGTGAGCAACAGCAATGCGAGGGTTGGAATTTGAACTACGCGAAGATGGTCGCCTCGCGTTGCTCGGCGCTGCGACTTCTCTACTTCAAATCCCGCGTCTCACACTCGTCACTCACCAGCGTTCGTGACGAGTGCGAGGGTTGGGATTTGAACCCAAGGACTCCTACGAGAGCGGGTCTTAAGCCCACCGCCGTTGGCCTGCTTGGCTACCCTCGCACAGAATGCACTCGAGGATTGCCACCGATAGGGGTTGTGCGTTTCGGTGTCGGTTTCGTAAACTCGAGAAAACTCCAACTGCGACAACTCGAGCGCCTTCGAAGCCCTTACACGCACGACGGGCCACCCTCGAGTATGGAAACGGACGACGTCACGCGGGTCGAGTGGCGCGAGTGGGGAGTCGACGCCTTCGACGAGGCGGCCGACCGGGGCGTCCCGGTCTTGCTCTCGCTCACGGCGACCTGGTGCGACCACTGTCACGAGATGGACGCCGAGACCTACGCCGTCCCGACGCTCGCGGCCAACGTCAACGACGGGTTCGTCCCCGTCCGCGTCGACGTCGATCGTCACCCGCGGGTGCGCGACCGGTACAACATGGGCGGGTTTCCCTCGACGGTCTTTCTCGCCCCCGACGGCTCCATCCTGACGGGTGCCGGCTACCTCGGTCACGATGGCCTGCGACAGGTGCTCGAGCGCGTTCGATCGGTGTGGGAGACGAAGGGTGCGGAGGCGGGGTCGATTCCGCGACCGTTGCAGGACACCGAACCGCCGGCAGGGCAGCTCACGGCGGACGTCGAGCGCCAGATGCTCGGCCAGCTCACCGACCAGTACGACGAGGTCGCCGGCGGCTGGGGCGAGGAACCGAAGTTCCCGCTGCCCGACGCTCTCGAGTTCGCGCTCAAGCGCGACCGGGAGATGGCGCTGCGGTGCTTCGACGCCGTCTCGGCGAATCTGCTCGACGAGTACGAGGGGGGCTTCTACCGCTTCGCGACGGGCAAGGACTGGTCGGGCCTCCAGCACGAGAAGCTCCTGGACTCGAACGCGGCGCTATTGCGGGCGTTCGCCAACGCCTACCTCTACACGGGCGAGGACAGCTACCGAAAGCCGGCCGAGCGCGCGCTCGAGTACCTGACGACGACGCTGTGGGTGCCAGAAAGCGGCGAGAATGGAGACAATCGGCCCCACGGCGGCGCCTTCGCCGGCAGCCAGGCCCCCGGCGACCCCGAATCACACGTCCTCGAGGCGAGCGACCGCGAGGCTGTCGACCAGCCTCCCGTCGACGAAACCGTCTTCGCGGGAGCGAACGCGCTCGCGATCGACGCCCTGTGTACCTACCGGGCCTACACCGACGACGAGTGCGCCGGGCGGTACGCCGAACGCGCCCTCGAGACGCTTCGAGACGCGATGCTCGAGGACGGCGTCGTCACCCACTATCGACCTGCCGGGGCCGACGGTGGAGGGAACGTCGAGAGCGAGCACGGACTGCTCGCCGACCAGGCCCGGGTTCTGCAGGCGCTGACGAGCGCGCGATCGATCCTCGGCGCCGACACCGTAGACGACGCGGTCGCCGTTGCCGACGCAACGATCGACCAGCTCCGGGTCGGCGACTCGTTCGTCGACGGCCCTCGATCCGGCGCGGGGCTGCTCGAGCGCCCCCTACGGCCGCTCGACGCGAACGTCGAGTTCGCGGACGCCTTGCTCGACTTCGCGGCGATCACGGGCGACGACCGGTACGAACGGGTCGCTCGCGAGACCCTCGAGGCATTCGCCGGGGCGAGCGATCGCTTTTCGGTACAGGTCGCCCGCTACGCGAGCGTGGCAGCGCGCGTGCTCGAGGGATCGCTCGTGATCCGGATCGGGGCGCCGGCCGGGTCGGACCTCCACCGGGCGGCCTGTCGCATCGCGGATCACGAGAAGGTCGTCGTCCCCGACGCCGCTGACGTCTCGGACGTGCCCGTGGGAGCGGCGGTCGCCGAACGCGGGTCGCGAACGACCGAGCCCGCGACAACGCCTGCGGAGTTGAGTGATCGCGTCTCGGACCTCCTGGCGTAGGTTCTCGATCGTCTGGAGGAACTCGCCGGGCGGTCAAACTATCCAAGCGTTTATGGACGTCGCCTCTCGAGGACGTAGTATGGCCACACTCAGGGACCTCGGCCTCTCGGAGTACGAAGCACGGGCGTACCGGGCCCTGCTCAACACCGGTCCCACAACGGCGAAGGAGTTGTCGCGCGCGAGCGACGTGCCGATGGGACGGATCTACGACGTCCTCAACAGCATCGAACAGTACAACCTCGTGCGAAGCCAGACGGCCAGTCGCCCGAAGAAGTACGTCGCCGTCGAACCGGCGACGGCCCTCGACCGCTTGCTCGACGACAAGAAGCGCGAACTCGAGGAGAAGGCCGAGCAGTACGAGTCCATCGTCGACGACCTCGCGAACGAACTCGACGCGGCCGAACCCGTCGAGGAGCAGTTCTGGACGGCCGCCGTCGGTCCCGACGAGACGATCGACCTCCTGCTCGAGCGCCTGGCCGCGGCCGACCGGAACATCGTGATGGTCGCCGCCGATCCCTCCCCACAGGTGGACATCCGGACGGTCGGCGACGAGGTGCTGGCTCACCTCGAGGCGGCCCTCGACCGTGGTGTCTCGGTGAACGTACTGATGAGCCGGAGCCTGGTCAACGCCCTCTCGCCGACTGTCGGGCGCCGATACCAGGAGGCCCTGCAGGAGCGCGAGGACTTCGCAGTGCGGACGAACGAGGACGTTCGCGGGTCGTTCAACGTCATCGACGACGTCGAGGTGGTGATCCAGGTGCCAAACCCGCTCGGATCAGGCGAGGCGTTCGGCATGATCGACCTCAAGGACCCGGAGTTCGCCGCCGACGTCCACGAGAAGTTCCTCCCTCGGTGGGAGGAGGCGACGCCGCTCTCGTTCTGAGTCGGGACCCAAATCGGGTAACATCAGCAACACTTTAGGACCGAACGCGCGAACCCCGGCGTATGTCCCCCACGTCTCCCGCCGACTCGTCGATCCCTCCCTCTCCCCCCGCAATCGAGGCTCGAAGCCTGACCAAGCGCTACGGTGACGAGACTGCCGTCTCGGATCTCGACCTCGAAATCGCACGGGGCACCGTCTACGGCTTCCTCGGTCCGAACGGGGCCGGCAAGACGACGACGATGCGGATGCTGACGACGCTCACCCGACCCACGTCCGGGACGGCCCGCGTCGCCGGTCACGACGTCACCGACCGGAACGCCGTCACCCCGCACATCGGCTACCTGCCCGAAGAGCCGCCGATCTACGACGAACTCAGCGGCCGCGAGCAACTCGATTACGTCGCGGGCCTCAGAGACCTCCCGAAAGCGGAGGCGAGCGAACGCATCGAGTCCCTCCTCGAGCGCTTCGACCTGCTCGAGGACGCCGACAAGCGCATCGACGCCTACTCGAAGGGGATGCGCCAGAAAGTCGGCGTGATCCAGGCGGTCCTTCACGAACCCGCGGTGGCCTTCCTCGACGAACCGACCAGCGGCCTCGACCCGCGGGCGGCCCGGACGATGCGAGACACCATCGCGGACCTGGCCGACCAGGAGATGACTATCTTCCTCTCTACCCACATTCTTTCCGTCGTCGACGAACTCGCCGACACCATCGGCGTCCTCCACGAGGGGACCCTCGTCGCCGAGGGCGACCCCGAGACGCTGAAATCACGGGCCGAAACCGGCGAGAGCGGCAGTCTCGAGGACGCCTTCCTCGAGATCACCGACGACAGCGAGGCGGCGGTTCGAGGTACTGAAAAACGAGTCTGAGTCTAGATCCGATCCTGGGCCTGGCCTGATCGCGATCAACTGACGTACTCGTCGAACGTACGAACCGCGTAACCGGCTGATAGCGCCGGTCCGGCGAGCCCTACGAGGAGTGCGAGCCAGGCGAGCGCGAGGACGGCGGCGCTCGGGACGGTGAGTTCGACGACCGGCGCCACCGCGACCAGTGCGGTCGCGACTGCCGCGACCGCGTCGGCGGCGTCGGTGTAGATGATACCGAACGCGCCAATCGGAATTACGAGGGCGAGCGTGTAGGCGACGAACGCGGACTTGCTCGGCATGACCGCCTCCCGGTTCGAGGAGATGGTGACACTGCCGAATCGGGGGAACAGCGAGCCGATGCCGACGGCCAGCGCGGGCGCGGCGAGGGCGCCGACCACCGTCGCAGGAACCAGCAGGGCGACCTGCTCGAGCGACAGCGGACTCACGAGGCCGACGCCGAGACTGACGACGACGGCGACGGGGGCGGCCACGAGCGCGCTCGCGACGAGTCGGCCGGCGACCACCTGTCGACCCGAGACCGTCGACGTGAGGACGGCCGGGAGCGCCGGTCCGAGGTCGCCCAGCGGGTTGAGCGAGACGAACGCGCCGGCGCCCCAGACGACGTACAAGCAGGTGAGGACGGCGACGTAGGCCGGTATCGTCCCCGCTCGAGCGATCTCCTGGACGAAGAAGGCCGCCATGAACAGCGGGTAGGCGACGTACAGCAGGCGAATGGGGGCGCGTTTCGTCCGGCGGAGGGCCGTCACGGCGACGGTTCGAACCGGCTGGCTCAGTCCTGGCTCGAGCAGGGTCGCGAGCCGGCTCTCGCCGGAGTGGTCCGCGACGACGCGCTCGTCTTCGTCCTCGCGGAACGGATCGGATCGCCAGTGAATCGCGGCCAGACGGGTGCCAACGACGATGGCGAGTGCGGAGAGCGCCCCCGAACCGACGACGCCGACGACGGCGTGTGGCATCGAGAACGTGACGTTCGGGAGTCCCGCCAGCAGGAGGTGACCGGGCCAGCCGAGGGGCGTCCCGTCGAGGAGGTCGAACAGGACGCCGGTGACCTGGTCGAACCAGCCGAGGGCGATCGACCCGAAGTAAGCCGCGCCGATAAGGACGAGAATTGGGGTACGGTAGCGCGCGATCGGCTCGTAGACGGTGATGAGGTGGCGGATTCCGACGCCGAGGGCGAACCCGACCGGGAAGGCGGATAGGAATAGCACGGCGACCGTTGCCGGGGCGACGAGAACGGGCCAGATCGTTCCCGCTCCGTAGGCGAACGCGCCCGATAGCAGTAACGAGATCGGGAGCAGCCAGGTCCCGAAGGCCAGCAGCTCCGAACCGACGAGGCCGACGACGAGCGTTCGAATCGGGGTCGCCGTCAGGACGAGTGCGGGCTCGTCCAGGTCGGCTACCGTCGAGACGACGCGGATCGTCGCGAACGCGACCAGTCCGATCCACGCCATCGCGACACCGCCGGTGACGACGTCCGCGACGGTGAACCCGGCGACCGGTTCGACCGGCCCCGCGGCCAGCGCTTCGCCCGCTACCGGTAACAGGAGGAGGCCGACGGCCATCATCGGGCCGAGCGCGACCAGGATGATTCCGACGCTCAGGAGGAGCTTCGTTCGATCGCCGACGACCGTTCGAACCGTTCGCCGGTACTCCGTCGTGGCGATCGTGAGGGGAACGAACCCCATCAGGCCGTCACCTCGAGCGCACAGAGTCCTGTCTCGAGCGGATGGAGTCCCGGCTCGAGCGCGCGGGCCGCTGCCTCGAGCGACCTCCGGAGTGGGTTACGAATCAGGGGGCGGCACATAGGTTTCCGTGGGCGGGCCGCCCGCGTAAATCGTTCGGTCCGCTGTCACCTCGCTACTGACCGTCGCCGTTCGCTTCCGCTCGCAGGGTCGCGAAGTCGACGACGCGCTCGGCGTGTGCGTTGTGCTGGTGGATCGACTCGTCGTTCGACTGGGACATGCGGACGACCGCGTCGTCGGGCAGGTGGCCGAACTGCTCGAGGACGCCCTCGGCCATCGCGCGGACGCAGTCCTCGACGAACTTGGCGTCGCTGTGGGCCTCGTAGGTCATGTGGTCCTCGTCGGGGCGCTTCGCGAGATTGTAGATGTGCGCGCTCATCGAGTCCCGGGCGACGTCGATGACGTCGTTCAGGTCGACGTCCGGCGCACCCTCGGATTCGATCGTGAGCGTCGCGTGCCCGCGCTGGGAGTGACCCGGCTGGGGCACCTCGTCCAGGAACTCCGTGATCTTCGCCTCGGGCACATCGAGGTCCTCGAGTTTCTGCTTCGCCCGCGCGACGGACATCCCCTGGGAACACGGACAGACGGTCATGCCGACGACGCGGGCACCGACCTCCTCGCGGGTTCCCTCCTCGGTGGCCGTCGCGGAGGCGATGACGTCGACGGTGTGCTGGGTCTCGCGGTCGCTCGCCGGCGTCTGTTCGCGGCGCATGAACTCGGCCTCCATCGAGACTTCAGCCTTCGAGGTGTAGTCGTGTTTCTCGAGCAGGCGCTCGGCAGCGTCGCCGCAGACGTCCTCGACGCGGTAGGCCTCCTCGCGGGTGGCCTCCTCGAGGGTCTCGTCGATGACCTCCATGTTGCGACTCATGTCCGCGCCCTTGCGCCAGGCGGGGAGATCGACGAAGACCTCGAACTCCGCCGTGAACACGAACGGGCGTTTGTCCTCGCGGGCGATCTTGACGAGTTTCTCGACGCCGGTGACGCCGACCTGGCTCAGTCCGACGGTGACGTCGGGCGCGCTCGCCTGGACGTCGGGCAACTGGTGACTCATTGGTCACATTCGGGCCAGAACGCGATTAGGCCTTTCGGAAGGGGCTAGCCTGTCGAGCTCACGGACGGGGACTCCGGTACTCTCGACCCTCGCTTTCGGTGAGCGGTATCCCCGATCGTTCTTTAAGTACTTCTGGTCACAAGGTAGAGCTATGAAGGGCATTTTCCCGTCGTTCCGTCCCGCGAGCCACTGTGCTGGACCGATCCGTGTTCTTCGGTAGCTCTCCTCATTCCTTTAAGTGGCTCTGGTCACAAGGTAGAGCTATGAAGGGCATTTTGACGCCGTCACGTTCCTCGAGCAGTGGTGCTCGTGGACTCTCGGGCCGTCGACGACTGGAACGAGCCGTCCGACTCTCGTCGACGACCGTCGCGTCGCGGCCGTGACGACGGGATTAAGGGCGTGTGGTGACTAGGTTCCGCGAATGAGTACTCCGGCGCTCGAGGTCGTCGAGTTCCTGCTCACGGCGAGCATCTACTCGGACGACCGTTCTCTCGACGAAAACGACCTCCCGCCGGCGATCCGCCGGGTCTTCTGGACGGGCGCCGCCGGTGGGACCGACGACACCGACGACACATCCAATACGGGCGACGCCGCGAGCGCGGGCGCGGGTTCCGGCCGCGACCGACGCCACCGTGGTGGCATCTCCCGCCCGCTGTCGGCCACCACCACGACCATCCGCGAGGCGACCGGCGTCGACCGCCCGTGGCACGCCGTCAGCGACCTCATGTTCACCGAGCGCGACGACTTCTCGGGGTCGATCTCGCTCACCGAACGTGACCTGGCCGAGCGCTGGTACCTCGAGCGAACCGACGCCGACCGCATCCAGGCGAACCCGACGCTCGCGAAGCACTTCGAGGGACGCGAGGGGCTCGCCTTCGACGCGGACTACGAGGCCGCCCGCGAGCAGAACCGGCCGATCCAGGCCGACCGGGTGTGGATCGACGGGCTGCTTCAGGAGTACTTCGCCGACGAGGAAGAAGAGGAGATGCTCGACCTGGTCGAGGTGCGCGCCCCCGAGGAGGTCGACATCACCCTCGACGACCTGGTGTTGACGCCGAACCAGGAGTCCGAAATCGAGAAGATCGCCAAAGCGATCGAACACCGCGACTACCTCGCCCAGATCGGCCTGCGCGAGATCGGCAAACTGCTGTTCGTCGGGCCGCCGGGCACCGGGAAGACGTCGACGGCCCGCGCGCTGGCTCACGACATGGACCTCCCGTTCGTCGAGGTCAAACTCTCGATGATCACCAGCCAGTATCTCGGCGAGACGGCCAAAAACGTCGACAAGACGTTCGAGGTGGCAAAGCGGCTCTCGCCGTGTATCCTGTTCATCGACGAGTTCGACTTCGTCGCGAAGACCCGCCGGAGCGACGAACACGCCGCGCTCAAGCGGGCGGTCAACACCCTGCTCAAGAGCATCGACAACGTTTCGCTCATCCAGGACGACGTGCTCCTGATCGGGGCGACGAACCACCCCGACCAACTCGACGCCGCGGCCTGGCGACGGTTCGACGAGATCGTCAACTTCCCCAAACCCGACACGGGGATGCGTTCGGACATCCTCCGAGTCATCACCCACGCGATGGACATCGACGAGTTCGATCCGGACGCGGTCGCCGACGCAACCGAGGGGATGACCGGGAGCGACCTCCGGATGGTCATGCGGGAGGCCGTCCTCGAGGCCCTGACCGAGAACCGGACGACGCTGACCCAGGACGACCTGCTCGAGGCCGTTCAGGACTTCGAGGAGCGGGACAACCTGAAAAACATGGACATGATCGACGGCGATCACGAGGCGCTGGTCGCGGGTGGCGATCTAGGTGCGGCGAGCGACGGGGGGCACTCACACGATCACGGTCACGACCACGACCACTGAACGTTCCGAACGACCCACCGACTGGGAGTCGACCGTCTAATCTACCCGTCGGTCTTTCGATCAACGGGCCCGGGTATCGGTTGGACGGATATTCCGATTCGATCGGAATACGTTGTCCGGGTCGTACGTCGTTTTGACCTCGACGAGGCGATCGAAATTCTCGTCGTACGTCGCCCGAACTCGTTCCTCGTCGTCGTCTGCGGTCTGGAAGTTGACGTAGTTCCCGCCGGTCGAGAACGGCCGGAACCGCTCCCACGCATCGCGGATCCACCGCTGGTACTCCGCCGACCGGGGCTCGTCCGGTTCCCACATGCCGGCGGCACCGTACACGAAGCGAACGTCGCGATTGCCGACGGCCCCGTCGTCGTCGTCGCGCTCGTTGAGCGCCCCGGCGACGTGAGCGAAGACCAACTGCGCTCCCGGGATGGGGCACTCGTCGGCTAGCTCTCGCATCGTCGAGAGGAACTCATCGCTCAACTCGGCGGCAAACTCGGTCTTCCAGTAGTACTCGTTGCCTTTCGGCTGCGTCGTGTCCAGATACGACTGCAATTGCGCGTATGGCTGCTCTTGAAGGAGATCGACGACAGGATTTTCCAGCGCTCGGATCGGAGCCAGGGCCTCGTCCACCTCGTCTACGTCACCGCTGTAGCAGATGGTCATGGCGCAGATCCGCTTGCCGTGCCAGTCCTCGGGAACGAACGGCGCTGGCGGAGCCCGACGGATGATCAGGAACGCGGTCAGGACTCTGGGCGCTTCGGCCGTCATCTCCCGGTATGCCTCGAGTATCTCGTCAGCTCGTTCGAAGGGCCAGGCGACGAGTCCGCCGTAGACGGTCGGCCCTACCTCGTGCAGCTGGAACGTGAACGAGGTGACGATACCGAAGTTGTGGCCGGCACCACGGATGGCCCAGAAGAGATCCGCGTTCACCTCGCGGCTGGCGCGTCGGACCCGGCCGTCGGCGGTGACGATTTCGACTTCGAGCAGATTGTCAACTGTCCACCCGAATCGACGGGTCAGGTACCCGAAGCCGCCACCGAGGGTCAAGCCGGCCAGTCCAGTCTCGGAGACGAAGCCCAACGGCGTCGCGAGTCCGTGAAGCTGTGTCTCGCGGTCTACGTCGCCGATGAGACAACCAGCCTGGGCCGTCGCGGTCCGCGCTTCGGGGTCGACGATGACTCCCCGGAGACGGGACATATCGATGGTCATGCCGCCGTCGACCAGCGCCGTGCCAGCGATGTTGTGCCCCCCTCCTTTCACCGAGAGCGAGAGGTCGTGCTCGCGGGCGAACTCGACCGCGGCCACGACGTCAGCCGTCCCGGTCGGTTGGACGACGATCGCCGGCGTCTTCTCGATCATGCCGTTCCAGAGTCGCGTCGCTTCCTCGAACTCCGGATCCGCCGGCGAGAGCAACTGGCCGTGTAAACGCCGGTGAAACGTCTCGATCGTCTCCTCGGGGAATGTGGTCGTCGCCCCCTCGCGGGTGGTGATAGTCGTGTGGGTCATAGCATCTTCGGTAATACGGCCGCGAGGGTTAGGTAGCTAGCTAGTGATTTTCTGTCACCCACTGCCGTCCGTGCAAACGATGCAAGACGGTCATCAGATACAAACGGAAGGAGAACTCTCCTTCCGGATCGACTCTCGCCCGCTTCAGTTGCCGTCGCGGTTAGAATAGCAATTCCCGGCGTTAGTAAGTCGGTCGATTTTGTGGGTCGAGCGAGGCGTACAAGAGGCCGCTCACAATAGTTCTACCATCGTTATTCGCACACTCGGTCAGCTCTTTCTCGAGCGTCTCGTGTGAGCGGATTCGCCAGTCGATCCAACCGCCACGAACGTTTTGATGGGATTGTCAACACGCTCTTTATGGCGACTGTTGTGCTCGAGCGTATGTCACGGCAGCCAGTCGATCGGCGATCGATTCTAAAAGCGTCCGGCGCCCTGGCCGGAGCGAGCGTGCTCGGTCTGCTCGGATCCGCGTCCGTCGCCGCGACGGACGGGATCGAAACCACCAGCGGGGAGACCGAACCCCGCTACGATCTCGGCGATCCCGAATCGCACTCGATCGAAGTCGAGTTCACCTTCGAGAACCGCGACGGCGAGGAAGTGACGGAGACGCCGTCGCTGTACGGTGAGATCATCCGTCCGGTCGACGCGGACGGCGAACCCGTCTCCGACGTGCCGGTGATCCTCACGTACTCGCCGTACAACGACCTCTACCAGGCGCTCAACGGCGGCGAGAGCCCGGCGAAAGACGGCATCGCCGACTTCTTCGTGCCGCGTGGCTACGCCCGCGCCCAGTTCGACCTCATCGGGACGCGCAACTCCGGGGGCTACTACGACTACGGCGGCATCCGAGAGCGTCTCAGCGGGAAGGAACTGATCGACGCGCTCGGCGAGGCGGACTGGACCAACGGGAACATTGGAATGATCGGGGGCTCTTACGACGGGACGACCCAGCTCGCGGCCGCTATCGAGGACCCCGAACACCTGCAAGCAATCGTCCCGCAGGTCGCCATCGACCGCTGGTACGACTACCGGTTCCACGGCGCCTGTCCGTGGGACACCTACGGGACGCCGACGCTGTTCGACTTCGGCTTCGGGCTCATCCCGCCGGCAGCGGTCGAGTATCCCGAGGAACTGCTCGACTCGCTCACGACCCGCGTCGAGCCCAGCAACCGGCTCGAGCACGAGATCCGATCCTACGAGTACGATCCCAATTACGACGAGTTCTGGATCGAGCGCGACTACCGCCGACGCGCCGCGGACGTCGAGTGCCCCGTGATGATGGAGGCCGGCTGGGAGGACCGCAACGTCAAGCGCTGGGGATCGACCCGGTTCTACGAGGCGCTCCCCGACGACCACCCGAAACGGCTCGTCGTCGGCGACTGGGGTCACGCCGCCGGGCAGTACCCCGATAGCCCGGCGCTGTATCACGCCTGGTTCGACCACTGGCTGGTCGACGGCGTCGAGACCGACGTGATGGACCTGCCACCGGTCGACGTGCAGTCGGCGTCGTCGCCGCGGACGCAGTTCGACGTCTGGCCGCCGGCCACCGCCGAGAAGACGGCGTTCCCGCTCGTCCGCGACGACCCCGCAGCGGGCGAACTCGAGTTGCTGGGGACTGGCGTCTCGAGTTTCGAGGACGCCTCGCCGCCCGCGGACGAAGAGGGAATGTTCGCCGACCGTTCGTCCGGACCCGACCACCTCATGTTCGAGAGCCCGCCTCTCGAGGAGTCGATGCGAGTCGCCGGGCACGTCACCGCGGACTTGCTGGTCGCCTCGAGCGACGACACCTGGTTCACGGCCGTCGTCTACGAGCGTCGATCCGACGGTAGCACCCGGCCTTTCGCTCGCGGGTTCTGGAACTCGCGGTTCCGAGACGGTATCGACGAGGAGTCCCCGACGCCGACGGACGGAGCCTACCGCGTGCCCGTCGCCTGCTGGGACATCGACTGGACGCTCGAGGCCGGGTCGCGACTCGGCGTCGCCGTCGCCTCGGACAACGCCGACTGGGTCAGACACGACCCTGACAACGAGTCGACGAACCAGGTCGTCCTCTCGGAGTCGTGTCTCCGGTTCGACGCCATCGCCGAGGGCCTCGACGCGCCCACGTTCCCCACCGCGACCCTCTCACGCGAGCAGGATTCGTCGGCCTACACCGCCGGCCAGACGGCCAGGATCGACCTCACCGTCGACTCGACGACGGAGGCGACCCTGGTTCGCGACCGCCTCCCCGACGAGTGGGCCGTGGTGGGTGGCGACGACCACTCGGTCACCGAGGTCGAGGGGGCGACCTACGTCGAGTTCGACGACCCGCTCGAGGCGGGCGACTCGGTGCGCTACTACGCGGAGGTCCCCGCCGAGACGGGCGAGCACGAGTTCGGGCCGCTCGAGTACAGCGCGAGCGGCGACCTCTGGGCGAGCGCGGACGGGACCGCGGCGTCGGTCACCGTGGTCGGTCTCGATACGTCGCTCTGAGCCCCTCGAGATCACTCGAGGCCTTTGGACCGGGTGCTCGAGGCCTTCGGACTGAAATCGATCGACGAATCCCTGAACGGAAGCGGTAACACCCTTATCCCCCACGGCCGTATTCCCCGGCGATGACGTTCCCTCGCTCGAGCGACCGGCTTCGGAGGTGGCCCTGACCGTGGAGGTGACGCTGCTCGGTACGGGCGACACCACCGGCACGCCCACCGTCGGCTGTGACTGCGAGACCTGTCGGCTCGCCCGAGAACGCGGACTCGAGCGCACCCGATTCTCGGTCCACGTGGAGAACGAGCGCACGGGCGAGTCCCTCCTGATCGACGCCAGCCCCGACTTTCGCTACCAGTTCCTCCGCGACGAGGTCGCCCTGCCCGACGCGGCGATCATCACACACATTCACTTCGATCACCTCGATGGGCTGGGCAACGTCTTCCGGGTGATCGACGAACTGGACGTCTACGCCGCCGACGAGACCGATCCCCAAACTGGAAAGAGCGTCGCCGAAACGGTCTCGGCGGACTACCACTATCTCGAGGCCGTGACCGTCCACCCGCGGACGCCGCTCGAGCCCTTTTCGACCTGCGGACTCGAGGTCACGCTGGTTCCGGTCGTCCACCCGCCGCTGGTCTGTTACGGGCTGACAGTCGAGGATCCCGAAACGGGGGCGAAGCTGTCGATCACGGGTGACACCAGCTACGCGGTCCCGGACGACTCGCGGGCCGTGCTCGCCGACCCCGATCTCTTGCTCGCGGAGGCCATCGTCCCGGCTCACCTCGCCGAGAAACACCCCATCGGTGGCCGCCACGAGGGTCCGGACGGGGTCCCGCGGACGTTCGGAACGAAACACATGACGCGCGAGGGGGCGCTCGCGCTGGCCGACGAACTCGCGGCCGAGCGCACGCGGCTGGTGCACCTCGCGCACTTCTACCCGGCGGAGGAGGCCTTCGAGGAGCCGTTAGCGGTGGACGGGGAGCGATACTCGCTGTAGACCTCTTTACTTCCCTCTCCTCGAGCGTTCGTGTCCGCCCAATGTTCACCCGCTCAGTGATCAGGAGAACCGATCCAGTCCCGACTGACGGCGCCGCTTTCCGGCCGGATCGGCTACCCACGGCGTCCGCTCGTCGCGCTCGGCCTCGAGGTCGACCCGAATTTCTGGCTCCTCGACCGACTCGTAGCCCGGACACGCCGGCCCACACTCCGAACTCGCGTCCACGACGCGTTCGGCCCACCGGCAGTGCGGCAGGGTCGCACCGTCCCGCTCGAGCGGCGCGCAGGCCGCACACGCGGGAAAATCGTACGTTCGCCACCCCTTTCCGTACGATCGCTCGGCGAGTCGGCGCCTGGCTCGAGCCTTCCGTTCCGGCGAAACCACCGCGACGTCGGTCCGTCCGGGGTGGTACTCGAGCGGTTCGATGCCAGGCTTCGCGGTCGGTAACAGCGTGGGCTCGCGTATTACTTCAATTTCTATAGTACTGTCTACAGGCCCCGTATCGCCACCAGTCGGCGCTGCCGTCTCATCGCGGTGTATCCGCCAGACGCCCACCGCCTCGGGAATCCGGTTGAGGTGCGCTCGCGTCACGTAACTCTCCGTCGCCAGCACCGCCTCGTCGACCAGCGCGAGGCTCGCGTCGAGGCGCAACTGGGCCTCGAGGTCGCCCGGTCGGCCCAGGTCGGGCTTGTTCTCGATTCCCACCAGTTTCCCGTACCAGTCGGGATAGCGAGCCACCTGACGCACGTACTCCCGTCCGTTGCGGGGTTCGGACTCGAAGAACCCGATCTCGACGGCGCGTTCGACCGCCCGGCGGGCGCGTTCGGGGTGGCAGTCGAAGCAGTCCTTCCAGTAGCGCGCCCGGCCCGTGCCCACGTCGGCCTGGAGGGCCGCGTCGGGGATCGAATCGGCGGTGATCGCCGTGCGCCGGTCGAACTCGGGACCCGGCTCGACGGAGACGACGTCGAGGATACGGGCGCCGGGGCTGGCGACGCTCCCGCCGAGCTGGCGGGCGAGAATTCCCGCTCGACGCGCCTCCAGGGCCGCACACAGCTCGAGTTCGAACGCAAACTCGCTCACTGTCTGGGCTGGGGGCGGGACGGGCTTAAGCCTGTGGCGGCTCGGTTCCGGGAGTCGCACTCGAGTCGAGTCCGACCTCTGGGTTAGCTGAGGCGGTGCGAGCGCCGTACTCCGCGAGCGCGACGAACGTGACGGCCCAGGCGATCACGGCGAGTGACCCTGCGGTCCCGAGACTCGAGCCCTGCTCGGCACCCGGGAACGCCAGCGAACCGACGGCGAAGAGCACGGCGAGGGCGGCGCTCCCGTAGACGAGTGCGCGCCAGCCGGCGGGTCGGAGGGCTCCTAGCAACGCGAACAGTCCGATCGACGCCGCCGCGAACGACAGGAACTCGTAGTGGCCGAAGACGACGTGTTCGTTGGTCAACGTCGTGTGGTTCGCGAACTCGCCGGCGGCGACGACGGCGAAGCCGAGGGCACCGACGGCTGCGAGGGCGAACAGCCGTGCGTCGAGTCCTCGCCGCTCGAGGGACGGGATCAGGTTGCGACGGGCCGGGTGCAACAGGGCGATGGCGAACACCGGGACGACGAACGCGACGATCTCGCTGGCGGCCGCTAGCCCGGACGCGGCGACGGTGATGAGAAACGCCGTAATCACGAACGCGAGCGCCGCCTGAAGCGCCCCGACGCGCTCGGCGGGGCGGAACAGTTGGACCGCGATGGTCGCGGCGAACACCGTCAAGGTGGCGCCGATCATCACGTGGTGAACGCGGTGACCCGGAAACGCGTACCCCGCCGTCCACGCCCGGCCGGCCATGAGCATGGAGTCTCGGAGCGCGAACAGGAGAAACGCGAGAAAGGCGGCCGTGACGAGGTAGAACGCGGGCGTGCGTAGCCGTCCCGCGCCGTGACCGACCGATCCCAGCATCCGGGTACCGGCGGCTCTCGTGGACGAAGTGAAACTCATTGCCCCACCTTCTGAGGGATGGAAACTGTCTGTACTGTCTGCTCACACGTTGGTATCGACGTCATAATCCTCGAGGGACAATACGCCCTCTCGGCCAATAAACATATTTAATAATCATTAAGAATATCTGGCTACGGGAACGATGCTATCGGTACCTCCATCGAACATCGAAGGCCCACGTGTCCGCGTGCGGACGCCCTCGCCTCAAACCGAGAACTCGGCTCGAGCCGTGCAGTCGTAGTTGTTCGCGTTCAACTCGCCGACGGCCACGTACTGCCCGGGCTCGAGCTGGTCACCCGTAGCCTCGAACGTGGTGGTCTCACCGGCGTCGAGGTCGGCCTGGGAGAGCACCTGCGTGAACATGCGGGTGTTCGTGAGTCGCCAGCGCTCGGCCCCGTCGTCTTCGACCGCGAAGTCGGCCTTGCAGCCGTTTCGAAACTGAAGCGTGACGTCGTCCGGACCGGTGTTCTCGACCGTCAGTTCGAACGTCGGAACGCCGTCCGTCACGGTCACGTCGAGCGTGCCCTCGAGTGTCATGGTCGGTGGTTCCGCCCCTGGGGCTATATTCCTTGTGTTATCGCCGAAATATAGTCTCTCGTTCCGTCCTGGCTGTTGCGGCACGGCTGTCGACGCTCTCGACGAGCGTCGCAGGGTAACACCTTCCTCTTCGCTGATCGATAGACGGGTATGGCCACCGACTGCACCTACTGCGGCAGCGACGTGGAGTGTCACGACCCCGTCTTCGTGAGCGAGGCGACGGACGACGGCCGCGAACGGGCGGGCCAGTTCTGCAACTACGCGTGTCTGGCGGCGTACATCGACGAGCAGGCGTTGACCGTCGGCGCCGCGTGCGAGTGGCCCTGACGGGGCGAGCGTCACGGCTTTCTATCGCGGGTTCGAAGGACGACCGTGCAAGTCGTCGGGTACAGACCGCGCCGACCGGTGTCGGCGGCGGTCGATGCGGAGTCGTCGGACACGGCCTCGAGTGCAGCCGACGAACCGAACGAACCGACGCCGCTGACCGACGCCGTTTTGCTACTCAGCGACCCCGAAGCGACCGCGAGGGACGACCGAACCGTCACGCCGCTCGCCCTCGAGCCGGGCACCGTCCTCGAGTACGCTCTCGGCGACCGCCACTGCGCCGGCTCGCTCGAGGGCGACGTCCACCACCCCTGTGACCGCCCGGCGGCACCCTACTGCGAGTACCACACGAGCACCTGGGTCTGCGCCCGGTGTACCGGCACCTGCCTGAAAGACGAGATGGACTGCTACGAGGAGCACGCAGTCTACCTCGCAGCGTTCGCCCCGGCGACGTTCAAGGTAGGCGTCACCCGCTCGTGGCGCCTCGAGACTCGGCTTCGCGAGCAGGGGGCCGACCGCGCCGCTCACCTCCACACCGTCTCGAACGGCCGTATCGCTCGCGAACTCGAGGCCGAGATCGCCCGCGAACAGGGGCTGGTCGACCGCGTCCGAACCGACGCGAAGGTCGAGACGCTGGCCAGCGCGGTCGACGGTGACGCCTGGGACGCGTTGCTCGGCCGCGACGCGTTCGACGTCATCGACCGATTCGACTTCGCGTACGACCTCGACCTCGATCATCGCCCCGTCCGGGAGACCATCGCCGCGGGGACCGTCATCGGCACGAAGGGGCGACTGCTCGTCCTGGAGCGCGGCGGGACGGCCTACGTCGTCGACATGCGGGACCTGGTGGGATACGAACTCGAGGCCACCGATACCGGGGGTCGACGGCTCCAGTCATCGCTCGGGTCGTTCGCCACTCGAGGCTGATTCTCGTCCGCCGGTCGAGGCCGCACTCGACCGGGTTCCGGCGTCAAAACTCCCGAGATAACAATCCTTTTCCGCCGCGCTCGAGAAGGACGAGTATGGCAGACGATCACGACAACGACGCCGACGCGGGGGAGGAGACCGACGTCGACGTCGACGTCGATAACAGCGGAGACGGCGACAGCGACGGCGAGGAAAAATCCTTCCGCGAGCGCGTCGAAGAGATCCGCGAAAAACGCGAGGCGGAAGCCGAGGAGGGTGAGGGGCCACCGGAGAGTCCGTTCGGCGGTGGCGGTGGCGGCGGACCCGGCGGCATGGGCGGCAACCCCCTCGCCCAGATGATGGGCGGCATGATGGGCGGCGGACCCGGCGGGCCGGGCGCAGGCGGTCCCGGTGGTCGTGGCGGCGACGAGGTCGGCAACGAGGAACTCGTCCGCGAGGTTCGACAGGTCCGTGACGAACTGCGCGATCAGACCCGCGCGCTCAACCGTATCGCCGACGCGCTCGAAGACGACTGAGCGCCGATTTCGGTAGTTCTCTTGCGATTTCCAGTTCGAGAGCGACAGCCTCGACGGTGGCGTCAGCGTCATCGTTGGCGTCGGCGAGTTGGTAGCCAGGGCTCCCGACCCTCTCGAGTCGTTTCTCTCGATCCGTTTCCCCTGAACTCGCTCTTGGATCCGTTTCCCGAAGTCCTTCAGTGACTCCGATTCCACAGCCCGCGACGCTCGAGTCCGTCGTAAACCGACCAGCGACCCACGAGGTGCGTCGAGAGCTCGACGGCGAGCCAGGCGAGGCCGATGCCCGCGACCACGTCGATGGCCCAGTGGATGCCCAGGTACATCGTCGAGAGGGAGACGCTGACGGCCAGCCAGGCGGCGAGCCAGAACCAGCCGCGGTAGACCTCGCGAGTCCGGTAGGCCAGCAGGGCGACCGTCGTCGAGAGCGAGGCGTGGAGCGAGGGAAAGACGTTGGTGTTGCGGTTGACCTGGCGGGTGAGGTGCTGGTACTGCGGGTACGTGTCGTACAGCAGTGCCTGGATGAGTTCGGGCATCATATTCCGGGGGCCGAAGGCGATGACGAATACGTAGCAGACGAGCCCGAGCGTGTAGTTGAGGGTGTAGGCCGCGAGCAGTTCCCGGAGCGGGCGCGTGTTCGGGAGCAGGAAGTAGGCGATTACCGGAAACACGAGGACGAAGACGTAGCCGTAGATGTAGATGAACGAAAAGTACGCCGTCAGCTCGGGGGTCGCCTGGGCCTGCAGCCAGAGGATGAAGTCACCCTCGATGTCGTAGATCATCCCGGTGAGTTCCCAGCCGATCATCCAGGACACCTCGGGGGCGAGGTCCCTGGCGACGCTGTTGAACAACAACACGGACACGAGGACGAGCACGATCGGGAGGATTCCTGCTACCCGTCGGCGCCAGTCTCTGGCGGTTTCGACCAGTCGCTGCCGACCCGCGAACGCCGCCGTCGAGACGACGATCATGGCGGCGACGACGACGACCACCTGTGTGAGCGTCTGGAGGAACATTACTGTCTCACCACCAGGGCGTCGCCGTCGTAGTGGTACCCCGCGTCCTCGAACGCCGCTCGAGCGGCGTCGACGTCGAGTTCACCGTCGGAGCCGTGGAAGGGGACGACAGGGTCTTCGTTTTCGTCACCGAACGCCAGCGACGACGGCATCCACTCGGGGGACAGCGGCGTCGCGATCGGATCGGCGTGGCCGTGAAACACCGTCTCGGCGAGCCACGCCTCGTCGATTACGCCGGCAACCGCCCGACGGAAGTACGGGTCGCCGAACGGCGCGCGCCGGACGTTGAACCCGAGGTGGTAGAACGCCGCCGTCTCCGACTCGACCCGTTCGACGTCGCCCGCTCCCTCGAGGTCGTCCAGAACGTACGTCTCGAGCGGCGAAATCGTCACGTCGGAGTCTCCGTCCCGGATCAGCGAGATGGCGGAGGTGCTCCGCGGGTCGATCTGGACTCGGAACGAGTCGGCGGTCGGCGCCGGCAGGTCCACGTCCTCGCGGGTCGTGAAGTGGTCGGCGTAGCGCTCGAGGGTGAGGTGCTGGCGGTCCTCGTGGTCGGCATACTGGTAGGGACCGCTGCCGACCGGCGGGAGGTTGTTCGTGACGAGCGCCTCGGTCGTCCCCTGCGCGAGGCGAACCCCGGGGACGTTCGGCAGGTCGGATCGCGATTCCCAGACGTGTCGCGGCAGGATGGGTGCCACGAGCGCTCGTTCGGCGATGGCTTCGGTGCCGTCGACGACGAACTCGAGCGTTCGTTCGTCGAGCACATCGACTGACTGGATGGCCGAGGTTCGGCCCCGGTACCGTGGGGCGGGGGCTGGAACGTCACTCGATCCCATCGAGGTGTCCGCGAGGAACTCGTAGGTGAATTCGACGTCGTCCGCCGTCAGCGGCTCGCCGTCGTGAAAGGCGTGCTCGCGGAGGGTGACCTCGAGGGTGCCGGTGTCGGTACCGGCGCCGTTGCTGATGGCGGTTTCGCCGTCGTCGCCATCGCCCTCATCGCCACCGCTATCGTCGCCGTCGCCCTCTTCGTTTCCGTCACCGCCGCCACCGCTCTCGCCACCGTCCCAGGTCCAGTCCTCGGCGAGCCACGCCACGACCGCCTCGTCGTCCGGCGGCTCGACGGCGAGCGGATCGTACACGAGGTCGACGACGGGATCCGGCCCCCGGTAGGCCGCTGAGAGCGGATTGACGTTCTGTGAGGGCGAGGCGTCCATGATCGTGCCGCGTAACTGTCCGCCCTCCTCGACCGGGTCGAGGCCGAGGTAGCCGAGTCGGCTCGGGAGTTCGTCGGCGCGCCAGCCGTCGAATCGACTGGTGCGGACCAGTCGAACCTCGTCGGGTCGACAGATGGGGACGAACGGCTGCTCGCGGGCGACCAGCGTCGCCAGTTGCTCGACCGCTTCGCGTCGGTCCGCACTCGCGACCCGGCGCTGGCGCTCCAGCAGGTCGTCGATTGCCATGTTCGTGACGCCGAACGGGTTCTGCCAGCCCGACTCCTCGGCGTACCGGGAGTAGAGCGCTTCGTAGAGGAAATCGGGGTCCGCACCGCCGGGGTGGCGATCCACCACCAGGTCGAAATCGTGGTTGACCAGGACCTGTCGGCGGAGTTCCTGGGGCGATCGGAGTTCGATGTGGACGTCGATCCCGACAGCCTCGAGGTTTGCGGCGATATCCCGGCTGAGCTGAATCGACTGCCGGTCGCCGTCTGCCGGCTGGGTCGTAATCGTCACCGAGAGCGGCTCGAGTCGGTCACGGTTGACCGCGCTCCGAAGTTCGCGGACGCAGCCACTCAGCGACAGCGAACAACCGGCAGCGGTCGCGGCGAGCAGGGATCGTCGGTCCATCGTGGTCGCGTCTCCGCCGTCGGCGGTCGCTGTCCCTCTGGGAGTCACGGTCTGTTCTCACGGGTAGTTACCGGGAGCCGTATAACAGTATTGCGGCATCGACACGCCGTAGCGGTCGAAGGCACGCTCGACGTCACGGCCAAAACCGTGACCGAGACCGTACTCGAGGCCGGCGGATTCCGGTACCTAGTTACCCGTGACGGGCAAACGAAGCGACCATGAGCGTCGCCGCTGAGCGAATCGACCGTCTCCACGCTCTCGCTCGAGCGGCCGCTGCCGACGGCGACGACGAGCGGGCGAGCGCCTACGTCAGGCTCGCCCGCCGAATCGCCGAACGAAATCGACTCGAACTCCCGCGGCAGTTCAAGCGCTTCACCTGCGACGCCTGCGACGCCTACCTCCGTCCGGGGAAGAACGCCCGGGTTCGCCTGCGCGACGGCCATGTCGTCGTCACCTGCGACTGCGGGAATCAGGCGCGCTATCCGTACGAGTGACGGTCACTCGGGCGTTTCTCGAAGTTTCTCGAATCGCGAACATTGAAACCGCCCGCCCACATAGAGCGGTCCATGAACGATCACGAGCAGGAACTCAAGCGCCGCGCACACGACCTCGACGTCACCGTCTGGGTCGGGAAGAGCGGCATCGACGCGGTGGTCGACGAACTCAACGACCAGCTCGCGAACGAGAACCTCGTCAAAGTCAAGTTCCTCCGGGCGGCTCGAGCGGGCAGTTCCACGGAGGAGAAGGCGGCCGACCTCGCCGAGCGGGTCAACGGGCAGTTGATCGACACGCGAGGGCACACGGCAGTGATCCATCGATGAGCGGCGGCGAGGTTGGGGCTGGAACGCTCCTACAGGGCGGCCTCGGACCGATCGGTCAGCAACTCGACCGACTCTCCTGGGTCGACGAGACGCTCGCGTCGACCCTCGAGAGCGGCCTGGTCTTCCTGGTGACGTTGCTCCTCGTCTGGCTCGTCGGGCGGGCAGTCGTCGTCCCGCTGGTCGAGCGGGCGATGGATCGCCGCGGCCTCGATCGACACGCCCAGACGCCGTTGCTGGTGGTCTCCAGGTTCGCGATCCTCTTTCTCGGCGTCGCCATCGCGTTCGGCGCCGCCGACTACGGCAACTTCCTCGTGTCGATGGCCGGAATCGCCGCCGCCGGGGCGCTCGCGATCGGTTTCGCCCTGCAGAACGTCATCTCGAACTTCGTCGCCGGAATCTTCATCTACACCGACAAGCCGTTCCGTATCGGGGACTGGATCGAGTGGGACGACGGTACCTACTCGGGCGTCGTCGAGGATATCAGCCTGCGCGTCACCCGCGTTCGCACCTTCGACAACGAACTGTTGACGGTGCCGAACAGCCTTCTCACCGAGAACGTCCTCAAGAACCCCGTCGAGGCGGACAAACTCCGCCTGAAGTTCGTCTTCGGGATCGGCTACGACGACGACATCCAGGAGGCGACGGACATCATCCTCGAGGAAGCCGAGAACCACCCCGACATCATGGACGATCCGGGTCCCTCGGTTCGGTTGACCGAACTCGGGGACTCCGACGTCGGCCTCCAGTCGCGGTTCTGGATCGCGAATCCGTCTCGATCGGACTTCGTCCGGACCCGCGCGGAGTACGTCACGAGCGTCAAAGAGCGATTCGACGAGGAAGGTATCGACATCCCCTACCCCGTTCGGACGCTCGATGGGGGCCTGCAGGTCGGCAACCCGTCTATGCTCGAGGCGGCAGACGACTGACCCGGTTCGGTTTCATCGCTTTCGGTTTCTACCGTTCTCGAGAGTAGTGTTGGCTGCTCGAGCCGTGCTCGCGGCAAATGGCCGGGAGCGTTCCGCGAGTTCCTTGAGCGGGACGCAACTCGGGGGAGGGCAGGCGTTACGAGTATCTTCACCGCGAGCGAACGGAAGCGCGGCGCACGGCGCCGTGAAAAGACGAACGGGCGAAGCCCGTGAGTCAGTGAGCGAGCGGGCCGACGACTGACCCGAAGCGAACGAAGTGAGTGAAGGGGAGGGAGGAGTGCTTTTGGTCGAGCTTTTACTGAGGGACGCCGAGCCATACGCCAGCACTGCTGACGCTGGCGAGGTAGACTGCAGTGTAAAAGGTCGGTTATGAGTGTTGGACCCCGCGGTTGCCCGGCGTTCCGGCCGGGGGAATCCCGGTTGCCTCCTCCACCCCGCGACCCGTCGAGCGACAGGTGTCCGGCGGTCCACTGCTCGCTTCCGCGCCTGATGGGCTGTCGCCGGCTAACGACGATGAGTCGTCCCTGCGGACGGTCATGGTCGACCGCTGTCCCCGACGGACGAGGCTTCCACGTTGGCTCCCGGGGCCCCGGCCGGTCTGACCGGACGCCCGCGGGCTTCGGTCCCCACTGAAGGCCATACCGTGGGTTGTGAGCAGGGCCTAACTGCCCGACCTAGTCCACGTCTGGATAGTCGACCGTACCTTAAGGCCCTTTCGTCTCTCGTTCTTGTTTTAGTTCTCGCTCTCGCTCTCGTTCTCACCCTCGAGCCTGCGTCCCCTCGAGTCCCTGCCTTCTGACCTGCGTCCCCTCGACTCGCGAGTTCCTCGCCGTTCGAGTTGGTGGCGTTTTCGGATTCGGAACTCGGGGTTCGGTCTGTGGAAAACCGGAAACCAAACCCCCAGACCGCCTCACGGCCGATATGACGACCCGCTACCCTCGCCGAGAAACTTCCTCGAGCCGCCTCTCTCGAACGACCTCTCGGAGAGGCAACGTTTTAGTGGTGGACTGAGATAGTCGACCAGACAATGACTCCGGAGCTACCCGATAGACTCCTCGGGATCAGTATCGAGGACCCGAGCGAGCGACAGTCGGCCGACGAGACGACGGCCGAGGAAGAAGAGCGCGTGCGGTTCATCTTCGTTCGACTGGGCGAGCACCGCCTGGCGATCCCCGTCGACGAAGTGAAGACAGTCACGGACCCGCCGGCAGATGCAGACCTGACGCGGGTGCCGCGGTCGCCGCAGGCCGTCGAGGGCCTGGTCGACCTCCGCGGGGAGATCACGGCCATCGTCGACACTCGCGTCCACTTCCCCGTCGGGCCGACGCCGGACGCACAGCGACTCGTCGTACTCGATCGACCCACCGACGAGCAGGCGGCGGCACTTCGCGTCGACGAAGTGCTCGGCGTCCACAACGTTGCCGAAGACGACGTCCTCGAGCCCGACGAGGTCGAGGACCCCGGGGTTGCCGGCGGCGCAATCGAGCACCCGCTCGTCTGCGGCCTCGTCGAACGCGAGCGCCGCCCGCGCCAGGAATCCCGGCCCAGGCGCGGGGGTCGGTCGTCGCGGTTCTCGAGGAGTCGGTCGAAGCCGGGCTCCGGTTCGGCTTCGTCCGCCGCAGTGGGGGGGATTTCGCGCCGCGGTTCGGCGGGTGCGGACGCCGGCGCGGACACTGGCGCAGATGCGGACGCGGACGAATCCGTCGTGAGCGACGAGTTCGTCCTCGAGGACGAAGACGAGGTATCCGAGACGCCGTCTCGAGCGGAGGGAACGGTCGTCATCGAGGCGACCGGAATCCTCGACGTACCGGCGCTATTGCTAGCAGCCGGAACAGAGTCGTAAAAAACCGTCGTCGAACGGCCGGTAGACCTATTCCTGTTCACCCGAAAACGCGGAGAATTCGGCCGCTGCCGCCGGTTATCATGTCTGATAATCGAGAGACAGCATTTATGGTAGTTGTATCTCTATCGGAATTTGGTGTACAATTGAATGTCGACAGGGGTGCTCATCGTAGACGACTCCCATTTTATGCGTAATCTACTGCGCCAGATTCTCGAGCAGGATTACCATATCGTTGGAGAGGCGTCGAACGGCGCTGAGGCGGTAAAACTCTACAAGGAACAGAACCCAGACATCGTCATGATGGACATCGTGATGCCGAAGTGTAACGGCATCAAGGCGACCGCGGCGATCAAGAAACTCGATCCCCGGTCGCGGGTCATCATGTGTACGAGTGTCGGGCAACGAGAGAAGATGAAACTCGCCGTAAAGGCTGGTGCGGACGGCTACGTCACGAAGCCGTTCGAGGAACCAAGCGTACGGAAGGCACTGGCTGACGTCGTCGCGGCATGACGGGCGTACTCGTTGTCGACGACTCGCAGTTCATGCGAACAGTCGTCGGGAACGCGCTCGAAACCGCCGGGTACGACGTACGGACCGCCGATACTGGCGAGGCAGCCATCGAGGCTATCGCGTCCGCTGGAGACGACGAAGGCAACGAGGACGACGCGATCGACGTGATCACGATGGACGTCGAAATGCCGGGCATGGGCGGTATCGAAGCTGTCGAGCGCATCATGACGCACGACCCCACGCCGATTCTCGTGCTCAGTGCCCACACAGAGGCCGGGGCGGATGCGACTCTCGAGGCGCTCGAGCGCGGCGCGCTCGACGTCCTCCAGAAACCCGACGGTTTGGGGACGCAAAACCTCGGTCATCTCACGGATGCCGTCGTCGCGAAGGTCGACGAGCTCTCGGCGGCCCCCGTGTCGGCGCTGGCGCTCGCACGTGCGACGGCCGCGGTCACGGCGACCGAACGCCGGCAGGTGAACGTGGCGCGGTCGGCGAGCGGCGCCAGTGCCAGCGCCAGTACCGGGAGCGCCGAAGTCCTCGAATCCGGAAACGCGGGCACGCTAACCGCTCGTGGTCCGTCCGCCCCGCCGACGATGGACGCGCCGACCCCTGTCGACGGTGCGTCTCTCGATCACCCGACGATCGTGATCGGGGCGTCGACTGGTGGCCCGAAGATCATCGAGCGACTGCTGGCGTACCTGCCGGCCGACCTCGAGGCGAAGGTGCTGATCGTCCAGCACATGCCGGCGGATTTCACCCGGCGACTCGCCACTCGGTTGGATGCAATCTGTGCCTACGACGTGTTCGAGGCGAGCGACGGCGACCGGATCGATGCCGGCGACGTCGTCATCGCCAGAGGCGGTCAGCACCTCCGAGTCGTGAACAACGTCAACGGATCGCTTCGCGTTCGCCTCGACGACGGCGAGCGCGTTCACGGGGTTCGCCCGGCGATCGACGTGACGATGGAGACCGCCGCAGCGCGCGTGGTCGATCCACTCTGTGGCGTCGTCCTGACCGGAATGGGCCGGGACGGTGCCGCGGGCATCGAGGCCATTGCCGACGCTGGCGGCCATACGATCGCCCAGGACGAGGCGACGAGCCCTGTCTTCGGTATCCCCCAGCAGGCGATCCGGACGGGTCGCGTGGACGAGGTCGTTCCCGCGCCGGCGCTCGTCGATCGGATCGTCGGTGCGTTCGTTACGGACGGTGAGACCGATGAGTGAGTACTGGACGGACTTCACCCAGGAGAGCGACGAACAGATCACGGAACTGAACAACTCCCTGCTCACGCTCGAGCGAGACCCGGACGACGACGACGCGATGGAGGCCATCTTCCGGACCGCACACACCCTCAAGGGGAACTGCGGTGCGATGGGGCTCGCCCGTGCGAGCGACCTCGCACACGCCATCGAGGACCTCCTCGATGCCGTCCGACGGGACGACCTCGAAATCACGCCCGAGGTCATGGACGCCATCTTCGACGGCGTCGACGAACTCGAGGCGATGCTCGAGGAGGCGCCCCCGAACGGCGACATCGATCGTGATCCGTCGGCGGAGATCGAGACGCTCCGTAGCTTTCTGGACGATTCGACGACGCGGGCGAGGACGAGCGAGGACGTTTCGACGCCGACGGATGCCGAAATCGACGCCATCCTGGCCCGGTTCGATCCCCCGAAAGACGCCGACCACGACGCGTTTCTCGTTCGGCTCGCGATCACCGACGACCCGCAGGTCAACAACGGTCAACTCGTGGTCGAGGCGCTCGTGGACGCGTTCGACCTCGTCGGAACCGCACCTTCCCGTGAGGCGATCGAAAACGGCGAGTACGGCACGGCCTTCGACGCCGTGTTCGGAAGCGCCGTTGGCAAGGACGCGATCAGTGCGGCCCTCGAGCCAGTCGCTGCGGTCGACGCGTTCGAGATCGTCGAGGTGACGGACCGGTTCGACTCGAGCAGTGACACATCCGGAGCCAACGCGGTCGACGAGTCGCTCACCGCAGACGACGCCGCCGAGGACCTTTCCTCGACCGACGCGCAGAACCTCTCGGTCGACGAACTGCTCGACGAGTTCGACGAGTTCGACGACCTCGACGCGATGGTCGAGGAAGTCGAGGGCGAGGACCTCGATGCGTTCGACGAGATGGGCGATGCGGGGTCGTTCGACGACCTGCTCGGCGAGTCGGCGCCGGCGGACGTCTCACTGGAAGGAGGCGTCGACGATTCGGAGGCGGAATCGGACCCCGCCGACGGTGCTACCGCCGCCGAGTCAGCGGATTCGGAATCCGTGAGCGGTGGCGGTGTGGACGATAGCGAAGACGTTGCCGACGCTGACGACGCCGGCGACGCCAGTGCGGTGTTCGCCGAACTCAAAAACGAGGTCGAGATGGTCGGCTTCGACGAACTCCAGGACGAACTCGAGGAACTCGAATTCGACGAGTTCGACAGCGACGACGAGGTCGACATGGACGAACTGCTCGGCGACGACGTCGACGTCGACGACAACAGTTTCCTCGAGGTCGAAGACGAGTTCGGAGCCGAATTTGACGAAGAGTTCGACGACGTGGTCCTCGAGCGCGACGCCGAGGAGACCAGCGACGCCGAGGAGACCGGTGACGGGGACGTCGAACGGACGGATGCCGATAGCGAGGTGACAGCCACCGAGTCGTCCGGCCTGGACGACGCTCCGGTGGAGTTGTCGTCGGATGCGGATGTGGAATCGGATGCGGCGACGGGTTCGACACCGGCTGACGCCGACGACTCGATCGTCCCAACTGACGACGACTTCGAAGCGTTCGCCTTCGACGATGCGGACCTCGACCTGGACGCGGATGACAGCGCCGCAGAGCAGCCCGCCGAGGCGTCCGATCCCGACTCGCTCGAGCCGCGAGCGACGGACGTTGAGGAGGCCGACGGACCCGAAGAGGCCGGCGTTGCCGCCCTCGACGGCGTCGACTTCGGTGAAACCGACGACGGGACGGACGATTCTGAATCGAGTTCCGACGACGATTCCGCAGTCGACGATTTGGGAGCGGAATTCGACGTCGAAGGTGTTGCTCTCGAGGACGACCTTGATCTCGAAGACGACCTGGGACTCGAGTCGATCGATCGGGACGCGGCCGAAGACGACTTCGCGGTCGACTTCGGATTCGATCCGGTCGACGACCTGGCACTCGAGGACGAACAGGACGTCTCGTTCGACGACTCGACGCTCGAGGTCGACGTTGACGTCGATGAGGACCCCGACCCCGCCCACGATCTGGACGGGGACCTCGAGACGCCGGACGATACCGCGTTCGTCGACGACCAGCCGGCACCGACGGCGTTCGACGTCGACGCGGATGCGGAGGACGCGTACGCGTTCGAGGACGACGCTGGACTCGAGGCGTCTGCGATGGACGCCGACGACCTCGACGACCTCGACGGCTTCGATACTCTCGACGACCCCGACGACCTCGAAGACCTTGACGTCGAAACTGCCACCTCTGCTCCAGAGGACGGCCTCACGGCCGGCGCGGACGCGTCGAGCACCGCTGCGTTCGGCGTTGCAGAGAACAGAGACGGCGGGGACGCGACCGCCGCAGAATCGAACTGCGTCTACGAGGACGTTCCGCCGATGCCGATTCCGGACGTCGGCGTACCAGAAACGGACGAGGAGGCGGTTTCGGAATCGAACGCCGACCAGGCGCAGTCGGTCCGCGTCGACATCGATCAGGTCGACACGCTCCTCAACCTCGTCGAGGGGCTGGTCACCGCCCGCGTCCGCCTCCGCCACACCATCGAGCAGGACGACGACCCGAAGACGATCCGTCGAGAACTCGACGACCTGGACGACATAACCGCCGAACTCCAAGAGACGGTGATGGACGTCCGACTGGTCCCCCTCGAGACGGTCGCCAACCGATTGCCCCGGACGGTTCGGGACATCGCGCGCGACCAGGAGAAAGCGGTCGCCTTCGAGACCGAGGGCGAGTCGGTCGAACTCGATCGCAGTATCCTCGACCGGATCGGCGACCCGCTCATCCACCTGGTTCGGAACGCGGTCGATCACGGTATCGAAGCGCCGTCGGTCCGCGAGGAGGCCGGAAAACCCCGCGAGGGGACGGTCCGACTCACGGCCGAGCGGGCCCGCGACCGCGTGCAGATCCGAATTCACGACGACGGTCGCGGCCTCGACGCCGAGGAGTTGCGCGAGGCGGCGGTCGACGCCGACGTCCTGGCGGCCGAGGAGGCCGCGGACCTGGACGACGAGGCGGTTTACGACCTGGTGTTCCATCCCGGTCTCTCGACGGCGACGGAAGTGACCGACGTCAGCGGCCGCGGTGTCGGGATGGACGTCGTCAAGCGGACGATCGAGGACCTCGACGGCACCGTCTCGGTCGACAGCGAGCCCGGCGTGGGGACGACGATCACGATGGAACTCCCCGTGACGGTCGCCATCGCCGACGTCCTGTTCTTCGAGATCGGCGGCGAGGAGTTCGGCGTCCCGATCAAGGCCGTTCAGGACATCGACGACGCGCGAGTCGTCGAGACCGTCGATGGCAATCCGGTGATTCCCTCGAGCGACTCGCCCGTTCCCGTCGTGGAACTCGCCGAGCGACTCGAGACGCCGGAGTCGTCCGACCCGGACGGCGGAATGGTGATCCGAATCCGGGACGACGTCCGGTCGGTCGCCCTTCACTGCGACGTCGTCCACGGGCAACAGGAGGTCGTCATCAAGCCGTTCGAGGGGTTCATGAGTGGGCTGCCAGGCTTGAGCGGGGCGACGGTTCGTGGCCGGGGGGAAGTGGTTACGATCCTCGACGTCAATACACTATGAGCACGAGCATGCACACCTACACCGAGAGTGACGGACGGTCGAACGCGATCCCCTACTCGAAAGAGACACCGGCTACGGACACGACGAACGAACTCGACAACGCACACAGAGGTACCTAATCTATGACGATGATGGTCGACATTCGGAAGCTGAGCTTTATCAACGAAATGGCGAAGGTCGGAACGAACGGCGTCGCCGACAACATGAGCAAACTGACCGGCGAAGACGCCCAGATGGAGGTCACGAAGACGAACTTCATCGACGTCGACGACATCCAGAGTCAGCTCGAGCCAGGCAAGCGCGTCGGCGTCCGGGTCCGGTTGCTCGACCCGCCCCACGGACACATCCTCATCCTCTTTCCCGAGGCAAGCGCGAAGAAGATCACCGCGATCATGCTTCGGGACGTCGTCGACGACATGTCGAACGTCTCCGGGAAGATGGCCCGAAGCGCCGTCGAAGAGATGGGGAACATGATGGCCAGCGGGTTCATCGACGGCTGGGCCGACGTGCTCGGGCGCGCGATCGACATCGCCGCCCCACAGCTCGTCTACGCACCGGCCGGCGACATCGTCGTTCGAACGGCTGGGCTCGGCGGCGACGACCTCGCGCTCTTCTTCGACTCCGATCTCTCGGTGCCGAGCTATCAGATCGAGGCGGAAATCTACGCCTTCCCGGAGCTCGAGGAGTTCGTCGAGATGGTCAACGGCATCGACGTGCACCCTGCATGAAACTCGACGTCAACGCCCTCGGCACGTTCTACCGGATGGCCCGCGAAGGCGCCGGGCTGGCGGCCGGTCGGCTGACGAAGATGACCGGCGTCGAGACGCAGGTCGGGGTCACGAAGCTCAACTTCATGCGCGGCGAGGAGATTCGACACGACTTCGAGGACGGCACCGAGAAGGTCGGGATCCGCGTCGAACTCAGCGGCGGCCTCGACGGCCACTCGGTCGTCGTCTTCGACCGCAACAGCGCGCTTCGCATCGTCGAGATGCTGATCGCCGAGGCCGACGTCGAGGAGTTCGACGAGATGAGCATGAGCGCCGCCACCGAGGTCGGGCAGGTGATGAACAGCGGGTTCATCGACGGCTGGGCCGACGTCTTAGAGACCGTGATCGACGTCTCGACGCCGAAGTTCATCGAGGGAACGACCGCCGAGCCCTTCTTCGGCGACATCGACGAGGCTCCTGGCGAGGGGGACATGGCCCTGCTCTTCCAGAGTCACATCAACGCTGTCGGCACCGAACTCAGCTTCAGCCACTACCTGTTCCCCGCGCGCGACTCTATGGCAAGCCTGCTCGAGCGACTGCGCACCAGCGACGGAATCGAGTACGACAAGCTCGACGGCTTCGACCGGATGGCCGAGCAGGGTGCCGAGGAGGTGGCGAAGACGGCGACGACGCTCACCGGAATCGAGACGAGCGTCGAGATTCGACGCCTGAACTTCGTCTCGCTCGAGGCTATTCCCGCGTCCGTCCCGAACGAGCGCCTCGTCGGGGTCGCCTTCGAGTTCGACGGCACGCCGAGTGGGTACCTCCTGTTCCTGTTCGACGAGGAATCCGCACACGAGATCGTCGACGCGATGGTGCCGATGGAGACCGGCGACGAGGATGGATTTGGCGAGATGGAGAGAAGCGCCATCAAGGAACTCGGGAACATCATGGCCAGCGGCTTCCTCGACGGCTGGGCGAACGTGCTCGACACGACGATCGATCACTCGCCCCCCGAGTTCATTCACGACATCGGCACCGCCGCCGTCGACCCCGTCATCATCCAGCTGGGCGAGAACCAGGAGTTCGCGTTCGTCTTCGACACGCAGGTGATGGCCGACGGGCGCGAGTTCGACTGTGACATCTACGCCATCCCCGACGAGCGAGACCTGGAACGCGCACTGAACGACCTCGACGTCGACCGCATCGAGGAGACGCCGACGACGGCCGAATTCGGAGACGTAGAATGAAGACGTACGGAACCGAACCGGGGGTCCCCGAACCGGTGCAGGTCGGAATCTCCGAACTCGTCGTCAGCGAGGGCGAGGACACGCTGAAGTCCTACGGACTGGGTTCGTGTCTCGCCGTCGCGCTGTACGATCCGGACTCTGACATCGGTGGTCTCGCACACGTCATGCTCCCGAACGGCGACGCCGCCGACAATAGCGACGTCAAGCCCGGAAAGTACGCCGACACGGCCATCCGAGCCCTCCTACGGCGGATGGTCGAACGCGGCGCCAGCTACACCTCCGTCGAGGCCAAGATCGCCGGCGGGAGCGACATGTTCCAGTTCGAGAGCTTCGGCGACGGCGTCGGCCAGCGAAACGTCGACGCCGCGAAGACCGAACTCGAGAAACTCGGCGTCCCGCTGATCGCCGAGGACGTCGGCGGAAACCACGGTCGGACGGTTGAATTCACTCCCGGCACCGGTACCCTTATCGTTCGGACGGCCAACGGTGAGCACGGAGTGAGCGAGTTGTGAGCACCGACCCGGCGTTCGAACGCCTCCTCGAGTACGTCGAGGCGGAGCTGGCGTTCGCCACGAGCCACTACAACACGAGTTACCTCGACCGGCGGGTTTCCTCACGGATGCGCCGAACCGGCTGTGACAGCTACGAAGAGTACTTCGAATTGCTGCGGTCGGAGGCGGACGAACAGCGGGCGCTGCTCGACTCGCTGAGCATCAACGTCACCGGCTTCTTTCGCAACCCCGACGTCTGGGAGGGGATTCGCGACGTGCTCCGAACGCTGACCGAGCGCCACGAGAGCGTCCACATCTGGAGTGCCGCGTGTGCCGACGGCCGCGAACCGTACTCGCTGTCGATGCTCGCCCACGACGACGACGAAATCGACGAATCGTCGATCCACATCCTCGCGACCGACATCAGCGAGCCGGCCCTCGAGACCGCGCGCGAACGGACGTACACCGAATCCAGGACGGTCGATCTCGGCGACCAGCTCGAGTTCCTGGACGCCTACGAGCAATACGTCGACCACGACCCGTCGAACGAAACCTACCGGGTGCGCGAGTCCGTCGCCCGGCCGATCACGTTCGAGCGACACGACCTCATCAACGGCGAGGCGAAGTCCGGGTTCGACCTCGTGATCTGCCGGAACCTGTTTATCTACATCGACAACGCGTACAAACAGTCGATGCTCGAGACCATTGCCCGATCGCTTCGGGCCGACGGTTACCTCGTCATCGGCAAGGCCGAGACGATCCCGCCGACACTGAAGTCCGCGTTCGCGATTACCGATGGCAGACTTCGGATCTACCAGCGAGAGGGCTCAGTGGGAGTTTCGATGAACTCCGAGTCGACCAACTAATCTCCCGTCCTCGTGGCGGCTACCGAAGTAACGCTCGGACCGACTGCTTCGTCTCGACGAACGCCTCGTCGTCATCGATGACGAGGGAGACCGATTTGGAGCTCGTTCTGGCATCGCTCCCAGACACACGGTCACGGGGTTCGTGCTCACCGGAGGCCTTCGAACACTACAATAATTATACTAATAGGCCTAGTCGCACCGCCGCGGTGTTCGAGCGTCTCGACACGGTACTCGAGTGGGGCCTCGAACGCGAGGAATCCGTTAGTTCTCCTCGCCGAAGGTGAAGACGTCCGACGGGTCGTCCTCGCGCCGGCCGTCGCCCGACGCAGTGTCGTCCGCCCGTTCGTCGCCGTCGCTTTCGTCGTCGTCTCGCTGCTCTTCGAGGGATTCGGACGTATGGTCGACCGATTTGGGCGCAGTTTCGTCCTCGAGCGATGGGTCCGATCCGGTCTCGGGAAGCGGTGTCGGGTTGTCCGCCCCCGCGACGAGGACTTTCGCCTCGGCGTCGACCACCTGACCCGGTCCGACGCCGGTGTCGAAGCGGTCGAGTGCTTCCGAGAGCCGTGTGGCCTGATCGGACAGGTCGCTCGCGCTGTGGGAGACCTCGGTCAGGGCCGTAGTCTGCTCTTCGGCCGCGGCGGCGACGTTCTCGCTCTCGGCGGTGGTCTCCTCGGAGATGGTCGCCGCCTCGTCGACCATCGAGACGACCTCCTGGGTCGACGCCGCCTGCTCTTCGGTCGCTGCGCTGATCTCCTGGACGCCCACGTTAGTCTCCTCGGCGTGGTCGGCAATCTCGTCCAGCGCGGCGACGGCGTCCTCGATGGCGTCGCGGTTCGCCTCGACGCGCTCGCTCGTGTTCGTCACCGACTCCGCGGTGTCGGCCGTCCGGGCCTGGATCGCCTCGAGTCGCTCCTCGATGTCCTCGGCGGCGTCTTTGGTCTCCTCGGCCAGGTCCTTGACCTCGCCGGCAACGACCGAGAAGCCGTCTTCCCCCGCGTTCGAACGCGACGCTTCGATGTTGGCATTCAGCGCCAACATGTTCGTCTCCTTCGCCACCTCAGAGATGAACTCGATGAGTTCGTCGATCTGTTCCATCTCCGCCTCGAGCGCCTCGATGTCGGCCACCGCGGCCTCGGATTCGGTCTCGATGGCGTCCATCCCCTCGATGGCGTCCTCGGCGGCGTCGCGCCCACGCTTGCCCGTCTGGGCCGTTCGCTCGGCGATGTCGGCCACCTGGTTTGAGGACGCCGCGATTTCCTCAGTGGTCGTCGAGAGGCCGTTCATCTCGTGGTTGACCGACTGGAGGCTCTGGTTCTGGCGCTCGGCGCCGTCGGCGATCTCCTGGATCGACTCGGTCACCTGCTCGGAAGCCGAACGAACCTCCTCGCTCGAGGCGGTGACCTGTTCGCTCGCCGTTGCGACGTCGGTCGCGAAGGCCTTGACGCCGGCGGTGGTCTCCTCGAGTTCGGCGACCATCGCGTTGAACTCGAGGGCGATGTCTTCCATCGCCTCGTTCTCGGTTTCGGCGTCCATCCGGGCGGTGAGGTCGCCCTCGGCGGTCTCTTGCATGACGGCGCGGTACTCGTCGGCTTTCGCCTCGAGGTGGCGGTTGATCGCCTCGGTCTCCGCGCGGGCCTGTTCGGCCTCTTCACGGGCGTCCTGAGCGTTCTGGATCTGGTTCTTCAGCGAGTTGCGCATGCTATCGAACCCGGCGTAGAGCCGACCGATACTGTCGATCCGGGGCGACTCGAGTTCGACGTCGAGGTCGCCTTCTTCCATCCGCTCAGCCTTCCCGGTGAGCCGGTCGATCGAGCGCGAGGTGTTGAACCCGAGTGTTGCACCGACCAGGACGACCAGCAGGACGATGCCGAGGGTCGCGTAGATCCCGTACCGCTGGATGTTCTGTACGAAGCCGTACGCGCTGTTCGAGGGCGTGTGGACGAGGGCGACCCAGTCGGTCCCCGGAACCGGCGCGGCGCCGACGACGTACTCCTCGCCGGAACCGATGCTGTAACTGGATCGGCTGGTCAGGACGCCCTGGGCGCCGGCCTCGACGAGCATCCCCTCGCCCTGTCCAGCCGACAGCGAGCGCGCCGTCTCGAGTGGCCGGGTGGATTCGTCGTAGTTCGCCCATTTTGCTCCGGTCGGACTCGAGGCGATGACGCGATCCTGGCCGTCGACGAGCATCACGACGCCGGAGTCGCCGTCTCGCATCTGTTGTTCGTAAAACGAGAGCGGAACGGTGTACGCCAGCAGGTAGCTGTCCTGAAGGTCGCCGGCGTCGGTCACGTACGCGACCCGCTCTTCGTTCCCGCCGAACGTCCCACTCTGGTAGGCGCCGGTCGTCACCGTTCCGCTGATCGAATCGAGGTCGTCGAACCACTCGCCCTCGAGTTCCGAGACGGGGTTCAGATCCTGATCCGTCTTCGTGCTGGCGACGATGTCGCCGGAATCGGCGTCGATGTAGTGAATGTGTGGATACGTCCGACCGGCGCCCGAATTGTACCGACCGGCGATTTCGTCGTCGAGATACGCCTGGATGGTTTCGGCGTCTCCGCTCTCGATCGCACTCGAGCGGGCCATCGCCTCGACGGTCTCTTCGTTGTTCGTATTCCAGTTTCTGATGCCCTGTGCCTGCTGGACCGCGAGCGTCCCGTGGTCTTCGTGCACGATCGATTGCACCTCCGTCTGTACTTCCTCGGTCGCGACCAGTCCGATTGCCCCGACGGCACACCCCAGAACGAGCAACACGATAGCGAACTTCAGCGCGTAACTTCGTCGTATCACTCGTGGAACCAGTCTGCGGACGATACTCACCATACGACCTATAGATCAGCTATCCGTAATAAATGTTTGCTGTGAAAGTTCATCACAGATACGAGACGAATTCGAGACGTCGAAAGAATCGGACGAACGCCAGGCTCGAGAACGGTGTTACTACTCGAGAGAGCGAAACACGGGAGAACGAAACAGAAAAAACGCCGAATTCGGTACGGATTCGCTGATCGAGCCGCTCAGGAGCTGTTACCGAACGTGAACATGTCGTCGCTGTCGTCGGATTCGTCGTCGCCGTCGCCGTCGTCGGCTTCGACTTCCGACTCGAGTGCCAGCGTCGACTCGTTTACGCCCGCCGAGTCGACGGAATCGACGTCGTCGGTCTCGCCGCCGTCGCCCGCTCCATCACCGCCCGCTCCGCTTCCGGCCCCGATCTCGACGGGGTTCGATTCTTCGGTCTGTTGCTCAGACTGGTCGGTAGCTGGCGCATCCGTCACCGACGGGGTCGCGTCGTCGAACGCGATCGCGTCGCTCTCGAGGTCGTCAATGTCCCCAGATTCGAGCGCCGGCTGGGCGTTGGTGTCGAATCGGTCGAGCGCCTCCGAGAGCTGTGCCGCCTGGTTCGCGAGGTCGCTCGCGCTGCGGGAGACCTCGGTCAGGGCCGTAGTCTGCTCTTCGGCCGCAGCGGCGACGTTCTCGCTCTCGGCGGTGGTCTCCTCGGAGATCGTCGCGGCCTCGTCGACCATCGAGACGACCTCCTGGGTCGACGCCGCCTGCTCCTCGCTCGCCGCCGAAATCTCCTGGACGCCCACGTTGGTCTCGCCGGCGTAGTCGGCGATCTCGTCCAACGCGTTGGCCGCCCGCTGCACCGAGTCGGTGTGTTCGGCCACCCGGTCGCTGGTCAACTGCACCTCGGTCGCCGTCTGCTCGGTCTGGTTCTGGATCGCCTCGAGTCGCTCCTCGATGTCTTCGGCCGCCGTCTTCGTCTCCTCGGCCAGTTCCTTGACCTCGCCGGCGACCACAGAGAACCCTTCACCGGAGTCGCCCGAGCGAGCGGCCTCGATGTTGGCGTTCAGCGCCAGCATGTTGGTCTGTTCGGCGACCTCGGTGATGAACTCGATGAGTTCGTCGATCTGTTCCATCTCCGCCTCGAGTCGTTCGATCTCCTCGACTGCGGACTGAGACTCGGATTCGATCTCGGCCATGCCCTCGATGGCGTCCTCGGCGGCGTCGCGCCCACGCTTGCCCGTCTGGGCCGTTCGCTCGGCGATGTCGGCCACCTGGTTCGAGGAGGCTGCGATCTGCTCGATCGTGGTCGAGAGGCCGTTCATCTCGTGGTTGACCGACTGGAGGCTCTGGTTCTGGCGCTCGGCGCCGTCGGAAATCTCCTGGACGGATTCGGTGACCTGCTCGGAAGCCGAACGAACCTCCTCGCTCGAGGCGGTGACCTGTTCGCTCGCCGTTGCGACGTCGGTCGCGAAGGCCTTGACGCCGGCGGTGGTCTCCTCGAGTTCGGCGACCATCGCGTTGAACTCGAGGGCGATGTCTTCCATCGCCTCGTTCTCGGTTTCGGCGTCCATCCGGGCGGTGAGGTCGCCCTCGGCGGTCTCTTGCATGACGGCGCGGTACTCGTCGGCTTTCGCCTCGAGGTGGCGGTTGATCGCCTCGGTCTCCGCGCGGGCCTGTTCGGCCTCTTCACGGGCGTCCTGGGCGTTCTGGATCTGGTTCTTCAGCGAGTCGCGCATGGTGGCGAACCCGGCGTAGAGCCGACCGATACTGTCGACGCGCTGGGTCTCGAACTCGACGTCGAGGTCGCCTTCTTCCATCCGCTCGGCTTTCGTCGTGAGTCGGTCGATCGAGCGCGAGGTGTTGCGCCCCATGACGCCGCCGATGAGCATCACGAACAGGATGCCACCGATGGAGGCGTAGATGCCGTACTGCTGAACGTCCTGCACGAAGCCGAACGCCTCGGATTCGGGCGTGTGGACGACGACGAGGAACGGACTGCCCTCGGTAACGCGAGCCGCCGCGCCGATGTACGGTTCGTTTCCGTAATCGCTGCCAACGGCTGACGCCAGCGCGTCGTTCGGCTCGTCGACCGAGAAGTGCTCGCCCTCGAGGCCGACTGCGCTGAGGTTGAAGTCTTCGGTCGAGTACTCCTCGAGGTAGGCGTTTTCGCTCGGGTCCATGACGACCTTGGCGTCGCCGCCGCCGGTCTCCATGACGATGAACGAGATTCGACCCTCGTCTTCGTTGTGAATCATCTCGTCAGTGTACGCACCGATCTCGAGGGTGGTGACCATGAACTCGTTTTTCCCATCGACGCTCGTGACGTAACTCAACACGCGCGTCCCATCGGACGCGTAGTGTGGCACGATTGCAACGTTGGTATCGAGGCTCGAAACCCGGTAGCCGTAGAACTCGCCTCCTGATTTCAGGGGGTCGTCGTTGCTCTCGTAGTGGGGCTCGATCCTGGCGAACTCCGCTGCCCAGGTAATCTCGCCGTTCTCGGGACTGTGGTTTCGAACGATTTCTGCGGGAGCCTTCCCGCTGAGGTCCCCCACTGTGCTGTGCGTGACGTTGTTGTTGAGGTCGACGTAATGGACGCTGTGGGCGGACATCGAGTTACGTGCACCGAGCAACTCTCCTGTTTCACCCGTCGTCAGCGTATCTTCAGCTGATTTGTGTGCCTGGACGTTCAACTGGTTCCACTTGTCGACGTTCCGGGCTTCCTGCTGTGCCAGCTCTGCGGAATCGTCTTGCACCTGCGACTGTACTTCATTCGCGATTTGATTCGTCCCCAGATACCCCATTGCCCCCACAGACAGACCGATGACGAGAAGCACGATAGCGAACTTGAGTGCGTATCGCTGTCTGATGAATTTGGGAATGACTTTTCGGACCGGGCCTAACATACGGTCATAGACAGGTATCATTCACAATAAATCCTCTCCCGTGATTATCACGACTGAGAACAGGTCTCTGCAGAACAGTGTCGTTTAAGTTGTCAGCCCGGGATACCTACCCGAGTATCCGCCACTGAACGCACATGTCTACCCCCCGCCTCGAGACGTTCGTTACCCGAACCCGGCTCCTGTGTGAAGCCGCGCCACCGGAGACACTGGCTGAAACGACGCCAATCGTCGACATGCTGTTGAGCGCCCTTGGCTGGAACACCGTCCATGACTGCCGGCGAAACATCTCGGTGGCGGGAACCACACTCGAGTACGTCTGTTCGATCGAGGCGACCCCCGCGCTGTTCGTGACTGTCGATCCGGCGAGCGCGTTCCCCTCGAGTGATCGCCTCTCGGCACTCGGGACCTGTCTCGCCGAAACCGGGGTCGATCGCGCGATCTACACCGACGGCCGCGAGGCGGTTTTGCTCGCCGGAACGGACTCGATCGACACTCATCACTGCGACCTTCGCCGCCGGGAGACACTCGACCCGCTACTCGAGCACTACCAGAGACCGGCGCTCGAGCGGCGTCTTGGGCGCCACTCCAGAGCGACCGTCGCTCGTCGGCTGGCCGTCGAGCGTACGGCGGTGCGAGAGACGCTCGTCGACGATCTCGAGGCGGTCACCGGGTCGGCCTACACCGACGAACTCGAGGCGGCCGTCGACCGACTGATCGAACATCTGATCGGTTCGTTCTCGGGGACCGACGCCGCGTCCGCGTCTCCGTCCACGTCTGGAAACCCCGACGCCGGGACCCCGACGTTCGAGAGCGAGGCTGCCGAGGCCGAGGACGAGAGCGAGCCCCTCGAGAAGCCGACTCGAGACCGCGTCCAGTACTGCGAGCGGTCGCTGGACGGTCCTCCCGACAAACGACCCGACGCTGGCGACTCCGGTGACGGCGACGCTGGCGATGACACTACCAGCAACACCACCCCATCTACCGACCGAAACGAACCGACGACACGATCGGACGGTGAGTACGTCGCCCGTTTCTTCGCCGATCACGGCTCGATCGGGGCTATCGGCCACGGTTCGTCCACGGAGGCGCTCGTCCACGCCGCCGAGTTCCTCCTCGAGCGGGGACTATCGGGCGTCCACGTTCCGTGGCCCGGATCGGAACCCGAGGCCCACGAGGCCGGTGGCACCCTGGACCCCCCGGTTCTCGTCGACCGGGATGGTGCATCGCGCCTCTCACGGAGCCGGGAACTTTCGAACGGGTACCACCTCAATACCGCGGGTTCTTCGACTGACCACGCCGCTCGAGTCGAGGCGCTCGGCGCTCGAGCGGGGTATCGGGTGATGTTGACCGGCGACTGGAAGTGAGCAGTACTCGAGGTGGCGTGACGTTCAGTACTCAGTTTGATGTGACGTTCAGTACTCGAGGTCGGCGTAGACGACGTGAATCGTGACGCGGCCGTCGCCGCCGAGACTGCACTCATCTTCGCCGAACCCACGCTCCTCGAGCGTCCGCTCCCAGGCCATCTTGTACTCGGAGTTGCCGACGTCGACCGTCACCTCGTCGACGCCGGTGTAGGTCCGTCGGGTCGTCTTCGACGTGTTTTCGGTGAGCCGGAGCTGGTTGATCTCGCTGCTCTGGAGGGTTCGTGGCTCGGCTTCGATGACGAGCAGGGACACGACGGCGGTGTCGTCCCGACAGCGGAGCATGGGCTCCTGGAGGACGACGTTCCCGGTATGATCGCCGCGGAAGATGGCGCCGCCCTCGTAGGCGATGGTGTCGGTGCCGCTGCCGGCTTCGTATACGAGGCCGCCAGTCGTCACGTCGGTCTCGTTGATCACATCGCCAGAACTATCGTTGATGGAAATCGTCAACTCCGTCCCCTCGTGCGCCGTCGACACCGACCCACCACGAAGATTGAGTTCGCCCGATCGAGCCGTCACGCCGTCGTACCGGACCACGTCGTTGAAGTTGTCGCTCAGGGCGTCCATCGCCCGCTCGGCGTTGCGCAATTGCTCGCCCTCCTGGTAGCTCGTCAGCGACTGCATCCCGAAGACCGACACCATCGTCACCGAACCGATGATGATGGTGAACACGAGGATGAACGCCAGGACCTCGGAAACGGCGCGATCGTCGTGATCACAGGAGGGGGTACGATCGAACATTAGCGATCACGCTCGAGTCTAACTTTGTCGCCGTCGTGGACGATCCGGATGGTTCCGCCAGAAACCGAACTCCCGTCGTCGACGGGGGCGGTCACTGGCACGTAGATATCGACGTCCGCGCTCTGTGCGCTCAATCGCATACAGTTCGTCGCGTCTGTGAGTAACGGCTGATCCGCACAGGTTTCGTTATCCAGCAACGTGATTGTATACCGATTCGAGGCGACCATCGACGGATGTTCGGCGGTAAGATTCGCCGATCCGTTCTCGGTCGTCATTCGATCGACAGCCGAGATTTCGCCAGAGAGCCGTTCCCCGATGGTCTCGAGCGATTGCTGGGCGCTACGATCGGTCTGGGACTCGAGGAGCGACCCGGCGGAGATGAGAAGCCCGGCGATCAGGACTGTCGTGATGCCGATGGTGAGGACGTGGGTGATGGCGATGGAGACACCGCGGTCGTTCGATTCGGGCCCAATCACGAGTTGTACACCCCCAGCGGCATCGGCACCTCGAGCGTTCGAGACTGCGTGAGGTCGTTCGTGGTGTACTCGAGGCCGATCTTGATTGCGACGACGGCGTCTTTATCGTCCTCCCAGCCTGTCAGCGGATCCCCGCCGGTGAAGAGTACCTCAAGTTGTACGTCGCTGAGGTTATCACTAGGCGTAACGACGAGGTCGACGTTCGTCGTCGGCAGCGAGAGCCTGCTCGCCGAACACGTCGTCCGTTCCGCACCGTGGACCGTTCCCGTGACGAAGTCGATCGTCGCCGGCTCTCCGTCGAGTTCGATCTCACAGCGGTCGTCTCCTCGCTCGATCTCGAGGGTGCCGTCGTCCTCCGATATCGTGACGTCTGGGCTTCCGGCCAGTTCGACGGTGACGTTTTCACTATCGTTGAGATCGCCGCTCTCGAGCGTAAGCGCCACTCCGTAGATATCGGCGTCCGACACGTTTCGCTCGGCGGAGAGGTTCGCGGTCGCGTACGTTCCATTCACTGCCGACACGTTGCTCGAGACGATCGCTGGTCGATTCGTCGCCGTCCGGTTCTGATACTGGTCCAGGAACGCCTCGACGTCCGTAATGATTTGATCGTTCGAGTCGACGGCCACCTCGTCTCGCTGCTCGGCGACTGTCAGCACACCCTGGGTCACTTCTGCTGCCGTCCGCTCGGCGTCCGAGACGGTCTGCCCCGACGCGCTCGAGGAGAGCGTCTGGGTGTAGAGGACGCCGTTGAACACGACGACGACGCCGAGGAGGATGAACGCGATGGTGATTGCGGAGATGAGGACGAGCTGACCGCGTTCGCGGTCTCTCTTCTCCTGTGTCATCACCATACGACCACCCGTACCTCTACGACGTTGTAGAGGCCGCTACCGTCGTCGATATCGGGGATGTATCCCTCCGTACCCTGTATTTGGTCGAGGGTTCGATCGTCGTGATCAGGCGAGGTCAGATTCTGATCGTCGTGCAGAACGACTGTGTAACTCGCCGTCACCGCCGTACTCGAGGGCGGTCCCTGGTTGACGAGTTTGATCGGCGACGCCGCCTCTCCGGACTCGTTTTCGTAGTGTAACTCCACGTTGTAACTCTGTCCGGCGTCGAGGTGCTGATTCAAAATGGCACCCAGCGTCGATACGTTCTCGAACGCCGCCGTCGAGTAAACTCCCTGGACGCCGCTCGAGTGGTTGTGGAACTCCTCGAACTCGTCGCTCGAGTCTAGGTCGACGTACCGAACGGTTTGCGAGAGGTCGTTCTCTCGCTGAGCGATGATCAGTGCGTCCTGGACCTGTTGTTGTTGCTGGGCCTGGGCAGTGCGGTCGACCGCCCCGCCCGACGATGGCGTGATGACCACCGACTGCACTGCGAAGAGGACGGCGATCAACAGGATGAACGCCGCGATGAACCCCTCGAGCGTGTACGCCTGGCCGCGATCGGTCGTTCTCGAATTCGGTGTATTCCGTCTCATGGTTACCACACCCTTACGACGAGTCGACAGGCGGGGTCGCAGTCGACGTCGCCGGGCATCGCCGACGTATTCGAAACCGTCACGATCCGCGTCGCACTACCCGCCGACTGGCCCCGGTACTCGTCTCCAACGCCAAACTGGGGATTTCGAGTGGCGTTCACGACCGTCACGTTGATCCGATCGATCCGAACCGACCCGGTGTTTCGCAGCCCCAGTCCCGTGAGCCCGTCGGGATCGGCGTCCTCGAGCGCCGCCAGATCGAGGTCGTTCGGCTCCCCGCTCGAGTACTCTGTGACGATCTCGCCGGCGATTCGGTCAGCCTGTGCCGACTCCGGTGCCGTCGACGCCGAAAACGGCGTGATCAGCGACGGGACGAACGAGAACACGAACGCGACCGCGAGCAGGAACACCCCGATGCCGACCGCGAAGTCCTGGGTGGTCTGGCCTCTCGAGTCGAGTGAGATCGAGACCGAGACGGTACGGGGGCGTCGGCGCGTCATCTCAGGCCACCAGCGCCCAGGCGATCAGGGCGATCGTCGAGAGAATGATCACGTACTTCAACCCGCTCAGCAGGTCGGCGTCACGGATGTAGCCGCTGATGAACCCCGAGAGGACGGCCTGCAAGGTCACCGCGTGGAAGAACAGCAGCGACAGCTGATCGATGTCGACGTTCTCGCTGAAGTTGGCGTCCGCGAGCTGACTGTTCGCCCCGGCGTCGACGTCGCTGCCGCCCGTCTCGAGACCTGCCATCGTCCCGATGAACTGGGTCTGGAGGATGGCGATCACCGCGAGCAACGTCATGAACGTCATGATGATGATGACGACCTGCATCCGCGTCCGGGACTTTCGTTCCCGTTCGATGTCGTCGTGATTCTCGCTCGAGCGGGCGGCCGTCCGCAACACCGCCGAAATCTGGTTCGACGCCTCCTGGGACTTCGTGATGAGCTTGACCGTCCGGGCCAGCCGCGGGATGTGGTACTTGTTGTTGAACTCGACGAGCGCCTCCGAGAGGCTCATCCCGTAATTGACTTTGGTGTGCATCAACTCGAGTTCGCGAGCCAGCCGCCCCGAGGTTGTTTCGGAGACGGACTTGAGCGACTCGAGGAGCGTGAGGCCGGTGTCGTTCGCGCTCGCGAGTTTTCGCAAGTCTTCCGAGAGCGTCTTGACGACGGCGTTCCGGGAGATGACGTTCCACTCCCGGAAGACCGAGAGCGGGACCATCGTGATGTAAAGCGGCGCGTAGAGGTAGATGAACGTGCCCCAGACGGGCCGTGCTTTCATCCCGTCCCACGAGGTCGGCGCACTCCCGTTGACCATCGCCGTCGTCACGACGACGAGGGCGGCCGGCACGGTCAGTGCGAGCGTGTACAGCGGGTTGTCCCGGAAGAAGATGTGCGGTGCCTGCAGAACCTTGACGGTCTCGTGGGTACCCTCACGGTTCTTGATCCGGTCGAAGACGCGGTGGGCGCCGGTGTACTGCTCGACGAGACCCAGGTTGAGGAGGCCGCTGTCCTGCTCGTGCTTGATCCGGCTGTCCCCGCTCGACGTTCCGAGGTAGCCGTCGCCGGGTTCGTCGTGTTTGACCGTCGAGACGAGGACGATGAAGCCCGCTCCCGTGAGCGGGATCAGTCCGTAGACGGACATGTACAGCAGGTTGGGATCGACGTCTGCGTCCGGCACCATCTGCATGATCACGAGGATGATGATCAACAGGAGCGGAAACAGCGAGAGTGTCATGTACATCTCGCCGAACAGTTCGAGCGTCTCGAGGGTGAGTTCCTGCTCCTGCTTGGCGGTTCGCATGTGTTTTTCCTTCTTGTCTTCGAGGAAGCTCTCCATGTCGCCGCCGCTGTTGACGATCGAGAGCATGTCGGTCAGGAACTGCGAGAGGTCGTCACTCGGGGTCTCGATTGCCTGCTTTCGGATGGCCGTCCGGTAATCGACGTCGAAGTACTCGGTCTCCTGGACGATGCTCTGGAACTCCTTCGAAACCTCGCCGTAGGTGTCGTCAGCCTCGGCCATCGCTTCGAGGATCTCGAGCTGGTTCAGTCCGCCGACCGAGAGGGCGTACATGTAGGAGACGGCGTCCGTCAGGAGCATGTTGATCTCGCGCTTGCGCGTCGACGCGCGCGAGTACGGAATCGCGACGAGTGTGCCGAAGCCGAAGGCGAACCCGAGGCTCCCGAAGAACAGGCCCGTCGTGACGATCAGTGCCGGAATCCGCAGCGTGTCGATGATCGCGAGAACCGTCTCGCTGCTGACGGGGAAGCCGATGATCGTATCGACCTGGATCACCCCGGTGGCGAACAGGCCGTACCCCAGCATCAGTCCCATGAGCCAGAGCACGAGGCCGGCGATGAACCCGATGCCGAGCGACCGCGAGAGGTACATCTCGACGGTGTCGGTCATCCGTGCCTGGGCGAGTTTCGTCTCGAGGTCGGAGACGAACTGGCTGTCCTCGCTGAACAGCCAGTCGTAGAGCGGGTAGAACATCTCGCCGAGAAGGTCGGAACTGCTCGCGATGCCGCCCGGTCCGTCGCTCGACTGGAGGCTCATTCGTCGTCTGCCTCCGCGTCGTCGTCGGCCGGCTCGTCGTCTCCGTCCTCGGAGAAGATCGAGCCCGACATGCTCTCCTCGCTGGCGTCGCTTGCGTCCTCGTCGGCTCCGTCCTCGGAGAAGATCGAATTGTCGCCGTCGTCACCGAAGATCGAACCGCTTCCATCGGTCGAGTCGACGGTGTCCGTTCCGGCACTCGAGTCAGCGAGCCCGTCACCCGCGCCAGCGTCGGTGGGCTGATTCTCGTCGTCGAAGATCGACCCGTCGTCCTCGTCGAAGATCGACCCCTGGGGGGCTTCCGCCGGGGTGTCGTCGCTCGAGCCGTCAGAATCGGAACCAGCGTCGTCGCTCGAGCCGTCGGCGGTCGTCGGGCCGGACCCGAAAATCGAGTCCAGATCCCGGTCCGGGAACATCGCGTCGAATCCCGACGTATCGGGACCTGGCTTCGAGTGCGTTTCCGTCTGTGTCTCCGTGCTCGGCCCCTCCTCGAGGCGCTCGAGCGTCGACCCCATGTCGGAGAACAGTCCCTCGAGGGTGCCGTCTCCCTCCTCGGTCGTCTCCGTGGTTGTCGTGGTCGAAGTGCTGCTTGTGGCGGACGTATCGGCTGTAGTGGACGTCTCGGCCGTGGTAGACGTATTGGTTTCGGCAGACGTGTCGGTCGTAGCTGACGGATCGGCCGTGGTGGTCACTTCGCCGGCCGCATCGTGGTCCGCGGTCGCAGCCGTCCCCGCGCCTGCCTGCTGCGCCGTCACTTCCTCGCTTTCGTCCTCGAGGTCGGACTCGGGGCTGGGTTCGGCCGCCGGCTGACTCGCTTGGCTCCCCGCCGCGTCGGACCCGGTCGCTGGCTGGACCTCGTCGGTGGATCGGCTGGACGTCGATTCGTCCGGCGCAGCCGTCGATGTCTCCGACGGCCCGGCCTCCAGTTCCGGTGCAGACGCCGGTGCCGTAGCGGGTTCGGCCGTCGATTCGTCCGCAGCCGACGCATCCGCCGTCGCCGTCTGACTCTGATCGCTCGAGTCGCCGGTGGGGAAGTCCCCGTCGTCGTCGAGCCACGCCGGTCCGTCGCCCGAGTCGAAGGCGAACTCGGTCGAGCCGTCGCCGAGGTCCCACTCGTCGTCCGGGACGTCCTCGTCGACCTCGCCGCCGAAGTCGAACTCGTCGACGTCGGCCCGGTCGACCTCGATTGTGTCGGCCTGTTCGACGTCGCCGAGTGCGCTCGCGAGGCCGCTCGGAACCTGTCCCCGGTACTCCTCGAAGAGCGACTCCTCGGCCCGCTCGAGGATGTCCGTCGAGAGGTTGTACGTCTCGGTGGTCGAGTCCGGCCGCGGGACCAGTTCCTCCTTCTCGGGGTCGACGTCGATCAGGACGCTCTCCATCTCCTGGAGGTCCTCGAGGCTGTTCTCGAGCTGGCCGTTGGCGATCAGCGTCAGGATGGTTTCCTGATCGTTGATGAACGCCTGGACGGTCGCGGCGACCTCCGAGTACGTGTTGAGGCCGTTCTTGATCAGGTACGCGAGGATGACCTGGCGCTTGAACAGTTCGGTCCGGAGCTTCTCGTCGTTCCAGCCGCGGTCGAACTTGATCTCCTCTAACGTGTTCGAGTCCCCCATCTTGAGGTACTCGTCGGTCTCGGCCTGCCACTGGTAGACGTCCTGGACGTTGATCTCGTCGTGTTCGGCCTCGTAGTGGTTGATCTCGGTTAGCGATTTGTTCCGGCGGACCTTCTTGCCCTGCACCCGGGTCTGGGTCTGAATCGAGACCAGGTCCAGCGCCGTGAACATCGTCTTCGAGACGTTGATGGGGTCCGTCGTGAACCGCTTGAGCACTTCGTCGACGGAGTCGGCGTGGAAGGTCGTGTACGTCGTGTGCCCCGTCGACATGACCTGGAACAGGGTTCGCCCTTCTTCACCCCGGATCTCACCCATCACGAGGTAGTCGGGACGTTGACGCAGCGCGGCGCGCAGCAGGTCGAACTCGTCGACGTCGCCCTGGTCGTCGTCGGCGAACGACGGGCGGGTGACGGAGGCGATCCAGTTTCGCTGCGGGAGTTCGACCTCGCGGGTGTCCTCGATGGAGACGATCTTCGTGTTGCTCGGGATGAACAGCGAGACCGCGTTCAGGCTGGTCGTCTTCCCGGACGCCGTCCCACCAGCGAAGATCAGGCTCTTGTGGTTCTCGATGGCGAGCCAGAGGTAGGCCATCTCGTCGAGGCTGAACGTGTTCCAGTTGATCAGGTCGACCGGGGTGAACGGGACGTCCTTGAACTGTCGGATCGTGTAGTTGGTCCCGTGGTCGGAGACCTCCTTGCCGAGGGTCAACTGGGCGCGCGACCCATCGGGGAGGGTGGTGTCGACCTGCGGCAGTCGCTTGCTGATCCCCTTGCCCGAGCGCTGGGCGAGTTTGACGACGAAGTCGTCGAGTTCGTCCTCGCCGTGGTAGATGTTCGAGATGACCTGTTCGTACCCCGAGTGGTAGACGAACACCGGCGAGTTGTAGCCGTCACAGGAGATGTCCTCGACGTTGATGTCGTGTTTAATCGGGTCGATCCGCTCGTAGCCGAGGAAGTTTCGCTTCAGGAGGTAGAGCAGTTTCTCGACCTGGTACTCGGTCAGCGTGTCCGGGTCGTCCTCGAGAATCGCTGGCTCCGGCCTGGCCGCCGTACCCTCGAGGTAGAGGTCGGCCGTCGTCGGGGTCTCGTCCTCGTCATCGAGCAGCGTTCGCAGGGATTCGATGATCCCCTTCGTGGTCTTGCCGCTCGACTTCTCGAACAGGTCGTAGCGTTTCAGCAGCCGACGGGTTTCCTCCTCGATGACCTCGCGGCGGCCGTCCAGGTCGGCGGTGTGTTTGATCCCGTCGTCGGAGTACTTGATCGCCGTCCGCAACTTCCCGCCGAGGAAGTCCCGTAGCTCCTCTTCGATTGGATTCAGGTGGGGCTCGACGGCGTAGTACTTCTTCTCGTTTTCCTTCTCGGAGTGGAAGATGATGACGAACGCGTAGGGTTTGTTCACCCAGTAGCGCTCGACCTCGCGGTAGTGGCGCTTCTTGGCGAACGGAACCGCCTTCTCGAGGTCGTACCGGTTGACGACCGTCGTGTCGCCGATTTCCGTCGAGAAGAACTTGTCTTCGTCGAGGTCCTCGCTGACGTTGACCGTCCGCTCCTCGGCGACGTCGTCGAGTTCCATCGCGGCCTGCCCGCCCTGGTGGATCTTCTGGCGGATGTCGTCCGGGTCGAACCCGAGTGCCTCCTCCTCGTCGAACGACTCGATTTCGCCCGACCCGTCGCGGGGGCGGCTGCCGTCCTCGTCGTAGTAGTACTCCCACTTGTAGTGTTCCCAGGTGTAGAAATCCTTCAGAACTGGAGTGGTTTCGGGGTCGACGTAGGTGAGAAAGATATCCTGGAGACGGTCCCCATTCGGCTGAAACACCTCGCCGATCAGGTCCGGCAGTTCGTCCGGGTCGTAGCCCAGGTGCGGTTCCGGATCGAACTCGACGCGCTCCCAGTCGGCACCGTAGGGTGCGGTCGACTCCGCCGAGCCGTCGGTATCGAGCCCGAGCTGGTCGTCGGGGCCGCTCACCCCGTGGGGATAGAGAATCGAGATCTCGTCCTCGTAGCCGTATTCCGTCATGAAATCGGCCCACGTGTACGCTCCGACCCGAACGTCGGCGCCTCGAGTCGGTTCGTGTGTCGTCTGTGTATTCGACCCCGACGCCGATCCCGAGTCACCTCCCTTAGTGACCGCACCCGGATCGGTCTGGTCGACGTCCTCAGTAGCCATTGACGTCCTCCAATCTCTCATCCATCAAAAGTTTCATCCAGAAATTACCACTTCTGATAATCTCGGGCAATGCCGTCCGTGTCACTGTCTCGCGCCCCGTCGCTCGTCTCGATCTCACGCGCATGTCAGCACCTCCACTGTATCTACCGCCCGTTTCGACCCCGTTTATTTTTGTCTTGTGGTTAACGTTAAAATACTATCATTTGCGACTGACAGTCGACGATTCGTCAGGGAGTGGGACCGACGGGTCCCGTTCGTCCAGTCTCACGGGTTCTGACCGCCGAACACGTTCATCGGCTGAACAAACCGCTCATTTTATTATTGGATGCGGCCGTCTCTCACCAGAACAGGCACTATGGCACTTTCTCGTCTTCGTGACAACCTCAGTCCGCTCGCGTGGTGGATACTCGTCCTCTCGACGATCGCCGTCGGGATCGCGCTCGTCGGGACGGTCATCCTCGCCGCCGAGTTCGGGGCCATCTTCTAACACACCATGCAGCACACTTCCCTCATCCCCTCGAAAACGGTTCTCTATCACGCCGCTGGGCTCTTTCTCCGCGTTTACATCACCATCGTGATTGTGACCACCGTCTACAGCCTCCTCTGGTTGCTCGAGATCGCGGGCTACCTCGACGAACAGATCATTGGCGTCATCTGGATCTCGATCGCGGCGATGGGGTCGGTGTTTCTCGTCCTCCTGATCCCGCTCTACTGGTCGAGTCGGTCGAAAAACAGGTAGTCGAACAATTCTCGTACACGGGCGATATGGGTCACGGGTTGGAGGGTCGGACTCGCCCCGGTCGGGTGATCGAACTCACGTCCAACGCAATCGACGCGAAGCAGCGATCGGTACGCGTGCTCCTTCCTCGAGGCTCGAGGCGACCTTCACCCCGACAGGCTCCGGGACGCGGCATCTGACGAGACTGCCGTTCTCTCCCGATGATTTTCGAATTCCTGATAAATGGGTTTGAATATGCGCGGCAGCGTATGATAGGCTATGGCTCGAAGGGAAGACGACTCGAACAGGGTGGTCGCCATCTGCGTCGAGTGTGGATCCTCTCACGCGGCAATCGTCTGTGAGGGCGGACGGATTCGTCCGATCGGAACGGACGCGTGTCCCTGTGGCAGTCGCGACTTCGAGATAATGGAGTGACGAGCACCGCTCGAGGGCCCTGCCATCGTCTGGTCTCTCCAGGTTCGTGCCCTGGGCGCTAGAACCGACCGAATCGCGTCGCTGCTCGAGCGTCGTTTTCGCGCTGGTGCAGTCCGGACACCGTCGAAACTTGGACTCCCGCGTCACATACTTCTCTGCCGACTTCGCCGTTTTACAGCACTCGCTCGAGGGGCCTGGAGTACCGGCCGTTCACAGTTCTGTATATACTGCGGAGCCCCCTTCGACCCGGATTTCGTACACCGGCCACGTTCCGTCTTTCTCCCCGCCCATTCCCGGCGACCCGGACGGCATTCCCGGTAATGCGATTCCAGCGATATCGGGTTCGTCTTCGAACAGCGCGGCGATGGTTTCGGCTGGAACGTGACCCTCGACGAGGTAGCCGTCCAGCTCTACGGTGTGACAGCTTCGAAGGTCGGGTTCGATTCCGTGATCAGCCTTGACGGCCTCGAGGTCGTCGGGAACGACCGTCTCCAGGTCAGTCGTGAGTGAGTCGTCGAGATACTCCGCGTAGACGTCACAGCAATTGCAATTCGGTCCCTTGTACATCTTCGCGGCGGTCACCGGAATCGCTTCGTCCGTCTCCCACTCGCCAGTTCCATCGCTCAGGCACCCTGCCAGCGCAACGGCGAGTGCACTCCCACCGGCTAGCAAAGCCGTACGTCTCGACGTCTCTCTCATTCGTTCTCTGATCGTCTCTCTTCGAGAGCCATCTCTGTGTCGGCAATTCCAGACGAACGGGAATTGCCTGATTGTCGATGGTTGCGTCGCCCGCAAACGAGTGGGCGAACTGGGTACCCGAAAAGAGCGGCAACTGGATCGCTACTCGAGGTAACCCAGCGACTCGAGTCGCGCTTCGACTTCGTCCTGGGCCGCCCCCTCGTAGTCGTCCGTCTCGGTTTCGGCTTCGATGGAAGTGAGCACTTCCTGCATGACGAACGCGACGTACTCGTCGGCGGAGTCGAAGTCGCTCCTGGGGAGCCGAGATTCGATCCTCGAGACGAGTTCCGGTGGAAGGGTAATCGATTCACGTTCGTCACGTTCTAGCGCAGCGTGGTCCGAACTCATTAGCGTGAGTTAGACTGCGAAGCGTATTATTATCGGGTGTATAAGCCATCATAGCGGCTTCGTAGAATACCAAACGTTGATTGGGGAGACCATAGACCGTAGCGACAGTAATGGGAGATCAACGGAACGTCATACTCGTCACGATCGACAGTCTTCGACTCGACTACTGTAGCTACGCAGACGACCTGTCGGACGCGATGCCGACGTTGGAGCGCCTCGCAGACGACGGTCTCGCGTTCGAGAACGCGATCGCCACGGGGCCTGCAACCCACGAGTCGGCGACGACGTTCATGACCGGCGAACACGCGGTCGAGCGACCGGGTAGCACCGAGATCACCAAATCACAGATGCGAGAGCACATCCGGGCGCATCTCCGGTCACAGCGAACGATCGCCGAACGGATGTCGGCTGCCGGGTACGAAACCGCGGGATTCACCGCGAACCCGTGGACCTCGAGCCACTTCGGGTTCGATGCCGGGTTCGACTACTTCGAGGATTTCATGGACGAGGACCTCTCGAAGGGGCTCATCGAGGGCGGGCGGCCGGACAACACCGTTCGCTACGCGCTCGTCCAGGCGCTCAACTGGTGGCAGGGTCAGGACATGTTCATGTCGTGGGAGAACTACTACGACGAGATATCCACGTGGCTCGAGGGTGCGGACGACCCGTACTTCGCGTGGGCGTTTCTGGTAGACCCCCACCTCCCGTACATTCCCGGTGACGAGTATCGCTCGCGGTCGCGACCGATGACGTACCTGGCGAACATGTGGATGTACGCCGGGCGGCCGGACTGGTTCGACGAGCGGTTCCGCGCGGCGCTTCTGGACGCGTACGAAGACACCGTGCGACACACCGACGCGTTCCTCTCGCGGCTCGTGGACGACCTCGAGGAGATGGACGACGATCCGTTACTCATCGTTCACGCAGATCACGGCGAACTGTTCGGCGAACACGGACGATACGGCCACGGCGGGTATCCCCACGAGGAACTCGCTCACGTCCCGCTGGTCGTCGGGAACGGGCCGAACGACACCGTGACGGAACCGTTCTCCTTGCGCCGCCTCCCGGAACTCGTCTCGACGCTGGCGGCGGGTGAGGACTACGAAGCGCTGACGGAGCCGTGGGTGGTCACGCGGAACAGAGACCCGACGACCTGCATCCGCGGGAAGAACTGGAAGTTCGGCAGACGACACGACGGCGAGGAACTCCTCCACCCGCTGCCAGGCGACGAAGACGAACAACTGGACAACGACGAACTGCGCGCAATCGGTCGCCAACTGGTCGACGACTGGGAGGAAGCTAAACGAGAGCGCGAACGAATCATCCGTGGCGTCGACGAGCTGCCGATCGGCAGCAAAGTCTGAGCGGACCGGCTCATCAGGTGGTTCCGTGGAATCCAGCGACGACTCGAGGGGCGATCGCTCATCAGTAGCAGAAATACGGGATGCAAACGCTGTCTCCAGGCGATGACGTCCTCGAGGTGATGCTCGACAGCGTCCCAGGCGCCGGCGTAGCTACCGCCGTCGAAGGTGCGCGCGAGGGTTTCGTCGGTGACGAACACCGGCTCGATCATTGTGTGAGTGACAGCAGTACGGAATCGTGTGGATTTCACTTCTGGAACTGCCATTTTGAAATCGCCAGACAGCGGCTCTTCAAGGGGGTGCTGTAAGGGTTCTATGGGTCGCTGATTATCAATTTTGAAAACGATTCATCGAGACTGAGAGTCATTTATTCAGAACTGACCGATGTGTTTATTAGGGATGGTTGAGGTTCCACTATCAGCATCCGACGAAACGGTGAGAAGCTGACGGAGTGGTTGACGCGGTGCATACCCCCTAACCCATCCGTCGATTGTGGGAATCATTCCCCTGTCAATAAATCTTCCCATCGTTCACACGGTGCTGTGATTCGACATGCAAATGGAAAGCAAAATTCAAACCGAAGACGAATCGTCCAGCCGGGCGGTATCGCCGGTCATTGGTGTTATACTTATGGTCGCGATTACCGTTATTCTCGCTGCTGTTATTGCAGCATTCGTACTTGACCTTGGTCAAGGCCAAAGTGGAACCGCCAATGCAGGTGTTTCGATTTCTGACGGAGAGATCCAGTTGACGGATAAAGGGAACTCTGATAAAGTGGTAGTGACCGTTGAAGGCGCAAGTGCCGGCGACGTTAACACTTGTTCCGGTGGAAGCTGGACCGCTTCAGGTAGCGACCAAGAATGTGAATTGTCGAGTACCGGAGACAGAGCAACGTTCGACGAATCATTTGACGCAACTGCTGTCGCCGTTTCTGGTGACGATGAAAACGTCGTCGGCAATCACAAGGGATAACCATGAAAATGAAGAGCAAACTCCCAACTGAAGACGAGTCAACTAGCCGTGGTGTATCTCCAGTTATAGGGGTTATACTGATGGTCGCAATCACAGTAATTCTTGCTGCCGTTATTGCGGCGTTCGTTCTTGATCTTGGTCAAAGCCAGGGTGCGAATGTTAACGCTGGTGTATCGGTGGATGCCTCTTCTGAGGATGTTGGAATCCAGCTAACCGACAGCGGGAACGCTGAAGATGGTGTCGAAATCAGAGCCGAGGTCGAAGATTCCGGTTCGGCGTCAGGCACTATCACTGCAGAACCAAGCAGTGGCACACTCTCATCTACTGGTGATAGTATCACTATCAAGGCTGGTAGTGATGACGCAACGGATGTTACTAATTCCGAAGAAGTTGAAATCGCAGTAACTGCTGTAGCAGTCTCTGGAGATGATGAGAACGTAGTTTCATCCAACACGTACACTATTGAGGTTACGGTCGACAACTCTCCATAGTCCATCTACTCACTTCCTCTGTTTCTATTATTCTACTCTTCACCGAGAGAGTCACAAATGATATTGTCTGAGAACAATTGATACTATAATGCAACTCAATGCAACTGTCAGATAGCAGCTGGATCTTAGACGTGAATCGGCCAGATCCGGACGGTCACCCACCAGAACACTCACTATCTACCGGGTTGCCGTCCGCCATACTCGCAACCCGGACGTGAATCTTCAACAGCATCGCAACCGCGACGACATGAAAGTCTGGCTCAGCCAGGCCGAAGTGGCACAGCTCCTTGAGACTGCCACCGACACCCAACAGCGATTCGCCTATTCCTTGGGTGCACGCTGCGGGCTCCGATCACACGAAATTCTCGATGTCTCGCCCGAGGACGTCGTCGACACCGACGCCGGGACGATGCTCCGCGTCTGGCACGGCAAGGGTGACAAATTCCGCGAGACGCCCGTTCCACGGGACCTCGCGACGACCATCCGAACCGTGGCCGACGTTCGCGTCGCCTCGAACGAAACGCTGTTGCTCGAGATCTCGACGACGCGCTCACTTCGGCGCTGGCTTAGCGGGACCGCTCGCGAGCTCCACCAGGTGACCGGCGACGACGGCTGGTTGTATCTCGGGATGCATGACCCCGTCGGACGTGGGCGACCGCGCTCGCCGCTGCCGACGTCGATCCGCTCCTGGTGATCGACTGGGGCGGGTAGAACGATCTCGAGACGTTCCTCGAGCACTACCGGGGCACCTACAGCCCGGAAGCCCAACAGCGAGAACGTAAGAAAGTCGACTGGCTATAGGAATACTTTGAATTGAACGAGAGCAATCGATTGTGCTCCCCTTCGCTCAGGTTTCAGCTATCTCCCTTTACTGCGACCGCCGCTAGGCGTGACTTCGTACGTCCCGGTGGTCGTAATGACATCGCCAGCATCGTTCTTCCCGTTGCTCAGGTCCCCAGTAAATTCGATCTGAACTGTGAATTCGTACGTCCCGGGTGATTTTGGTGGTGTTGTGTAGCGCCAGTAGACAGTCCAGCCGTCTTCCTCTTCATTGATCTCCCCTCGATACGAATCGAAATAATCGATGAGTTCGCCATCGATCCAGGCCTGGGTTTCGGATTTCTCGAGGTATTCCTCGACCTCCGCTTTGGTCGAATCGATCCATCCTATCCGGTGCGTAATCCATTCTCCCGTCGACACCTGTTGCGTTCCTGGTCCTGGGAACGGGTGAATGGAAGCGCTCGGTGTATTCTCGTTAGGCGGAAGTCGTCGACCCGATTTGGCGGCACTCAGGCCCGTAGCGACTGTGGTCATACCGATCGCCACCCCTCCTGCGTTCGTCAGAAGTTGTCTGCGACGCATAGTTTGATATCTGACCTGAAGTTCTAATGCATTCCGGTCATGAAATTCACTTCAGATGAAAAATAAACCTCAGCTACTTCTCACCAAAACTCATTTCGACTAATTCCACGGTCCATTTCCCTTCGTTGACGTGGCGAATATGCGCGTAGTGTTCGCCTTCGACTTCACCGTTTTCGTCGAGAATTCCCTCGAGGCGGAGGTCGTCTTTTGGGAGCGTAACACCGGCTCCCTGATTCGAATCGCCAGCGATCCACTCTACGAACCTCGAGAACTGCTCGGCTCGCTCCATGGGCCCTGACGGATTCGAACCTCGGTCGCAGCGAAGCTGCTCCCTGATTCGAATCGTCAGTGCGTGATCGATTCGCTCCTCACCTCCGTTCGTCGCAGAATCGATGGGCCCTGACGGGACTGCACTTCGGCGTTGCTTCTACGTTCGTGAAATCGTGGATCATGGTTACAAATCTGGGAGGTAGTCGCGGCGCTGTTCGGCCTTCTCGCGGTTGTTTCGTCGGTCGTAGTGCCGGTCGAGGATGTCGTCGCTCGCGTCGAGTCGATCACCGACGACACGACGGGGGACATCGGCGCGTCGATACGCGGTCACCCGGCCGCTTCGGACGTCGTGCGGAGATCGCGACGACGGGCAGGTGCTAGCCTTCGCGTAGTAGGTGGCGTCACAGTCCTCGGGGTCACGATCGTGCGGGCACGAAGCCCCGCGCCAGCACGGTCGGGTGACGCCGTACAGCGTATCTCGAATCGTCGAGACACTCGCTCGGCCCGCTCGAGTCGAGAGCAGCGGCGCTCTGCCATACTCATCGGTAACGCGCTCGCGAGGTCCGTCGATGTAATCCTCGAGCACGCCCGCGACGTGACCGCTAATCGAGTTCCACCGTTCACCCTTCTCGCCTTTCTTCAGTGGTGTGTCCGACTCGGGCCGGTGAACGAACTGGAGGCCAGGCCGGTCGGTATCGAGATCACAGTCCGACACGTCGAGTGCTCGAACACCGCCCGCTCGAGCGCCCGTGTGCCACAGCAACAGCACCGTGACGTGCTTTCTCGAGGCGTAGTGGTGGCGAGACAGGTAGTCCAGAATCTCGGTCGCTCGGTCCGGCTCGAGCGTCGTATCGCTGACGCCCTCACTGGCGGAGACGGTCGGGAGCGGAACCTTCGTGAACAAATCCTCCGGAACGCCGTCGATGTCGGCACAGAATCGAAGGAACGCGCGTAACGTGGCGAGCTGGCCTCGAAGGGTGATCGTCGTCACCTCCTCGCGGCCTTCGCCCTGTCCTTCGCGTCGCCAGACTCGATAGGCGTACAGATCACGGCCGGTCAGTTCGTTCAGGTTCTCGATGCTCTCCTCGGCACACCACTGTGTGAACGCCTCGAGTCGGTAGACATGTGAGGGGAGCGTTTGCGCGCTGAGTTCGTCTCGACGCCCTTCGACGTACATCTCGACGGCTCGCTCGGGTGTGATTGGTTCAAGGCCGCTCACGCTGAACCGACCTCCGATCGGACGGCCTCGAGGAGCTCCGTTCGATCCTGGTCGTCGAGTCGATCGTCGATCATCTCGACCAACCAGACCGAATCGGCTCGGCGTGCTGGCCCAAGCCCATCGCCCACGGCGTCGACGGCGTCGGTGACCGTCTCTGCGTTTCCGGTGGCGAGTTCACAGAGCGCCTTTCGGGCGACCTGCTGGACTCGAGTCCAGTGCCGTTGCTCGTAGATCACGCCGGTACCCCCGATGGGTCGACGTACTTGAACCCGCGCGTCGGTGGCTCGGCTGGCAACACCTCGTCGACGGCCTCGAGCGGGGTGAACCAGATTCGTCCCTCCTCGAGCTTCGCAACGAGCCCGCGGGCGATCACGCGCTGACCGTCGCTGAAGAGGATCGACGCGCCTTCATCAGTGCGGCGGGGCGTCCCGTTCACCCGCCAGAACGGCAGGTGACCCGGCTTCACCTCGCCTTTCATCTTGTGCTCGAGGGCGGCTCGAGTCGTCTGAATGAGCACGTCGTTCGGTTCAGTCATCGTTTTCACCCCAGTTCTCGGGATTTCCCCAGGTGGCGCTGTAGTCGCGGTCGACGTCCTCGAGTTCGTCGCGCTCGAAAAGGCGATCTTGAATCCACGTCTGGAGGGCCTTCCCCGACCGATCACGGGGCGGCCCGTCCGGGCAGTGGTGCCGATCGACTCGAGCGGCCAGGTCGTCCATACTCGAGACGACCTCCACGAGTACGGCGTTCTGATACCTGAGTTCGGTGGCGATCGCTTCGAGCGCGTCGGCTTGGCGCTCGAGGGCGCGATCGTCGCTCATCTGCAACCTCCCCACGCGTGTTCCGGGCAAACTGGAACCATTTTCGGGTAGTATTCGTCTTCCGTCGACAGGTCGAATCCGTCCACAGCTTCGGGTTCCCACGTCTGACCGCAGAAATGACACTCTGCGTACTCGACGGTCGCGTCGACGAACGGCGGTCTTACAGTACTCGCCTGCGTGTACCGCTCGGATTCGTCAAATCCGCGTGGGGTGATCGCGGTTCCGTCGACGAACGTCGCCAGCGCAAACGCCCAAACCTCGTCACAGATGTCTTCCCGTGACGGATCTTCGATCATCCAGTCGGTGACTTCATCGGCGAGACGGCTGATGAACGACCGACCAGTTTCGCCCTTAGACATCTCGAAATCGTCGTTCACGCGTGTCCACCTCCGTTTTCGGGCGGTTCATTGATCCCTTCCGGTGAAAGGATGAGTTCAGACCGGGCGACCATTTCGCCGGTCTTGCGATCGTGCAACTCGTCAAACTCGGGATCGACGTCGGCCCAGTTACTCGCGCACTGCTGGCACCAGAAGTGGAAATTCGTCGGCTCCCATGATCGGTGCCCGCGTGGGCACACGTACCGCCATCGATCTGTGCGATCCGCTAAGCGGATCTCCTGCTTACTCGAAGCCATCACCCGGACAGATGAACCGGGGTATAAAAGCGGTCGGCCAAATGCCCATAGTGAAAGTGAAAGTGAAACTCGTCGCTGTCGATACGTCACCGTTCGAGCGGGAGACTTAATTTCCCGCGGGTTGCGTCTTTGCATGCTTCCGTAGCCTGGTTACGGAGGCCAGCGAACCGGTGGCCCAAACACCGGGTTCGCAGCTTTTCAGGATCCCGACCGGCCAGCGGCGGGTTCGTCTGGCGTCCGTTGCTCACAACCGAAACATCCCAACCACTTATATTTAACCTAACGTACGTTAATCTGTGGAGTACCAAATGATGCTGCACAGAAATCCAACCAGTATTGATAAAATGCGGGTATGGGACGTATCAGTATGCGAAGACCGAGGGTCTCATGGATGACCCAGGCTGATGACCGAATCCTCGAGACTCTCGACGATAGCGGATTAGTTCTCTCTCCAAAAATCCTCTCAGTGAATACAGATTATTCACGCCATTATCTGAGCACCAGACTGGCTGAACTTCTCGAATCCGGGCTTGTGAACCGTGTGGACGACGGGCTATACGAAATCACTGACCTCGGCCATGCCTATCTCGAGGGCGATCTCGAGGCCGACGACCTCGAGTAATCGCTAAATCACGCTTCCGAGGTTTTCAGCGGCCGCTTTCGAGATATTGACGTTCTTTTCCGAGACGGTGACCGGTCCCGCGGCGACGTCTTCGATCAAGGCCGCCAGGTCCTCGAGGTACGCCCTCGAGCGTTCCTCCCTGAATTTGAGGATGGAGCGATGGGCATGGGCGCGATTTTCGAGGTAGCAGACGACGAACAGTCGACGGACGTCGTCGGGTGCATCCTCAAGGTACGCAGGCAACTCGAGTTCGTTGTCGGCTTTCGACCCCACGGGAGCGCCGAGGCTGGCGAGAACTCGCCCCAGAACACGTCCGTCGGTCGTCGGTCGAGCTTCGTCCGCGCGACCGGTGCGCTCGAGGAGATCGTAGTCGACGCCGGCGAGACCGAGCGCGTCGATCACGTGGCTCTCGTCGCCGTGTCGATTCAGGGCAAACGTCGGGGTGTAGTTCTCGCGGGCGATCGACCCGCCCGAGAAGACGTTCGCGACGAGTGCATTCAGTGCGTCGAATTTCGAGTCGCCGTACTCGAGATTGAGCCAACCGTGTCGGCGCGCGGCCTCGATACAATTCACTGCGTCGGGTGCACCGCCCTCGTCGATCCACGTCCGCAAGCGTGAGCGCGGAAGATCCAGCGCCGAGGCGGTCGCGCCCGATTTGACGTCGTGTTTCGAGGTGTAACGCGTCGCTTTTCGGTACTGCTCGACGATCTCAAAGGCGTCCTCGTAGGCCCCACCGTCGAAGGTTCGCGCCAGATCCTCCTCGGTCACGAACACGCTGTCGGTCATTGATCGAGTGATGGACTGTCTTGTGTAATAGGATTCGGGTTTCGACAGCACAGCGGAAAAACGCCAGACATGAACGTTTCAAGGGGGTGTTGTAGGCCTTCCACGAGTCGCTGATTATCACATCTGAAACCGTCTAAGATTTCGTGATTGTCGTTTATTCAGACCTAGCCACAGGGTTTATTATACAGCCGTTAAGTGAGACTATCAGCACAGGTGCGACGCGAAGAACTGACGGTGTGGGAAGGTAAGTACCCCCAACCCCATCCGCCAACTGACTCGACACCGGGTCAGTCAATAAAGTTTCTGACCGTTCACATCTGGTGCGCGTAATAGAACAACGATAATCATGGACCTGAAGCAATACAGAAGCAAGCTGATCGGAAACGAATCGGAGAGGGCTGTCTCTCCTGTCATCGGAGTTATACTCATGGTTGCGATTACGGTTATTCTCGCTGCAGTGATTGCAGCGTTTGTGTTGGATATGGGCAGCAGCGTGGGGAATTCAGCGCCAACAGCGACTTACGATTGGGAAGAGGAAACTCACACCAGTAATGATTCATCAAAATCACTTACTCTGACTCACAGTGGTGGAGACAAGATTGATGAGGGCAATTTGGTTATCGTGGCAAATGGTGTCCGGACCGACGTGTCTGGTTGGGCGTCTGGCGATAGGGTTGCTGGTGGAGATACCTTAGACCTGACTGAAGGGCCTGACTACAATGCTGGTGACGAAGTACGTATTGTCTGGGAGACAGATAGTACCTCAAACGAATTGACTAGCTTTGAGACCTCCAGCTAAGCGATAGTAATTTTATCTCTCTTTCTCGTCCGATAACGACTGAATCTCGGACGTAAACCGGCCCGATCGGGCCGCCCATCGCACCAAAACACTCACTATACCCCGGGTTGCCGTCCGCCTTACTCGCAACCCGGACATGAATCTCCAGCAACATCGCAACCGCGACGACATGAAGGTCTGGCTCAGCCAGACCGAAGTTGCACAGCTCCTCGAGGCCGCCACCGATACCCAGCAGCGACTCGCCTATTCGTTGGGCGCGCGCTGTGGGCTCCGATCGCACGAAATTCTCGACGTCTCGCCCGAGGACGTCGTCGACACCGACGCCGGAACGGTTCTCCGCGTTTGGCACGGCAAAGGCGACAAGTTCCGTGAGACGCCCGTACCGCGCGATTTGGCGACAACTATCCGAACCGTGGCCGACGTAAGAGACGCCTCGAGCGAGAAACCGTTACTCGAGATATCGACGACGCGCTCACTTCGGCGCTGGCTCAGCGGGACCGCTCGCGAGCTCCACCAGGTGACCGGAGACGACGGCTGGTTGTATCTCGGGATGCACGATCTCCGCCGGACGTGGGCGACCGCGCTCGCCGCAGCCGACGTCGATCCGCTCCTGGTGATCGACTGGGGCGGGTGGAACGATCTCGAGACATTCCTCGAGCACTATCGCGGAACGTATTCGCCTGAGGCTCAGCAGCGAGAACGTAAAAAAGTCAACTGGCTTTGATCGGGGTTTGATTGGACTCTGTTATCGTCCTTTACCGCGCCCGCCATTAGGTGTAACTTCGTACGTACCGGCGACCGTGATAACGTCGCCAGCTTCGTTCTTCCCGTTATCCAAATCCTCGTTGAATTCGAGCTCCACCTCAAATTCGTATACTCCGGGTGGTTTTGGCGGTGTCGTGTAGCGCCAGTACGTCGTCCACCCGTCCTCATCCTCGTTGATATCTCCTCGATATGAGTCGAAATCGTCTATGGGTTCTCCATCGATCCACGCTCGAATCTCATATTTCCCGAGGAAGTCCTCGAGTTCCGCTTTAGTCGGTGAAATCCATCCAATTCGATGGGTGATCCAATCACCGGTCGACACCTCCTGGGGCTCTGGAGTCGGAAACGGATGGATGGATGCGCTCGGGACGTTATCATTCGGTGGAAGTCGTCGACCGGACTCTGCAGCGGCCAAGCCCGAAGCGGCTATTGTACTACCGAGCGCTACCGATCCTGCGTTCACAAGGAGTTGTCTGCGACGCATAGTAGGAAATTTGACCTAATCATCTAATATATTACGGTCAGGAAACATAATTGATGCTGAAAATATAACACCGTTATTTTTCGCTAAAAGTAATTTCGACCAATTCGACGGTCCATTTCCCTTCGTCGACGTGGCGAATATGCGCGTGGTGTTCGCCCTCGACTTCACCGTTTTCGTCGAGAATTCCCTCGAGGCGGAGGTCGTCTTTCGGGAGCGTAACACCGGCAGAGTTCTGATCGAGCTGGCGTAATTTGTTCAGTGCCATATCCGGCGGGCAACCCGCCTTGGTATAAAGGTTGCTGACAGTCTGTTTCGCCAATGAGTACCCGAGGCGTCGCCTATGAAATACGGAGTTTTTCGACCCGTTGGGGCGCCGCTACGGAGGTATGGCACTTAGCCTACCGCAGAACATGGTTCCCGGCGCGGTTCGCCGGGAGGACGGAATCGATCTGATCGACAGTGTGCTCGCGCCGCTGTTCGTGCTCGCGTCGGTCTCGATGGTCGGCGTGGTCTCGATCGCGTTGAACGCGCCGTTCAACGTCGGGATGGACGCGGCGCTCTACGCCGCCCACGGCACCGAGATCACCTACGCGTTCATCGTCTCGATGCTGACGCTCCTGACCGCCTGGGTCACGAACGGCCAGACCACACTCGAGGACTACACTGACATCGAGACGGTGACGCTCCTGTTGGCGTTCATCCTCAACATCCTGTCGGCGCTCGTACCCGCTGTTTCGTACGCCGTCGACTCGATGTGGTATCTCGGCTGGTTCATCGTCCTGCTGAACGCCGCGGCGTTCTACCTGATCGCCTACAAGTAACCTCGAGGTTCAATTCATGCAACTCACGGAATTCAACGGTACGAAAGCGGAGTGGTACGATTCGACGATCACCGGCTACATCATCACGGCCTCGGCGCTCTCGATCGCGCTTACCGGGGTGATGGCTGCGGGGGTGGTCTGAATGCGGCCCACGCCCACGGCTGCCCGATGGCTCTCGCTCGCGGTCGTCGTGCTCGCACTCGGCGCCGGCCTCCTGGTCGGCCTCGGCGCCGCGGACACCAGCGAGCTGCTCAACGAAACCGTCGAGGTCGACAACGAGTCCGATCCGGTGACGATCGCCGTCGAGTTTTCCGACGACTTCAACGATTCGTCGACGGATGTCGCGAGCGTCGAGGCGACGTTCTACAACGAAACCGAGTTCAACGACTCGGGAACGAACGCCACGGCGCTGCACACGGTCACCATCGAAGGCAAAGAGACCGAGCGCATCGTCGAGGACGTCTATTTCGAAGATTACGCGAGCCTCGAGTACAACGAGACAACGCGCGTGGTGGTCGAAGGTGACGCCGAAAAGGTCGAGACCGTCGAAATCGAGGGCGGGCTAATCGGAGGTGTGATCGCCTACGGTGACGCTCAACCCGGCTTCGGTGTCGGTGTCGCCGTCCTCGCACTGGCTCTCGCTGGCGTGGCGGCACGCGCTCGAGGAGGTGACTGATGTCTTCAGCCCAAAGCCCATCGTCGGGAGATCCTCCGACGTACCATCACGGGATCACGCTCACCCGGCGCCGGGCGCTTCAGGCGATCGGCGCAGCGGCGGTCGCCGGGGCGGCCTCAAGCGGAACGGTCGCTGCTGACAACGGCGTCGTCGATGGCCTCAAGGAAGCGATCGGCGGCGTTATCGACAAGACCCACTGGACGATGGCGGTGTTCGCGATGCCGGTGTTCGTCGGCCTCGTCGGTGGCACCTGGTATCGTAACTCGATGAACGAAGACCCAACGTCCGACCGAGTGCAGCTGCACCAACTCGTCACGAACGAGGCGGCCTGGATGAACAACCACTCGGTCAACTTCGGGAACTACCTGCAAGACACTCGCCCGATCGCCTCGCTCGAGGCGCGGCACGGCATGGCGTCTGAATGGGAACTCGGAAACGGCTCGAGCAAGGGTTACGACACCGCGCTCTCGCGTATCCGACAATACTACTGCGTCTCTGAGTTCAACCACTTGCACGTCTCTAATAAGGCGCTGCTGCAACTGTCGTATATCGCTGGCGCTGGTCAGGACACGGACCCTGCGTACAACATTCAGACGATCGGCGAGCGCGTGTCGGACGGCTCGAACGTGATCGTTCGTATTTCGGATGCTCGAGAGCAGACGAAACCGGTGCTGCATGAGGGAACGGTCGTCGATGAAAACGCGCTCGATAACGTCGACAACCTTGACGGTGACGATGGGCGATTCATCACGCCCGTTTTCGACTTCCTCGATGCTGGCGACGAGACGCTGATCGGCTCGAAGGCGCTCGGTGCTGACGAACTCGACGCCTGGGATTCGACCGCCCAACTGTCTGGACGGTCGAACCCTGGTGCGACGACGTTCGTGCTCGAGGACGGAACAGAGGTGCTGACGGACCTCCGGTTCACCACGCAGAGCGTGACTGATGACGGTGGCGACCTCGATTCGACCGACTCCCTGCTCGCGTTCGATGGACCGGAGTTCTTCGAAATACTCGAAGAAATTCGCACGCTCTCGGACGACGTAGTGGCGTGGTACGACCAGTCGTTCGTCGAAGACATTTACGGCGAACTGGACGCCGGTAACATCACGCCCGAGCAAGTGCGTAGCCCGGAGGGAATGGCGCGGTTCCTCTCGAGAACTGACGACCCGACCGACGAACGCTTCCAAATTAGCTGGATGCAGCAATTCGGGTTCGAACGCCCGGACCTCCGGATCGTGCGCGGTATGTCGGTCAACTGGAGCGGCGCTACGGAAACGTGGGTCGATCCCGACCCGGACCTCGACGATCGCCACGTCTACCCGGACGGCTACGCCGACGCCGAGCAGTACAACGGAATCGTGTTCGGAAGCGATGTTCCTATGGGTGGCTTCCAATCGGGCGAAACCTACACTGTCGGCCCCCCAACTTACGGTGTTGGTGCTGGCGGTACCATTTCTTCAGTCGATCCCTTTACGGGGGACCTGCTGGCTTCGATCGGGGCGTATTCCGCCGATTTCTCCGATTCGGCGATCTCTCCCGACGGACGAACACTGTTCGTTTGTGGGTCCTTTGGCGTCTACGCGATCGACACCTCAGATGGTTCGGAGCTATGGCATTTCGACGGAAACACGGAATCTGTCGATTTCGTTGATGTGTCGCCGGATGGTACCACCATCATCGGTGGCGGGTGGGACAACCTGACGTATGGAATCGCCGCTTCTGACGGTACTGAGCAGTGGACATATTCGCATGGTGATGGGGTTACTGCGGGGGTCTTTTCTCACGACTCTCAGACCGCTTACGCCGTATCGACGAATGGCGATGGTGTCCACGCGATTGACGCCTCGGACGGCTCTGGCGTGTGGAGCACCCCGGTAACTGGACAGATTCAAGGAATAGCGATCTCTCCTGACGGAGAGCATCTGTATTTCTCGGAGTCTGGCGACCTGCGAGAAATAGACACTGCTGACGGCTCCCTCGGTTGGACTACCACGACGGGGCACTCTGCCCCTGTCGCGACACTTCCTAATGGGACAGTCGTCGCCGGTGATAACGACACCGCCGGGGATGTGCGATTTTTCAACCCGTCAGATGGGTCTGAAAAGTACGCATACGAAGGGGGTCACACGGATGGACTCAACTCGTTGGCGGTGCCTCCTGGTGGAAGATTTGTCTATTCCGCTGACCGGGCTGGTGAACTCCATGCAGTCGATGCGTCTGATGGCTCTGCAATGTGGGTCTATTCAGGGAGTACCACTGCTTACGAGGGTGTTTCTATCATGGACCCTCCGGCGGCCTCTGGAATGGCGGCTCGCTCGCTCATATTCGACGAGTCCACGGACGACTCGAGCGGTCAAGGTCAAGTCGACCTCTGGAATGGCGTGCTCGAGGTCGTCAAGATGTGGGACGCCGAAGGCGCCGAAATCACGCACGTTGACGAGCAGACGATTGCCGACATTGAAGCACTGGAAGGAACGCCCGACTCTATCGAGACGATCGTCGAGGAGATGGATGAGTTCGATAGTGTCGATGATATTCGCTACACGCGCGACGTGCTGGCGATTATCGAGCACTACGGAGTCGATGCCACGGTCGGCAACGACGACGGCTCCGACGTACGGACTACGGAACCTGACTACACTGACCAGGACTACGACGCGGTAACGTCGGCGGAGTTCGCCGAGGCAATGGCCGAACTCGAGGAGTTGATCGCACAACTCGAGAGTGAGAACGAGGAGACGAACTCGAGCACGGAAGACGACGAGCCACTGTTCGGCGGACTATTCGGAAGTTTCGATGGCGGCGGCAGCACCATTCTGGGGTTCGGACTCATCGCGGCGGTAGTCCTGGCGGTCGTCGGGATCGTGACCGACCTCATCCCTGGATTGGGTAACTAACCATGAGACGCATTTTCATTTTCGCCACGATCGTAGCGGTATCGCTCGCGATGGGCATGGGCAGTATGGGCGCGCTCGCACAGTCCCAGGAGAACGCCACGAACGAAACAGCCACCGAGGACGGTATCGAGGCGGGCGAGGACTACGAACGGGCGATCGACGCCGAAACGCGAATCGTCGACTGGAGTTACTCGAGCGGCCGGTTCACGCTCACCATCGAGGCCGACGAACGGCGCCGTATATCGCTCACTGAGGCCGGTACCTTCGAAGAGGGAACGACCAGCTTCAACTACGACGAGGTGCGCCTCGAGAAGGGAACGAACACGGTGACGTTCGCGGTCGCCGATCGGGACGGCGCCGCAGTCGCTGTCGCCACCAGGCAGTCACTCGCGCAGGGAACCGGCGCGGTCGTCTCGACCGGCATGGTCGAGCAGAACCCGTTCCGCCACTTCGGCGGTGAGAGCGGCCTGTTCTCGGGCGTCATCATGACGACGGCACTCGCCGGTGTTGGCGCCGCGTACGTCGTCCGCTCCGAAGAGAGTGGGGTGGTGCAGGCATGACCGAAACCAGTGGCACGTTCTCGAGCTGGTCCGACCGCGTGACCTACTTGCTCGCCGAGAGTCAGCTAATCGTTCTCGGGATCATGGTTTCCCTCGGCGCCGCGCTCATCTGGATTCGACCGAGTGTCCCCGGTATCCCGCCGATCGTCTTCGGCTGGTTCGCCGCGCTGTTGCTCCTGGGGCCGCCGCTGCTCGCGGTATTCATCACGGGTGCGCGGAAGCTCCGAAACCGACACATGATTCCCGTTCACCACATCAACGGCGTCGAGGACGTCCGCGAGAAGTATTACGTCGAACCAGAGGTGTGGGCGAACAAGACCGTCGAAGGACCGTCGCCGTACCAATGCAACGACAACGAGGCCTTCGAGGTTCGCGAGTTCGAGTGGCTCGAGGACACGGAGGACCTCATCGTCACCGGCTGTTACCAGTCGAATATGGCCGACTCGAAGCTCGTGACGCTGAAAGCGATGCTCGAGGACATTCACGGCGACCTCATCGAGGACTCGATCGCGCTCAACAAACTCCGCGGCCGCATTTCGAAGATGGGCGTCGAGATCGAGCGCGACTCGATCAACTTCCAGGCCGAGGCCGACGAGCGTGGGCTAATGGGCCAGCAGACCAGCGTGAAGGAACGCTTTGAGGCCGCTCGCGAGGAAGCCGACAAGTGGGACAGCGACGAGATCCGCGACGTCGACGACTACGCGATCGACTACGACCCGGCGGAGAACCCGCAGGGAATCACGCTCGAGACTGCAGAGACAGCCACCGACGGAGGACGAAACCATGAGTGAGAACAACGGCGCCGACCAGCAGGCGCTCTACACGACCGCACAGGCGCGTGAACACCAGGAAGGCTACAGCGACCGGGAAAACCGCGAGATCCACGACCACGGCGGTATCGTTCGCGACGAGCACGTCTCGAGAGCGCTGTCGATCCGCTCGGTTCACTACGATCCGCTCGAGGCCGATCGGCCCGACAAGATGCCCGGCCAGTGCAAAGACCTCCGAAAACACCGCGACATCCGCATGGTCGAAGGGACTGAAACCTTCCGCCAGGCGCTCGAGAACGGCGATATGCCGACGATCAAGCACATGGTCGGCGATACCTCCCAGCGAGCGGACGTCTCGGGAATGAAGGCGATCGGCAAAGTCGACAACCTGATCGACGGCCCGGCGCCGGTCGTCGTCGTTCTGGGTGAAATGGGCGCCGGAAAGACCGACTTCGCGTGTCTACTCGCGCAGCGCTGGCGCGACCTCAACCGATCGGAGTCGCTGCTCGGAACCAACATCCAGTCCCTCGAGGAGAAGAACCGCTGGGTCGACGAGGACGGCGACGTCCAGGACGGCTGGATTCCCGACTACGGCACCCTCATGGAGTGGGTCGAGCAGGACGGCGACCCGCTCGAGCACAGCCAGCGCCCGAAACTGTTCATCGGCGACGAGTTCTCGAGCTCAGCGAGCGGCCAGGGAAAACAGGGCTACGAAACCCGAATGAAAATGGCGCCGCTGGTCTACAAGATCCGCAAGTACGGTGGTGCACTGATCTACATCGCTCACGGCGAACGATCGATCCACCCGATGCTCTGGCGCGTCGGCACGATCGTCAAGAAGGTGAGCCAGAAGAAAGCGATCATCGCCGATTCGATCAGCAACGCGAAACTCGCAGACGTCCAGGGTGAGATCGAAGGTATCCCGCCGACGGACTTCCGGTACAACACCAAAGAAGCGAGCGACTGGAGTTGGTCGCGCTTCGGCGACGAAACCGACGAGATGAATGCCGACGAGGCCGCTCGCCTCACCGCGCTGTGGACGGTGATCCGTTGTAAGGAAGAGGGAATGACAAACCGTGAAACCGCCAAATTCGTTCCCTACAGCCACGGTTGGGTGGGTTCACGCTGGCGGGAATACCGAGACGACGGCGAGCACGTCGACGCGATTTCCAAAGTGAACGAGGTTATCGCATGACCGCGGCGCGATGGATGGCTGGATACGGATACGCAGTCCCCTTTACTCGAGGCCCAAGCCCATCGCTCGCTCCCGCGGGGAGCGAAGCGACCGATGGGCGGGCGTCGAATCAGGCGGAGGAGTTGATATATATCGGCGCGCGTGGCGCGTGGTCGGCGTGAATCCGAATCGACGAACGCTGTTGGTCGCAACGGCGATCGTCGCTGTGATCCTGATAGGCAGTTACGCGGGAACGACCTTCGGAACGTCGGAACCGGAGGTCGAACTCACGACTCGGTGCCACGATCACGAGGCACTCTCCGGCGAGCACATCCACCGATGCTCAGCTATGGTTGACGTCGACTCGTTTGACGACCTCGAGTACGTCGAGCTTCGAGTGGTTGGGGCAACTGGCAATACGGGCATCTGGACGGCTCACACCTCTCGCGTGGTCCCCGAAATCTACGCGATCACCAACGGCAATGGTGGCAATATCACCTACCAATACGAGGCGATCGTCACTACAGTCTACGAGAACGGCGAGAGCGAAGTTCTCGAGAGACACACATTCAGCTGTGAGGACGTGGGCTACAAAGACGCCTGTGAGGCTCGAAATGAATCGGAGTAAGCGAGCGAACCACTTCGGGACGATCTGCGAGAAACGGATGGCCCGGAAGCGACGGTTCGACCTCGAACGCTCGAGTTGGCACGATGCACGCTTTCAGAATGGGACGCCCGTCGAGATCAAGAGCACGATGCTCGAGCATAGCGACGGCCAGCCGGGGAATTTCAAGGTCTACAAAGCCTATCACGATCGATTACGCCGATCGAATGGTTGGTACTGCTTTGTGGTCTATCGGCCACATGGAAGCTCGGGGTTGACGATCGTCAAAGACAGGATGTGCAAGGCCTCGAGTCTCCCATTCCTACGATGGCATGGTGGTGGGGATCATCGTGGGACCGATCAAGCTAAGGTAGCGATTCCGGACATTTTCTAGTTAGTGTTGGTGACGATATCAGTTTTGACTTAGAATTTGTCCCAGAATAGGGTGAATTGAAAGCTTGATCACCGATTAGCGGTGACCAAGGCTACCCCACCGAAAATACACACGATTCTCGGGGTATTAGATATTGATTTGAAGTCTTCCAAAAGGGTTAGTAATCGTGAACGATGATGAGTCAGTATGGCATCGGTATCATTCCGAGAAAGTCGAAAGGAAGACATGGCAGAATTCTTCCGAGAGCCGAATCGAGAGAAACTAAGAGAGATTCTTCGAAATTACGATGGGGAATATGATAATCTCGATTTCAAGAAAGAGTGGATAGATAATGCAAAACTCGGAAAGCATGTGCTCGCTCTCGCGAATTCTGGTGGTGGAGTGATCTTATTCGGGATATCTGAAAAGGAGGACAATACTTTAGAAATTAAGGGACTTGAAAATTTGAAAGATAAATCGGATTTATCGATTGATCAGTATCTTCCTGACGAAGCACATGAGATCTATGAGGTAGAGGAATATGTGTATGCATCGGCAGAATGGAGTGAATTAGAAGGAAAATTGTTCCAAGTTTTGTTTGTGGATGACGTGCCGGAGATCCTCCCTTTGATATCACAAAAAGGTAAACAGGGGCGAATCTCACGAGATAGAATATACATTCGAAAGAATACTAAAAGCATAGAAGCAGGGCAGTCAGGGATTAATAATATAATTGATAGAAGGGTGAAATCACAGTTAGAAACAAAGTCAGATGATATTCGTGAAGATCTTTCTCAGCTAAAAGCACTTTATGACAATGGCGAAAATAACGGAATTCGAATCAAATCAAATATGAAAAAACTGTTACAACCAGGGAAAAGAGATGAATTCTACCAGTACATAGATAGTAGAATAGCTGCAAAAGAAAAACAAATCGATGAGAAACTCGGCCTGGAAATAGATGATGCTCCAGCGACTCTAAAAGAAACAGTAAAGAGATACAAACGGTGAGATAATCAACATTTTGAATGTGATCTGGGAGAAAGATGTGAGTGGATACGCTAATCGATCCGTAATCACAACGCAGCCAATATACCGTACCCAACGCAAATTCCAAAAATAACAAACAAGTATTGGGATATAAGTGCAAGAACTTGTGCCTGCCCTACACTCTTATGTGACCTTTTAGTCATCCTTACCTTTTGTTCTACGGCAAAGGTTAGGATTTGTTCTTTAGAATAAACTAATCCAGGATCTTCTGCTAATGTAATTGATTCATAATCTGTTTCTCTCCGAGCTCTATTCCTGAAATAGCTGATGAAGAATGGGAGGAGCGTGCCAAAAAGAATTGATAAAACGGCAGAAAATCCTCCAAAAAGGAAAGGGGCTGAGATGAGATCGGTGATATTTATCATTCCCTGGTTTATTAGTACTGCAATAGCAGACACAAATATTCCTAATAGGACTATTACTGTTCGTGCACTTCTAAATCCTAAATCCAAATAGTATTGATATTCATTCTCTTGATGATCAATTCGGTCTTGTAATTCATCTTTCAAAACCTCCAATCCACCTTCACTGACATCAGAGGACAAATCAACATTGTCCAAATACTCATCTAGTTGACTAAATTCAGAATCAGCATTAGGTGACATATGTTAGTAATTAGTTGACCATTTCAAAAGATTTGCCATATCCGTGGTAACGAGAGCGCGTAGGCGATCAGCAGATTAACTTGGGATGCCGTATAGCACCGACTTTGCTCCCGGCTTCACTCATAAACTCTTGCAAAAGAGCACACCCCTGTTTCATGTGCTTCAACTGGAATCGTGCGGAGGTGGGGCGGGGGCGTTGTAATTTTTTGGCTTTGTCCCCTTGGGGACACGCCGCAAGGGGGCGTTCGCGCGCAGCGCGAATCGACCCCGCAGGGGCACCGGCCCGATCGCGCCGGAGCCCGACCCCTCGAGGCCAGAACACAACCGAAGTTGTACACTCACGGATTGAGTACAATCTCAATTTCTGAAAAGAAGGTGCGAAAAAGCGTTGCCACTCACGAGGGCCGCGCTACCAGTCGGGCGCGAGTCGTCCGACCGGTCGTGTCTCCGTGTCCCCTCCAGGTGTCCGCCACAGCATCGGCACCCTCGAGAAGAGGGCTGGGTCGTTGCCCGAGTGGCGCCACTTCTCGATCGCCTCGCGGGCGACCTCCTGGGCGCTCTCAAAACTCGAGGCTTTCAGCGTCGACAGGATGGTGTCGATGCGGAGGCGTTTCGGTTCGCCTTCCTGGTCGAACTCGAGCTCGGCGCCGTGCTCGGCTAGCCACTTCTGGAACGGCGAGCACTCGGCGACGTGATCCGCCAGGCCCATGATGTGCTGGATACGGTCGGCGTAGCTCTCGATGCCGTACTCGGCGCTCTCGACGAGCGCTCGGATCTCCTCGCGATACTTCCTGGCCCGGTACGAGACCTGACCGTTTTCGAGGTCGAGTAGTTCGCCGAGTTCCTCGATCGCCCGGTAGATCGTCGACGGATGCTTCCCTAGCTCGTCGGCCAGGTCGCCGACGGTCACGCCGCCGTCGGTCGAGACCTTCTCGGCGACGTCGCGCGGCGTCTTCCCGAGATCGCGAAGCGTCGTCAGTAACAGGTGTTCACTCTTCGCCTCGAGGCGCGGCGTCGGGTCCGGATAGAGTTCGACCGGATCGTCACGAGCGACGGCCTCGAAATGGTCGTCTTCGACGTACACCGCGCTCGCGTCCGGGGCGAGCGGGATGTCGTCCCAGTTGATGAAATTCATCAGCGTCTCGTCGATCTCCTCGACGACCTCGCGTCGATCGGCCCATGCCCATGCCTCGCGGTCGTTCATCTTCTTGTTCACCAGTACCTCCACCTTCGGGTGGTACGATGGGTGATCTTTCGACACCGCGTCCGGATCTTTCAGCTGGTAAATCTCGAACTTCCGTCCGTAGCTGTGGCCGGGGAGGAGTTCACTCACCGCCGCGGGGTCGAGTACCAGCCGGTTCTGATGGTTGACGACCTCCTTGTTGTTGATCTTCAACTCGGCGATGACACCCTCCATATCGGTCAGGTGGTGGGTAATCTTCTGGAGGACGCCCGCGGAGGCCAGTTTCTCGGCCCATTCGCGACGCATACGTACGTAGCGCTCGTGCGCCCATTCGCGGCTGTACGTCGGGTGGGGCGGCTTCCGAAAGTACTCGGGGTACACTGGCTCACCCGCTTCCTCGAAGATCGCTGCATAGAACTCGGGGAGCAACTCGAGCGCTCGCTCGGGTTCGACGTTCGACGGTTCGTACTCGACGTCAACACCGTCGACCTCGCCGAACTGGTTCTCCCAGGGAAGGCCCAACGGATCGCCGGTTTCCCAGTGACACATGTTCGGGAACCGGGGCGAGATATTGAACGACGCTTTCGCCTCGCCCGGTCCGCGGCCTTTGATGTCCCACTCGTAGAGCCTCGAGGCGTTGATGTTGTCTCGAGGCCGCGGTTTAATTCCGGATTTTGAGTAGGTGACCTCCAGGTGCCAAGGCTCGCCGTCGACGTCGACGTCCAGTTTCAGGTGTCCCTCGAACGGTGGACCGAGCATCACGCTCGAGAGGGCATCGTAGGGCCCGCGGCCCCAGGTGTCCCACTTCCATCGCCCGTGGCTCTCGTGGGGCGTGGTTTCGGGTTGGGACATGAGCTTAGTCCTCCTCCCGATCGGCCCGGATCAGGCCGGTGAGCACGGCCACCGGATTCCACCACGTACAGGTCTGACAGCGATGGCAGATGTGCTTGAACGACGTGCAGTCGCCCGCCTCGAGCGACTCAAGATCGGCCTGCGGCTCGTGCCCGACGTCTTCCAGACTCGCTCGCTTCACCGCGACACGCTGGCAGCCGGTGCAGATCGCGTCGAAGGGCAACCCGATCCGGCCGGCGGCCGGGCTCGCCAGTTCGGCCTCAAGGTCACGATCGTCACCGACGTGCTCGGTGCTCACAGCGCATCCCCTCGCTCGCGGAGTTCGCTCGAATCGAAGACTCGCGTCCAGGCGAGCTGCGAATAATCTTCGCGACCGTCGCCCGCGGTCCGCCAGCCGTCGGTTACCGACTCAAGCAGGTGATCGACCTGATTCGCCGGAACGACCTTCATCCCGATGATCTCGCGGCTGTTCGGCGTACAGACGGCAAACAGGTAGACGCCGCCCTCCTCGAGCAAGCTCTGGTGTTGAACGCGTCGAAGGCTAAAGCGGCCGCGGCGCTGGTTCTGTCCGTAGACGACGGCCACACTCTTGATCTCGACGACGACCCCCGCCTCGAGAAGACAGAGCCCGACGAACGGAAGTTCTCGACATGGAACGATGACCGCCTCGGCGATCGCGTCGTAGTGCTGAGCTTCCGAGTCGGGGACGTATCGTAGACCGTCGATCAACTCGAGGACGGCCGTCTCTGCACGGTCACCCGCCTGTCGTGACCGGGCCATAGTCTCGACGGCGTGGCTCACAGCGGCCCACCTCGAGCACGGCGAACCTCTCGAGTACACTCAGGACAAAGACGACGGAGGCCACTGATGGATTCCTCACAGCGCTCGCACTCGTTGCTTTTGACGAGTCGGCTCACCGCTGGTCACCCCCGTTAGTTAGCGTCTGATAGGCATTCTGAACTCGCTTGAACTCGGATTCCGAACCTCCTTTATCGGGATGGGCTTCTTTGATTCGCTCTCGGAACGCATCTCGAATCTCGTCGCTGTCAGCGGCGGGAGCGACCTCAAGGACAGCGTAGGGTGACGGCGCGGCTTCGACGGCCTCACCAGCACTCGGGAGTCGAAGTTTCTGATATTCGCTTTCGGCGGTGACCGTTCCGCGCTGTTCCTGCATCCGAGTTTCGTGCAAGTAATGGTAGAGATCCTGGGCGTTGTCGCGCAGGTTATCCCACCGATCACAGGCCGCAGCCATCTGCTCGCCGTCTTTCGTGAAGTAGGCGACGACGCCCGGATCGTCCGGCTTCGTGGCGTTGGCGTAGGGAAGATTCGGATTCTGTTTCAGGTGATCGGCAGCACTCTCGAGTTGGACGTCGGTAACACCATCCCAGGATTGCAGCTCGCCGAGGATATTCTGAAACGCGCGTCGCGTCGAAACGCGGAAGTTCCCCGAATAGGCCTCGCGCTCCTCCGGTGACGTCCGTGGGAACGACTTCGGCCATTTGAGGTCAGACATCGGACTCACCCCCGTGGCGACCGGGCGCGATCTCGGGATCGGGAATCGCGACGTCGACACCGGCGCCGGTCCCGCGGCTCAGGCGACGGAACGAATCGCACTCCCCGCAGCGGTGGGCGCGGTCCGACGAGTCGCCGTAGACCCGCCGAAATTGCTCGCTGACGTGGGCGCCGCAGTGGTCACAGGTCGAACTGCTCCCGGGTACCCAGTCGCTCACCGCCACGTCGACCACCCCGTTTCGGCTACAAATATCGCACGAGGGAGGCGACCCGGAACCAGTGACTGGTTCGGCTCCAGTTTCGAACTCGCTTCGCTCGAGAACGAATATCCGCTTTTCGAGTGGGTAAGAACCCGACCGATGGCCGAATCGCTATCGGCCACGGATCGGGTTATTTTCGGATGGGCCCTGACGGATTCGAACCATCGACCACTCGGTTATGAGCCGAGCGCTCTAACCAGACTGAGCTAAGGGCCCCTTTCAATCGGGGGAAAACGGGCAGGCTAATTAACGCTTGTTGTCCGGGGCCACCTCGAGCTTCGGGTAACGTCTCACTCCCCGTCGAAATCCGCGAGCGTCTGCGTTCCCGTCCCGGCGCGGTGTTTCGTCGCCAGTCCCGCGAGGTGGGGCGCCTCGGGGACGATCAACTGCTCGCAGGCCGTTCGACAGGCGTTCGTACTCCCCGGAAGGCAGAACACGGGCGTATCCGCGGCGATCCCCGCCGTCGCTCGCGAGGCCATCGCTCGCGTGCCGACCTCGTCCCACGAGAGCGACCGGAAGAGCTCGCCGAATCCGGGCAGGTCGCGTTCGAAGAGCGCCGAAGCCGCGTCCGGGGAGACGTCGTCGGCGGTGACGCCCGTGCCGCCGGTCGTGAGCACGACGTCGATATCGGGCTGGACGACCAGACTCCTGACGGCCGTCCGGATCGCCGCGTAGTCGTCGCGAACGAGTTCGCGGGCCTGGACCTCGTGACCCTCGGTCTCGAAGCACTCCTGAATGATGTCGCCGCCGGGGTCGTCCGGATCGGGGTCGTCGCTCGCGGCTCTCGAGGACGAGACGGTGACGATTCCTACGTACAGCGGGTCGATGACGTCGTGTCCATCGTCGTCGGTCGTTCGTCTGTCGGCGGGTGTCGACATGGGCGTCTCTCCGGTGGGTGGGAACTAATAGCCACTCCTCGAGGCCGATGGTACGCTCGCCGCTCGAAGCGACTGTCGCTCCTCGAATCACGGCGTGGGTACCCCTCGAGCGAGAATTCGAGAGAAGGCGCCGAAGCCAGGACTCGAACCTGGGACCGCCTCGTTAACAGCGAGGTGCTCTACCAACTGAGCTACTTCGGCTTAGGCATCTGCTGGTTGTCGGGTTGATTTGATAGGGCTTTCGCTTTTCGCCGGGTCGTGCCTCGAGTTCACGTCGCACACGGGTTTACTTCCGGTGTTGTGCTTGCACTTGCACTCGCACTCGCACTCGATCTCGTCCTCGTCCTCGCCCCCGCGTTCGCTGTCGCAGGCACGCTCACCCTCGCCGTCACCCTCCAGCTCCAGCGAGCACGCGTCGTCGTTCGATACCCTTTCGGCCGTCGCTCGAGTACGTCCCCCGTATGAGCGACGATACGGGGGAGGGCGAACCCGAACACGGGGCTGGCGGAAAGCCCGACGATGCGGGTAGCGCGGAACTCGAGGCCGTCACCGAACAGGTCCTCGAGCGGATCAGCCCTGCCGACGACGAACGAGCCACCATGCACACGGTCGCCGAGGACCTCATCACCAGGGCGGCCGCCGCGGCCACTGACCGCTGTCCGGACGCCGACGTCGTCCAGGTCGGGTCCACGGCTCGCGACACCTGGATCAGCGGCGACCGCGACATCGACGTCTTCGTCCGCTTTCCACCGTCGCTCGACCGCGAGACACTCGAGACCTACGGGCTCGAGGTCGGCCACGAAACGCTCCCGGAGGGCCACGAGGAGTATGCCGAACATCCCTACGTCACGGGCGAGTACGACGGATTCGACGTGGACGTCGTCCCCTGTTTTCGACTCGAGGACGCTACCGACATCCGCTCGGCAGTCGACCGGACCCCCTTTCACAACCGGTATCTCGAGGATCGTCTCGACGACGAGACCGCCGACGACGTTCGTCTCGCCAAGCAGTTTCTGAAGGCGATCGGCGCGTACGGGTCGAACCTCCGGACGGAGGGATTCAGCGGCTACCTGACCGAGTTGCTCGTCGTCGAGTACGGCGGTTTTCGGCCGTTGCTCGAGGCAGCGGCCGGCTGGCGCCCGCCCGTCGAACTCGATCCCGAAGACCACGGTCGAGCGACGTTCGACGACCCGCTCGTCGTCATCGACCCGACCGATCCCGAACGCAACGTCGCCGCGGTGTGTTCGGCGGCGAACGTCGCCCGGCTCCAGCACTACGCGCGCGAGGTGCTCGAGTCGCCCCGAATCGAGCTGTTCGAACCGGACGAACCGGAACCACTCGAACCCGACGAACTCGCGGCCCACCTCGATCGACGCGAGACGACGCCCGTCGCGATCCGATTCGATGCCCCTCCCCTCGTCGACGATCAGCTCTATCCACAGCTCCAGAAGTCCCTCGACGGCATCGCAAGCGGTCTCGAGCGTCGCGAGTTCGACGTCCTCAGAGCCGAAGCGTTCGCCGACGCGAGCGCCGTTCTCCTCGTCGAACTCGCCGTCGCCGAGCGCCCGGCCGTCGAGCGCCACGAAGGGCCGCCGGTTCACGTCAAGGACCACGCCGAAGGGTTCTACGACGCCTACGCGGACGACGAGACGGTGTACGGCCCGTTCATCGACGGCGCCCGGTACGTCGTCGAACGCGACCGGGAGTTCACCGATGCCGTCTCGTTCCTCGAGAGCGACCGACTGCTGGACGTTGGACTCGGCGCCCACGTCGAGACGGCACTCGAGGGCGAGTACGAAGTGCTGGTCGGACCCGACGTGAGCGGGTTGCTCGAGGAGTTCGGGACGGCGTTACGGATGTACTTCGAACCGATGCCGTGATCGATTCGGCGTCGACTCACTCGGTGCCGTCGCAGTCGTCGCCGTCTCACTCGGCGCCGCTCGCGTCCTCGATGACGCCCTCGACGAGTGAAAACACGTTTGCCTCCTCTCGCCCCTGGGTCTGTTCCGGGTAGACGCCGATCGCCACGAGGTGGTCCTCACTGGTCTGGATCGCTTCGGTGACGTGGATGAACACGTCGAGGTCGGCGCCGTCGAACTTGGCGCTCGCGCTGAACCGTGACATCGTCGCCTCCTGTCCGAGCACCGACACCGACTCGTCGGCTTCGTGGGTGACGTCACCGAACCCGTCGTAGTTGTTCTTGACGAGTTCCATAACCTCCTCCGTCGACATCTCCTCGATCGGGTTGAGTTCCTGCCCGAGAACGTCGACTTGCGGCGTCGTTAGCACGTTGAAGACGGCGGCGCGCAGACTCCCGAGTGGGCCGAGGTCGACGCTCTTGTCGTACTCCGTCAGGTAGTTCGTCACGGTTACCGTTTCGCTGTAGAGGAGCAGGTCGACGTTCTCGTCGACGCCCAACGGTTCGGTCCTGATTTCCTGGTAACCAGTCTCCTCGAGCACCGACTGGTCGACGCCGGCCGGCGCCGATTCGTGTTCGTCGAGTCCCAGTACACCCAGACACCCCGAGAGACTCGCGAGACCAACGACACCGGTCCCCGCGAGCACGTCTCTACGATTCATCGTGTACTACCTGGCGAGTCAGTTCTAATGAGTGTGTTGGCTTCTATCCAGTCGCTCGAGTGGCACGATCCGATTCTCACCGGCGAACCGATCGGTTCCCGTGGCGCTACTCGAGATCGAGGCCGTGTGCCTCGCGTACCTCCTCGAGCAGCGCGGCGACGTCGTCGCTCACCGGATCGTCCGGGCCGAGCGGGTCGCGCCCGTCGAACGTCTCGTGGACCAGCGCGACGCTGTCGGCGAGCACCTCCAGGCCGTAGCCCCCTTCGAGGACGAACGCGAGCGCTGCGTCGACGTCTTCGGTCAGCGTGCGGAGCCGATCGGTCATGAGTGCGTACGCTTCGGTCGACAGGCGAACGCGCGAAATTGGGTCGTGGCGGTGGGCGTCGAAGCCGGCACTCGTGAGAACGAGTCCGGGATCGTAGGCCTCGAGCGCCGGGGCGATGACGCCGTCGAGCGCCTCGAGGTAGTCGCCGTCGTGGGAACCGGCGGGCATCGGGACGTTCATGGTCGTCCCCTCGCCCGCGTCGGCCCCGGTCTCGTCGACGTCGCCCGTCCCCGGATACAGCCCCTTCTCGTGGAGCGAAACGAAGAACACGTCGTCGCGTTCGTAGAACAGGTCCTGGGTTCCGTTGCCGTGGTGGACGTCCCAGTCGATGATCGCGACGCGGTCGACGTCGTACTCGTCAATGGCGTACTGAGCCGCGACCGCGACGTTGTTGACGAAACAGAACCCCATCGCGTCGTCGTAGACGGCGTGGTGCCCCGGCGGCCGACCCAGCGAGAACGGCGTCTTTCGACCGTCGTCGCCCTCGAGCGCGCGTTCGGCGGCCCAGCACGCGAGGCCAGCACTGGTCCGGACCGCGTCCCACGTTTCCTCGACGGCGCTCGTGTCCGGGTCCCAGCTGCCGCCGCCGTCGGCACAGAACTCGCGAACCTCCTCGAGATACGAGCGGTCGTGGATCGCGGCGATGGTGTCTATCGAGAGCGGATCGACGTTGACGTACTCGACGCCGTGTTTCCGCTTCAGTCCCTCGCGAATCGCCCGAAGACGGTCCGGTGTCTCCGGGTGGCGCGGGCCGGGGTCGTGTTCGAGGCAGGTGGTGCTGTACCCAAAGCGCATGTGATTACTGGAAGAGCGCGAAGTACGTCTCGATGTCGTCGGCCGTGATCGTCCGTCGGTCGGCGTGATGGGCGAGCGTCGCCGCCGCGCGAGCGACGTTGTCGGCGTAGTCTTCGAGAATGTCGGCGAGCGCGATGCGGGCGTCCATGGAGACGCGATAGTGGTCGTCGATGTCGATACGCGCGATTCGGTCGACCGGGGCGACCGGCAACTCGAGGTCGTCTTTGTCGACGACGGTTTCGACCTCGAAGTCCTCGGCCATCAGCGTCTTCCGGCCGTCCGCGGTCGCTCGTTCGGCCGCGTCGATCGCCAGCCGGGCGCCGTGAGCCTGAATCTCCCTGGCCAGTTCCTCTGCTGCACCGGCGCTCACCCGAAGGTCCCCCGCGTTCCGTCGAATTATCGTGTCCACCGGAGCGAACGGGAGTTCGACGTTCATACACAGATAGCCGAAGTTGACCTTCTTAACGCTTTTCGTACAGGCTACGGGCGTGCCCGCTCAGAAGACCTCGTCGGCCTCGAGTCGCCCGTCGGTGACCTGTCCGCGCGCCGTTACTTCTTCCCCGAGGCCGACGTCGGCGCTCGTCTCGACGCTCATCGTCGTCTCGCCGTCGTCGAGGACGACCGGATCGCCGGCCTGGACGACGACGCCGGTGAACTCGATCTGCTCGCCGTCTTCGGGGTCGTCGGCGTCGTCGCTGTCCTCCTCGCTGTCGGCAGTTTCCGCGTCGCCGGCAGCGTCGTCCGCGAACGCCGAGAGCCCGGTTGACTCGCTCCCGCCGTCGGCTGAACTCGAGTCGGCGCTGGTACCACCGCCACCCTCGCCGAGTACCGTCACGGTCGAGCGCCACCCAGCGGAGGCCTCGAGGTCGTCCTGCCAGCCGTCCTTGATCTCGACGTCCGCTAGGGCGACCTCGTCGCCGGGACCGACGTCGACGTCGGCCTTCTCACTCCACATGGCGACGCGAATGTCGCCCGTCGCGTCCTGGACGCGAATGTTTCGAACCTGTCCCTCCGAGCCGTCGTCCCTGTCGAACGTCCGTTTCGGGTCCGCGGATCGAACGACGCCCGCGATGTCGACCGTGTCCCCGATCTCGAGGGATTCGATCGGCGTGCTCTCGGGGACGTACTCGACGTCCGCCTCGACTTCCTCGACGGCGCCGCGGTTGCCGACGTGGAGTTCGAGCGAGCCGTCGCGGTCGCGTACGTAGCCGTCGACGACCTCGACCGTGTCGCCCGGGGAGAACTCGTCGGCGAGGTCCGCTCGCTCGTCCCAGAGGGTGACCCGGATGCGTCCGGTCGAGTCGCCGAGCGTGAGGTTGGCCACCTTCCCCTCCGAGCCGTCGTCCCGGTCGAACGTTCGGACGGCGTCGGTGTCGAGGACGACGCCGACGAGGTTCACGTCCGAGAGGCCGAGCGAGAGCGCCTCGACGGTGTAGGTGTCGGAGATCTGGACGTCGATCTCGGTGTCGTCGTCGGGTTCGACGTCGTCGACGCTCACTTCGACGCCGCTGAATCCCTCCTTGGGGCGGCCCTTGATTTTCAGCACCTGCCCCTCCTCGAGTTCGTCGACGGCTGCCTGGGCGTGTTCGTCCCAGAAGGCGGCCCGGACGCTCCCGGTCTCGTCGGCGACTTCGACGTTGACGACGCGGCCGTCCTCGTCTTCGCCGTCGCGTTCGAACGTGCGGAGATCGCCGATCTTTACGACCTTCGCGGTGAACTTCGCCTCCTCCATCCCCGGTTCGATGTCCGCGACGCCGGTGACCTCGCTCTCGCCGAGTTCGTGTGCGATGAGCATCGCCGCCGTTTCCTCGTCGGCGAGCCCACCCATCTGCTCGACTTTGGCCTCGACGGCCTCGCGAAACTCCTCGAGGGAGACGTCGGCCTCGAGGTCCTCGTAGATACCCTCGATCTCGCTCATTCTATGCTCGTGCATGGGTAGCCCGCGCATAAGCATTGTCCATTTGCGGTCGTCGCCGGATTCGGTCGTCCATACCGGGATCTGCCGCGGGATCGTATTTAAACCGTCGGCCGCCGTCGGTGTGTCGAGCGTGCTCCGGTGCTCGAGGCAGCGTCGGGAAAACCGCCTCGAGTTCGCGTCCCGAGAAAGCGTCTCGAGAGCTGTGCGTTACGGTCACGTCCCACAAAATCGACAGCGACACCGCTCCCCTTTCGAAAGGGCTTTAACCGACTCCGGGTAACGAAGAGATGAGTCCTGGTAGGGTAGTGGACTATCCTCTTGGCTTGCGGAGCCAGGGACCGGAGTTCAAATCTCCGTCAGGACGTTTTCGAAGAACCATACGACGAGCGAAGCGAGGAGTCCATTCTTCGAGAACGGACCCGGTGATTTGAGCAGAGAAGTCGCAGCGGCCGAGCGAAGCGAGGCCGACCGTCTTCGCGTGTTCAAATCTCCGTCAGGACGCTCACTTCTGGCGAGTGCTTCGCGTTGCTCAGCACTCGCTTCGGGTTCGGTCCTGGCGTGCCTTTCGTCCGCTTCGCTCGCGAAAGACTCCGTCAGGACGCTCTTTGGACGTAACCTCTGGACGGAGGCTCAGTCAGGACGCTCTCGTGAACGTAACCCTCCGGTAGAAGACTCCGTCACTCCCCTCGAGTACGCTCCAAAAAACGCAGGCCAACAGCGGTCCGACTGCCGTTACCGGGTGTCTTTCACGCCACCGGGGAAGTCGTTGTTCTGAAGCGAGACGTTACTCGAGCCGTCGAGGATGAGCAGGGAGGTCTCGCCCTCGTAGGACTCGCTGTAACTGTCTTCGATCACCACGTCGTCGGAGCCGTTGACGACGATGGGAACGTCATCCGTCGTGAACTCGCCGTTGGTGATGTGGTAGTTGTCACCGCGGAGCTCGAGTCCCCCGCGACCGTCTCCGGGCTGGTCGATCGACAGGTTGTGGAACCGGCAGTTGCTCCGCTCACAGTAGATCGTGTGCCGGATCGGCGATCTGGTCGCGTCGCCGGTCACGTTCACGTGTCGCAGACTGACGATGCCGGCGTCCTCGCCGAGGATGCGGAACGCGTAGCCGCTGGCGTCGATGTCCACGTCGACGTTTTCGACCGTCGTTCGCCCCGACTCGGGATCGATCCGGATTCCCGAGTTGTTACCGTCGCCGATCGAAATCGAGGTATTCTTGATCGTCGCCTCGTCGACGTCGTCCATCACCCGTATCGCGGCCCCGTTCGGTTCGGGAATCCTGATGTCGGCGCCGTCGATTTCGAATGCCTTCCCGTGGTCGAGTCGAATCGCGTGCTGGCCCGCTGCTCGCACGGCATTGTCGTCCACGACGATGACCGGATCGTTGACCGTGGCTTTGTTCCCGGAGAGTCGAATCGACGCGGTGCCGCTGTTTTTGAACAGACCACCCTGGACGACGAGTTCGCCGTCGACCGACGATTCGTAGAGGCCGTTGTCGGGGAACGCGCCGAGGGTGCAGTCACTCAGCGTGAGCGACCCGTGGTGATTCGGGTTGACGGCGATCCCGGTGGGCCCGCGCCACATGTTCCCGTTGTTGGGCGTGTCGTCGACGTGAGCCCCGCCCGCTTTCGCACGGAAACACTCGACGAATCCCGATCCCCCCGGATCGGTGATGTTGAACAGGCCAGGACCCCACGTGCCGCTGTCGTGCAGGCCGTAAATGCCGACTCTGCCGACGTAGAGCCCGTCCTCGACCTCCGCGCTGATCACGCGGATCCCCGTGTCCTCGGCGCTCTGGTCTACGGTAAAGTTCTCGAAGTGCAGGTCCCGTCCGGGGCGGTCAGCGGTGCCGAGCCTGAACAGACGGTACTGCGGTCCATCGAAATTGTGGTAGTTCGCCGGTACCAGCGTCGCGTTGTCCCCGACGAATCCGGCGTTCTCGAAGCTGGTGAACCGGACCTGCCCGTCCATGTAGTAGCGTCCCTCGGGGAACTTCAGCAGCGTGTCGTCGTTGACGAGCCGCTGTATAACGGGTGTCACCGATTCGTTCCCGGTGTTGTCCGCCCCCTCCTCCGTGACGTCGATAACCGTCCGGTACTGGTCCTCGAGTGTATCGTCAGACGCGGACGTCACCCCCGAAAGAGCGAGCGCAGAACCGGCGCCGACGAGACAGCCTTTCAGATACGATCTCCGACCGAATCGAGCCGACTGTGGTTCGTTGGAACTCACGGAAGGCCCTGAGAACAGTGACTATTTGGCTATAGGCTCTGTAACGTTTCACGCTTGAATTTCAGGAATAAAATAATAGAGTTGCAATTATTCGAACCAATAACGCTCCCCCAGAAACGACATTCACGCACGTGAGGGGGTCGATGGGTTACTCGCCAACTAACTCCGTTCGGATCAGCGAATTCGTCGATCGGCCGCTCGAACGGGCGCTAAGTATGTGAACTGGGTTAGTTAATCCGGATTGATCACAGTTCGTGGGTTTCTCTCGACGGAATCGTGTGTCCTCACTCGCTCCGGACTAAATGAAGCACGTATTTGTTCCTGGCATGAAACGAACGACGTATGACAGGCAGTCGTCAGTTCGCACTCACGACGGTACTCGTCGGCGTCGTTGCCCTCACGCACGCAGTGTTCACGTGGCCAACACGCGCGACGGTCGCGTTCTTTGTCGGGGGCGCGCTGATCGCGTTCGTTGCGGAAGCACTCGTCATCGGTTTCGGGTGGCTCGAGCACCACGTCGGCCCGAAGGTCGCGGGCGTGCCGCTCTACGTACTGTTCGGCTGGACCGGCGTGATTTACGTCGCGCTTCGGCTCGCGTTTCTCGCAGTCGACGGCTGGAGTGCTGTCGTTCTCGCGGCCGCGCTCGCGACCGGGTACGATCTGTTGGTCGATCACCAGGGCGTCGAGGAAGGGTACTGGACCTACACCGACAGTCTCCCCGGACCCCGTCGCCGCGGAGTTCCGTGGTGGAATTTTCTGGGCTGGTTCGTCATCAGCGGACTGACGGCGGCGATCGCCGTCTCGTTGCTCTAGTTCGGCCTCCCTTTCGCGACTAGCGAGTCAGGACTCGAGTACCTCGAGGACGCCCGCCGTATCGGCGGGAACCGGCTCCGGATCGCGGCCAGCCGCGGCGGCCGCGTCGGGGTCCTTGAGCAAGTGTCCGGTGGTGAGGCAGGCGACGCGTTCGTCTGCGGCGACGACGCCCTGTGCTCGAAGTTTTCGAAGGCCAGCAACCGACGCGGCGGATGCGGGTTCGACGCCGATCCCTTCCTCGGCCAGGTCGCGCTGGGCTGCGGTGATTGCCTCGTCGCTGACGGCGACTGCCGTTCCGCCGGTCTCCCTAATTCCGGGCAGTGCTTTCGGCGCGTTCACGGGATTGCCGATCCGGATTGCCGTCGCGCGCGTCTCGACCTCGTCCCAGCGGCACACCGTGTCCGCGTCGTTCTCGATCGCTTCGACCATCGGTGCGGCCCCCTCGGCCTGCACGCCCGTCAGTTTCGGCACGTCCTCGATCGCGAGTTCGCCCGCCTGGACCAGTTCGCGGAAGACCTTGTACAGCGCCGCAGTGTTCCCCGCGTTGCCGACGGGGAGGACGATCCGGTCGGGCCAGGTCCCGTAGTCGGCCTGGAACTCCTCGAGAATTTCGAGGCCGATCGTCTTCTGGCCCTCGAGGCGGAACGGGTTCAGCGAGTTGAGGAGGTAGGTTTCGCCACGGCTTGCCAGCTCCTGGACGATGTCGAGACACCGATCGAAGTTGCCGTCGACCTCGAGAATGCGCGCGCCGTGGAGGCTGGCCTGGGCAATTTTGCCGGCGGCGACCTTGCCCGCGGGGAGGAGGACGAGCGTTTCCATGCCGCCGCGAGAACCGTACGCCGCGAGCGCGGCGCTGGTGTTGCCCGTGGAGGCGCAGGCGAGGCGGTCGACGCCGAGTTCGCGGGCGACGGCGACGCCGACGGTCATTCCCCGGTCTTTGAAGCTCCCGGTCGGGTTCATCCCCTCGTGTTTGATTCGAAGGGTCTCGACGCCGACGTCTTCTTCGAGTCGCGGAACCCGGTAGAGCGGCGTGTTCCCCTCCTGGATCGTGACGCCCGAGTCGAGCGGGAGCGATTCGGCGTACCGCCAGACCCCGGTACCCGAGAAGTCGTCGAACGTCGGGAGGTCGTCGGAACGTACCTCGAGCAGCCCGTCGCAGGCGTCGCAGGTGTAGCGAATGGCCTCGAACGGGGCGAACGTCTCGCCGCAGGCGACGCACTCGAGCCAGGTACCGTCGACCGCGGTTTCGGCTGGTGACTCCCAGTCGACCGTGAGAGAGAGGGTGTGCGAGGGATCGTGACTGTCGGTCATTATCCGGCGGGAGGGAGCCAACGGGGAAAAGTGGGTGGGTTGCTGCGGATGCTGCCGTCGAGGGCTATCGGGCCACCATGGTGCCGGTGGCTATCACGACGTCGGTGGTCATCACGACGTCTGCGCTCACGAAAAGTCGTCGATAACCTCGTGAACGCCCGCGGTCCAGGTATCAAGCGCCTCGTGGAGCGCTTCTTTCGCCTCGGGGAGGGGAACGGCGGTGTACTGGTAGACGTATCCACCGCCGTCGAGGAGTCGCCGGTCTCGCTGTGCGAGCCCTCGCCCGACGAGCGTCGACAGCGACCGGTTGACCGTGCTTCGGTCGCGGTCGAGCAGTGACGCCAGTTCCGCGATCGTGCTCCCGGGGTGCTCGAGGAGCGTCAGGTAGGTCCGCGTCTCGTGGGTTTCGATTCCGAATACGCAACTCATCACGGTTCGAAATTCCGGATCCGACTGCTCCATTAACTCATCGAGTCGATGGCGTGGATCGTTCGACATGCGTTCACGTGCGGGCGGTGGCGCCAAAAACTCTCGCTCGTTCGTACAGGCTTATCGGCCGGGGCTCAGTCCTCGTCGCTGCTGTCCAAGTCCGTCGATTCCGCGTCGCCGCTTGGGCCGGCTGAATCCGTGGTCTTCGATTTCGCGTACCCCATCTTTCGAATGCAGGATCGCATCTCCTCGAGCGTCTCGTGGCGGTGAAGGCGGGTCGGCGTATCGCAGTAGTAGGTGCCGTCGACGACGCGGAGCGTGACGTCGTGGCTCTCGCCGAGTGCTTGGGTCGTGATCACGACCCGGCGTCCGTTTCGAAGCGCCTCGAGAATCGTTTCGGGCGGATGCTCGCCGGCCGCGATTCGCAACGGCGTCGTCATTCGTCCGCAATTCGACGCCGCGGGGAAAAACGGTTTCTCTCCATTACCCTGCCCGTTCCCGTCGCCACGCACGCGCGGTCGTGTATGAACGAGTCCACACCGGGATAGACGTAGTTCCTCGACGATTGTACGTCCTCTCGTATGGCATCAGGCACCACATCACAGACTACCGTCGCGAATCGAACGTCGATCCAGCCCTGGCAAGCCGGGGTCGTCGGCGGGCTACTCGGATCCGTCGTCTTCGGCGCGCTCATGATGACTATGATCCCGGACCCCGTCCTCGAGGTCGCGATTCCGAATATGTACGGCATCGAGGCCACACCCGCAAATCCTGCGGAACTCGCGGGCTGGGTGATCCACCTCTCACACGGCGCCGTTATCGGCGTCGTCTTCGCCGCGTTGGTCCACCGCGGACCGATCACTACCTGGACGGATTCGAGTATCAAGACCGCTCTGGCTGGAGCGCTGTACGGCGTCGTCGTGTGGGCCACCCTGGCGGTCCTCGTCATGCCGGTATGGCTCGACGCAGTCGGCTTCCCGGGCGCCCCGCCGCTTCCGAACGTCAGCGAACTCAGCCTCGTGGGGCACGCCGTTTACGGCCTCGTTCTCGGCACGGTCTACGCCCTGATCCGTCCCTGATCGAGTCACGACTTTCCTCGCTCGATTTTGCGTCGCTTCGACACACACAAACCCCCGGGGCCCGTCGCCTCAGCTACAATGAACGCGATTGTCACTGCTCCTGACGAGGATGGGATCGCCGACGCACTCGAGGCCGTCGGCGCCGACGTAAAACGGCTCGAGGGGCCCCTGACCCGGCCGGTACTCGAGGAAGCAGGCATCGTCGACGCTGAATTGTACGTCCTGACTGACGTCGGCGAGTCGACGACGATCCCGATCGTCTGTGATCTCACCGACGACGTTCGAACGGTCGTCTACGACCGGAATACGGTGCCGGAGTTCGTACGCGGCCAGCTCGACCTCGCAGTCGATCCGGCGCTAATCGCTCCCGACGTGCTCGCAAGCGAACTCGTTCGGGAGCCGTCGTCGTGACCGCTCGTCGCTAGTTCCCCCGGGATTGGCACATTTTGCCTGCAACTGGAATAAATTCGTTGCAATCGATCGTGTGGTTTCGGAGTATGCCGTTAATGAACTTTCTAACCCTCGAATTCGGCCGATTAAATCCGGGTAAAGTGTGGTAGAATCCGACCGAATCGGGTGGACCGACACCGGCGTTGAAGTAACTACCACTCGTTGTCCTCGATGGAGGTCGACGGGCGAATCCCACCACAAGAGGCACCCCAAGCCTTAGTCGATCCCGTGACTTCCAGCAACCCACCACAGCACCCTTCCCCACCATTGCCGCGCCACGTTCGCGGACGGAGGCCTGCACCTCCTTCGGCCGGTTCGTGGCTGTCGACGACGGAGGCTCTGCACCGGCCTCCTTCGTCCCTGCAATTCTCCACCCTCGAGACCGTTCTCTAGTCGTCGATGTCGTCTCGAAGTGCCCGCAGTATCGGGATCTCGTCTAGCCGTTCGTCAGCGAGTGCATTCCAGTCGATACCTGCCGGTCTGTCGGCCGGATCCGGGCGGAGAACGCGTTCGGGCGTGACGATCAGATCCATCGGGACGTCGTGTGTGTCCGACTCGAGACCCGAGACCAGCTGTCGTTCGTGGACGGTCGTCGCGACGACTGTCTCGTCGTCGACCAGACCGAGTTCGCGAAGGATGGCGTACTCGAGGTCGCTGTAGCCCTCGCCTTTGCCGATCCGCGTTCCCGTTTCGTCGACGGCGACGCTTCCGGAGACGATCAGGTCGATGTCGGGGACGGACTCCGGCCGAACCGGCGTCCCGTGGGTCGACGATCCAGAGACCGTCGTCGCCGCGTCGTAGTCCTCGAGCGTCTCTGGATCGAGTTCCAGAAAGCACCGCTCGTCTCGAAGGCGCGGCACCGCCATGTAGACCGACTTTCCGTCTCGAAGCGCTTGCCGCCGCACGGGTAGCTGTGGCGCGTCCGGATTGGCCTTGATCGTCTCTGCGGCCCGCCACTCCGGTTGGTCGGCCAGCATCGCCGCGGCCTCTTTCGCCCCCTCGAAATTCGGAATTCGGCCGTGTGGCGGGTAGGGAAAGCGGGCCTCCCCCGAGGACTCGAGGTCGTCCCAGATTCGTTCGCGGATCGCGTCTTTCTCCATACAGGTCGTTCGTCTCACCGTCCCTATGGTGATGGTGATTTCGACCGATCGTCGTGTCGCTCGCCGCTGGTCTCCGTGGTCTTCGGTGAGTTCCGCTGGTCTCTGAATACGATCGACCGCTTCCTCACTACGGCGTATGGACCTCTTACACATCTAACACCCGGACTTCCGGCAAGCATACACAGGTGGGAAACCCTTATGCGCGGCGGGCGGAAAGATCCGATGAACGGCATGACTGTTACGCTCAAGGACTTCTACGCGGACTGGTGTGGCCCCTGTAAGACCCAGGACCCGATCCTCGAGGAACTCGAGGACGACTGGGACGGCCGATTCGAAGTGGAGAAGGTCAACGTCGACGAGGAACAGGACGTCGCGAACGAGTATCAGGTTCGCTCGTTGCCGACGCTCATCATCGAGAACGACGACGGCGTGGTCGAACGCTTCGTCGGCGTTACCCAGCGCGAGGACATCGAGGACGCCCTCGAATCGGCCGGCGCGTAAGGGCCGCGACCGAACGTAGACCCGAGCGATCGTTTCGCATTCCTTCTCGAGGCTCGAGGCCGATCCATCGATGCTCTGCGTTCGCGCCCGTGAGAGGGAGTGTCGTCGACAATCAGTGTCGTGACGCCGTCGTATCTTCCTCCCGTTGCGGGGTGACGACGTGCTCGTTCTGCAGGCTGGTCAGTGGAATCGAACGCCGACGTCGCGCATGTCGTCGTTGTACCGGGCGACGTTGATCACGAGCGGCGTCACGCTCTCGACCTCGGGTGCGTTGGCGATTGGGCCGGCGTCGAGCGCCCGGAGGCCGTCGATCTCCGTCGCCAGTCGCCGCACCATCTCCTTCGCCGAGGCGTCGTCGCCGACGACCAGGGTATCGACGTCCAGGTCGGCCTCGAGGTTCGACAGTTTCGCGGCGGCGAGGTTGTGGAACGCGCCGACGACCGGTACGTCGTCGGGGGCGCGCTGGGCGACGAGCGCCGTGACGCTCCCGGTTCCAGGCGGGTGGTAGTGCAGGCCGTCCTCGTCGCCTTTCATCCCGACCGCGGGGCTGACCAGGATCGAGTCCGCGTCGAGCTTTTCGGCGACTGCCTCGACCGTGTCGCCGACGTGGTACGGCGGCACCGCGAGCACGACGACGTCCGCACGGTCGGCCGCCATCTCGTTGGCGAAGCCCTTGACCGTGGGCTCCCCGCCGCGTGACTGGGATTCGATCGCTTCGACGTACGTGTCGGCGGCGTCTCGAGCCTTCTCCGGGTCGCGAGAGCCGATCAGAATCTCGTGGTCGGTGTCTCGAGCAAAGCGCAGCGCCAGTCCTTCGCCGATGTCGCCGGTCCCACCGAGGAGTGCGATTCGCATACCCGATTCTGGGGTCGGCAGGGTGATTAATCGCTAGGTGTTCGGCCGGCCCTGCCGGTTTCGGTGGGCGTTCACTCGAGAACGAAAAAGGGCCGAAGACGGGTGTCCGCCTCACGGTTCACGGCTCATGGCGCGTCGCCGTCTTCCGGGTTCATCGCCGACCCGAGACCGCCGCCGTAGGCGTCGCGATCCTCGATTTCGCGGATTCGCTGCTCGATTCGCGTCTCCAGGGCTTCCCGAGGCGATGCGTGACCCTCGAGGTCGACGTCCAGGTTCACCTCCTGGAGTTCCGAATCGTCGAGGTCCTCTAGCTTTCGTCGCGCGTCTTCGAGGACGGTAACCGCCTCGTCGGTCTCGAGGTCGGTCGCGCGCTCGAGGGCTGCCTCGATTTCGTCGAGGGAGTGATCGGCCATACGGTCGCTACGAGGTGGGGCGGTATCAAGGTCGGGCCGGCTGGTTTCGGCTGGGTGCGGAGGTGCCCGGCGGTGTCGGTCGACGAGCACTGTCCGTCGAATGCTGTTGCTCGTCGGCACTCGAGTGTGCGAAAAAACCGAAAGGTCAGTGGACTGCGTCCACCGGTTGCGACTTCTCAGCCGAGGAACGGCAGTGAACGCTGATCGGTTTCGGTGTCGTTGGTGTCGTTCTCGGTTTCGGTGTCGTCGGTGTCAGTACCGGTGTCCGTCTCGTTGGCACCGTCCTCACCGAGTGCCTCCTCGAGTTCGCTCGTGTCGCCGAGCGTGACCGTTTCGGCGGTGGAGTTCTCGACGGTTACCTCGCTGGCGGAGACGAACTCGATGGTTTCACCGGTGTCGTCCATCCCGTTATCGGTGCCGACGTCAGTCTCGTTATCTTCGTCGTCGGTCCCGATATCGGTCTCGTTATCTTCACTGTCGTCCGTACCGACGTCGGTTTCGTTATCTTCGCCATCGTCGGTTCCGATATCGGTCTCGTTGTCCTCGCCATCGTCGGTTCCAACGTCGGTTTCGTTGTCGTCATCGTCGTCCGTACCGACGTCCGTCTCGGTCTCGTTATCGTCCTCGGTGTCGACGCCCGCTTCGTCGCTACTCTCGAGTGACTGGATGGTCATCGATTCGACGGTGAGCTCATCGATTTCGAAGGTTTCGATGGTGAGTTCTTCGATCTCCTGTGTGTTTTGCTCGTCCGTTTCGTTGTCGCCGTCCTCTGTGCCGACGTCGGTCTCGTTGTCTCCATCCTCGGTACCAACGTCGGTCTCGTTGTCTTCGTCGTCCATGCCGACGTCAGTCTCGTTGTCGTCCTCGTCGTCGGTCCCAACGTCGGTGTCCGTCTCGTTGTCGTCGTCACCGTCACCGTCTAACAGCCCCTCGAAGAAGCCACCGATCTGCTCGAGGATGCCCTCTTCGTCTCCCTCGACGGTGAGTTCCTCGATGGTGAGCTCTTCGACGTTCATCTCCTCGATAGTAACGTTCTGGACGACGAGTTCGTCGGTATCCTCCTCGATGACGTTCTCTCCAGTGGTTTCGTTGTCGCCATCCACACCGACGTCAGTCTCGTTATCGTCGCCGTCCACACCGACGTCAGTATCGGTCTCGTTGTCTCCATCGTCCGTACCGACGTCCGTCTCGTTATCTTCGCCGTCGTCGGTTCCAACGTCGGTTTCGTTGTCGTCGTCCATCTCGCCGTCGACACTATCGTTCTCGTCAGTGCCGACGCCGTCACTCATCCCTTCTTCCTCGAAGCTAAGATCACTCATCGAGACGTTCTCGAGTTCGAGCGACTCGATCTCGATATCCGAAATGGTGATCTCCTGGGAGTCCGTTCCGAGGTCGTCGCCGTCGCCCGCGTCGGTGCCGACGTCGGTTTCGTTGTCTTCGTCGTCCGTACCGACATCGGTGTCGTTCTCGGTATCAGTCTCCGTATCGGTGTCGTTCGCCCCCGAATCGTCCGTCTCGTCCGTCTCGTTGTCCTCCTCGAGTGCCTGCTCGAGTTCCTCGTCTTCGACGTTCAGCGTCTCGACGTTCAACTCTTCAATCGTCACGTTCTCGAGGGTGACGTTCTCGAGTTCCAGGGTTCCGACCTGGACGTTCTCGATCGATACGCTCGTGTCTCCCGTTGTCGCGTCATCACTCGCACTCGTCGTCCCTGTTGTCGCCGCTGCCAGAGCAGGGCCGCCGCCGATCGCGACGGCGACCAGGGCGGTGACGAGGATGACGGTCAGTTTCTGTGCTCGTGAAACCATGCGATTCGACCGACGGCGACGGTGAGAGTAAAACAAAGAGACTGTTACGGGCTTTCTTCGCATGAAACCAGCGCTGTACTCTCAAAACGGTCGATAATGGTGTTTTACTGATAGTATCGTCCTCGATCGGCTTCGCTGGGGCCCAGTGGGGACACGTAGGTATTGGCACATCGCTTGCATACGCTGACCACCCGGTCTTAGCGCTTCGGAACGGAACGTTTACCGGCGCGCTCGTCAACACTCGGCCGATGCGCGAGTGCTTCGAAATCCGGGCAACAGACGCCGGCGGTCGCCTCGGTGAGTTGACGGTCCCGCGGGCCGACACCGTAGTCGAGACGCCTGCCCTTCTCCCCGTCATCAACCCCCACCTCGACACCGTCGAACCGGGCCGCCTGCGCGAGGACTTCGGCGCGGAGATCCTGATCACCAACGCCTACATCATCCACAATAGCCAGGACGTCCGCGAGCGGGCGCTCGAGGACGGCCTCCACGACCTCCTGGATTTCGACGGCGCGATCATGACCGACTCCGGCTCCTTCCAGCTGTCCGAATATGGCGACATCTCCGTCACGACCGAGGAGATCCTCGAATTTCAGCGCGCGGTCGGCTCGGACATCGGGACGCCCGTGGACATCCCGACCCCGCCGGACGTTTCTCGCGAACGCGCCGAGACCGAACTCGAAACCACCCAGGAGCGCCTCGAGGCCGCCGAAGCCGTCGACACCGGCGAGATGCTCGTCAACGCGCCCGTCCAGGGCTCGACCCACCTCGATCTGCGCGAGCGGGCGGGCCGACACGCCGACGGGACCGACCTCGACGTGTTTCCCGTGGGTGCGGTCGTCCCGCTGATGAACGACTACCGCTACGACGACATGGTCGACGTCGTAGCCGCCGCCAAGCGGGGGCTAGGCGCGGACGCGCCGGTCCACCTCTTCGGGGCGGGCCACCCCATGATGTTCGCCCTCGCGGCCGCCATCGGCTGCGACCTCTTCGACTCCGCCGCCTACGCCCTCTACGCCCGCGACGACCGCTACCTCACCGTCCGGGGGACGCGCCACCTCGATGACCTTACGCACCTCCCCTGCCCCTGTCCAATCTGCACCAGCCACGACCCCGACAGCCTGGCCGCGCTGGACGACGACGCCCGTGAAACGGCGCTCGCCGAACACAACCTCCACGTCAGCTTCGCCGAGATCCGGCGGATCAAGGACGCGATCCGCGCGGGCCGCCTCCTCGAACTAGTCGAGCAGCGCGCCCGGTCGCACCCAACGATGCTCGACGGCTACCGCGCCCTCCTGGATCACGCCGAGCAACTCGAGCGGACCGACCCCATCTCGAAGGGGACGTTCTTCTACACCTCTCACGAGAGCGCCCGCCGTCCGGAAGTGCTTCGCCACCACCGGCGCCTCGGGCGCCTTTCCGTACCCGACGCTGTCTTCCTCACCGAGGGCGACGCCTCGAACGAGGACCGATACGACGCCTCCTGGCGCGTTTTGCCTCCCTTCGGCCCCTTCCCGCGGGCACTCTCGCGAACGTACCCCCTCGCGGCCGAGGTGCCCGACCGCCGGGATCGGGCGGCCCTCGAGGCGGCGGCCGTGGGGATCGCCCGACTGGTCGATGCCAACCCCGACAGCGAGTTCACGCTGGGCCACCGCCACTGGCCGGCGAGCGTCCTCGAGTCTGTGCCCGAGGACGTGCGGTGTCTCGACCTGACGACCGATCGCTCGCCGCGCTGATCGTCGGTGTCCAGACCGCCCTCGAAACGCCGTACGAGGAAAGAACAACACACATAAATCACTGCACCCAAATCCCACGCATATGGACTACAGCCAGATGGGGCTCATCATCGGGCTCACCCTGACCCTCGGGGCGACCGTACTTCACTTCGCCCGCGGGACCCCGTGGCGCCCGACCGAGGACATCTCCCAGGACGTCCTCGAACACCGTGCGAAGAGCGTCCCCGAGACGGACTTCCCGGAGCCGATGAACCGGGCCATCGGCGGTGGTGGCGCCGTCGCGGCCGTCGGTGGCGGCGAAGCCGGTGGCGAACTCGAGGGCGGCGAGGGCGAGAGCGAGGCCGCCTCGGGACCGGGGGACATCCCCGAGGACGAAATCGAGTACTACGAGGTCGAGTGGGTCAAGGAAGGCGAAACGATCGAGGTCGCGAACAACGAACCGCTGCTCGACCAGGGCGAAGACCAGGGCTGGGACCTGCCCTACGCCTGCCGCGAGGGCAGTTGCGTCTCCTGTTCGGCCAAGATTTCCGGTGACGCGAACGAACTCATCGAACACGACAACCAGCAGATGCTCGACGAGAACGAGATGGGTGAGGGATACGTCCTCACGTGCGTCGGCTATCCGCGCGGCGAGTTCTCGATCGAGACGAACGAAGCGCCGTAGTCGGTTCGACTCCCGCTTCCCGACTCGTTTCGTGGTCGCTATTCTTTCACACGTCGCGTGATTTCGACGCGTTCCTCGAGCGAACGAGTTGGCTCGAGGTTTGATAAGAAACTATAGTACGCTTCGATCACTTCCGCTGTCTCGACCTGCTTCCCGGACGTATCGATGACGAAACGCCACTCGCAGCCGAAATCACTACTCGTTCTCTGAAAGCGGAAGACCGACCGTCTCAGGCGCGAGCACGAGCACGGTCGGGCGCGTCGGCCTTGTTGTTGGCGTACGCGTTGTACGCCGAGAGGAGAGCCACGAGCGCGCCTGAGATGGCGGTACCGGTCGCGAGTTGATCACTCCCCATCTCGATGAACGAGGGTGCGATCAACAACCACAGGCCGAGCAGGACGGTCAGCGATGCGGCGCCGACGCTCGCCAGTCGATCCCTCGAGAGGCGGTAGAAGTTGTACCCGGCGAGCAGGAAAATCGCCGTTCCGATGAGTGTGTCGTTCCAGATCGCTGTGTCCGTGGCTTCGAAGATGAACGGCGACGCGACGACGTACAGGCCGATCAGCGCGACCAGGGCGCTCAGCCACTGCATTACGTCAGTGTTTATGGTATTTCGCGCGGACTCGCGGCGACCGCTCGATTCGGTGTCAGTCGGTGTATCGCTCATGATTGAACTCCGTCCGAATCTGTAGCCCAGCTAAGGATAACGGCGGTGCTTGCACCCGTCGGGAGGACGAAACCCTGTGGACGTAAGTTCGGGTTACCGCGTCCGCACGTGTGGCAGGCTACTCGAACGACGGCTGGCGTTTCTCCGCTTTACCGCGCGTTCGTCGCCGATTGGTGGGCCGGTGCGCGTCGCTGCGCGCCGAACTCACTCCGAATCGTTCGGATCGTTGTACGTCTTCGGGTCCGGATCCGGGGCGACGACCTCGCCATCTCCGGGTTGTTCCGCGAGGTAGGAGAACTCGCCTTTTCCGTCGGGCGAGTCACCTTCCGTCCACGGGTATCCGGGATCCTCCTGGGGCTCTCTCCGGGTAGACATGAACGCGTAATTGAACTCCTGGTTCTCCTCCTCCTGTGGAAAGCTCGCAGGAACCGGAACCGGGTCCTCGAGCGACTCCAGGGCCTCGAGCCACTGGTTCTGGTGCATGGTGTCGCGGGCGATGAGGTACGAGAGCATGTCCTTCATCCCGGGGTCGTCGGTGTACTCCCAGAGGCGCGTCGCGAGCGTGCGTCCGGTCGCCTCGGCCATCACGTTCGCGTACAGGTCGCCCGCGAGGTTACCCGAGGCGGCGATATAGCCGGCCGTGAAGGGAACGCCGTTGCTGTCGACGGGCATCGCCGAGAGCCCGGACGAGAGGAACTGGCGCGGATTCTGGCCGGTCATCGCCGCGGCGGCGGCTGCGTCGTTTTCGGTCTCCTCGCGCATCTGTTTGGGCGAGCCGCGGAGGTTCTTCGTGACGGCCGTGGCGAGCATCTCGATGTGGCCGAGTTCCTCGGCGGCGGTTTCCATCAGGAGATTCCGGTACGCTTCGTACTCCTCGGGCAGCGCCCACGCCTGGAACATGTACTGGAGAGCGACGCGCATCTCTCCCTCTTGTCCGCCAATCGCCTGCTGGAGCAGTTTGGCGAAGTGCGGGTCCGGCTCTTCGACGGTGACCTCGTACTGAAGTGTTGGTTCTTGAAAGAACATCGTTTCTCCACTCCCCCGACATCATCGCTCGAGATAAATATTTCATACATAGTGGATGCTGTAATTATACGGAGTACGAGAGACCGACGCGAGAGAGATACAACGTCGGCGAAACGTCAGCACCGTCGGCAACACACCTTTTTCTCGGCGCCCGTGGTCCGTGCGGTGGCTCGAGTTTCTATGACTTCCGACACCCTCGACGAGCGAACGACGACGAGACGACGAGTGCTCCAATCCGGAACCGTTGGGGCGGCCAGCGGGCTGATCGGACGCGTCGAGAGCGCGGACGAATCCGAGACGGCGACCGAACGCGGGTCGCCTCGGTCGGACCCCGTCCCCACGCACGGTGCGATGTTCTCGTACCAGTACGCGCCCGGATCGCGCTGCTCGCTCGTCGAACGCGATCTCGACTGGCGACCGCGAGCGCTCGAGCAGACCTACGTAACGAACGTCATCACGTTCCACGGCTCCCGGTCGTTTCGCGCCTTTCACTTTACCGACTCCGACCTGCCTCGGCGAGGCCGAACGATCACGCTCGGCTCGTCTCGTCGTTCCGGTTCGACGACTCTTGGTCGAAACGTGATCGACGTCGAGCTCGAGTTCGACGAGGAATCTGCGCCTGCTGCCGTGAACCCGTGAACGAAACGACGAACGACGGGCGGCCGGCCACGTGGTCGGCGGAGAGAAGGTCGATCCGCGGTCAGTCTTACTCCTCGAGTTCCGTCTCTGCGGTCTCCGCATTCGAACTCTCGACGACGTCCTCGAACGCCTCGAGGATGACCTGCTTCGTGACCGCGCCTCGGGTCGTCCAGTGGTGGGCGTAATCGAGCATGTCGTCGTAGATGTCGGGCTTACAGCCCGCCGCCTTCGGGTGGCCGCCACCGTTGACTCGTCCCGCGACCTCGTGGCAGCGGTCGAATTCGTCGGTGCCGCGAATCGAGGCCGACCCGGCGGGTTTGACGACGACGGAGGCGTCGGCGCCTTCCTCGCGCATGGCCTCGGCGACCTCGTTTTGCGAACAGCGTCCGTAGGTGACGCCGACGGTGTAGCCGCCGACGTCGTGGAACTTCGCGCGGCCGACTGCCTGCTCGATCAGGGCCTCCTTCTCGACGCGGCGCTCGGTGATGAACTCGCGCACCCACGCGGGGAAGTCGACGCCGTACTCTCGGACGACCTCGACGTACTCCGCGGGGTTCGTCCAGTAGGCGTAGTCGGCCAGGTCGTCGCTACGAGGGTCCTCGCGGAGCCAGAGATCGTGGTCGCGGGTGACCGCCGCGAGGGTCTCGTACTTCTGGTCGAAGTCGTAGGCGAGCGACCGAAGGGTCACGTCGGCGGTACACTCCTCCTCGGAGTCGCCGACGACGAGGTCGACGCCCGCGTCCCTGACCGCTTCGGCGACGGCGTCGTCCCACTGGTGGTGGTCGAACCACGAGACGTCGCCGGCGACCTCGAGCAGTGCCGCGAGTTCGTCCTCGACGTACTCGTAGCGATCCGGACAGAGGTCGCAAACGTAGCAGTCGATCCCCGGTTCGGCGTAGGTGGCGACCCGTTCGAGGGCCTCCTCGACGTTGTGGGGGCTCGCGGGGAGCAGGGCGACGCGGTGGGGGGTCGGTTCGGGTTCCTCGAGGGGGTCGGCATCGGGGTCGGGGCCGGGATCGGCCTCGCCTTCACCGATCCCGTCACTCTCGTCCTCGTCCCGGTCGTCCGTCGGCGGCTCCGGAACCACCTGCACGTCGTCGTACGCCTCGCGAATCATGGCCACGCAGGCCAGTCCGTCGGCGTCCGGGTCCGCGACGACGGCGACCTCGGCGCCCTCGAGGGCGGCCCGCGCTTTCTGCTCTTCGAGGTCGTCCTCGACGTCGTCGGGCAGGAAGAAGCCGGTGCCCGGGAGTACGGATTTGCGAGCCAGTGGGAGATCGGAACTCGAGATGAGATCGGCGTCCATACCCCTGCTGCGGGGGCGAGAGGGAAGTAACCGCCGGATGTCGCTCGAGTCCGTTCAGGTCGTCGCCTGACTGCTCCCGGCGGCCGTCTCCTCGCCTTCCGCGTCGGGGAGCTGTCGGACCGTCAGGACCGGAATCGGCGACGTGCGGACGACGCGCTCGGCGACGCTCCCCAGCAGGAGGCGGTTCTCCCCGTGACGACCGCGCGTGCCGGTGACGATCAGATCCGCGTCCTGCTCGCGCGCGTACGCGACGATCTCGGGGGCCGGACGACCCTCCCGGACCGCGGTCGTGATTCCGGGACCGGCCTCGTCGCGAACGCTCGAGAGCGCGCCTTCGGCGTGGGTCTCGAGGGCGGTTCGGAACTCCTCGCGGAGCTGTTCGGGCGAGGCGTCGACTTCGCTGGCGTCGACGACCGAGAGGGCGTGTACGTCGGCGCCGAACCGGGCGGCGAGGTCGATGCCGACCTCGACGGCGCGCTCGACGCTCTCGGACCCGTCCGTCGCGACGACGACCGTGTCGAACATGGTCGTACGTTTCCCCTCCGAGCCTATAAACGCATTCGAACGTCGCTGGTGCGGTGTCAGTCGGAACCGATCGGTCGGAATCGATGCCTCGAGCGAACGGCGCGCCTCCATATCTCGAAGACGGACGGCGCGTTTCGACACTCCGGTCGACGGTGGGCGCGTCTCGACACCGCGGCCGACGGACGACCGCCCGAGCGTGGAGACGGTTGGTTTTTTGCCATCGGCACACCCACTGGCCGTATGGACGTCAGCGATCCGCTCACCGTCGACACCGTGCTCGCCCCGGTCGACGGCAGCGAGGACTCCGCCACCGCCGTCGAGTACGCCGTCGCCATCGCCGACCGATACGACGCCACCGTCCACGTCCTGTTCGTCCTCGGACGGGAGGTCGTTCACGGCATGGATTCGGGCGTCGTCTCCGAGACCGACGTCGCCGAGAACACCCAGGGCTTCCTCGAGGAGGTCGCGGGCGTGACCGACGCCTACGACGTCAAGTTCTCGACGTCGACGGCTCACGGCTTCTCGTCGTCGATCAAGACGCGCCACCCCGGAAGTGTCGTCCTCGACGCGGCCGACGCGATCGACGCCGACTTCATCGTGCTCCCGCGCGAATCCGTGACCGACGCGCCGACGGAGGTCCTCGAGAAGGCCGCCGAGTACGTTCTCTCGTACGCGAGCCAGCCGGTGTTGTCGGTCTGACTACGGTCGCGGACGGCCGACCACGCGATAGCACGCCGAGGAACTACGGCGATTCCGTCCGAACGCTAACCTATGCCCATTCCTGGCTACGATCCGCAGGACATCACCGAACGGACGCTCGAGCGGACCGCTCCCGGAACAACCGCCCGTCTCGAACTGGTCGCCTCCTCGGTCCCCGACGCCGTCGAGATCGTCGAGGCCGAGTCCGACGTCGAGGCCCCACCCGGCGCGCTTGGTGATCCGGTCGAACTGTACGCCGTCGACGAGGTCGAGGGGCTCGTGGCCTGCCGCGTCGAACTCCCGTACGACCCCTCGGAACTACCGCCGGGGGCCAGTCCGACCGACGTCGCGGTCGCCGTCGAGACGGACGACGGCTACGAGTTCCTCGAGTCGGACACCGACCTCGAGGAGACGACGGTGGCGGCGACGGTGACCGACGCGCCGCCGGGCTCGGTGGTCGTGCCGGTGACGACGTACGACAGGGAGGTGCCGGTGGACGACTCGCCTCGAGACTGATCGTTTGGGCCGTATCGATAGTTGACGCCATCTCCCCCGACCCCGTTCCGACGATAGCCGATCAGCTCCCGAAGAGCGCCTCGACGATGGCGATGGTCACGTACGCCTCGACGAACGCCGCCAGCACCAGCAGGAACCAGCCGAAGCACGCCAGGAGCCCGGTCCGGTAGAGGTACCGCTTCGTGAGAAACGAGTCGCGGCTCCCGCGAAGGCGCTGACCGAAGCGGTGGACGAGCCGGAAGCCGATACCGGCGGCAATGAAGAGTGCCGTGAGTTCGAACACGCCGTGAGGGACGAGCAGGGCGACGAACTCGCCGTAGCCGATCAGGCCACCGATACCGACGGCGAGGTTTCCGATGAGGACACCGTTGAAAACCATGATGAGGAGCGTGAACGCCCCGAGCGAGACGGCGCCGAGAATGGCGAGCGCGAAGGGGCCCGAGTTGTTGGCGACGAACCATCCGGCCGTCAGTTCTATCGGCGCACCTCCGGATCCCGGTTCGCTACCGGACTCGAGTTCCTCGTCTCCGATGAACTCCTCCCCGAAGGCCTCGAGCACGAACTCGAGCAGGTCGACCCCGAGCGCGTAGAGGAGAACGCCCAGGAGGATACCGACGGCGAAGGTCGCGGCAGCGAACCCGACGTACGGTCGGTGCTCGCGCCACGCGGCCTCGAGAGCTGTAAGCACCCGTCGGTCGCTCAGCCAGTCGACGACGACGAATGCGGCGAACCCGAGCGCCAGGAGTGACGCGCCAACGGCCGGACGAATCGACGATTCCGTGCTCAGGAGGTACAGCGCGGTCAGGAGCGACAGACCCGCCAGCGCGAGCACGAGCGCGAGTGTCCGTCGACTCCGTCTCGAGTCCGTCGCCGGTCGCGAACGTGTCGCCATACGTCACGTTCGGTCAGCAAAGCGATAAATCCGCCGACCGCGACAGCGAGGGTGAGCGACTTCGGACTCGGAGGACGACGATAACCGGACTCGAGTTCGCCATCGGACGGTCGCCGGTGACTCGGTCGGTGGTGGCGGCCCGTTATATTGCACCGATTCCCGACCGATTGTACCGAATACCGGTGACAATCGTCGTCCGTTGCGATTTTCAGGCTACGGAGTACACAGCTTTTATCTCACCCCTCTCGTAGTATCTCGCCATCTATGTCGGCATCCATCTCTACGATCCGATCGGGAATTGATGGCCTCGATACCCTTCTGAACGGCGGACTCGTCCGTGGCCGTATGTATCTCGTCCAGGGCGAACCGGGAACGGGGAAGACGCTTCTCGGTATGCATTTCCTCGAGGCGGGACTCGAGGAGGGAGAGACCGTGCTCTGTATCCACGGCGAGGAGTCCCAGGAGGAAATCGTCTCGAACGGGCTGGCCGTCGGAATCGACGTCAGGGATGCCGAATTCCTCGACCTGGGGCCCGAATCGGACTTCTTCACCCAGGACGAGGCCTACGACCTGGTCCACCCGAGCGACCTCGAGCAAGAGCAGTACACCCGCGACGTTCACGACGCGATCAAGGAGATCGATCCGACGCGAGTCGTCCTCGACCCGATCACCCAGCTCCGGTACGTTGAGTCGAGCGGCTATCAGTTCCGCAAGCGGATGCTCGCGTTCATGCGGTTTCTCAAACAGCGCGACATCACGGTCGTCGCCACGGCACCCACGGCCTACGACGAAAAGTCCGACGCCGAGGTTCGCTCGCTGAGCGACGGGATCATCGAACTCACTCGCGGGGTCGATGGACGACGCATCACCCCCGCGAAACACCGCGCGCTCGGACAGATGGAGGGAGAACACGGCCTCGAGATCCGACAGAACGGGATCGAGGTCTACCCGGACGTCGTTCCCGTGCACGAGGAGACGGCGTTCGACCCGACCCCGCTGCAGTCGGGAGTCGACGAACTCGACGACCTGCTCGAGGGCGGGTTCGAGCAACGGACGGTCACGTTCATCAGCGGTCCCTCCGGCGTCGGAAAGACGACCCTCGGCACGCAGTTCATGGTTCAGGCGATCGAGGAGGGGATGACGTGTGCGGCCTACCTCTTCGAGGAGAGCCTCGAGACCTACTGCCACCGAACGAGGTCGATCGGGTTTCCCATCGACGAGCTGCGCGAATCGGGTGCGCTCACGATCGAGCAGGTCGAACCGCTGACGCTCTCGAACGAGGAGTTCGCCCACCGGGTCATCGAACAGGTCGAAACCCAGGGAACCGACGTCGTGTTTATCGACGGCATCGATGGCTACACGATTTCGGTTCAGGGTGAGGAGTCGGAACTGATCCGAAAGCTTCACGGCCTGACTCGCTACCTCAAGAACGAGGGCGTGACGGTCATCTTCACGAACGAGATCTCCGAGATCACCGGCATCTCGACGGCGACGAGCCCGAACATCAGCTACCTGGCTGACAACCTCACGTTCATGAGCTACGTCGAGATGGACGGTCGACTCCGGAAGGTCATCGGCGTCTTGAAGAAACGAACCGGCGGGTTCGAGCACAGTCTCCGGGAGTTCGAGATTACCGACGACGGCCTCCGGGTCGGCGACCCGCTTTCGGGACTTCACGGCGTGCTCCAGGGCAACCCACGCATGAGCGACATTCGCGACCTCGCACAGGATGAGTGACCGACGCTCGAGTCGATCGATGCCCCTCCAACCGACACACCTGACCAATGAGTAACCCGAACCGCGTCGAGCGACGACGGTCCGAAATCCGAGTTCAGCTCCTGATCTCCCAGGAGCGGAATCGGGCCGCCGTCCGACGCCTGCTCGAGGATCGCTACGAGGTGCTCACCGACGAGTCGGTGGTCGAGGCCGACGCCTACCTGGTCGACGACTTCTCGTTTCCCGACTACCACGCGGCCCTCGAGGAGCGAGTCGAGGAGAGCGGTCCAGTGTTCTGTCCAGTCGTCCTCGTTCGTCGGGAACGGACGAACCCCCGGATCGTCCTCCCCGACCCGGACGAGAACGACGACTCGCTCCTGGTCGACGAGATCGTCACCGCGCCGATCGAGCGCGAGCCGCTGGTTCGACAGCTCAACTCGCTGCTCGCCCGGCGACGGCAGTCCCTCGAGTTGATGCACTCCGTCACCCGCCTCGAGGAGTCCAACCGCGCACTCGAGCAGTTCGCCTACGCCGCCAGTCACGACCTCCAGGAGCCCCTGCGGATGGTCTCGAGTTACCTCCAGTTGCTCGAGAATCGATACGGCGACGCACTCGACGAGGAGGGGAAGGAGTTCCTCGCGTTCGCCGTCGACGGCGCCGAACGCATGCATCGGATGATCAAGGCGCTCCTCGAGTACTCGCGGGTCGACACCGAGTCGGGGTCGTTCGATCCGGTCGACCTCGAGACGGTCGTCGAGAACGTGCGTTCGGATCTTCGGATGAAGATCGGAGAGTCACAGGCGGAGCTGACGGTCGGCTCGCTTCCGACGGTTCGTGGCGACGCCGAACAACTCCGACAGCTCTTCCAGAACCTGTTGAGCAACGCCCTCGAGTACACCGACGAGGAGTCGCCGACCGTCCATATCGCCGCCGAAGCGGACGGAGAGCTGTGCCGGGTGAGCGTGACGGACGACGGGCTCGGAATCAGCCCGGAGAACCAGGATCGGATCTTCGACGTGTTCGAGCGACTGCACACCCGCGACGAACATCCGGGGACGGGGATCGGACTGGCGCTGTGTAAGCGCATCGTCGACCGCCACGACGGACGGATCTGGGTCGAGTCCGAAGGCGGGGAAGGGTCGACGTTCACGTTCACGCTGCCACTGGCCGACGATTCGGCGGAGGTCGAAGCGCCGTCGAAATCGGAGACGGCAGATTAACACCTCCCCCGCCGAAACGTCACGCAATGACCACGCTGGCGATCGTCGGCGGGGAACTTCTCCGCCCCGACGGAACCGTCGACCGCGCGGACGTACTGATCGATCAATCGACCGGCGAGATTCTCGAGACCGGCGAGGATTTTGCGGCTGACGAGACGCTCGAGGCGACAGACTGTCTGGTGACGCCGGGCTTCGTGAACGGCCACACCCACGTCGCGATGACGCTCCTGCGGGGGTACGCCGACGACAAGCCCCTCGACGCCTGGCTGCAGGAGGACATCTGGCCCGCCGAGGCCGCCCTCTCCACCGAGGACGTCCGGGCAGGCACCGAGTTAGGCTTGCTCGAGTTCATCAAGGGCGGCGTGACGGGGTTCGCCGACATGTACTTCGAGGTGCCCGAGATCGCCGCTGCAGTCGAGGAGGCCGGCCTCCGGGCGCGACTCGGCCACGGCATCGTCACCGTCGGCAAGGACGAGGCCGACGCGCGAGCGGATGCCCAAGAGAGTCTCGACGTGGCCCGCGAGTTCGACGGCGCGGCCGACGGCCGCATCTCGACGGCGTTCATGCCCCACTCGCTGACGACCGTCTCCCAGGAGATCCTCGAGGAGTTCCTCCCGAAGGCCCGTGCTGAGGGTATCTCGGTCCACTACCACGCGAACGAGACCGCCGACGAGGTCCACCCCATCGTCGAGGCACAGGGCGTTCGCCCGCTCGAGTACGCCAACGAGATCGGGATGCTCGAACCCGAGGACTTCGTCGCCCACGGCGTCCACCTGAACGAGCGCGAGATCGAGTTACTCGCCGAGACCGGGACCGGCGTGATCCACTGCCCGGCCTCGAACATGAAACTCGCCAGCGGCATGGCGCCGGTCCAGGAACTCCTCGACGCGGGAGCCACGGTCGGCCTCGGCACGGACGGCGCCGCCTCGAACAACGACCTCTCGATGCTCGACGAGGCCCGCGACGCCGCGATGCTCGGCAAACTCGCCGCGAACGACGCCAGCGCGGTCCCCGCCGAGGCTGTCGTCGAGATGCTCACTCGGGGGAGCGCCGACGCCATCGGTCTCGAGAGCGGCCGCCTCGAGGTCGGCAGCGCGGCCGACCTCGCCGTAATCGACCTCGAGGCGCCCCACCTGACGCCCCGTCACGACCTCGTGAGCCACCTGACGTACGCGGCCGCCGCGAGCGACGTCCGCCACACGGTCTGTGACGGGCAGGTGCTGATGCGCGACCGGGTCGTCCAGACGCTCGACGAGGACGCCGTTCGACGACGAGCGACCGAGCACGCCGCGGCCGTCCTGGAGCGGGTGGCCTGACCCGGGGTCGTTCGTACTGTTCAACGGAACGAACGGTCGGTCCAGGTCCGTCCTAGTCGTGAACGTACGTTGAACACTCAGCTTATTCTATAAACGCTATAAACGATTCTCGAGCGGCCAAAACGAACGTCAACGAATCCGAACTGCTGACGGGGTTTATCAGTGATCTCGAGGGTGTTCCAGGCGGGATGAGACGCCACACATTCACCGCAGCGGTACTGGCTGCGGCGATGATCCTCTCGGTGCTGGCCCCGCTCGGTGCAGCGGCCATGGCCAGCGAGGACTCGCCGCTCACGATCGACGTCGACCAGACCGACGATGTCGTCGTGACGATCGAACGAAACGGAACGGCAGCCGACAACGCCACTCTCGAGGTCACCCCGAGTGACGAGAACGACTCCTACGCGGGTAACGGAACGTACACGGCCGACGAAAACGGGACCGTCGCGTTGCCGACCCCCGAGGAGAACGTCTCCGTCAACCTCACGGCCTCAGACGACAACGTGACGGCCACCACGAGCGTGACGCTCGAGGCGGCCGACGACGAAGACGGTGACGAAGACGAGTCGGCCGACTCCTTCGGTGCCCTCGTCTCGCAGTTCGTCGAGGAGAACCGTAACGACACGGACGGTCCGTTCGGGATCGCCGTCGCGAACTTCGTCGTCCAGAACAACCCCGGGAACGCCCCGGATCACGCCGGTCCGCCAAGCGACGACGAGCGCGGCCCACCAGCCCACGCGGGTCCTGACGGCGATGCGGACGACGATGGTGACGCCGACGACGAAGGCGATGACGCTGATGACGACCGTCGCGGCCCGCCGGACAGAGACGATGACGACGAGCGCGGCCCACCAGCCCACGCAGGTCCTGACGGCGATGCGGACGACGATGGGGAAGAAGTTGACGGGATCGACGAAGCTGACGAAGACAGCGACGACGAAGACGGCGACGACGAAGACGGTGGCGATGAAGACAGCGACGACGAAGACGGTGGCGATGAAGACAGCGACGACGAAGACGGTGGCGACAACTAACTCCGCTCGACCACGATAGAACCCGAATCGAGCCCGAATCAGAACCCGAATCCGGACTGACCCCCCAACCGGCTTCGGGTCGAACGCGCTGCTGGGGGAGCGTACCGGACGCGGTCGCTGTCAGAGGCACCAACGCTCCTCGCCGGATACCCTGCTCTGAACTCCCCCGCGAATTGCCACCTCCTCGAGCCGTCTACTCCACACCCAACGACAGGTTTCTTCGAACTCGTCATCGCTCGAGGCGCCTTCGGTAGGGTTTTGAGCGCCCTCCGTCTCTATCGGAACATGACCGACTATCCACCGATCAGCGACCAGCTATCGGCCGCCGCCGAGGACCCCGACTCGGACGTCCAGGACCTCGAGTCCGCGCGCGAGGAGGGCCGCCGCAAGATGGACTGGGCCGCGCAGCACATGCCGATCCTCACCGCGCTCCGTGAGGAGTTCGAAGCCGACCAGCCGCTCGAGGGCGAGCGTATCGCGATGGCGATGCACGTCGAGGCCAAGACGGCGAACCTCGTCGAGTTGCTGGCCGACGGCGGCGCCGAGATCGCCATCACCGGCTGTAATCCCCTCTCGACTCACGACGACGTGAGCGCGGCGCTCGACACCCACGAGCGCATTACGAGCTACGCGAAACGCGGCGTCGACGGCGACGAGTACTACGACGCGATCCACGCGACGCTCGACCTCGAGCCGACGATCACCGTCGACGACGGGATGGACCTGGTCGCGGCCGTCCACGAGGACTACCCCGAACTCATCGACGGCATCGTCGGCGGCGCCGAGGAGACCACCACGGGCGTTCACCGCCTGCGCGCGATGGACGAAGACGGCGCGCTCGAGTATCCCGTCTTCGCGGTCAACGACACGCCGATGAAGCGGCTGTTCGACAACGTCCACGGTACCGGCGAGTCCTCTCTCGCGTCCATCGCGATGACCACGAACCTCTCGTGGGCCGGAAAGAACGTCGTCGTCGCCGGCTACGGCTACTGCGGGAAGGGCGTCGCGAAGAAGGCCGCCGGCCAGAACGCGAACGTGATCGTCACCGAGGTCGAGCCCCGCCGGGCGCTCGAGGCCCACATGGAGGGTTACGACGTGATGCCCATGTCGGAAGCGGCCGAGATCGGCGACGTCTTCCTCACGACGACGGGCAACCGAGACGTCATCGTCGAAGAGCACTTCGAGGTCATGCAAGACGGCGTCTTGCTGGCCAACGCGGGCCACTTCGACATCGAGGTCGACCTCGAGGGACTCGCCGACCTCGCCGTCGACACGTACGAGGCTCGCGACGGCGTGCAGGCCTACGAACTCGCGGACGGTCGCCGCCTGAACGTGATCGCGGAGGGGCGCCTCGTCAACCTCGCGGCTCCCATCGCGCTCGGTCACCCGGTCGAGGTCATGGACCAGAGCTTCGGCATCCAGGCCGTCTGCGTCCGCGAGATGGTCGAGAACGGCGACGAGTACGGCCCCGGCGTCCACGACGTGCCGGACGAACTCGACAAGGAAATCGCCGAGATCAAGCTCGCCGCCGAGGACGTCGAATTCGACGACCTGACGGACGTCCAGCGCGAGTACATGGGTTCGTGGGACCACGGGACGTAGGTCCGACCGTCGAACGTCTGGTCCGGGATCCCCGGTCGAGCGCACCGTTGGACGCACCCTCACGCACCCTCGAGCGCACGCAGACAGATGGTTTTAAGCGAATCGATCGCCGAGTTGGCGCCATGAGCACTGCAACGAAGGTCGTCGTCACCACGATCGCCGCCTCGGCCCTGTTGGCGCTGCTGTTCGTCGCCCAGTCGATCGTCGCCGCGTGAACGTGATGTTCGAGGAGCGCAGCCTCTCACCGGCCGTCGACGCCGTTCGCGAGGAACACGCCCCTGACGCGCTCGTCCTCGACGCGGGCCGTGACTTCGAGACGCTCCCGCCGGCCCAGGCGGAGGACCTCGGCCTGCTGGTCGAGGGTCTCGAACCGGCGACGTACCCCGCCGAGTGGCTCCCCGAGGACGCCCCGCGACTACTCGCTCGGTACGCCGGCCGCGACTTCACCATCGGGATGCCTGGCGACGGGAGCATCGTCTGGACGCGCCAGACCAGGCCGCCGGTCGTGCTGGTCAAGAGCCGCGTCCAGGGCACTCCGGAACCGTTTCTGGACTTCTTGCTCGCCGAAGCGTTCGTCGAACTCGGCCTCGAGGTGCCCGAGCACTTCCTGGGGTTCTTCGAGGAGACGTATCGAGACCTCGACGCGGCCGTCCCGCTCGAGCCCAACGCCACCTACCAGATCGCCGCGGCGCTGTACGACGGCTGGACGGGGCTCCAAACGCGTGAGGTCTTTCGGTCCTGGACGGACGCGGACACCCATCCCGAACTGGCGGAGGCCTGGGAGGACGCCGGGACGCGACTCGAGAACCGGGTCTCCGAACTTCCGGGGGCCGTCGCCCGCGGCGAGACGGACCTCGCTGACGCCACGGAACTCGCGTGTGCGGCCATCAAACACGGCCTCGAGTTACCGGCCCCGTTCGCGGCCCTCGACACGAGCGCCTACCGCGACCACGGCCCGTCCTACGCGGTTCGGTGGGCCGAGAAGACATTCGCGGCGCTCGAGGACGCGTAACTCCTCGAGTCGTGAGTATTCAAAGCGTGAGTCCTCGAGTGCAGACTCGCGCCTACGAAGCCGCGTTCAGAACTCCGCCGTGACGGTCCCGTCTTCGTCCAGGTCGACGATACCGGCGAACAGCCCTCGGAACTGATCGACGACGTCGGCGTCGTGGACCTCCTCGGAGAGGTGAAACAGGCCGACGGCGTCGTGTTCATCGAGCAACCCCACCAGCCGTTCGACGGTCTCGAGGGCGGCGTCTTCGCCAGCGTAGTAGGCGAGTTCGGTGACCGAGTCGAAACTCAGCCGTACCTTCCCGTCGTTTTCCTCGAGGAAGCGCTCGACCTGTCGGACGATCCCGTCGACGTCGTCGGGGGCGGCGACGTAGTGGACGTCGTCACTCGAGCGCCGGGAGTAGCCCCGCTCGATGCTCAGGGTGTCCAGGATGACGGCGCGGGACTCGTCGACGTCGTAGTACTCGAGTTTCTGGGTGACCTCGCGAGCGGTGGTTCGCGTCGAGATGACGAGAAACGAGTCGGTGTCGGTCTTCAGGAAGTCGGTGTCGATGCGGTCGGTTTCGCCGGTGCTCGGGTGCAGGAGGAGAATCCCCGTCCCACCCGGTACGGTCTCCGGCGTCCCCTCGATTTCGAGCGCGTACTCCATACTGGCGTGAACAAGTTCTGGGATTGACTTAAGGATGCGGATGTCCGTCGGCGTTCGATTTCGACCTCCGTGCGACTGAGCGCTACGGGAACTAGAGCCCCCTCTCGCTCGCGTGTCCGACGTACTCGGCACTCTCGACTCGGTGCGCTTCGTCGGACGAAATGGGACAGAACGGAGGGCTTCGATGGACGGCCGACGCGCACCCGATGCCCACGGGTTCGGCTGTACGACCTCCCTCCACTCCCACCTTTTTAGGCCGTCCTAAAAAATGTGCCGGTCGCGCCTCGCACCCGTCGCGAAACGAAAATTCTTCCCTCGCTCGCGCTCGAGTAGGCGCATGAGCGTTCGCGAGGAGTTCGACGAGTGGGCGGCCGACGGTCGCGACAAGGGGATGGAGGCGCGCCACTGGCACACGGCGAAACACGCGCTCGCGCGCATGCCGGTCGAAGCGGGCGACACGGTTCTCGACCTGGGGTGTGGCAGCGGCTACGCCGGACGCGCCCTCCGGGAGACGAACGACGCTGGAGCCGTCTACGGGCTCGACGGGGCGCCCGAGATGGCCCGCAACGCCGCGAGCTACACCGACGATCCGCGCGTCGGCTACGTCGTCGGCGACTTCGGCTCTCTCCCGTTCGCCGACGACAGCGTCGACCACGTCTGGACGATGGAGGCGTTCTACTACGCCGCGGACCCTCACGAGGCGCTCGAGGAAGTCGCCCGCGTGCTTCGCCCGGGCGGGACCTTCTACTGCGCCGTCAACTACTACGAGGAGAACGTCCACTCACACGGCTGGCAGGACACCATCTCGGTCGAAATGACCCGCTGGAGTCACGACCAGTACCGGGAGGCCTTCCGGGAGGCGGGGCTGTACGTCGCCGAGCAGGATTCGATCCCCGATCGTGAGACCGAGATTCCGGACGAGAGCGCCTTCCCCACCGACGACTGGGAGACGCGCGAGGACATGGTCGAGCGGTACCGAGAGTACGGAACGCTCCTGACGGTGGGCGTCGCGCCCTGACGCTACCGAACTCTTCTCAGCACGTTTTCTCTCCGCCGCTTAGTACGCTTTCTCTCCCGCCGGAATCGTCACCTCGAGCCAGTTCTCCTCGGGCGGGAGCGGACAGTCGAACGTCTCGCTGAACGCACAGAACGGCGAGTACGCGAGGTTGAAGTCGACGACGAGGGCCTGGCCGTCATCGAGGTTGCCGTCGACCTCGAGTTCCATGTATCGGCCGCCGCGGTAACTCTGCTGTCCCGTCGTCTTGTCGCGGAACGGGACGAACAGTTCGGCGGTGCTCCCGTCCTGACTGTAGGCCGCGAGTTCGTACCTTCCCCCCGCGAGGTCCGGATCCGCGCGCTCGAGGTCGAACGCGAGGGTGGCGACCCGGAGGTAGCGCACCTCGCGTCCCGCGGTCGTCTCCATCGCGACGGGGTCTGCCTCGGGGTCGTCCTCGAGGTCGACCGTCGCCGTCACTCGGTACTCGAGGTCCGGGCCGAAGTACGCGAGGCCGTCGAAGTCCTCGCGGTCCTCGGGTGGAATCGGCGACTGGGGGTGATCGGCGAAGAATCGGTCCTTCTCGGCGCGTTTTTCCTCGAGTGACCGGCGGTACTCCTCGCGGTCGACGTCGGTGGCGGCTCCGCGGTCGCTCGAGGAGCCAGGATCAGGGTCAGGGTCGTCGGTCGTCATAACCGCCGATTGGCCTGCCGGACGGGTATGCCTTCCGTACGCAGTACCCCTCCAAGCGTCGACTGATGAGTGAAACCGGATAACCGCTATCGGTTTCACCCATCAGCTCAGGCTCGGAACGCCACTCAGGGGCTCCCCGGCCCGCCGTCGACGTCGGGGAGTCGAGAGGGGTCCTCCTTCGCGGCGCGATACGCGATCAAGAACTCGTAGCCGAACCAGCCGACGACGGTGAGGGCAGTGAGGCCGACGATCGCCAGCCGCTCGAGCCCCTGGGCGCCCCCCACGAACAGGAGCCCGAAGACGACGGTCAGGAAGACCACGATCCGTAGCCGGGTGAGGGGCGATCGCTCGTCGTCGGTGCGTGCGAGGTACAGTTGCGGTGTGGCGACGCCGAGTCCGACGATCACCAGGAAGCCAAAGAGCGGACTCGACCAGCGGGGCAATCCGAGCGCGTCCGTCACGAGGTCCAGCCCGAGGATGACGACGGCGACGAGCGCCATCGATCCCAGTAAGACGCGGCTCTCTCGAGAGACCATACACGGGGATTCGTCCGCCAGCGAGTAGCCGTTTTGGTTCGCGGTCGCACAGGCAGGGCGTCCGCAGTCGTTTTTGATTCCTGAAACCGAACCCGGTTCCGGAACGATTACTCGGCTGTACCTTGGAGGTGGGGGCATGCTGTCGATCGTCGGTCGCTTCCTCTCGCTCTTTCGCGTCGACCGGCGCGTGCTGGCGCTCGCGTTCGCCCGGATGGCCGACGGCGTCGGCAACTCGTTTCTGATCATCGTCATCCCGCTGTACGTCGGCAGCGACCTGGTCGGCGGAAACGCCTTCGGCCTCGAGGAGGCCGTCGTTATCGGCACGATCCTCTCGCTGTACGGCTTTCTCAACAGTAGCGCCCAGCCGTTCACCGGGCGGTACTCCGACCGAACGGGCAAACGAAAGGCGTTCATCCTGGTCGGCCTCGCCGGGTTGGCCGTGACCAACCTGGCGTACGTCTTCGCCGATACGTACGCGCAGCTGTTCCTGATTCGCGGTCTGCAGGGCGTGAGTGTCGCCTTCATCGTCCCGACGTCGATCGCGCTCGTGAACGAACTCGCGACCACGCGGGACCGAGGCGGCAACATGGGCGTCTACAACACGTTTCGGCTGATCGGTTTCGGTGCCGGTCCGGTCGCCGCCGGGGTGGTCGTCAGCGCGGGGCCATATGCGCTGTCGGTCCCCGGGACGAGTGATCTTGGAGTCGCCGTCAACGGGTTCGACGCGGCCTTCTACGTCGCGACGGTCACCGCGGCGGTGAGCTACCTGCTGGTCACCGTCCTGGTCTCCGATCCCGAGACGACGGTGGCGGACGCGGGGTCGGACCTCTCGATCGCCGTGTTCGACCGATCGGGTCGTCACCTCCTCGACCCGGTCTTCACCCTCGGCGTCGCGACGCTCTTTCTCGCGGGCTCGATCGCCCTGTTCGCGACGCTCCAGCCCCAGATCAACGCCCGCCTCGAGCAGGGATCGACCTGGTTCGGCCTCCAGTTCGCCGGCTTCGTGATCGCGCAGATCCTCCTGCAGACGCCGATCGGCCGGGCCAGCGACCGGTTCGGGCGACGGCCGTTCATCGTCGCCGGGATGGTCCTGTTGATCCCGACGACGATCGTGCAGGGGTACGCGTTCACCCCCGAGACGATGTTCCTCGCCAGACTGGCCCAGGGCGTCGCCGGTGCGATGGTGTTCGCCCCCTCGCTCGCGCTGGCGGGCGACCTCGCGGGCGCGGGCGAGTCCGGGACGAAACTGTCGGTACTGACGATGGCCTTCGGGTTCGGCATCGCCCTCGGCCCCTTCGCCTCCGGGACGCTCGTCGGCTACGGCTTTCGAGTGCCGTTTCTCTTCGGCGGCGCAATCGCTGCGGTCGGCGCGGTACTCGTCATAACGCAGGTCGAGGAGACGCTCGAGGTCGACCGAGCCGACGACCAGGACGAACGCGGTGAACCTGCCGACGGGTAGCGTCCATCCGCTTTAGCACTTGAGGCGTACACATATCCAGCCGTGAGATTGTACCACCCGGGTCGCAAGTAGCGGGTGATGGACCCTCTCCCAGCCGTACTCGAGGTCACGATCTACGCCGTCCTGGTCGCGATCGGGCTCGCGGGACTCTCTCTTCACGTCCACTTTCGACGACTCGGCGAGCATCGATAATCGGCTCCGCTGCTGGAGCTGGAACCCGCCTGCAAGCGGACCGGTAGCCACCGATGAGCGCCGACCGGCTCACAGCCTGGGCGGCGATCATCGCACGCTTCGCTACCTTTTTCCCGCCGCTGTGGGTACGACACGCCATGCGAACCGTGCGAGCGCCCGCGACGAGCGCGAACCTCGGCAGTGGCTACGACGTGTTCGGCCTCGCACTCGAGACGCCCGCGGACGTCGTGCGCGTCGAGCGCGCCGAGGAGACCTCGATTTCGGTGACGGGCGCCGGCAGCACCTACATCCCGGAAGATCCGAAGTCGAACACCGTCGGGGCGGTCGCGGAGGCGCTCGGGGTGACCGCCCACATCCACATCGACAAGGGCGTCCGTCCGTCGTCGGGGCTCGGCTCCTCGGCCGCGAGTGCCGCCGGTGCCGCCCTCGCGCTGAACGCCCTCTACGACCTCGGACACAGTCGAACGGACCTCGTCTCGGCGGCCGCCGAGGGCGAGGCGCTGGTCTCCGGGGAGGCTCACGCCGACAACGTCGCCCCGTCGTTGCTGGGTGGGTTCACCGTCGTCACCGAGCACGGCATCACGCAGGTCGACGCGTCGCTCTCGCTGGTTGCCTGTCTCCCCGAAACCGTGGTTTCGACGCGCGACGCCCGCGAGGTCGTCCCCTCGTCGACGTCGCGAGCGGCCGTCACCGAAACCGTGGGTAACGCGGCAACACTCGCCGTCGGGATGACCCGAAACGATCCCGACCTCGTCGGACGGGGGATGGACGACCCCGTCGTCACGCCCGCTCGAGCGGCCCTGATCGACGGCTACGACGACGTCAGGGCGGCGGCTCTCGACGCCGGCGCGACGGGCGTAACGGTCAGCGGCGCTGGCCCGTCCCTGCTGGCGGTCTGTCGGGCCAGCGACCAGCGGGCGGTGGCCGACGCGATGCTCGAGACGTTCGACGACGCGGGCGTCGAGAGTCGTGCCTACCAGACCCGTATTGGCCAGGGTGCAATGCTCTACGACTAACGTGAGAGTCAGCGACCTGCCGACTGACACAAGGATCGGCGTTCCATTGACTGATGTGGCCTGACGATCGATACCCATACACGCGAGGCGCCTCGAGTGCCGAGTATCCGCATGCGCCAGTTCGTCCTCATCGCCCACGACGTCCCAACCGACGCCGACTTCTCGCTCGACGATCTCGCCGGCGGCGCCGGTCGACTCGACGCCCTCTGTCGGTCGATCACCGCCGCGTTCGTCACCTCCCACGGCATCCGCACCGATGTCCAGGTCCACCTCGTCGTCCAGGACACCTACACGATCACCTTCGACGGGCGCGACCTCCGGAACCTCAACCCCGACGAGCGGAGCACCGCCGCGCTGGTCCGAACGGCCCTCGAGCACCGCGAGGAGGCCATCGGCGCGCTGCCCGCCGAGCCGAGCCCCGGGGTCGAACTCTACCGACGCGGGTTCGCCGAAACGCTCGAGGCGGTCACCGAAACGGAGGACGGTCGAGGCCCCGTCGTTCAACTGCACGAGGACGGCGATTCTATCGTCGACGTCGATCCGCAATCGCTCGCCGGCCCCGTGTTCGTCCTCTCGGATCACCACGACTTCACCGAGGAGGAAGCCGACCTGCTCGCCGAGGCGGCCGACCGACGCCTCCGGCTCGGGCCGACACTACTCCACGCCGACCAGGCGATCACCGTCGCGCACCACTACCTCGACACCGAGGGCTACGAGCGAGTTTGATCCGGCACGCGGCCGTCGCGAACGGCCCGTTCGCACGAACCGCACCGAAGCGCAAAGGCCAAACCCCCACCGTCCCATTCACTCATCGAATCCGAAATGTCCGAACGGAAGCGTCTCGTCGTCGTCTGCGGGCTCCCCGGCACCGGAAAAACGACCGTCGCGTCGGACCTCGCGGCTCGGCTCGAGGCCGACCTCGTCCGCACCGACGTCGTGCGCAAGGATCGGTTCCCCGACCCGGAGTACACCGAGACGGAGACGCAGGCGACCTACGAGGCGACGCTCGCCCGCGCGGCCAGGGCGCTCGAGCGCGATGGCGTCGCGGTCGTCGACGGGACCTTCCGCCGGGAGCCCCTCCGCGAGCGAGCGCGGGCGGTCGCCGACGACGCCGACGCCCGGTTCGAACTCGTTCGCGTCGAGTGTGACACGTCCGTCGTCCGCACGCGTATCGCGGAACGGGAAGGCGACGAGAGCGACGCCGACTTTTCCGTCTACGAACTCCTCGAGTCGGAGTTCGAACCGCCGGCGGTACCCCACCACCGGGTGGACAATTCCGGTTCGCTAGCGGAGACCCGTCGTCAGCTGACCGCGATCTGTGAGACGCTCGAGGCACGGGTTTCCTGAATCGGCGTCGAGACCCATTCGCAAACGTTAAACTGTCGGCGGGCCTCGACTCGAGTGCGGGCCGGTGGGGTAGCTTGGTATCCTTCGGCCTTCGGGTGGCCGTAACCTCAGTTCGAATCTGAGCCGGCCCATTTCTCCCACCGAACAACGACGACGAGCGGAGCGAGTCGTCCGTGAGGTGGGGAAATGCAGCCGCGCAGATTCGAATCAGGGAGCGGCTTTGCCGCGACCGTGGTTCGAATCTGAGCCGGCCTCCCGTTCGTCTGGCCGTAGAACTTCTCGCTGTCGATCGGTTGTCGTTGCAGATAACCGGGACGCCTCGAGCCTGCTCGAGCGATGAAACGACCACGTTCTGCAGACACTCGAGAGCCGGCCGCTCGCCGCTGACCGTCGTCGTTCCGTCCTCCTGGCTCGGTTCTCGCCGCCGGTGGCCGGCCTGAACGAAGAGCGGTCGAGTCGACGCAGGTGACTGCTGTCGTTCTCCTGTCGGGCGAATCGCTCCGAGCAATACTTTTATGCTTGCCTGGTATCGATACGCACCAGAGAGGGTGTGAAAGAATGTCACGCAAGGAGACAGTCGGGACCGATCGCCGAACCTTTCTGGCGATCACGGGAACGGGCGCACTGACGACCATCGGCCTGGCGGGTTGTATCGGAACAGAAGGCGATGGAAACGGCGGCAACGGCGGTAACGGTGGTAACGGCGGTAACGGCGGTAACGGCGGCAACGACAGCAACGGCGGTAACGGCGAGTCGCCCGACACCGTCGTGGTTGGACAGCCGGGGTCGTTGACCGGCACGTGGGACTTTCTGCAACCGGCAGCCTCCGACGCGACGGATCTGGCGGTACAGCAGATTAACGACGCTGGCGGGCCGCTTGACGCCGAGTTCGAGGTCAATCGCCAGGACACCACGGTCGACCCGCAACAGGCTCGCGAGGTGCTCCGACAGTTCATCGACAGCGACGGCGTCGCCGCAATCAACGGCCTGTACTCCAGCGAGATCGAACCGCTCTGGGAGTTCATCCAGGAACAGCAAGTCCCGATTATCACGCCATGGCCGGGATCGACGTATCTCGACACCAGAGGCGGGGACAAGGGCACCGACGAAACGGACGACGACGAGTGGCTCTGGCGAACCGTCATCGGCGACACGGTCCACACGGCAGGCGCCGCGGAGGCGATGCTCGAAGAGGCCGGCGTCGAACGAATGGGCATCCTCAGCGCCACGAGCGCCGGCGAGGAGGGCTGGACGCGGCAGTTCACCAACTGGTACGAGGAACTCGGCGGTGAAATCGTCGAGGTCATCTCGGCTGACGAGGGGCAGTCGTCCTATCAGAGCCAGTTGAACGAACTGTTCAGCAACGACTTCGACGCGTGGGCGCTGTCGTTCGCCCTGGAAGACGCGATCACGATCCTCCGCAACTGGGAGGACGGCGGCTACGGCGGGCAGTTGCTGATGGAAGACGGCCTCCGGGACGACTCCCTCATCGACGAAGTCGGCGAACAGGCAGACGGCGCCTGGATCGCCGCCGGCAGTACGGAGGGGCCGAACTACGACCAGTTCCTCTCGAGTTACGAGGAGGTGAGTGACGAAGGACTTCACCCCTGGGCAGTCGCGGCCTACGACGCGACGAACATCATCGCGCTGGCGATCCACCACGCCGGCGAGACGTCTCACCAGGCTATTCAGCGGAGCATCGGTGCGGTTTCTCGCCCCGACGGAACGACCGTCACGACGTTCGCCGAGGGAAAGGACGCGCTCGACAACGGCGACGAAATCAACTACGAGGGCGCCGTGACCGACTGTGATTTCACCGAACACGGAAACGTCTGGGGAGACGTGGTCGTCGAGCGGGTGACGCCCGACGGCTTCGAGACGGAGTTTACTATCAGCGGCGACGACCTGCAGGACGAGATCGACGAGTACTGACGAGTCGTAGAACTATCTATGGAAATTCCACTTGCACAGGAGATCATCTTCGGTCTGGTTATCGGTTCGTACATCGCACTCGGCGCGATCGGGTTTACGCTGGTGTACGGCCTCGTCAACATGATCAACTTCGCCCACGGCGAGTTCATCACGGTCGGGGCGTTCGTCGGGTATCTCGCGGTCGTATTCGGCGGGCTCTCGATCCCGGTGGCCGTCGTCGTCGCCCTGGCGATCACGGCGGTCGTCGGTTGGGTTATTGCCCGCGTCACGTTCGAACCCATGAACGAGGCGGGCGCAGTCCCGTTGCTCTTGATGTCCATCGGACTGGGTCTGGTCTTGCGCAACGGGTTCCGGGTGATCGCGGGACCGTCGCGTCGGACCGTTCCACGGGACGTCACGACGTACCGCTTCGACGACTGGGGCTTCTTCGTCACGAGTCAACAGCTGTTCATCATCGGCGTGACGCTCGTCGCTGTCGTCGTCCTCCACGTCTTTCTCAGCCGAACGATGCTCGGAATCGCGATGCGCGCGACCTCGGACAACGAGGACCTCGCGCTCGTCTCCGGGATCGACACGCGACGGATCAGAAACGCGGTCTGGCTCGCCGCGTCCGGGCTCGCGGGCGTCGCGGGCGTCATGCTCGCCGTCTCGCAGTCGGCCAACCCTAATGTGGGTTTCGGACAACTCCTATTGATCATAACTGCCGCCATCCTCGGCGGCGCGGGCAGTCCCTACGGGGCGATCGTCGGATCGTACCTGCTGGGCATCGGTATCACCGTCTCCGTCGCGTTTCTTCCGTCCGGACTGACTGAACTCAACGCGACCATGGCGTTCGTCGTCCTCATCGTCGTCCTGCTCGTTCGTCCCGGCGGCCTCGTCAACGCGGAGGTGCGGACGTCGTGAGTGCCCCAACGAACCGGCTCGAGAACCTGCCGATCGACGCGGTCCACGTCGGACTCGCGTTGCTGGTGCTCTCGATAGCCTTCGTGTTGAGTCCGCTCTTCGTCCAGCCGCCGGGCGGCTCGTTCGTCTTCTTCGAAGTCGGTGTCCTCTTCTTCCTGTACGCGATGATCCTGGTCGGATTGAACCTCCAGTTCGGCCACGCGGGACTGGTCAACTTCGGCCCGGTCGCCTTCTTCGCGGTCGGCGGCTACGCCGCAGCAATCTTGACCGCGAACGATCCGTACCAGGCCGTCGGGCTCGGGTTTCCGTGGCCGATCGGGGTGGTCGCCGCCGTCCTCGCCGCGGCTGCACTCGGCGTCTTGATCGGCGTCTCGACGCTCAGGCTTCGCGACGACTTCCTGGCCATCGTCACGCTGGCCGTCGCCGAAATCGTCCACGGGTTGATCGTCGCGTTCCGCGACGTGACCGGCGGAACGGTCGGCCTCACCAGCGTGCCGCGGCCGATCGCTGGGACCACCGACGTCGGCGGCGGTGCGGCGCTCGTGTCGACGATCATCGTCTTCGCGGCGCTCGCGGTGGTCTTCTACGGCGTCTTCCGCCGCCTGTCGGCCTCGCCGTACGGACGCGTCCTCCGCGCGATTCGCGCCGACGACCAGGTGACCGAGACCCTCGGCAAACGCGTGTTCCGGTACAAGGTCGCCGTGTTCGTCTACGGCGCCGCGATCGCGGGACTGGCCGGGGCGCTGCTGGTCTTCTACAACGGCGCCGCCGCGGAGGGCTTTTTCACCATCGACGTGACCGTCATCGTCTGGGTCGGGATGCTCATCGGCGGGGCGGGCAACGACCGTGGCGTCATCGGCGGGCTCGCAATCATCATGGGCTTTCAGCTGTTGACGCGCTTTTTCAACGACGCGATTCCGTTCATCACCCAGGACCAGTTCGCCTCGATCCGGCTGATGTTCGTCGGGCTCCTGTTGATGCTCATCATCAGGTACCGCCCGGAGGGTCTCTGGGGCGACGCCGACAGGCTGGGGGTGGAGTCGTGACACTGCTCGCCGTCGAGGACCTTCGCCGGTCGTTCGGCAGCCTCGTCGCCGTCGACGGCGTCACCTTCGAGGTCGAGACCGGCGAGATCGTCGGCATGATCGGCCCGAACGGTGCCGGGAAGACGACCACGTTCAACTGCCTCTCGAGTGTCATCGAGTGCGACGCCGGAACCGTCACGTTCGACGGGGAGGACGTCACGACGCTCCCACCTCACGCCCTCGCGCGACGGGGGCTCGTCCGGACCTTCCAGCGAACCCGCGAACTGGAGACGTTGACCGTCGAGGAGAACGTGCTCGTCCCGGCGCTCGATCACCCCGGCGAGCGAGCCTGGCACGCCGTCGGCCGGACGGATGCGAGCGAACGTCGCGAAGCCGAGGCCCGGCAACGGGCGCTCGAACTCCTCGAGGTGTTCGACCTCGAGACGATGGCCGACGAGTACGCCGGCACCCTCTCCGGGGGCCAGCGCAAACTCCTCGAACTCGCCCGGTCGCTGATGCTCGAGCCGAAGATGTTGCTGCTCGACGAGCCGTTTGCCGGCGTCAACCCGTCGTTGACGAAGGAGATCGTCGCACACATCGAGGCGCTCAACGAGGACGGTCTCACGCTGCTCGTCATCGAGCACGAACTGGAGACGCTGACCGAACTGGTCGACCGCCTGGTCGTTCTCGCGGACGGGCGGGTTCTCGCGACCGGGACACCGGCGGAGATCATGGAACACGAGGAGGTCATCGATGCCTATCTGGGCGGATGAGCCACGAGGTGATGCGATGAACGAGACACTATCCAGCCAGGACGGCTCGAGTGGACGAGACGAGTCGAACGGTTCGCGACGAGGATGGGGTGGCCGATGAGCCTGCTCGAACTCACCGACCTGGACGCGGGCTACGGCGAGCTACAGGTGCTGTACGGGGTGGATCTCCACGTCGACGACGGCGAGTACGTCGCGATCGTCGGCCCCAACGGCGCGGGGAAATCCACCGCGATGAAGGCCATCGTCGGGCTGGCGACGCACATGGGCGGCGACATTCGATTCGACGGCGAGACCGTCGCCGGACTGGAGCCACAGGCGATCATCGACCGCGGCGTCGGCTACGTTCCCCAGACCGAGAACGTCTTCCCGTCGCTGACGGTCGAGGAAAACCTCCGCATCGGCGCGTACCTGCTGGGCGACCTCCCGGACGATCGGCTGGCGGTGGTCCTCGAGCAGTTCCCGATCCTCGAGGAGCGCCTCGACCAGCGGGCGGGGAACCTCTCGGGCGGCCAGCAACAGATGCTCGCGATGGCGCGGGCGCTGATTCCCGACCCGCCCCTGCTGTTGCTCGACGAGCCGTCTGCGGGGCTCGCCCCGGATCTCGTCGACGAGATGTTCGACCACATCGACGCGATCAACGACCGCGGCGTCACGATCCTCATCGTCGAACAGAACGCGAAGACGGCGCTTCGCCGCTGTGATCGCGGCTACGTCCTCGCTCAGGGGGAAAACCGGTACGTCGACGAGGGTGAGGTGCTGTTGAACGATCCCGAGGTGCGGCGGCAGTTTCTCGGCGGGTAGCGAGACGTTCGGGTCGTCATTGCTCAGGTGGTGTCGCTCGAGTCGTCGTTGCTCGAGCACCGGTTCCTTTTGGCGATCACCCCCTCCTCGCCGGCTGCAACGCGAGACGCGTTACAGCGAAATCTCCGTCCCGGCACCGCGCTCCAGCGCCCGTCGATAGACCGTCGCCCCCGCGGCCGCGTCGAGCGTCGCGGAACCGACGCTGTCGACGACGATCACCTCGTCCGGGGATCGACGCTCGTAGCCGTCGGTGACCAATTCGCCGAGCGCCACGAGGTCCTTGGCGCCGAGGCTGGTGGCGAGGACGTCACCCGTTTCGGCGACCTCGGACGGGACGTCGGCGAACACCGTGCCAGCGTCCTCGAGAACGGCCGGTTCAACTTCTTGCATCTCGGCGGTGAACGCGCCGACGGCGACGACGAGCGCCCCCGACTCGAGCGCGTCGGCCGGGAACACCGGCTCGGTCGCGGTCGTCGCGGTCACGACCACGTCGGCTCCGTCGACGGCGGTCGCCGGGGTGTCGACGGCGCGGGCGGGAATCTCCTCGTCGCGCAGGTCGGCGGCACAGGCGTCCCGGGACGCACTCGGCGAGTAGATTCGCACGTCCTCGAGCGTGGCGACCGTCTCGATGGCCCGGGTCTGCCAGCGAGCCTGCGCGCCTGCGCCGACGACGCCGAGCGTGATTGCATCGGGGGCGAGTTCGCGGACCGCGAGCGCGCCGAGACAGCCCGTTCGGGCGTTCGTGATGGTCGTCCCGCCCACGAACGCCTTCGGAACGCCGGTCCGGGCGTCCGTGAGGACGATCTGTGCGTGAATCGTCGGCAGCCCGCGGTCTGCGTTCCCCTCGTGGACGCCGACGAGTTTCGTCGCGTACTGGTCGTCGCCGTGAACGTAGGCGGGCATCGCGATCCCGGTTCCCAGCGGTTCGTCCCCCTCGAGCCCCGAGCCGACGGGGAAGTGCGGTCGGTCGGGCCGTTCGACGTCACCCGCGGCCTGTTTGACGAGCGCGTCCCCGACCACGTCGACGAGGTCGGCGAGGTCGAGCGTCTCCTCGACCGCTGCTTCGGAGAGGACGAGTACCATGGGCGGCCATCGCCGTCTTCGGACTTAGCTTTTGGTTACGGGCCATCCGAATCGGCGGGTGCCTCGAGTCGGCGAACGATTATGCCCCCCGGGGCCGATGGAGGGTCATGAACGTAGTCGTCGTCGGTGGGGGCATCGTTGGCCTCTCGTCGGCACACTATCTGGCCGAGCGTGGGGCATCCGTGACGCTCTACGAGCGCGGATCGCTCGGCGCCGGGAGTACCGCCCGTGCGGCCGGCGGGATTCGGTCGCAGTTCTCGACGGCGGTCAACGTCGAACTCTCGCTCGCCAGCAAGCGCGTCTGGAACGCGTTCGAGGAGACCTTCGGCGTCGACATCGGGCTTCGAAAGAACGGCTACCTGTTTCTCGCCCGCACCGAGTCCACCGCCGACGGGTTCCGCGAGAACGTCCACATGCAACGGCGTCTTGGGGCCGAAAGCGAGTACCTTTCGCCGACGGAGGCGACCGACCACTGCCCCGGACTGGACCCCGAGCCGTTCGTCGGCGCGACGTTCAACCCCGACGACGGCGTGGCGGATCCGAACCTCGCCGTACAGGGGTACGCGGCGGCGGCCCGGGAACTGGGCGTCGAGATACGAACGGGGACGGCCGTCACGGACGTCCGCCTGGATGACGGCCGAGTCGTGGGCGTCGACGTGCAAGGAACCGATGGTCGCGAACGACGCGAGGCGGACTACGTGGTCAACGCCGCCGGGGCGTGGGCGGGCGCGCTCGCCGAGCTGGCTGACGTCGAGTTGCCCATCTCGCCGCGACGGCGACAGGTCGCGGTCGTCGATCCGACGCCACCGATGCCGGAATCGATCCCGCTGACCATCGACCTCGAGACGGGGTCGTACTTTCGCCCCGAACGCGAGGGAATCGCCCTCGTCGGGGGCCACTTCCCCGAGGACGACGACCCGGAGATGGATCCGGGCCACTTCGACGAGGGAATGGACCTCGAGTGGGCGGCCCGCGCCGTCGAGTACGCGGCGGACTACGCCGAGTACTTCGGCCCGGACACCCGGATCAGACGGGGCTGGGCGGGATTGTACGCGGTGACGCCGGACCACCATCCGATCATCGAGGAGACGATTCCCGGTTTCGTGACCGCCGCGGGCTTCTCGGGACACGGATTTCAGCACGCCCCGGCGACGGGGCAGATCGTCGCGGAGATCGTGCTCGACGGCGAGGCAACCCTCGTCGACGTGTCGGTGCTCGACAGCGGTCGGTTCAACCGTGGTGAGACGCTCGCCGAACGAAACGTCGCCTGAGGTTACGGACTCGGCGTCCTCCGCTGGGCGGGAATCGATGGATGCGTTATGCGGGCGTACCGTTCTCGAGGTCCGCAATTGGATAGCGAGGCACCCGAACGCTCGAGCGATTCTCAGGATTGAATCTTCTCGACGATGTCTTTCGCCTGCTCTCTCGCCTTCTCCTCGCCGACCGACTTTTTGATCAGGACGCTCTGGACCTTCCAGTCGTCGTCGCCCTCCGTGTTGCCGGTCCTGACCTCCGCGCCCTCCGAGACCGACTCCGCCGGGTTCTGCGCCCAGTCGGGCGTGCGAATTTCGTCGAACTGGTCGGGGTTGCGAAACCGGACGTGGATGTAGTCGTCCTCGGTCTCGACGGTCTCGATGTCGGGTACGTCTGCCATGTCTGGGTGGTCACGGTGGAGGAGCAAAAACGGCCAACCAGCAGGTTCACGCTCGCCGGCCGACCTCTCGAGCGAGTGGCTGAACCCGGTCCTACTCGAGGTGGGGGAAGGAGTCCATCGGTAGTCCTGGCGGGGACGCCGTCGGGTCCCGCGCCGGATCAGGTGACGTCGCGGGAGTCGTCGAACCGGTTCGTGAACACCCGGGCGAGCCCGTCGAAGTACCCTGTCCCCCAGAGGCCGACGAGGACGGCACCGACGGCGTTGAACAGGAGGTCGAGTGCAATGTCGCTCGTTCCGTACTGGGCCAGGACGGCTTCGCCGCCGACGAGGCTGGCGAGGCCACCCGACCCGAACTCGAGGATCTCCCAGGCAACGCCGAAGGCAAGGACGAAGATCACGAGAAACACGAACCGAAACCCAGTGGGGAAGTCTACGCCGCTTTCCGTGCGCTCGAGGGCGTCGACGACGGCGTACCCCAGACCGGCGACGAGCGTCGCCGAGAGGGTGTGTGTGAGCTGGTCGAACCACCCGAACGTCGTGTACAGCCCGATCGCGCCGACCGTGTGGAGGAACGCGGCAGCGGCGATCCAGAGCGCGAGCCCCGCTCCCATCTCGTGGCCGGACGTTCGGCGGACGAGGGTCGGGGCGAAGGTGAGCGCGAGCGGGAGCGCGGCGTTGACGAACAGCGCCGGATCGACGGTGACGACCGCGTAACCGACCAGAAGCGCGAGCGCGCCCTGGAGCAGCCTCACTCCTCGCCAGCACCATCGTTCGGAGAGTCCGAGGACAGTGTCGCTGTCGCTCGTCTCCGCCTCGCTCGAGGTGCGGTGATTCCGTCCCTCGTCGTGGCCCGCTCGTTCCTGCGTCAGATCACCGTCTGCGTCGTCGCGCTGGAAGAAGTAGAGGACGAAGAGCGCGCCCGCGAGCCCACCGAAGGCGGTCGCGTAGACGATGTCCCACATGAGGGGGACCACCCCCGTGAGGTGGGCCGTACCGAGCAGTGCGTCGCTGGTCCACTGGAGAATAACCCAGCACCCGGCGACGGCCATCGTCGCGAGGACGACGAACGAGACGGCAAACCGCGACGTCATCTCGACCGAGGTGTACGTATCGAGTTCCACGGCGATGAGCAGCGCGATGGTGGCGACCGTGAGAAATCCCGCGATAGGAATCGACGCCACCAGACGCACTACCAGCGGTACTGCCGCGAGCGCCAGCACCTCCCACGGGAGTATCACGAGCGGGTCCCATCGACGCAGGGTCGGGACGAGCGCGAGTACGACGGCCGTCGCCCCGAGTGCCGCCCAGACGAACGCTCCCGCTCGAGCGCTCACGATTGCCGTGACGACGATCGCGGCGACGATCGACCAGGCGAGCGCAGCGTTCGCTCGCTCGCTCTCGACGATAGCTGCGAGCACGTTCATGGGCGATATACGCGCTCAACCCCTCTAAATCGACCACCTGATATGTGCCCGTGAACGTGCTGTCGAACCCCCTCTACTCGAGCATCGATACGAGAAGTGCAGCGGGGCGTCCTCGGTACCTTGCGCCGGAGTCACGTGTCGGACTCGCGGGCACCGATGGCCTGGGCGACGTGACTGAGCGTGACCAGTCCGAGTCCCCCAACGAGGTTCCCGGCCGTCGAAACGATCGCTATCAATGTCAAGGTGGCGACGCCGATGTCCGCCCCGAACCGCATTCCGAAGAGCACGTGCAGGACGGTGACGACGACGTGATCGAACGGTCCGAGGGCCAGCAGGACCCCGACGATGTAGGCGACGGTGATGCGGCCCCCGTCGCTATCGACGGACACGAGGAGGTGAGAGAGCAACGCCACGAGAACACCGCCCGCTATGGCGTCTGCGAACATTCCCGCGCTCTCCCGGTGGGCGAGTCCTTCGGCGGTCGTACTCATCGCCGCTCCCGACCCGGGGGGAAGCGCGCCGTCGACCGACATGACGAAGACGAAGAGCGTGCCACCGACGAGATTGAACACGAGGGTGAGCGACCACAGGCGAAGCAGCGGACCGACGAGCCACGAATCTGATCGTTCGACGGCCGCCGCGACCGGATCGAAGAAGTTCTCGCTGAACAGTTCCGCGCGACCGACGACCAGCAACACGACGCCCACGCCGAACGCGAGTGCGCCCGCGACTCTCGCTACGTCGCCGAACTGTGGCTCGACCGTCGCGTGTACGATGCCGAGCGCTATGATTCCGAAGACGATCGTGAACCCGGCGATGAACCCCGTCGCGGCGAGTTCGAGCAACGGCTGCTCGAGACGTCGCCTCCCTTCCTCGGCCGCACGATAAAATATCTCCGAAGGGTCCGTAACGTCGGACATATTTCGATAACCGTTCGATTCTATGCGGGAAAAAAGGAGGGCTTGCCCGTCCGAGGGGGAGAATCACGTGAGACTCGTCTCGAGTCAGCCGGTCCGTTCGGTGGCGGAAGGCGATCCCGATCGTCCAGCGTCTACGACCGGGAGTACTCTCTGGATCTGCCGGTTTTCAGCCCTTCTACGGCTCGAGGACGATCTGGTGGTCGGCGTCGACGGTAACGAGCCAGTCGCCGTACTCGAAGGAGAGCGCCCAGGATCGGCGTTCGGAGCCGGACCGCGGTTGGGCCACGAGTCCGTTCAGTGCGTCTGGATTGATCGCATCGAAGAGCGGCGGGAGCGAGAGCGGATCGCAGCCGTCGGCAGCGGCGACGGCGTCGATGATCGCCTGTGCGGGCGTTTCCTCCTCCGGATCGAACGTGTAGGCGAGCGGGGCCTCGGCGGTCGATTTCAGGTGATCCGGACTGACAGCGGATCCCGGCGTTTCGACGGCGCCCGCAGTCGCCGACTCCGTTTCCAGACCTCCTCGACCGCTCGTGTCGGACCTCGAGTTTCCGTCCTCAGTTCCTGGCCGTATCATCAGCACTACACAGACGACGCCAACGGAAGAAGGGCCGTTTTGACGACGAAACAGGCTTATATAGGGGGTGGTCTCGACACAGCTGTCGCGACAGTCACGGCTGCGACGACAATCGCAGCGACGACGATTACGGCGACGATTTCCTGGAGGCCTCGAGACGAGGCGGCTCAGCCAGCGATGTCGCTACGCCGGCTGGTTCGGTTCGGGCTTCGAGGCGTCGTCTTCCGGGTGCGTGGGATGGGTCCCGTTGAGCGCGGTCAGGACGAGTTCCCGGTAGGCACGCCGGAAGCGCTCGGAGAGCGCCTGGTGGGAGATGCCGAGTTCGTCGGCGAGTTCCTCCATCGACGTCTCGCGCGGGATGGTGAAGTAGCCCTGCTCGAACGCCGTGAGCAGCGTTTCGTACTGTTTCTCGGTGAGGCGATCCGTCGTCGACGGAGCCTCACGTAGCTCGGTCAGTCGCTTAAGCGTCGAGTTCGCTTCGCTCTCCTCGAGTCGATCGTAGAGTCGACTCGCGTCGTCGTGGTCGATGAACCGGACGCGGAGGTGCCAGCGACCCTCGTTCGCGGACGCCGACAGGACCGTACCGCGCTCCTCGAGGATGAGCTCGAACACGTCGAGTGCGTCGTCGCCCATGGTCACGTCGTAGAGGAGTTGCCCGTCGGCCTTGTCGGCCGCGATCAACGCCACGTCGTCGACCGTCGGGTCGTCCTCGAGGGCTGCCTCGAGTTCCGAGCGGTCGGCACCCTCGAACCAGAGGCCGCGATCCGCGGCCGCGATGACCTGCTCGACCGAACAGGTCAACTCCGGCAGGGTGTCGAAGGTCTCACCGAGGGCGACCGTCGACGCGTCGATCTCGAAGTCAGCGATTGTCGTCATGGGTACGTATCGGGTACTGCTACGAAAGGGATAACGACCATTCCAAAACATTTAGCTTCGGATTTCCTGACTGTAAGAAATGCAATCATTAGCAAAATGATTGGTGTTGCCGCCAATGGAAAAAACGACGGCACAGTGTGAATGGTGTATCAACTCGACCGACAGCAATCGCCGCTGATCAAAGGCGAGTTGCGCCGTCGACGACAGTCGAGTCCGGCGTTCGGCGGTCATCGTCCCGTCGTCGCCATCGTTGTACGGTGCGCTTTCCGTTCGGTATCGTCACCCTACACGCCCTCACCACGAGTAAATCGAACCACGGGCGCCACAACCGACTGGGCGCTTTATCCGGTCGGCAGTCACGATTCAGGCCGCATGACTAGCACACGACGCACGGCACTCGAGTCGCTCGAGGGCGCGAGCCGCTCGAACCAGGTCGAGGGTTCCGTTAGCGAGCGCGTCTTCGCGGTGAACGAGCACGAGGACGAGTCGGACGTCCCGGCGGCGGGCGTTCGCGTCACCCACCTCGCACCCGACGCGCCGGCTGTCGACGTCGCCGTCGACGGGGAGTCGGTCGTTTCGGGGATCGCTTTCGAACGGACGACGCCGTACTTCGTCGTCGAACCCGGCGCTCACGACGTCACGATTACGGCGACCGGCGACGAGGAGACCGTCCTCTACGACGAATCCATCGCGGTCGAGACGGCGTTCTACACGGTCGCCGTCCTGGACGCTCCGGAGGAGGCGGTTCGGGTCGAGTTGCTGTCCGACGCCGGATCGGCGCTACTCCGACTCGTTCACGCCGCCCCCGACGCACCGACTGTCGACGTGCGCGACGCCGGGAGCGGACGGGCAGTGTTCGACGGCGTAGGCTTCGGCCGGGGGACGAACTACGTCGCCCTCCCGTCGGGATCGTACACCCTCGAGGTGGCGCCCGCGGCGACCGATGACGAAGCGAGCGACACGTCTGCGGGCGATAGCGAACCGATGGATGACGAATCGGAGCCGTCGGACGAATCGGAGACGGCGAACGATGAGGGGACGTCGGGCGAGTCGGAGACGGCGAACGATGAGGGGGCGTCGACCGACGAGGAGACGGCAACCACCGGCGAGGACCGCACCGACCAAAGTCAGGACGCCGTCGCTACCGTTACCGTCGAACTCGAGCCGAACACCGCCTACACGGCGTTCGCTGAGGGGTTCCTCGAGCCCGGTTCCGATACTGACCGGCCCGATCGCGCGTTCGCGGTGCAACTGACCGAGGACGGGCCGGCGGCGCTCGAGGAGCCGGACGCAGAACCAGACCAGGAACCGGAATCGGGAGAACGTGCGCCGGGTGACGACGATTCCGACGGTGGTGACGATTTCGACGAAGCCGGGATGAACGACACCGACGGAGACGAATCCGATGGAACAACCAGTACCGACGGAGACGAATCCAACGGAACCAACAGTACCGACGAATCTGACTCCTGAACCCCCACTCTCGACAGAAGAAGTCAGCCGACGTGACGCCACTCGGTCAGGGAGGCGCACGGAGCGCATCCCTGCCTGTCGGCCATGTCCACCGTCCGGCGCCCACGCCTAGACGTCGACGTATCGCTGTACCCACTTCTGGCGCCGCTCGAGGACGCGCCGTCCCTTGGGGGTGAGCGCGTAGTAGTTCGTCCGCCGGTCGAGCTGTCCCTTCTCGACCAGTTCGCGTTCGACGAGCGTATCGAGGTTCGGATAGAGCCGGCCGTGTGTCACCGGTTGATCGATGTACTCGTTGATGTCGTCGAGAATCTGCTGTCCCGACGGACGGTCCATCCCGGCGATGACGTACAACAAGTCGCGTTGGAAGCCTGTTAGTTGATCCATGGATCACCCTCTGAAAACGAACCTTCACCGATCTGTGGTTTTGTTATAGAGCGGGTACGTCGGTGGAACGGTCGGCGTAGCAACGGCGTAGCGACGGCGTAGCGGCGAGGGCGAAACGACCCGTTCGACCGACTTCGACTCGAGTCGGGGTAGAACCGGACGCTTTTGGCGAAGACGCCCATACTGGCGGGTATGCCGGCTGATCCCCTCTCCTGGGAGACCGTCGAATCCGACGTAGCCTACTCCTGCCCGGGCTTCGACGTCGTTACTCAGACCGTACGACTCCCCGACGGCAGCGAAACCGATTTCGATTACCTCTCCGAACCCGCGAGCGTCTGCATCCTTCCCCTGACCGACGACGGGCAGGTCGTCTGCATCGAGGAGTGGCGCCAGGCCGTCTCCCGGGTCAGCCGCGGGTTACCCGTCGGGACCACCGAACCCGACGACGACGACCTCGAGGCCGCGGCCCGTCGCGAACTCGCCGAGGAAACCGGCTATCGGGCCGAGACGCTCGAGGCGCTGGTCTCTGTCGAGCCTGCGAACGGCCTGGCCGACTCGGTCATCCACTTCTTCGTGGCCCGGGGCTGTGAGCCGGCGAGCGAGCAGCGACTGGATCACGACGAGAGTATACGTGCGTCGCCGACGCCCTACGAGACGTTTCTCGAGTCCGTCCGGGAGGGGACGATCCGCGACGGACGGGCCGTGCTCGCGGTGGCCTACTACGAACTGTTGTCGTAACCGAAACGGTCATTCGATTGACCCCAGGCGGTCCCTGTAGCCGGACCGTGCAGGTGGTCTCTGTAGCCGGACCGTGCAGGCAGTTCCTGCGTCGACGGTCGATCGGTGCACGATCACCGAGCGGACGGCGGAGGCAGGTGGGCTTTTGGCCCACCGCACACAACTGCTTGCTATGCGCATCGTCACCACCCTTCCCTCGGCGACCGAGATCGTCTGTGCCCTCGGTCTCGAACCCGTCGGCGTCTCTCACGAGTGTGACTTTCCACCCGCCGTCCGGGACCGCCCGTCGGTGACGGCCTCGCGGATTGACGCCGACGCCTCGAGCGGCGCCATCGACGAGCAGGTGCTCGAGGCTGTTTCGGGGACCGACGACGGCGTCGGGGACGGCGTCTACGACGTGGCCGTCGATACCCTGGACGCGCTCGATCCGGATCTTGTCGTCACCCAGGGGATGTGCGACGTCTGTGCGGTCGACGAGGTCGTCGTCGAACGCCCCCTCGAGGAAATCACGGCCGACCCCGAGGTACTGACGACGGATCCGCACTCGATCGCGGACGTGCTCGCGGACATCGAACGCGTGGGCGAGGCGACGGGCGTTCCGGAGCGCGCTCGAGACGCGGTCACCGCTCTCGAGGAGCGAATCGACGCCGTCCGGACTCGAACGGTTGATCTCGTGCCAGGCGAGCGCCCGCGGGTCGCCATCTTCGACTGGACCGACCCCGTCATGATCGCGGGCCACTGGACGGCCGAACTCGTCGAGTGGGCAGGCGGCCGGTACGGACTCGCCGACGCGGGCGAGCGCTCGCGGCCGCGAGAGTGGGACGAAATACGCGCCTACGACCCCGAGGTCGTGATCGTCGCCCCCTGCGGCTTCGACCTCGCGCAGACGGCGGCCAACCTCGCGGACCTCACGGACAGAGAGGGGTGGGACGACCTGACCGCCGTCCGGGAGGGGCGCGTCTGGGCGCTCGACGGGAACCAGTACCTCAACCGGCCCGGCCCGCGGCTGGTGGACACGCTCGAGGCGATCGGACCGATCGTCCAGCCCGACCGATTCCCGAATCCGCCGGACGCATCCGTCGCCGTCCCGCTCGAGGTCCTGGATCGAGGGCTCGAGGTCGACGTGTGAGCGCCGGAGGTGACGGAGACGGCGACGGCGACGACGAAAGCGGTCGCGGAGGGCCGGGCGAGAGTTCGCCCAGGGCGGCGACGCTCGTCCTCCCCGATTCGATCGAACGGGCGATCCTCGAGGCCGCTCGAGCGAGCGCTCCGGAGGAGTGCTGTGGCGTTCTCGGCGGCGAGTTTGGCCCCGACGTGAGTCACGCTCGGTCGCACTACCCGGCCCGGAACGTCGCCGACGAGCCACGAACCCGGTATCGAATCGATCCCGAAGAACAGCTTGCTATTTTCGAGCGACTCGAGGCCCGCGACGAGGAGATCGTTGGCTTCTACCACTCTCATCCGCGCGGACCGCCGGGACCCAGCGCGACCGACGCCGAGTGGGCCGCCTGGCCCGGTCGATCCTACGTGATCATCAGTCTCGAGGGCAGTAGTGGCGATGACGACGATGCGCTCGTCAGGTCTTGGCGATGGCGAGACGCCAGTGACGAGGACGGACAGTTCGAGCGCGAGCGACTCGAGTACTCGACCATCTCCTAAGTATATCATATCGAATGCTATTGTGTGTGACTGCCACAAATGGCTCGCACAATACTATTAGTTCTATCGTGCCGCTCGAGTGACAGCGAACGGTCGAGGGATCGATGATCGCGCCTATTTCGCCTGTATTACACTGCATCCTGGTACGTAGCCGAATCTGGAACCAGACGAACGATCGTGGCTCGAGGGTGAGAATCAGCCACGGACGAACGGGACGTTCTCTCACGTTTCCGTTCGAAACGACGTTCTGTGGAGAGATAGAGCGTACGGCGCGTGGTCGCGTCACAGCTCGGCACGTCGACGCTGATCGAGGGCCTGTATTCATCTGAATTCGGAGAGGAGTCGAAAATTAACAGATTAAATATCTATTCTGTAGGGGGGGGGGGGAGGGGATGGAGACCGGCGCGGTCCATCCCTTTCCGGTCACCTCGTGACCGCGACGACCGCAGCCGTCACGGTGAGGGTGAACACGCCTGCGGCGAACAGCAACGACGAGTAGCCGACGAACCCGGCAATCGTCGTGAAGACGACCGGCGCAATGGTCTGTCCGAGGCGGATCACGCTGGTTCTGACGTTCATCACGCCGGCCCGGAACCCTGCGGGGGAGAGTTTGCTCAACTCGGTGTCGAGCAGCGGCATCGCCAGTCCCTCGCCGGCGCCGAAAAAGAGGATGGCGGCCCCCACGTACATCGGTGTGGGTGCGAGTCCGATGCCGACGAGTGCAATGCCGTAACAACAGAAGCCGGTGACGATCAGCGTCCGGGTCGAAAACGACAGCGTCAGCCGTCCGCTCTGGGTCGCGATGGCCGCGTTGGTGATCGACGCGGCGGCCAGGAGCACGCCGATTTCGAACGGACGCAGGGCGAAGGCGTCGCCCAGCAAGAGCGGCAGGGACGTGAGTAGGGCTCCGTACAGCAACACGATCGAACTGAAGACCGCGACGTACAGCACCATGGCTTCCCGGATCGGTAACGCCGAAATCGCTTCCCTGAGGTAGGAGAACCCCGTGGATCGCTGTTCGATCTCTTGAGTCTCGAGTGCGTAGAGAGCGAAGAACCCGACGCCGACGCCGACGAAGTAGACGAGAAACGGCGCGTACCAGGCCAGGATCGCCAGCGCGCCGCCGACCGTCGGATACAGCGTCGCGCCGATAGAGAGCGCGCTCCGGTTGACTCCCATCAGCGTGTTGCGTTGGGTTCCGTCGTAGCGGTCGCCGATTAGCGTAACGGCGAGGCCGATGAGGGCGCTCGAGGTCGCACCCTGAAGAAATCGGAGTACGAGCAACGCGGTGAAGTCGTCGACGAAGGCGATCGAGCCACCGGTCACGCCGAACCCGAGGAGACAGGGGACGATGATCGCGCGGCGGCCGACCCTGTCGGCGAGGGCGCCGAACAGGGGGGCGAGGACGATGCCAGGGAGTGTGAACACCGTGATAATGAGCCCGGCCTGGGCGTCGGTGAGGTCGAATTGCGCCTGCAGAACGGGCAAGACCGGGCTGATCAGCGACACGCCCATGACGCCGACGAGCGTAGTCGCCAGAATCACCTGGAACGTCGGCGACGCCCAGGGGATACTACGGAGTCCCGACTGCTCTCGTGACGACTCGCTCATTGGGGTGTATCTCTCCTTCGGGGGTCACGGTGATAATGTTTCTGACGGGTAGCCGGCGCAACCGGTTATCGGTCGGCTGACTCGGGGTTCGGACGGCGTCGGCGGCAGGGGACGTCTAGCGACATCGGATCCTGGATCTGACACGTACTGTGGTAACAGGTATCTTTATCCCCGGCTCGTCGAGAGTAGGAGCCGAAGGCCAGCCATGAGTTCAAGAGGCATCCCCGCAGAGACAGAGGTACTGATCGTCGGCGCCGGCCCGGATGGGTACGTCGCCGCAATTCGCGCCGGTCAATTCGATCTCGACGTCACGCTCGTCGATAAAGACGCCTATGGCGGGACCTGCCTCAGTTACGGCTGTATCCCCTCGAAGGCGCTGATCGAGGCCAGCGGAACCGCACACGAGGCTGCAAACGCGACCGAGATGGGCATCGACGCCGACCTGACCGTCGACCTCGAGCGAACGCAGGCGTGGAAGCGCGGCGTCGTCGAGCGACTCACCGGCGGCGCCGAGAAGCTCTGTAAGGCCAATCAGGTCTCGCTCGTCGACGGTCTCGCCCGGTTCGAGGACGAGCACCGCGCTCGCGCTCTCGGAACGTCCGGACTCGCTGGTCGTCGTCGGCGGCGGCTACATCGGGATGGAACTGGCGACCGTCTTCGCGAAACTCGGAACGGACGTCCAGGTCGTCGAGATGCTGGACGACGTGCTCCCCGGCTTCGAATCGGATCTTTCGCGCCCGATCAAAAATCGCGCGAAGGAACTGGGTATCTCGTTCGCCTTCGGTGAGGCGGCCAGCGACTGGCACGAGACGGGTGACGGAATCGAGGTTCGAACCGAAACCGAGGACGGGGGCGACTCGACGTACGCCGCGGACAGGGTGCTGGTCGCCGTCGGGCGAACCCCGGTCACCGATACGGTCGACCTCGAGGCAATCGGCCTGGAGACGACCGGCCGGGGGTTCGTCGAGACCGACGATCGCGCTCGAACCGACCTCGAGCACGTCTTCGCCGTCGGGGACGTCGCGGGCGAACCGTTAGCTCGCACACGAGGCGAGCGCCGCGGGACAGGTCGCCGCCGAGGTCATCGCGGGCGAGCCCTCGCAGCTCGACCACCGGGCGATTCCCGCCGTGGTGTTCACCGACCCGGAAATCGGGACGGTCGGGCTGACGGCAGAGGCGGCCGAAGAGAGCGGGTTCGAACCGCGAGTCGGAACGTTCCCCTTCCGGGCCAGCGGCCGGGCGCTGACGACGGGGCGGTTGGACGGGTTCGTCAGACTCGTCGCAGCTGCGGAGACTGGGCGCGTCCTCGGCGGGCAGGTGGTCGGTCCCGAGGCCTCGGAACTGATCGCCGAGATCGGGCTGGCGATCGAGACCGGAACGAGCTTCGAGGAACTCGGCCGAACAATTCACGCCCATCCGACGCTCTCGGAGGCGGTCATGGAGACTGCGGAGAACGGATTAGGGCACGCAATCCACGCGCTTAACCGGTAGTGGTAGTAGTCCACGCAGGTGTTGTTTTCGCGACGAGTCGAAAGATATGAGACTGGGAGCCACCAAAAGCCGTCTATGAGTACGGATTCGTCGTGTTGCAAGGTCGGCGCCGCCCTGGACAGATACGACCTTGACGCTACGTCCACCCAGCACGAGACGTTCGACGACCTCCTCGTCGCTCGCTGGACCGGGACCGACCGCGGGACCGCTCAGGGGTACCGGCCGCTCACCGAGTGGTTCAACAAGCGGATACTGAAACGCGTCTACGACGATCACGGCCTCGAGACCGGGGGATCTCGCCTTGATCGGGAGTACGACGCGCTCACGGGGGACGACGAACTGTACGCGGAGGAGGTACGGGATTCGTTGCGAAGCGACGGGGTGGCCGTCGACGAACTCCAGCAGTCGTTCGTCTCCTGGAGTACGATGCAACGTCACCTCAACGACTGCCTCGAGGCCGAGAAGGAGCGCCAGCGGGCGCGAACCGACTGGGAGCGAAACAGCGTCGAAATCGCTCGGGAACAGCTGGAATCGAAGATCGATGACGCGCTCCGATCGCTGTCCTCGAAGGGGGAGATTCGACAGGGCGAACGCGCGACCGTCTCGGTGTCGATCGAACTCGAGTGTCCAGAGTGTCCGATTCGCGTTCCGCTGACCGAAGCGATCGATCGGGGATATGTCTGCCGAGAACACATGACCGACGATTCCCCGACGGAATAAGACGAACGCCGTGGAATCCGACGACTCGCCGACCGAAACGTCTTTGATACCGGCATTCGCCAACCACCGTTCATTGTGCCACACCATCGCCATTAAATACGAGTAGATAGAAACAGGGACTAATGACATGGACACTGGAGATCGAAAACATCGCGGGAATACGCTCGGGGGAGGCTGATATCAAACCGGGAGTCAACGCAGTCCGCGCGTCGAACTGGCAGGGAAAATCTAGTTTTATCCGGGCGATCAAGACGGCGATGGGTACCGATCAGCCGCTCACTGAGGGCGAATCCCGTGGACGGGTTCAGTTACAGACCGCGGAGGAACCGGTCGACGTGCAACTCCGTCGACAGGGGCGATCGGTCAGCCTCGACGGAACCCCCTACCTGACCGACGCCTACGCCCAGCGGTGTGCGGAACTGTACGCCTTTCTCGACGAGAACAACGCCGTCCGGAGAGCGGTCCGGAACGACGAGAACCTGGAGGCCGTCCTCACGGAACCGCTCGACCTGGAGAACATCGACGAACAGATCGGAGACCTGAAACACGAACGAGAGCAGGTCGAGGCGGAACTGGAGCGGGCGACGAGAGCGGGGAACCGCGTTCCGTCCCTCGAAGAACAGATCGAGGAACTCGAGTCGGAACTCGACGCCCTTCGAGAGGAACGCGACGCCATCGCCGAGGGCGACAGTGGGAACGACGACGTCGACTCGTTACGCCAGGAACTCAGCGAGAGCCGGAGCGAAAAGGCGAAGGTCGACGACCTCATCGACCGGACCGAGAACGCGATCGAGCGCACTCGCGAGAAGCTGAGCGAGCGATACGAACAGCTCGAGTCGATCGAATCGAGCGAGGAGACCGACGTCGAAACCGAGATCGCGGAGGCGAGAGATGGGCTCTCGGAGCTCGAGCGGGATAAGGAATTGCTCGAATCCCTCTACTCGGTCAACAGCCGCATTCTCACGGAAGATCGCGTCGAACTCGTGAGCGACGTCGACCACGGGTTGATGAGCGACGAACACGCTTGCTGGATTTGCGGCCAGGAGACAAACACCGAGGCCATCGAAACGCGGCTCGAAGCGATCCGTGACGAGATTGACTCCCTCGCGTCGACCGTTGCCGAACGACGCGAACGCGTCGAGACGCTGCAGGAAAAACGCGACGAGCAAAAACGGATGCGACGGCGCGAACGGGACCTCCAGCAAGAGATCCAGCGACTCGAGGACACCCTCAACGACCGCGAGGACAGCCTCGAGAGCGCTCGAGAGCGCCGCGAAATCCTGTCAGAGCGCATCGAGGAACTTGAATCCCGCGTCGACGAATCCGACGACCGACTCACGTCGCTCGAGAGCGAGATCAAGTACAAGGAGAGCGAACTCGCGGACCGCCGGGAGGAACTCGAGACGTGTCGAACCGAGGTGGACCGTCGAGACGCGCTCGAGGCGGAACGAAACGAATTGACGGCGGAGATCGAGTCGCTTCGCAACCGCAAGGATCGCATTCGGGCGGAGACGAGGGCGGCGTTCGACGAGTCGATCGCTGAGGTCGCCTCGATGTTCGACACGAGCTTCGAATCGGCGCACCTGACGGGTAACTTCGACCTCGTCGTGGCCCGCGACGGCCGTGAGGTGAGCCTCGACGCGCTCAGCGAGGGCGAACTCGAACTCGTTGGACTCGTCGCCGCGCTCGCCGGGTACGAGGCCTACGATGTCGACGAACTCGTCCCGGTCATGCTGCTCGACGGCCTCGGCGGGCTCGCCGACGAGAACCTTCGAACGCTCGTCGACTACCTCGAGGAGCGGACGTCGTTCCTGGTACTGACCGCCTACCCCGAAAACACGTCGTTCGGCGACTGGGAGATCGATCCCCAGGAGTGGTCCGTCGTTTCGAACCCCCTCACCGCCGCCTGAACGACGGGGCCGGTACTCGTTATTCCTGATCCTCTTTCGTCGGCAGGACGACGCTTCCCTCCGAGAGGACGGACTGGGTGACGATCGACGACTCGTAGCGAACGATGCCGTCGATGTTGTGGAGAATGTCGTGGCTGAACGCCTGGAAGTCCGTGATGTCTCGGAAGCTCGAGTGGATGATGATGTTGTGACGTCCCGAAAGAATCCAGATCTTGTAGACGTTCTCGTGATCTTTGAGCTGCTGGGCGATGCTATCGGTCTTGGTGGGATCCGTCGTAATGCCGAACGCGACCGAGATGTAACCTAGCTTCGTGGGATCGGTCAGCGCCGTAAAGCGCGTGATGACGCCCTCGTCTTCCAGCGCCTCGACGCGTCCGCGGACCTCTGATTCGGAGAGACCGACCTCCGCAGCGAGGGCGTCGTAGGGCATGCGCCCGTTCTCGTGCAACCGTCGCAGGAGTTTTTCGTCGATTTCGTCGAGAGTGGTGGATTCCATACCCCTTCGTACGAATAGTAGGGATATAAACGTCCTGTTATTTTCACATGGACTCGTGACAAACCGTCCAACCCGGTGACGGTTCAGTCGATCGATTCCTCAAAATGGGCGGTCGACGTATGACCCGCGATCGTCGCCTGAATGTGGTGCATCGCGCGCGACGACCCCTTGATTGGCTCCGGGTTCGTGGTTCGGAGTTCGTGGTTTGGGTCGAACACGGGCCACTGCGAGGGTCGCCTCACCGATCGATCCGCAAACTCCTCGCGTGGGCGACCGCTGCCCTGGGTGTGTTAGTCGTCGGTCTCTTTCAGAAGTTGAGCGCCACCTTGATGGCCCCGTCCTTGCGCTCGGTGAACGTCTCGAACGCGTCCTCGAAGTCCTCGAAGTCGAACTCGTGAGTGATCAGCGACGCGACGTCAGTCTGCCCGTTTTCGACCAGCCGGGCGCTGGCCTCGGCCTTGTTCGCGTGGGCGCGGGCGCCGCGGAAGTCGATCTCCTGCTTGACGATATCCCCGACCTGCACCTCCTGATAGTCGGATTTGGGAATGCCGTCGAGGCTCACCGTCCCGCCCTTCCGGGTAATCTCGACGGACTGCTGGAAACTCGCCTCGCTGCCGGCAGCCTCGAGCGTCACGTCGACGCCGGTTCCGCCGGTGAGGTCGCGAACCTGTTTGACCACGTTGTCGTCCCGGTAGGAGATGGTATGGTCCGCCCCGAGTTCCTCCGCGAGCGGGTTTCGCGCCGGACTGCCGATGGCGATGACCTGGCCGGCACCCATCGCGACCGCGTGCTGGAGACAGAGCAGGCCGACGGTGCCCGTCCCGATCACGGCGACGTCATCGCCTGGGTCGACGTTTCCGCGAACCGAACACTGGAGCGCAATCGCGTTCACGTCGAGCAACGCCGCCTCCTGCCAGGAGAGGCTCTCGTCGAAGCGATACAGGCTGTCCGCTGGTACCGAGACGTACTCGGCGAACGCGCCGTCCATCGTGTGCCCGATCTGGCGGTGTCCGGTGTCGAAGTCGCCGTAGTTGTCACACAGATTGTACCGACCGCGACGACACATTTCGCAGAAGCCACACCCTGAGTGTGTTTCACCGAAGACCCGGTCGCCCGGTTCGAACCGGGAGACATTCTCGTGGACGTCGACGATTTCGCCCGACCACTCGTGGCCGGGGATGAACGGGAACTCCGGTGGCCAGCCCTCGGCGTGACCGCCGAAGATTTTGGGATCGGTGCCACAGATGGACGCGGCGTTGACTTTGCAGATGACGTTCTCGACGTCATCGAGTTCCGGGCTACTGATCGTCTCCATCGACCAGTCGCCTGGCCCGTGAAGGACGATAGCCTTCATACTATCAGGTACGGCATCCTCTACTTCTACTGCCATACCCCCTGCTACTGAAGACATGATAATAATTGTTTCGCTGGCAGCGATCGGAAACGTCCATTCCGCTTCCTCGCGTTTTCGAGCCACCGTCCGTACCGGCGATGGCGGTCGAGTCTACAGACATTTATATTACCCCGTAGCATCTAACGTGCTACCATGGGTTACACAGTCCGCATGCCCCAGCTAGGGATGACGATGGAGGAAGGGGTCGTCGTCGAGTGGTCCGTCGACGCCGACGAGGAGTTCGAATCCGGCGACGTCATCGCCGTCATCGAATCCGAAAAGACCGCGAACGACGTCGAAGCCCGCGAGGGCGGCGTCTTGCTCGAGCGATTCGTCGACCTCGAGGAAGCGGTCGAGCCCGGTGCACCGATCGCGTACGTGGGCGATCCAGGGGCGAGCGTGCCCGACGACGTCCTCGTAGAACTCGAGGGCGACGACGGCGGGAGCGACGACGGAGAGGCGGCAGACGGGGAACCAGCTACGACGACGGAGAGCGCGGGCGGCGACGCAGCGCTCGCAGTCGAGGCGAAGGTGTCGCCTCGAGCCAGGTCGTACCTGCGCGACAACGTCGATGTCGACGAGTCGGCGCTGGCCACACTGGACGGAAGCGGCCCGGACGGGGCCGTCGTCGAACGGGACGTGATCGACGCCGTCGAGGCGGGGACGCTCGGCGAAGCGGTTGAACCGGCCGTCCCCGATACACCGACTGCGGCCGGTCGGGGAATCTACGAGGAGCGCCAGGGATCACAGCTCCGTCGATCCGTCGCCAGGCAGATGGCGACTTCGGCCGAACAGGCGCCACAGGTGACGCTCAACCGGTCGGCGTCCGTCGGGTCGCTCCTCGCCCTCAAGGAGGGTCTCTCGGCGGATCGCGATCTGCAGGCCTCGCTCACCGACTTCTTGCTCAAGGCCGTCGCCAGGACGCTCCGGGACCATCCCGAGTTCAACGCCGTGTACGAGGGCGGCGTCCACAAACTCGCGGCCAACGTCAATGTCGGCGTGGCTGTCGACGTGGACGACGGACTGGTGACGCCGGTTCTCGAAAACGTGGACGAACTCGACTTAGTCGGCATCAACGCGGCCCGCAGCGAACTGGTCGACCGCGTCCAGCGTCGGGAGTTTACCATGGAGGACCTGTCGGACGGCACGTTCACGGTCACGAACCTCGGTCACTTCGGCGTCGAGACGTTCGATCCGCTTCTGAACGTCCCCGAGGTCGCCATCCTCGGTGTCGGGACGATCACGCAGCAGCCGACCGCCGACGGCGATGTGGAACCACATCTCGGCCTCTCGCTGACGTTCGATCACCGCGCGGTCGACGGCGCCGACGCGGCGAAGTTCCTCGAGGCCCTGGCGGACGAACTCGAGCACCCGACGCGCCTCCTCTCGCTCGGGGGCGCATCCTCGAGCGAGAGTCCGGACCAAGCCGGCGCGTTCCGGGAGCTTGCGGACGAACTCGAGGGGCGTCGTAGCGCGAGGACGGTCTCGGATGGGGGCATGCGCGCCACCGTCCAGTCGCGACGCTTCGAGTGGGACGTGGACGAACCCGAGGATCACGGCGGCGACGACACGGCGCCAACACCGGTCGAGCAGTTCCTCGGCAGCCTTTCGTCCTGCCTGACGCTCATGATCGGCTCGATCGCGGAGCGACGCGACGTCAAGATCGATCGGGTCGAGGTCGAGGTCGACGCGGAACCGGACCACGACGCCATCGAACGACTCGAGGTCGACATCACCGTCACCTCCCCGGCCGACGAGTCCGACGTCGAGCGCATCGTCCAGACGGCCGAACGAGCGTGTTACGTCAACCGGATCGTCAGCGACGACCTCGAACAGTCGGTGACGATCACCGTCAAGCAGTCCTGAACGTCCGTACTCCGGTCGTCGCGACGTGAACACTTTTGTGATCCCGTGCGAAAGGACAGCATGCATGGCAGACTCTGAGAACTCCATCGCGCACAGCGACCTGTCCGACTCGGCGATCGACGCCGAAGACCTCCGCGAAGCGGGGGACGGTACGAGGATCTACCACGAGTCGGCGACCGGCGAGATGGACAGCCAACACGACGGTCGATCGAAGCACATCCTGATCAACAAGGGGCTCATCCCGGACGCCGGGGACCTCCTCGTCGACGTCGTCACCTACGGGCCCGAGGTCGCCTGTCCGGAACACTACCACGAGGGGACCGACCACTTCTTCTACATCCTTGAGGGCGACGGCGTCCTCGAGGTCGAGGGCGAGGAACACGACATCGAGGCCGGGACGGTCGCCTGGATCGGCGAGGGGGACAGACACCGGTTGTTCGCCCGGAAGGGCCAGCAAATGACGGTCTTCGAGTACTTCTCGAACGGCGACCACGACACCACGTTCTTCGGCGAGGAGTGTACGTGGAAGCCGGAGAGCGCCGACTGAGCGTCCACCTCGACGGTTCGGACTCTATAGATCGAAGTGATCGTCGGTGAGGTCGATCCTGATCGCCTTCGGTTGGGTAAACTCGCGCATCGTCTCGGTGAAGTCCTTCTTGCGGCCGATTCCGCTCCGCTTGTAGCCGCCGAACGGGATGCCGAGGCCGCCGCGGTTGGGGTTGTTGACCGCGACGAGCCCGATCTCGAGCTGGGCCGCTACGCGGTGAGCGCGGCTCACGTCGCCGGTCCAGATCGACCCGGTGAGGCCGTAGTCGACGTCGTTCGCGAGGTCGACCGCTTCCTCCTCGGACGCGAACGGAACGGCGGTGACCACCGGGCCGAAAATCTCCTCCTGGAAGACGTCCATCGACCGGTCGGCGTTTCCGAGGAGCGTCGGCGGCGCCCAGTAGCCGTTCTCGAGGTCGGGGTCCTCGGGGAGATCGGCCTGTGCCAGCACTTCGGCTCCCTCCTCGCGCGCGGACTCGAGCGCGTCCTGCACTTTCTCCTCCTGGGCCGGATTGGCCATCGGCCCGACCTGAGTGTCGTCGTCCCGACCGTCGCCAACGACGAGGTTCGACACCGCGTCGGCCATCGACGCGACGAACTCGTCGTAGACGTCCTCGTGGACGAGTAGGCGTTCGCTCCCCGAACAGGCCTGCCCGCTGTTGTAGAACGCGCTCCGGATCATCCCGCTGACCGTGCGCTCGATGTCGGCGTCTGGGAAGACGAGCGCGGGATTCTTCCCGCCCAGTTCCATCATCGTTGGCGTGATGTTCTCGGCCGTCGCCGAGAGGACCTTCTCGCCGTTGGCGTCGCTTCCGGTGAACGTCACCATGTCCACGTCGGGGTTGCTCGTCAGCTCGACGCCCGGCTCGAGCCCGCCGGTAACGACGTTGAAGACGCCGTCCGGCAGGATGTCCGCGGCCAGTTCCGCGATCCGGATCGACGACAATGGGGTGTCGGGGGCCGGCTTCAGGATGACGGTGTTGCCGGTCGCCAGCGCGACGGAGACGAAGTCCGCCGTGTGCATCGGCGGCCAGTTCCAGGGGATGATGGCGCCGACGACGCCGTAAGGCTCGTACGTGGTCTGGCGCACCTCCTCCGGGGTGTGTGTCATCGTGTCTCCGTAGAACTTGTCGACGCCGCCGGCGTAGTACCGAAACGTCTTCTCGGCGGCGGCTACGTCGTTCCTGGACTGATACAGGGGTTTGCCGTTCTCCGCGGTCTCGAGTTCGATCAACTCGTCGCGGTGAGACGCGATTTCGTCCGCGATTCGATTCAGGAGCGCGGCGCGGTCGGTCGGGTCGCTCCAGCGCCACTCCTTGAATGCGTCGCGGGCGGCGTCGATGGCCGCTCGAGCGTCCGCCGCCGTTCCGTCGGGCGCCGTCGCGAACGACTCGCCCGTAGCCGGGTTCACGACGTCCATTCGGTCTTCGGATTCCGATTCGACGAACTCGCCGTCGACGTACAGTTGCCAGGCTCGGTCGAAGCTCATACCTGGTCGATAGCGCGTGCTATATCATAACGTTTGTTCATCCGGCGGGGAGAGTCGACACCGGCGCCTCGACCAGTTCGACGACGGCGCGATCGCTGACCGATTAAGCCGTCGCTGCTGGCTATCACGTTACTCGCTCGCTTCAGCGCTCGAGAGCGCGCGCACAGCACCGTCGCTCCGGACTTCGAGGCGAACGCCAGCGTAGGTGAACGTCACCGAAACGTCGTTCGCCGGAGTGGTCAGGAGTCGTTCGAGTGCATCCGCGTCGACGAACTCGTAAAGCGGCGGCAGCGCCAGGGGATCGATTCCGGCGTGCTGGGCGGCCGAGGAGACGACGTCGGCCACGAGGGTAGTAGACGATCGGTGGTGATCTCGCTGTTCCATGCTCGAGTTTCACTGTGATACGGAATAGCTTAATCGTTGCCGTCGTCCGAGCCGGTCGCAAACTGCCAGGAGCGAGCTGGAGGGTCGCCCAGGCCGGAGCGCTTCTTCCGCCCAGTCCGTCCTATCACGAAACGATGACATCGTTTAACTGTGTCACTCGAGAAGGGTGTGATAGGCACCCATGGAAGCAGTAGTCTTTCCGGAACCGAACGAAGTCGACGTTCGTGACGTGGACCGGCCCGAACCGGGGCGCGGAGAAGCGCTCGTTCGGGTCGAGTCGACGACGATCTGTGGCAGCGACCTGAAAATCCTCCGCGGCGAGTACCCGGCGACGACGTATCCGCACATCCCCGGTCACGAGTGGGCCGGTGAGGTCGTCGACCTGGGCGAGGGGGTCGCCCGACTCGACGTCGGCGACCGCGTCGCCGCTGAACCGCACGTCGGCTGTGGCGAGTGTCCGCGGTGTATGGAGGGACTCTACAACCTCTGTGAGCACTACGGGGAGACCGACCGCGGTCACGCCCACATCGGCTTCACGACCGACGGCGGTCTGGCCGAGTACGTCGCTGTCGACACGCGGGCGTTGCACGTGATCCCCGAAAACATGGACTACGATCAGGGGGCGTTCTGCGAGACCGCCGGGGTCGCGCTCCACGCCATCGAACGCGCCGGGATCAGCGGCGGCGACGATGTCGTCGTCATCGGTCCCGGCGCGATCGGACTCGCCGCAGTGCAGATCGCGCGCCACCAGGGCGCCGACAACGTGATCCTCACGGGGACCAGGGACGAGCGCCTCGAGCCAGCGAGGGAGATGGGGCCTGACCACCTGATCAATATTCACGAGGTCGACGACGTCGTCGAGCACGTGACCGACCTGCTCGGTGGCGGTCCGGATCTGGTCGTCGAACTCGCCGGCTCGGAGGCCGCGAGCGCCCAGGCGGTCGAGATGGCGCGTCGTGGGGGCTCGGTCGTCCTCGCTGGATCGACGAGTCCGGGCCGAAAACTGAACGTCGACCTGCGCGAAATCGTCGTCGGTCACAAGAACATCTACGGGAGCGTCGCGAACCCGAAGTGGATCTGCCGCGAGGGGTTCGACATGATCGCCCGCGACCAGATCGACGTGGACCCCCTCATCACCCACCGGTTCGCACTCTCGGAGTTCGAGGACGCGATCGAGGCGTTCCGCGAGCGCGAGGGCGGTGCATTCCGCGTCATGCTGTACCCCGGCCGCGATCCGGACGAGGTCGACCGGACGGCGATCCAGCAGGAACTCGCGGGCACGACGAACTGACCGGACAGATCCGTTTTGGACACCAGAAAGCGCCACGGGAGCCCCATCGTGCGTGCCTCACTTTGTGACGGTGCTAAGGTTTAATAGGGGCGATTGCGATTCGAGAGACATGGTCGAATTATACGACCTCAATCAGCCGTGGGGCGCGAACACGTGGCCGTGGCCGTACTTCGACGATCCCGAAGTGCAGGCCGTACACCGCTTTAGCAAGGACGTCAATCACTCGCTAAAGATCAACACCGCGATCCACATCGGCACCCACATCGACGCACCGCTTCACTTCGATCCGGAGGGCTGGGACATCTCTGAGATTCCGATGGACCGACTGTTCGGCACTGGACTCGTACTCGACATCTCCGACAAGGTCGGCGAGTACGACATCATCAAACCCGAACACTGCCAGGAGGCGGCCGAGGAGGCCGGCCTCGAGATCAAGAAGGAAGACATCCTCGTCCTCTACACCGGGTGGAAGGAGTACTTCCAGACCGGCGAGAACCCCAACGAACTGACGTACTTCGCGAAGCACCCTGGCCCGCACAAGGAGTTCACCGACTGGTGGGTCGAGATGGACTTCCCGTGGGTCGGTAACGACACGCCGGCGATCGAGCACCCGCTCAACACCGCGATTCGAGACTACCGCCAGGACCTCGACCTCCCCGGGGAAATGGAGGAGAAACTGGGCGAACCGTTCGAGGAACTGCTGCCCGAAGACGAGTGGACCTACGTCCACAAGAATGCGCTCTCGGAGAACCTGATGATGGTCGAGAACCTCGGTGGCGACATCGACCACCCGGACGTGCTCAACGAGCGCGTAACGATCGGTTCGTTCCCCTGGAAGTGGGACAACGGCGAGGCGGCGTTCTGCCGGACGGTCGTCTTCAAAGATCTCTAGTTCCCGGCTCTCTGAAACACCCTTAGGGCATACAAAATTCGTTTTCCGTCGCCTACTCGGCGACGCCGTCGTCCAGGACGAGACGTTTTGCGACCTCGAGGTCGATCCCTCGCTTCAGCGTCTCCCCGACGACGCACCCCTTCTCGTAGACCTCGAGACAGCGGTTCGCCCGCGACTCCTCGGCCTCGGGAACGCTCAAGGTAATCCGGAGGTCGATCTTCTGGACGCGCTTGACGTCGTCCTCGAGGAACGTGTAGCCCGTGCACTCGGCGTCGATCTCGTACTCGGTCAGCCGAGCCTTGTGGAGCATCTGCTCGAGGGAGTTTACCTGACAGCCCATCGCGGCCGTCAACAGGTAGCCGAGCGCGCTCGGGGCTTCCCCTCGACCCCCTTTCTTGAACGAGTGCGAGAGGTGTTCGGGTTCGTCGATGTACAGCGCATGGTTCTGGACGCGGACGTAGTTCGTTCGATCGTTCGAGGCGACCATCGTCGCGGTCGGTCCGTCGTCGAGGTCGTCGTCCGAATCCGCGATCGCGTCGTCTTCGGGGCCGTCCCAGGGATACCGGTGGTACTCGGAGTTCGCCATATTCGTGTCTACTTCGCTACCACGTTATAGGTTTGCATGGTCCTCGCCTCGAGGGGGGACGATCGACCAGATGCTCGATCCTGGGCGGACCTCGAGGAACGGCCGACTCTCGATCACTCGGACGACCACGACGGCTCGGCATCCCACTCCGGCGCGGGACCGAACGCTCGAGCGTCGGTCGACTTCGTGTATCCCACGTCGTCGGGCGTGAATATGAGCTCTAACTGCAGTCCCCACGGGGCTCTGAAGTAGACGAAGACCTGCCCTTCCTCGGGGCCCTCCTCGTTGTACCGCGGTTCGCCCTGCAGTTCGACGCCGTCGATACCCTCGAGGTAGGCGACGGCCGCGTCGACGTCCTCGACGAAGAACGCGAGGTGGGCCGCGCCTGCATCGCTGTTTTTCGGGTGCTCGTCGGTCTGGGTCGGGTCGTCGTACTCGAGCAGTTCGACGTTCGTCGTAGGGCCACACCGGAGTCGCGCGAGTCGCATCGTGGATTCAGGGTGAACGCCGAGGTTTCGGTGCATCCAGTCCTGAACCGAGTCGTCGACCGGGGGCGTCGCTTGGTAGATGGTCTCGCAGCCGAGGGCGTCCTCGAAGAACGCGATCGCTTCCTCGAGGTCGGGGACGGTAATTCCGACGTGATCGACGTTCCTGGCGGTCGGGATGCCGCCGCTGGTACTGCTACTACCGTTATCACTACCGTTGTCACTTCCGCAGTCACTGTTCGCCATAGCGGTGCGTCACGCCGGATCCTCAAAGCGTTTTCCGACCACCTGATCGTCGAATCGCTCGAACGCTCACGCCGTCGTCACGAGCACCGCGCCGAGGACGATCGTGGCGGCGCCGACGACGATGCCGACGGTCACGCGCTCGACGTCCCGGAGCAGGAAGTACGCGAACACGGTCGTGAACAGCGGCGCCGTCCCGTACAGGGGATCGACGATCGACACCGAGCCGCGGTCGAGCGCCTCGAACAGCGCCATGAACGCCGCCGCGGTGAAGAGGCCGCTAACCGCGTAGTAGCCCGCCGACCGGCGCGGCAGGTCCACGATGTCCCGTCCCTGGGTCGCCATCGCGTACGCCGCGAGTGCGACGAATCCCGCCGTCTCGTTGAGCGCGACGGCCTCGAGCGCCGTGACGGGGGACTCCGTCAGTCCGTACCGACGGATGACGTTCGAGACACCGAACGCAGCGGCACCCACCAGCGGAAAGACGACGTGCCAAGAGGTCCAGCCCTCGAGGTCGCCGCCGCGTGCGGTCGTGAGAATCGTGAGGCCAACGACGATGACGACGATGCCGACGGCCTGTTGGAGGGAGACGGCTTCGCCGAGGAACGCGACCGCGACGATCGTCGCGAACAGCGGGCGCGTGCTCAACACGGCGTTGTTGATGCTGGCTCCGAGGTGATCGATTCCGAAGAACAACGAAAGCCGCCCCAGTGCCGTACCGACGAAGCCGGCGACGACGAACAGGCCGACGATGCGGAGGGAAACGCCGTCGAACGGCGTCCGTGATCCCGAGAGCGCGGCGATAGCGATCCAGTAGACGGAGCTGTCGACGATGACGACGATGATCGACGCCTGGAGCGGGGTGCCGCCGCCGAGCATCCCCCGCTTGTCGAGAATCGGCGTGAATCCCCACAGCAACGCGGTCAGCAGGGCGAGGGCGTAGACGTCGATCATGGCCCCGTGACTGGCCTCTCGAGCGAGGTGGCCATCGCTCTATCACACATCGATACCTTCGACGGACGCATCATTGCTACCTCCTACCGATCCAACGTAGAAAATAGTTTAGGTCTTTTTGGTCACGTCTCGACCGTGCTTTCGCTCAGGGCTTCAGCGAGCGCGAACACTCGTACCGACACGTTCCGGCCGATGAACGGTATCGACTTGCTCCGACCGGTGGACGGTCGACTGATACTCGTGCCGGGAGAGCCGGTTCAGAGATCGAAGAGCGCCGTCGCCGTCTCGCCCATGACGCCCGCCCGCACTTCGTCTTCTAGCTCGAGTTCCTCGAGGTCTTCGAGCGTCTGGTCGGCTTTCTCCATCCCAAATGGGTAATCCGTGCCGAATAAGAGGCGCTCGGCACCGACCGTCTCCACCGCCAGGTCCATCGCCGGCGGGTGAAACGAGATGGTGTCGTAGTGGAACTCCCGGAGGTACTCGACGACGGGCTGTTTGGGGTACTGGTCCGGACCCGATCGGAACTGGTCGCGACCGCGCTCGAGCCGCCCCACGAGATAGGGCAGGGCGCCGCCCATGTGATAGACCACGAGGTCGAAGTCGTGGCGGTCGAAGAAGCCGTCGAAGATCAGCCGAGCGACCTGGATCGTCGTCTCGGTCGGGAAGACGGCGAGCGGGTTGAAGATCCACTCCTCGTCCTCGAAGGTGTGGCTCACCTCGTTTCGCCCAGGGTGCATCACCGCGGTCAGGTCGAGGTCGTCGAGTCGGTTGAATACTGGCTCGAGGTCCGGGTGGGACAGTTTCATCCCGCGAACGGTCGTCGGGAGCGCGACGCCGGCGAGGCCGAGGTCCGCGACGCGGTCCAGTTCGGCGACGGCCTCGTCTGGTTCGCGGAGCGGAAGCGTCCCGAGTCCGGCGATGCGACCGGGATACTCGTCCTGGAGGTCGGCGAATCCGTCGTTGATCGCCCGGACCAGGGTTCTGGATTCGTCGATCGAAATCGGCCCCTCGTTCGGGTTCGGCGTCGAGACGGACGCGAGCGTGGTGTCGACATCGTGGTCGTCCATCCACTCGAGGCGCGCCTCGGGATCCCGAAAGCCGGGAAAGAGGGGGAACGATCCGGTCGTGTGACAGACGAACTCCTGGTCGCCGTGGCGCTCGATACGAACCTCGCCGTCGGCCTCCCGCAGGCGGTCCCGGAAGGGCGCCGGCAGGAAGTGGGTGTGGCAGTCTACTCGCATTGCTCAGAGGGTGTTCCGGATCGCCGTCACGATGTCGCCGCTGTGCGGAATCACTTCCTGCTCGAGCGGCGGGCTGAACGGGATTGGGACGTTCGGCACGCCGACGCGCTCGACGGGGGCGTCCAGACGCCAGAACGCCTCCTCGTTGATCTGGGCGGCGATCTCGCCCTGGGCGCCAGCCATGAGCGGCGTCTCGTCGACGACGACTGCGCGCCCGGTCTTGTCGACGCTCGCGGCGATGGTGTCGATGTCGAGGGGATCCAGGGTGCGAGGACTGATGAGTTCGATGTCGACTTCGCCCTCGAGTTCCTCCATCGCGTCCATCGCCTCGTACAGCATCGCCTGGGTGGCGACGACGGTCACGTCCTCGCCTTCCTCGAGCACGGCGGCTTCACCGAGCGGGATCGTGTACTCCTCGACGGGCACCTCGCCTGTCTTGTTGAAGACGTTGGCGTGCTCGAAGAAGAAGACGGGGTCGTCGTGGCGGATCGCGCTCTTGAGCAGGCCTTTGGCGTCGTAGGGCGTCGAGACGGCGACGACGCGGATGCCCGAGAGGTGCATCGCCAGCGAGTGGAGCGTCTTCGAGTGCTGGGCGGCCGCCGAAAAACCGCCGCCGTCGACGGTCCGGATTGTTAGCGGAATGTCGAGTTTCCCGCCGAACATGTAGCGCATCAGCGCGACCTGGTTCATGATCTGGTCGAAGGCCACACCCATGAAGTCGGAGTACATGATCTCGACGACCGGGCGCATTCCAGCGGCGGCGGCTCCGAGTCCGGTGCCGACGATGGCCGATTCGCTAATAGGGGTGTCGCGGACACGCGTCGGGCCGAATTCGTCGAGTAATCCCTCAGAGACGCTGAAACTGCCGCCCCGGTCGGCGACGTCGATTCCCTGCAAGAAGACGTCCTCGTCGCGGGCCATCTCCTCGTGCATCGCCTCGCGGAGCGCTTCCGTGACGCTGATCTCCTTGGTCTCGCCGTCAGTGTCGACGGTCGGTGTGGTTGCCATGTTAGAGTTCCTCCGCGTACAGTCCCTCGTACGCCGCGTCGGGTTCCGGCAGCGGCGAGTCCTTCGCGAACTCGACTGCCTCGTCCAGTTCCTTCTCGATCGATTCGCCCAGTTCCTCGTACTCGTCCTCGGAGATGACGCCCGCGTCGATCAGTTTCTCGCTGTAGGTCTCGACGGGGTCGGCCGTTCGCCAGTCGGGCAGGTCCTCGTTCTCCTTGTACCACTGCGGGTCGCCTTCGTAGTGGCCCTTGTACCGATAGGTTTTGGCCTCGATGACGGTTGGCCCGCCGCCGTTGCGGGCGCGCTCGACGGCTTCCCGGGAGGCCTCGTACATCTCTTCGACGTCCTGGCCGTTGACGATCTCGCCGGGTACGTCGTAGGCGTCGGCCTGTTTGACGAGGTCGCTGACCGGGTGCTGGTCGTGGACACTGGTCATCTCGCCGTAGTGGTTATTCTCGACGACGTAGATTTGGGGGAGGTCCCACAGCGCCGCCAGGTGGAGCGCCTCGTGGTACGGGCCGTTGGAGGTGGCACCGTCACCGAGGAAGGAGACGGCGACGTCGTCGTCGCCGCGGATCTGGGAGGCCAGTGCCGCCCCGCCACCGATCGGCGTCCCGGCCGCGACGATACCGTTGGCGCCGAGCATCCCGGCGTCGACGTCCGCGATGTGCATGCTCCCGCCCTTGCCGTTACAGTACCCGGTCGTCCGACCGTACAACTCGGCCATCATCTTCTTCGGATCCAGCCCCTTCGCGAGGGCGTGTCCGTGCCCTCGGTGGGTGCTCGTGATGTAGTCCGACTCCTCGAGCGTGGAGCACGCGCCGACGGCGACGGCCTCCGACCCGATGTAGAGGTGGACGAACCCCGGAATCTCGTTGTCGGCGAACAACTCGCCGACGCGCGTTTCGAATCGGCGGATCAACTCCATTCGTTCGAGGAGAAGTGATTGATCCACGTCTGTGGTAGATTCTGCCATCCACTTCATACCAACCAGTCCGACGTATTATAGTTGACGGGGACGGTTTCTCTCGACTCGAGGCTACAGTCACTGGTGAGAGGTGTAGATTTATGGGACCACAGGGATCACTACTGGTGTATGCCAACGCACGACATAGTAGTGGCAGGTGCCGGACACAACAGTCTCATCACCGCCGCCTACGCCGCTCGTTGCGGGTTCGACGTGGGTGTCGTCGAAGCCCAGGAGACCATCGGGGGCGACACGGCGACCGAAGAATTGACTCAGCCCGGATTCAGACACGACTCGTGTTCGACAGCCCACAACCTCATCCAGGCGAGTCCGACGATCAAGGACGACGAACTCGAGCTGTTCGATACCTACGGCCTCGAGTACATCAGACCGGACCCCGTCGTGACGATTCCGTTCGACGACGGGACGAGCCTCACGATGTGGCGGGACCGCGAACGGACGGCCGCGGAGTTCGCAAAGTTCTCGGAAGCCGACGCGCAAGCGTACCTCGATCTCCTCGATGACTACGCCGAGATCGCTCCCTACTACACGCGAGCGCGGTACTCACCCCCGTCGGAGGGCACGATCCCGGAGACGCTTGCCGAGGCGCCGAACGGTGAGGCGTGGATCAGACGGAGCCTCGAGAGTCCGCTCGACATCCTCGAGCGGCGCTTCGAGCACCCCAAGACGCGTGCGTTCCTGGCGTGGATGGCGTTCATGACGATCAAGCCAATCGACCGCCCTGGCGGCGGATTGCGGGCCTTTTCGCTGACCTACGGCCGTCAGAAGAACTCCTGGGTACTCCCGAGGGGCGGGTCGGCCGCGCTGCCGGAGGCACTCGAGTCGTGCCTGCTCGACCACGGTGCGACGGTCTACACGGACCAGCCGGTCGTCGAGTTCCTCGTCGAGGACGGGACTGCCGTCGGCGTCGAAACGGCCGACGGGGCCACCTACCGCGCGACCGAAGCGGTGGTCTCGACCGTCCACGTGACCGACCTCGTGGACATGATCCCCGAGGCGGACCTGCCCGAGGCGTTCGCGGACGGCGTGAAAAACTGGAAGGCCGGCCTCTCGATGTTCGCGGCCCACTACGCGGCCGAGGAACCGCCGCGCTACCGGACCGAGGAGGGCGACCTCGAGAGCGTCGCGATGGGGACGGTCGGCAGCGTCGAGAACCTCCTCGACGCGACGGTCGCGTTCGAGAAGGGCGAGGTCCACCTCGATGATCCGTTCATCCTCTCGCTGTGCCCGTCCGTGGCCGACGACACACGCGCCCCGGAGGGCAAGCACACGTACAAACTCGTGGGCGTGTTCCCGTACGATCACGCCGACGGCTCCGAGACCTGGGACGAGCGCAAGCAGGCCGTCGCCGACGCCCTGCTCGAGCATCTCCGTGAGTACGCCCCGAACTTCACCGAAGACGTCGTCATCGACTCCTACGTCGAGAGTCCGCTGGACCTCGAGCGGCGCAACCCGCACAACTACCGCGGGTCCTGTCACGGCGGGGACTATACGCCAGACCAGTACGACGAGCGCCGTCCAGTGGCTGGCTTCTCGGACTACCGCGGGCCCGTCGACGGACTCTATCTCACCGGCGCGTGCACCCACCCGGGCGGGAGCGTCAGCGGCGCGCCCGGGCGAAACTGCGCGACGGTCCTACTCGAGGACCTGGGACTGGGGCTCGAGGCTGGTATCGCGAAAAAGTAAGTCGCCTACTGTTCCTCGTGTGCGACGTCGCCGCCGACGAACGAGGCGAACATCGTACAGCCGTCGGGATACTCCATCGGGCCGTGGGGCACGTTCTGCCCGTAGTAGTAGTCGCCCGGTGTGAGTTCGTGCCCGTCCACGAGCATCCGGCCCTCGAGGACGAGCGAGGCGTGGGCTCCCTCGTGGGTGTGCTCGGGTTCGACGTATCCAGGTGGGAATTTGACGAAGAAGTCCGTTCGGGCCTCGGCGTCGTTCTCGTTGACGATCTTCATTCGAACGCCCTCGGGGAGGGTGAGGACGTCGCCGGCCTCCCAGTCGATACCGTCGCGGGCGATGGCAAGTTCGACGTCTGTCTGGACGATGGTCGGTTCCTGCGGGTCGATTTTGGGAAATTGTCGGGTCATGGGTTCGTGGTTCGTTGGTCGTGGATCGTCGGTCGAAGAGTACTCGTCAGCCGTTACGTAGCGCCACCCGAACGGCGAGGTCGTCGCCCCCGGTGAACGTCTCGTAGGCCTTGGTGAACGCCTCGAGGGGGAACTCGTGGGTGATCAGCGAGCCGAGCTCGACGGCACCGCTTCGAACCATTCGTTCGCTCGCTTCGGCGAGGTTCGAGTGGGCGCGACAGCCCCGGACGTCGATCTCGCGCTTGACGATGTCGGCCACGGGGAGTCTGAAGTAGTCCTCGGTCGGCATCCCGTCGAGGCTGACCGTCCCGTCCTCGCGCGTGACCTCGATCGCCTGCCGAACGCTCTCCTCGACGCCGACGGCCTCGAGGGCGACGTCGACGCCGGTGCCATCGGTCAGGTCGTAGATTTCTGAAACAACGTCGGCGTCGTACGCAACGGTGTGGTCGGCACCCAGCGAGGCCGCCAGTTCGTTGTTCCGGGGGTTTCCCGTCGCGATAACGCGATCCGCGCCGAGGGCCTGGGCCTGCTGGACGCAGCAGAGACCGATGATGCCGGTGCCGAAGACGGCGACGGTGTCGCCGGGATCGATCTCGCCCCGGACGGTGCAGTTGAGCGCGATGGCGTTCGTGTCGATCAGGGCCGCGGCGGGCCAGGAGATCGAGTCGTCGAGGTGATAGAGCAGGTCCTCGGGGACGGCCACGTACTCCGCGAACGAGCCGTTGAGGGTGTGGCCGATCTGGCGGTGGCCGACCTCGTTGTTCCCGAAGCTCTCACAGAGCTGGTAGTTGCCGCGGCGACACTGCGTGCAGAATCCGCAACCCGAGTGGGTCTCGCTGAACACGCGGTCGCCGGGTTCGAAGCGGTGGACGTCCTCGCCGACCGCGACCACCTCGCCGGCCCACTCGTGGCCCGGAATGAACGGGTACTCGGGCGGCCACGGGAGCTTCCCGGCGAACATCTTCGGATCCGAGCCACAGATCGTCGTCGCGCGAACGCGACAGACGACGTTCTCGACGTCGGTCAATCCGGGTACCTCGACTGTCTCGAGCGACCAGTCGTCGACCTCGTGGAGCACCACTGCCTCCATTTGTCGTGGAATCGGCTCGCCGTTCCTCGCAGCCATGTCCTGTCACTCGTTGGCACATGACGAAAGTCTTTCCATCGCTCGAGAGCAACCGAGGCGAACCTCTTTTACGATCCCTTCCATGCTTCGACCATGGGATTCGATCTTACCGACCGAACCGCGGTCGTGACCGGCGCCGGACGCGGCATCGGCGAGGAAATCGCACTGTCGTTCGCCGACGCGGGCGCGGACCTCGTGGTGACCGCAAGAACTGAGTCAGAGATCAAGGACACGGCCGAGGCGGCCCGCGGACGAGGCGTCGAGGCCGTCGCCGTACCGACCGATCTCGGCGACGAAGCACAGATCGACGCGCTCTTCGAGCACGCGCGAGCCGAACTAGGGACGCCCGACGTGCTCGTGAACAACGCCGCGGCCAACCTCGCGAACGACCCGCTCGAGCAGACCCTCGAGGAGACGCAGACGATGCTCGACGTCAACCTTCGGGCCGCGTTTACCGGCTCACAGCGGTTCGCCCGCGCCGTGATCGACGACGAGTCGGTCGACGACGCACGCATCATCGGCGTCTCGAGCGTGGTCGCCCACGTCGGCGTCCCGGCGATGAGCCTCTACGGGGCGACCAAAGCCGGGCTGATCGGCCTCTCGCGCTCCCTCGCGGTCGCCCTCGGCGAACGCGGGATCACGGTCAACACCGTCAGCCCCGGCATGACCCGCGTGGAGCGGATCGACCGACTGCTTGAGGAGAAGGGGGACATCTACGATCTGGACCGGATCCCCCTCCAGCGGCTGGCGGATCCGGCCGACATCGCCTCGGCGTGTTGCTTTCTCGCGTCGGAACACGCGAGCTACGTCACGGGCGAGGATCTCACGGTCGACGGCGGCGTGAAGGCGACGGCGGGGCTCTATCCCTGAGTCAGATGGCCGGTCGCCGCACGGTAGTCCGCTGGACGTCAGCACGCACCACACGTTTATGACCGGTCGGCCGAAGGTGTCAGTATGGCCAGCCAGCGGAGGATGCCGGCGGCGGTGCTGAACGAACCGGGCGACCTCTCGATCGAGGAGGTTCCGGTGCCCGAACCAGAGTCCGGGGAAGTCCTCGTCCGGATCCGTGCCTGCGGCGTGTGTGGCACTGATCTGAAGATGCGCGACCACGGGTGGCCCGGCGCGGAGTATCCGGTCGTCCTCGGTCACGAATGGACCGGCGAGGTCGTCGAACTCGGGCCGAACACGCACAAGTTCGCGGTCGGCGACCGGGTGGCTGACGAGACCCACGACGCCTGCGGGTTCTGCAAGAACTGCAAGGTTGGTCGCTACACCGCCTGTCTGAACTACGGGGACGAGTCGATGGGACACAAACACCACGGGTTCACCGTCGACGGCGGCTACACCCACTATTGCACCATCGGCGAGCGGAATCTCCATCACCTCCCCGACGAACTGAGTTTTCGCGAGGGGACGCTGATCACGACCGCAGGCTGTTCGCAGTACGCCGTCGAGAAAGCCGACGTGCAGGCCGGGGACTTCGTCGTCGTCATCGGGCCGGGCGCGATCGGTCTCACCGCCGTCCAGTGCGCCAACTTCAGGGGTGCGAGCGAGGTGGTGATGACCGGGACGCGCGAGGAGCGCCTCGAGGTCGCCCGCGAGGTGGGCGCCGATCACACGATCGACGTCACCGAAGTCGATCCCGTCGAGCGCGTCGCATCCCTGACCGACGGACTGGGTGCGGACGTGGTGATCGAGACCGCCGCTCGGCACGACACCATCGCCGAGGCCGTCGAAATGACCGCTCCGGCCGGCAACGTCGCGCTCCTGGGTAATCCGGGCGAGGGGACCAGCCCGATTCCGACCTCGAAACTCGTCGCCGCCGATATCGACCTCCACGGCGTCAAAGCCCAGGGCATGAACAGCGCTCACCGCGTGACGCAACTGCTCGCAAAGCGCGACTTTTGGACTGATCCGATCCTCACCCACGAATTCGAATTCGAGGACTTCTTCGAGGCGATCGACACCTTCGAGAACCGACGGGACGGCGCGATCAAAGTCGTCGTGCGGTTCTAACCTAGCTGGTGTCGTCGCGCGGTGCACGCCGGCGCTCCGTGATACAGGCTAAGCGCATTTCACCCCGTTCGCTCGCGGTACTCGTCGGCCGAGAGGAGCGGTCCCTCCTCCGGGTCGCGCTCGAGGTCCACCTCGATCAGCCATCCCTCTCCGTAGGGAGCCCGGTTGAGAAGTTCTGGCTCGGTCTCGAGGCGCTCGTTGGCGGTGACGACCGTCCCCGTCACCGGCGAGTACAGGTCCGAGGTGGCCTTGATGCTCTCGACCGTACCGAACGGAGCCTCCTGCTCGAGGTCGGTTCCCGCCTCGGGCAGTTCGACGAAGACAACGTCGCCCAGTTCGTCCTGGGCGAAGTCCGTGAGGCCGACGGTCGCGACCTTTTCTTCGGTGCGAACCCACTCGTGACTCTCCAGATACGACAGCGCCTCCGGTACGTCGAAGCTCATCGTCGAGACCGACTCCGGGCGTGACAAAAAGCGTTCTGCTTCGAGCGATCCCGTCAGCGATCCGCCGAGACGTCGAGAACGACCTTGCCGACCGTCCCCCCGTCGAGACATCGGCGCTGGGCCTCGCCGGCCTCCTCGAGCGGGTACGTCGCGGCGACTTCGGCCGAGACGTCGCCCCGACCCAGCAGTCGTGCCGCCGTTTCGAGCCCCTCGCCGTGGTGGGCCGTCGCCCGCATGTGGGAGACGAAGGCGAGGTCGGCCTGCTTTGCCTTCGCAGACCCGGCGACGGGCTTCTCGATGGTGATCGGGCCGTCCTCTCCGAGGACGACGACGGTCCCGGCGTCGGCCAGGACATCGATGTCCGTCGCGACGTTCGCCGCGGCGTGGGTCTCCACGACCACGTCTACTGGTCGGCCGTCGCTCGCCTCGAGGATCCGCTCGGCCAGGTCGTCGCCACGGTAGTCGACGGCCGAATCGACGCCGAACCGGCGAGCGTCGTCCGTCGCTTCGGCCCGACACGTCCCGACGACGAACGCGCCGGCTTCGCGTGCGAGCTGGGCGGCGGCGTGGCCGACGCCCCCGGTCGCCCCCTGTATCAGGCAGACGTCGTCCAGCCGAAGGCCTCCTCGAGCGAGCGCCTGGAGGCCGGTCGTTACGGTTTCGGCGGCGGCCGCGCCTTCGAACCAGCCGACGCTCGCCGGAAGGTGAGCGACCCTGTGGTCGGGCACTGCGACGTACTCCGCGTACGTGCCTGGACGGTCGAGTCCGAGACCGGTGGTGAAGACCCGGCCGCCGGGTTCGAAGGCCGAGACGTCCGCACCGGCGGCGGCGACGACCCCCGACGCGTCTCCGCCGAGGACGTGCGGGAGTCCGTCGTCGGGTTCGACGAGTCCCTCGCGGACGTAGGCGTCGAACGGGTTGACGGCGGCGGCGCGTACCTCGATCAGGACCTCGGTCGGGTCCGGGTCCGGACGCGCGACTTCCTCGAGTAGCAGGGCGTTCTCGTCACCGAACTCGCGGATTCGAATCGCTCGCATGGGTCGAGTCATCGGTTCCACGGCGCTTTCTCCGGGGGATCGACCACGCGGTGCTCGCGGTCGATCGCGTCCAGTCGCTCGAGGACTGACGGCGGGAGCGGTTCCGTCGCCGCCGCGTAATTCTCTCTGAGGTGGCGCTCCCCGGTCGCTTTCGGAATCGGAACCACCCCTTCCTTCGAGGCGAGCCACCCGAGACAGAGTTCGACGACGGAGTGTCCGGTGTCGTCGGCGATCTCGAGGAGCTCCGGCGTGTCGAACGCCTTCCCTCGGATCAGCGGACAGTACGCCACCAGCGTTGTGTCGTGTTCGAGGGCGTACGCGTGCAGCCGCTCCTGCTGGAGCAGGGGATGCATCTCGACCTGGTGGGCGACGATCGGTGCCTCGAGGACGTCCCGCGCTTCGGCGAGCAGGTCCGGCGAGAAGTTCGCGACGCCGATGGCGTCGGCGACCCCGTCGTCGACGAGGCGGTCGAACGCCGGGAGCGTCTCCTCGGGGTCGTAGGTGACGCCGGGCCAGTGGACGTACAGCAGGTCGACCGACTCGAGGCCGAGGCGCTCGAGACTCTCCCGGGCGGTCTCGAGGACGTCGTCGTACGCGAGGTTCGTCTCCTCGATTTTCGTCGCAATCGTGAGGTCTCCACGGGGGACGGTCGCCGCCTCGATTCCCGCGCACACGGCGGCTTCGGTGCCGTACTTCTGGGCGGTGTCGACGTGTCGATAGCCGAGTTCGACTGCGGTTCGAACGCCCTCGATGCAGGCGTCGGATGTTTCGAACCCCATCGTCCCGAGACCGGGCGACGGGACAGCTGTCAGATCCATGGAGAATACTCTCGCGCTGTCGACAAAGTCGTTTGCCCCGGTCGAGGTTCCCCGCTGCGGTCGATCGATGGGCTACCACGTGAAGTTCACGACGGCTCGAGGGGTATCTTGATACCCCGACCGACCGAATGCGAATCCAATGGCACGATACAGACTGGGTCAGCAGAACGACCGTCAGGCGTACTACGAGCGCTTCGACGACGCGGAGTTCGACCGTCGGTACGCCGCCGTTCGAGACCTCCTCGAGGAGCGCGACCTCGAGGCGCTCGTCGTCTACGGCGACGGCGGGTTCCACGCCGACACGATCGGCTACCTGCTCGATTACCGACCGCCGTTCGCGACGTACCTGCTCGTCTTCGCGGACCCCGACGAGCCGACGACCGTCCTCGTTGGCATCAGCAACCACGTCCAGTACGTTCGCGAGTCCAGCGTCGCCGAGGACGTCGATACGATGCTCCCCGACCCGGCCGGGACGGTCGTCGATCGGCTTCACGAGGCGGGCGTGGACGGCAACCGGATCGGCCTCTCGACCGGCGATCCCCGATACGGTCTCTCTGTCCCGCACGATCACGCGATGCAGTTCGAGGCCGATCTCGACGGCGAACTCGTCGACGTCACTGCGGACGTCACCCGGCTCATCAGCGTCACCGGTTCGGCCGAACGAGAGGTGCTGGACCGGTCGGCGACCCTCCTGGACGAAGCGATGACCGCCTTCGAGACGGCGCTCGAGCCCGGCGTCACGGAGCGAGAACTGGCCGGCGTCCTCGCCGACACCTGCGTGAAAGCGGGCGGGACCCTCGGTGCGACGTTTATTTCCTCGGCTCCGCAGGAGGGCGCCGGACCGGGCGAACCGCTCCCGTGGAAGCAACCGTCCGCTCGGACGGTCGAGGCGGGCGACGTCGTCACCACGGAGATTTCGGCCGGTTTCAGGGGCTACAAGACGCAGATTCATCGACCCTACGTCGTCGATTCGGAACCGTCTCGCGAGTACGCCGACGCGTTCGCCGTCGCTCGAGAGACGTACGACGGTATCCTCGACGCCCTCCAGCCGGGGAACACTGCCAGGGACGTCGCCGACGCGATGGCGCCGCTCGAGCACTCGCCCTACAAGAACTACGACGTGCTGGTTCACGGCTACGGGAGCGGCTATCGCCACCCCTTCATCGGCGTCGAGGAATCGAACTACTGGCCCGGTATCGACGATTCACTCACGGAAACGTGGACCTTCGAACCCGGACAGGTCATCGTCGCTCAGCCAAACGTCGCCACGCCGGACGAACGGGTCGGCCTGCAGTTCGGAACGACCGTCGTCATTCGCGAGGACGGGCCGGAAAATCTCCAGACGTACCCGGACGAGTTCGTCCGGGTCTGAAACGGAGGTGCTCAGTCTTCGTATGTCGTCACCGTGACGGGCACGCTCGAGTTCAGAATGACGCGCTGTGCCGCGTCGCCGAAAATCGCCTTCCCACTCGGTGAGCGTTTGCGACCGGCGATGAAGATGTGGTCGCACTCGCGGTCTTCCGCCACCTTGAGCACCTGCGACGACGTGTCACCGACGCGCCCGACGGACTCGAAGGACGGGCCGTCGGCGCCGAACACGTCCCGACCGACCTCCTCGGCGAGTTGCTTCGCCCCAGCTTCGGCCTGGGAAACGCCGTACGAGCCACCTTCGCTGGTATTGAGGTCGTTCAGCGCTTTCTGGGTCTCGTTGTACTCCGATTCGCTCGTGACGTGGAGGAGGAGGAACTCGGCTCCTACCGCGTCTACGATTTCACCCGCCTCTTTGACGAACTGCTTGGTCGGGTCAATCGGGTCGACGACGAGTAGTGCTCGGTGCATACGTATCGATGCCGACCGAAGATATTTAGTGATATCGACCGTCCCGAACGGAACGGTCGACGGACCGACGACGCGTCACTCGTAGAGGTAACACGCGACCGCGTGATTCTCCTCATCCAGACGCAACGCGGGCTGATCGACCTGCTGGAACTGGATCGTTACCTGCCGGTCCGATGCGTCGGCCGACCTGATCGCGTCGAACAGCATCGGCTTGTGTGCACGGAGGTGGTCGGATTCCCCGGTCAACACGCGGTATGCACGGTCGACGTCGACGTCGTCGTCGAAGTCGAACGCGGCTTCGTAGCCGTCGAATGACGTCGAGTCGATCCCGTCGTAGAGCCGCCTCAACTCGCCCTCCTCGCCGGCGTGGCGGTCGAGCAGGTCGTACAGGTCCCGTCCGCTCCAGCCACAGAACGACTCCACCTTGTGACATCGCGTGTGGAACCGGCACCCGGTCGGCGGGTTCTCCGGTTCCGGAACGTCTCCCTCGAGGTGGATGACCTCGTTCGTCTCGATCGCCGGACTCGAGGAGATCAACGCCTCGGTGTAGGGATGTTTTGGGGCCGAAAAGAGCCGGTCAGCCGACGTCCGCTCCACGATCTGTCCGAGGTACATCACGGAAATTTCGTCCGCCATGTGCCGGATGACGCCGAGGTCGTGCGTGATACAGAGGAACGTCAACCCGTGTTTCTCCTGCAGGTCCTCGAGCAGGTTGAGGATCTGCGCCTGGACGCTCACGTCCAGCGCGCTCGTCGGCTCGTCGAGTACCACGAGCGACGGGTTCGGAGCGAGCGACCGCGCGATCGCGACGCGCTGTTTCTGGCCGCCCGAGAGCATGTGCGGGTACCGGTACATGAAGTCCTCGCCCAGACCGACCTCCTCGAGCAGGCCGACCACGCGGGCCTCCCGCTCGTCGATCGACAGCTCGGTGTGGAGTTTGAGCGGCCGGGCGACGATGTCCTTGATCAACTGGCGCGGGTTCAGGGACGACGTCGGATTCTGGAAGACGAACTGCGCGTTGCGACGGAAATCCGCCTGTCTGTCGTCTCGCAGGGAATTTATCTCGTACTCCTTGCGAAGCGTCTCGAGGCGGTCCTGCTCGGCATCGGAGCGGTGGTCGACGGTCTCGAGGTCGGTGATTTCGTCGGCGACGTCGCTGGGGACGTCGAAGTAGATGTGCCCGTCGGTCGGCTCGTCGAGCCTGACCAGCAGTCGGGCCAGCGTCGACTTGCCACACCCGCTTTCGCCGACGAGTCCGACCGTTTGCCCGCTCTCGATTCGAAGGTCGACCCCGTCGACCGCCTGCACGTCACCGACGTGGCGGTTCAGGATTCCCGCCCGGATAGGGTAGTATTTCTTGAGGCCGAACCCGAGGACCATCACGTTCGACTCCGTGCTATCGGTTCGTTCGTCCATCTGCAGATCGCTAGTGCTCATCGGTCTCCTCCATTGGATCGTACGCCTCCCTGACGACCCGGTGTTGCTCTTCGGGATACAGGTGACAGCTCGCCCGGTGTCCCGGTTCCTGCTCGACGATTGGCGGCACCGTGGTCGAGCAGTGATCCATCTCCTCGGGGCAGCGGGTGCAGAATCGGCACCCGGTCGGCGGCTGCGTCAGATCGGGGATGGAACCGCCGATTCCCCGGAGCTCCTGGCCGAGGTTCGCCTCGTTCGGGATCGAGTTGAGAAGCCCCCACGTGTAGGGGTGCATCGCGTTGTTGTACACCTGATCGACCGTTCCGATCTCGGCGATCGAACCGGCGTACATCACGGCCACTCGATCGGCGATGTCTTCGACGAGCGTCAGGTCGTGCGTGATGTAGATGAGACTGGTGTTGTACTTCTCCTTGAGGTCGTTCATCAGGTCCAGCACGCGCGACTGGATCGTTACGTCGAGCGCAGTCGTCGGCTCGTCACAGATCAGCAGGTCCGGCTTAGAAACGAGTCCCATCGCGATCATCACGCGCTGTTTCATCCCGCCGGAGAGTTCGTGTGGATACTTCTTGATGACTTCTGGAGGATTCGGAATGTTGGTGTCGTTCAGAATCTCGACGACGCGGTCGCGAAGCTCGGCCCGGATCGCTTTCTTGTGTTTTCGTAGTGGCGGGATTTCGCTCAGCAGCGATTTGACGACCGACCGCTCGTTCGAACACTGGTTCTCGAGGACGTAGTACATCGCGGCGTTTACGTTCTCCGAGGCGACGCCCGCTGCACGCATCACCTCTTCGCCGTGGTGAGAGAGGATGCTCTCGGCGATCTGATCGAAAATCCGCAGGGACGGGTTGAGCGCGGTGTCGGGATCCTGGAACACCATGGAGATGCGCTTCCCGCGAAGCTGTTGCATCTCCCCTGGAGACCGCTCGAGGAGGTCTTCGAACGCCTTCCCCTCCCCGAAACACTCCTCGCAGCCGGCGCCTCCACAGCCGGCGCAGTCTTCGGTGGTCCGAAAGAGAACTCGCCCCGAGACGTACCGTCCCGGGGGCGTCGGGACGAGTTGCATGAAACTTCGCGCGGTGATCGTTTTTCCGCAGCCGGTCTCGCCGACCAGGGCGAGCGTCTCCCCCTCGTAGACGTCGAACGACACGCCGTCGAGCGCCTTGACGACACCGCGATTCGTGTCGAAGTGCAGGTGCAGATCCTCGACGCGGCCGATCAGCGGTCTCGACTCGCTAGGGGGGTCGGTCGTGGCCGTCCCGGTAACGCGTTCTTCGGTGCTCATTGGTGGACGGTGAACCGTACGACCCTGCCTGCGCCTGGATCACTGGTTCTCGGACGAACGCTAGACATTATCATTGTCATCGGTCTCTGTTGGTGTCGATGGGAGCAATTGTTATTAATGTTATCTCGATTTTCTCCACGAACACCGGTTACTCGTTCACACTCATTGATTGAAACACACTTAGCCTATATCGAAATGAGCGAGCGACACCAGTACCGGGTAGGCCGGTGGAGACAGTCGCGTTGCCGGCCTCCGACCGCTCCATTCTCGTCGTCGCTCGCGAACGAATCACCACAAATTTATAGTGGTGTGAATGGTATCCACTGTCATATGGAAGTTCGAGACTACGTAATCAGACGTGTCCTATACCTCATCCCGACGATCTTTCTCGTCACGCTGATAACGTTCGGGCTAACGCGTATTTCGGGGGTCCCCATCGGTGCGTACGTATCCGCTGCATCGGGGCAAGAACAGGTCGAAGCCGCTCGCGAACTGTACGGGTTAGACGAACCACTGTGGAAACAGTATCTCATCTGGATGCGAGGAATACTCACGGGTGACTGGGGATGGTCGACCGAGGCGGCCGCTCCGGTCACGCAGGCTCTCATCCAGAAGGCACCGGCCTCGTTCGAACTGGCAATCGCCGGCATCATTATGGCCGGTATTATCAGTATAACCCTAGGAACCCTGGCTGGAAAGTATCAGGATACCTGGATCGATCACTTCTCGCGCGCGCTCGCGATCGGCGGCATGTCGACCCCGCAGTTCTGGGCCGGCCTCATGTTGATTCTGGTCGGCTACGTCTACCTGGGATGGTTCCCGCTCGGACGCTCCGATCCCGCGATTTACGCGACGATCTCGCACCCGACCGGCTTCTACACGCTCGACGCCCTGTTGAACGCGAACCTGGCCGCGTTCTGGGACGCCGTCTGGCACCTGTTCCTCCCGGCACTGACGATCGGTTACGCCGAGTCGGCCGTGATCACCCGCCATCTTCGCTCCGAAATCGTCGAGAAGAAACGCGAGGAGTACGCCGACGCGGCTCGCGCTCGCGGCGTCAAAGAGGGAATCGTGTTCGCGAAACACATTCGTCGAAACGCGTTGATTCCGACCGTCACGGTCGCGGGACTGAGTTTCGCGTTCCTGCTGCGTGGAATCGTCGTCGTCGAGCTGGTCTTCGCCTGGCCGGGACTGGGGAGGTGGGTCGCCAACGCCGCGGTTGCTGGCGACGCACCGGCCATCATGGGCTTCATCTTACTCGTCGGGGTGTCGACAATACTCGTCAACCTCGGTGTGGACGTCACGTACGCGTATCTCGACCCGCGGGTCGAACTGGGTGAATAACGATGGGGGAAATCATGTCAATCGTACAAAACTGGACGCCGGATCGACGTAGTATCGAGATGCGAATGGGGCGGGTGCGCTCCGTCTTCGAGGAGATGATCGAGAATCCACTGACCCTGATCGGGGTCATCGTGGTCGTCAGTTTCATCCTCCTGGCGCTGTTCACGCCGCTTTTGTTCCCCGCACAGGGGCAGGACGCCTATCAGATGCCTCGAGACTGGCAGAACGCGGAGGAACCACCGCTGAGCGAGGGTCATCTGCTGGGGACCACCCAGACCGGGGGAGACGTTCTCTACGGCATCGCCTGGGGATCACGGCTGTCGATCGGATTGTCGATTGCCGTCGTAACGGTGACGGCGTTCATCGGAACGATCGTCGGCGGCGTCGCCGGGTTCGTCGGCGGTTGGGTAGACGACTTGCTCATGCGGGTCGTCGACGCTCTCATCGCTATTCCACCGTTGATCTTCGCGCTGGCGTTCGTCGTCGCCGTAGGGCCGGCCTACCAGAATATCGCGATCGCGTTGATGGCGATGATGTGGGGCTCGTACGCGCGTATCATCCGCGGCGAGGTCATCCACGTCAAGAACAACGAGTACGTCGACGCGGCTCGCGTCGCTGGCGTGAGCGAGCTCTCACTATTCGTCCGCGACGTCTTGCCGAACGCGATTCCACCGATCTTCGTCCAGTCGACGCTCTACTTCGGTCGTGTCGTCCTGATCGCGGCCAGTCTCGCCTTCATCGGCCTGGCACAACCGGGCATTACCGAGTGGGGGGTCATGATCTCGAACGGCCAGAGTGACCTCGTCGCCGGCCGCTGGTGGACCTCGGTCTTCCCGGGCATCGCGATCTTCCTGTGGGCATTTGGCTGGAACATGATTGGAGACGGACTCCGCGACGTCCTCGACCCGCGCGCGCTCTCTGAATAGGACCTGGCCGCCCGATCGCCCGTTTCTGACACCGTTTCAATTAATCATAATTATTATCGCTGTACGAATCGCCGCAACGTTTATTATGATTTAATATGCATATGTGAACATGTCCCAGAGGACACGACGGCAGTTACTCACAGCAGTGGGCACAGGCAGTGGTATCGCACTCGCAGGTTGCGTCGGGGGTGGGAACGGCGACGGTAACGGTGGAAACGGGGGTAACGGCGGCAACGGCAATGGTGGTAACGGCGGCGGTGGCGGTACGATAACGTTCGCCGACGCGAGTGATCCAGACAACCTCGATCCGCACGCGGTCGATTCGACCAGCGACGTATCGTTCCTGTGTTTTCCAGGTAACGCTTACGAGACGCTCATCGGGTACCCACCGGATGGCGACGACCTCGAGCCGTGGCTCGCCACGGAGGTTCCGACACGAGACGCCGGGTTGATCTCCGAAGACGGACGAACGTTCGAATTTCCCATTCGAGAGGGCGTTCAGTTCCACACTGGTGGCGAGTTGACCGCGGACGACGTCGTCTTCTCCATCGAACGGGCCCTGACGATGAATCTGAGCCCGGACGTCGGCCAGCTCGAGCGGATCGAATCGATCGAAGCGCTCGACGATTACACGGTCGAGATCACGCTCGACGAGGCATATGCCCCGTTCCTGACTACCGCACTAACCCGACCGGTTGCCGGGATCGTGAGTCAGGAGGCAGTCGAGGAGAACGGCGGCGTCTCTGAAGGCGAGCCGAACGAGTGGATGGTCCAGAACACAGCGGGAACCGGTCCATACCAGGCAGGTGACTGGTCACAGGGAGAACGGATCGAGTGGGTCGCCTTCGGGGACTACTGGGACGATCAGTACCCGAACATCGATCGGATCGTCCAGCAGGCGGTTCCGGAAATTGGAACGCGCGCTTCGATGATCGAGCGAGGGGACGCCCACATGGCGGAAGCTCCGGCGGCGGAACTCACCAACGTTGAGGGGACGCCGAACGCGGAGTTCTTCTTCAACGCGACGTTCGACCCGGCTCACATCACGTTCAACTTCGAGATTCCGTACGACCTCGATAACATGCCGGACGACGACGATGTCGATCCGGACTTCTTCCAGGATCCACGCGTCCGTCAGGCGTTCGGGTTCGCGTTCGATTACGACACGTACATCGAACAGATCTGGAACGGCCACGCGACCCGGATGAACCAGTACCACTTCGAGGGGATGATTGGCTACGACGAGGACGCCCCGAACTTCGAGTACGATCCCGAACGCGCGGAGGAACTCTTCCGCGAGGCCGGTTACTGGGACCGCGGCTTCACGATCACGTCCTACGACGAGCAGATCCCCGAGTTCTCGGAAGGGAACCTCTTGCTCAAGGACAACCTCGAGTCGCTCAACGACAACTTCACGCTCCGCGTCGAGTCGATTACGGAGTCTCAGATGGTCGAGCGTCACAGTGCCGAGCAGTTCCAGTTCCCGCTGGAATTCCACGGCTTCCTGCCGCAGGGGCCTGACCCCGACGCGTACTATCGGCCGCTGTACGCCGAGAACGGATCGGTCGGGTCCCGTAGTCGAGCGTACAATCACGTCGACTCGGCGATCATGGAGAACATCGACGCGGCGGCGAACGACCCCGACCCGGAAGCACGAGAGGAAATTTACAGCGAGCTTCAACAACAGGTCTTCGAGGATCCGGCCGTCATCGGGATCACCCAGGAGGAGGGGATGGTCATGCACAACGCCTGCGTCGAGCCCGCCTGGAACGCGCCGTGGATGCGCTGGCAGATGAAGCACTGGACCGCCGACGGCTGCTGATTGAATCGAGCTATCGCCGGAGGAACGATCAGCGCCGTTCCGACCACCCCCGGAATGCGTTACTTTCATTTCTACCCGCAGAGAGTGACACCGTAGATGCGCGTTCGCCAGCTCCGTCCGTCCGTCCCTCGAGAGGTCGAACTCACGGTCGCGCTCGTGAGCGGGTCACACGCGATCAATCACCTGTATCTGGTCTTGTTGCCGCCAATTTTCGGCATCCTCGCTGGCGAGTTCGACGTGGGGCTCGCGACGCTCGGCCTCGCCGTCGGCACGCAGGGCGCGTTCAACATGGTGTTCCAGCTTCCCTTCGGCTACGTGTCGGACAATCACAGCCGACTGCTGGCGCTGTGTTCGGGGCTCGGGCTGGCGTCGGTCGGCGTCCTGGTGACCGCATCCGCGCCGACGATCGAGTGGGTGTTCGTCGGCCAGGCGATACTCGGCATCGGCATCGCGGCCCACCATCCGGCGCACTTCCCGATGCTCTCGGCCGCGACCAGCAGCGAGAACCGCGGGCGCGTGTTCAGTATCCACAGTTTTTCGGGAAATATCGGCTACGCCGCGGCCCCGACACTCATCGTCGCGCTCACCCGCCTCGACGGGGTCACCTGGCGGGCCGTCTTCGTCTTTGCCGCCGTCCTCGGCGCCGGATACGGACTGCTCTGTTTGCTCGTCTTCGGCCGGTACGTCGGGTCGACGATTACGCGCAGGGAGGGGACCGATAGCGGTGACTCGGCTGACGCTCCCCTCGCCACCGAAACACGTCACGCTTCGGCTCGAGAACGTGTCCGTAAGTCCCTCGAGTCGCTTGCCACCTCTCCCGCTATCGTCGCCCTGGCGGTACTCGCGCTCGTGACCGGCATCGCGAACTGGGGTATCCGCTCGTACGCCGTCGTGTTGCTCACCGACGGTTACGGACTCGACCTCGGCCTCGCGAACGTGTTGTACACCGCGATGTTCGTCGTGACGGCGATCATCATTCTCGTCGGGGGTGACCTCGCCGATCGGATTTCGGCGGAGTCGATCTTGCTCACCAGTTACGGCGGGTTGCTCGTCGCCGCGCTCGTGGTCGGGTCGTTCCTCCTGCCGCCCCTGCTGGCGGGCGTCGCGGTGATCCTCGCGGGCGGGAGCATCGGATTTGGTGGCCCCGCCCGCTCGAAACTGACGGACAAACTGTCCGCACAGGCCGACCTCGGAACGAACTTCGCCGTCATCACCGTCGGCATCACGCTCGCGGGAAGTGTCGCACCGCCGGTGTTCGGCGTCATCATCGATTACACCAGTTTTTCGACGGCGTTTCTCGTTATCGGCGGCGTCGGAGCGGTCTGCATCGCGTTGACGCTGGCTATCCTGCAACGCTACGGCACCGGGTTCGAGCGGGAATCCCCGGTCGAGGCTGATTAGGCGGCCGCCGAGGCCGTGACCGTCCATAGAACTTTGCCGGTGCACGTCAGTGGGTAGGGTATGTCCGAGGAGACACTCGAGCGAGGCGACTCGTTCGTCACGGAATCGCTGACCAACTGGACGCCCCGATTCGTCGCGAACGGCATCGACTACAACGACCTGGCGCGACTCGAGACGGCAATCGACGACTGGAGCGAGTGGCTCGGCGCCTTCCAGCGCGTCGGCCAGGAATACGAGGCCCTCGGCGACGAGGCGCGCGACCGCGGGGACGAGGAGAGTGCCGGGAATCACTACACCCGGGCGGCGATGTACTACCACTTCGGCTCGCACGTCTGGCACGAGGACGACGACTGGAGTCGCGACGTCCACGCGGACGCCGTCGACGTATTCAGGCGCGGCGCCGAACTGCTCGAGCCGACGTTCGAACGCATCGAGGCGCCGTACGACGCTGGCGGGTTCGACGTCCCGGCCAACCTCCGAACGCCGGCGGGAAGCGAAGACGCGCCACTCGTCGTGTTGATCCCCGGCCTGGACTCGATCAAAGAGGAGCTTTCGACGTACGCCAGGGAGTTCCACGAGCGCGGACTCGCGACGCTCGCCGTCGACGGCGCCGGTCAGGGCGAGACCTGGCACGAACAGGGCATGACTCCTGAGTATCCCGCGCTCATCGGGAGCGTGCTCGACGAACTCGAGCGCCGAGACCCCGCCGGCGTCGACACGTCTCGAATCGGCATCTACGGCGTTTCCCTCGGTGGGTTCTACGCTCCATATGTTGCGGCCAACGAAGATCGGATCGACGCCTGTGTTGGCATCTCCGGCCCGTTCACTGTCGGTCCCGTCAGTACGAGAGGTGGCGGCCTCCTGGCCGAGCAGTTCGAGTGGGCTTGCAAGACCGACTCGCTCATCGACGTCGACGAGATCACCGAGCGACTCACGCTCAGTCGAGACATCGAGAACCTCACCGTGCCGACGCTCGTCGCGACCGGCGCGAACGACGTCATTATCCACCCACGCCAGTCGGAACGAATCGCCAGGCGGGCGCCCAACGGCGAGTTCCTGTTTTACGACGAGGGCAATCACGTCTGTAACAACATCCCGCACAAGTACCGACCGCGGACGGCCGACTGGTTGCGCGCTCACCTCGAGTAGCGGCGCTCCCTCGGGCGTGGCAGATCCGCCACCCCGCGCCGCGCGTTCGTCTACGAGATTCTGAAACACCCTAAGCCTATATTTCGTGCTATCGTCGACTCCAGGCAAACTGGTCGATGGGAGCATTTATTACTCGAGGCGACCCTCGTTAGAGCAGGCGGTATGTGGGCACGCCACATACGCAGCGATCGTACGACACGAGCCACCAAGCGAGGGTCCATCGAATGTCACTACACATCGAATCCGACTGGATCGAAACCGACGAGACGATCCCGGTCAGGAACAAGTACGACGGAACCGTTCTCGAGGAAGTGAGCAAGGCGACGCCGACGGACGTGGCGGACGCCATCACCGCCGCCAGAGAGGCGACCGAGACGATGAGAAAGATGCCGGCTCACGAACGCGCCGACATCCTCGAGGAGACGGCACGGCTGATCGAGGAGCGAACCGACGAGTTCGCCGAGGTCATGGCTGCCGAGGCGGGGAAGCCGATCGGGACGGCCCGCGGCGAGGTCGGCCGCGCCGTGAGCACGTTCACCTTTTCAGCGGAGGAGGCGAAGCGACTCGGCGGCGAGGAGATCCCGCTCGACGCGCAACCGGGGAACGGCAACCGTATCGCGTTCACCAAACGCTTTCCGAAAGGGGTGATCGGGGCGATTTCGCCGTTCAACTTCCCACTCAACCTCGTCGCCCACAAGCTCGGACCGGCGTTTGCCGGCGGCAACACCGTCGTCCTGAAGCCAGCGACGACGACGCCGTTAACGGCAATCAAACTCACGGAGACGCTGTTCGACGCCGGACTGCCGCGTGACGCGCTCAACCTCGTCATCGGGAGCGGATCGACGGTCGGACAGGCCCTGCTCGACAGCGAGGACGTCGACCACTACACGTTCACCGGCAGTCGCGCCGTCGGCAAGCGGGTCACCGAAAGTGCCGGTCTGGCGTCGGTCTCGCTCGAACTCGGCAACAACTCGCCGGTGATCGTCCACGAGGACGCCGACGTCGAGGACGCCGCGGATCGGATCAGCGACGGCGGGTTCTCCTACGCGGGCCAGATGTGCATCAGCGTCCAGCGCGTCCTCGTTCACGAGGCGGTCCACGACGACCTCGTTGACGCGCTCGTCGCCCGCGTCGAGGACCTGGCCGTCGGCGATCCGCTCGAGAAAGCGACCGACGTCGGGCCGATGATCGACGAGGGCGACGCCGAGAGGATCGAAGAGTGGATCGCGAACGCGACCGAACAGGGCGCCGAACTCGTCGTCGGCGGGGAACGTGACGGGGCCGTCCTCGAGCCGACCATCGTCGACGGCGCGACCCAGGAGATGGACGTCGTCTGCCGCGAGGCGTTCGCCCCCGTGCTCGCGATCCAGACATACGACGACGTCGACGACGCGATCCGGCTGGCCAACGACACCGACTACGGCCTGCAGGCGGGCATCTTCACGTTCGACCACCGTGTCGGTTTGAAGGCGGCGACGAACATCGACTGCGGCGGCGTCATGATCAACGACATCTCGACGTTCCGGGCCGATCACCAGCCCTACGGGGGTAGCAAGGCGAGCGGCATCGGCCGCGAGGGGCCGAAGTACGCCGTCCACGAGATGACCGAGGAGCGCGTGATCGCGTTCCGACCGAACGAGGATCTGTTCCTCTGACACACTCGTCCCGCCGCAGGACTACTGATTTACCTGGTCTTCGATTCCCGATTCTCGATTCGGCCGTGGGCACGATCGAATCTCCCTCTGCTTCGACGCCGCCACTGCGATCGACCGCGAGCAGCGCATCGTTCGAGAGACGAACGACGTCCAGCCACCTTTATATCGACGTCGGCGAAAGCATCAGGGCATGGGACTAGACGAGGATTCGCTCGAGTACCACCGATCGGATCCCCCGGGCAAGATCGAGATTTCGACGACCAAGTCGACGAACACCCAGCGAGACCTGAGCCTCGCATACTCGCCGGGGGTCGCCGCCCCCTGTCGCGAGATTCGCGACGACTCCGAGGACGCCTACACCTACACCGCGAAGGGGAACCTCGTGGGCGTCGTCTCGAACGGGTCGGCGGTACTGGGACTCGGAAATATCGGCGCCCAGGCGTCGAAACCCGTCATGGAGGGGAAGGGCGTCCTGTTCAAGCGCTTCGCCGACATCGACGTCTTCGACATCGAACTCGATTACGACGACCCCCACGAGTTCGCGGACGCCGTCGTCGCCATGGAGCCGACCTTCGGCGGCGTCAACTTAGAAGACATCACCTCCCCGGATTGCTTCGTCATCGAGAAGCGCCTCCGCGAGGAGATGGACGTCCCTGTCTTCCACGACGACCAGCACGGGACGGCCATCATCAGCGGCGCGGCGCTGCTGAACACGGCGGAGATCACCGGAAAAGCCCTCGAGGACCTGCGAGTCGTCTTCTCTGGCGCCGGTGCGAGTGCGCTCTCGACAGCCCGGTTCTACGCCTCTCTCGGCGTCCGGAAGGACAACATCCTCATGTGCGATTCGACCGGAATCGTGACAACCAACCGCGTCGAACGCGGCGAGATCAACGAGTACAAAGAAGAGTTCGCTCGAGACGTGCCCGAGGGCGACCTCGCGGACTTGATGGAGGGTGCGGACGTGTTCGTCGGCCTGTCGGTGGGCGGGATCGTCGACGAGTCGATGATTCAGTCGATGGCACGAGATCCCGTCGTCTTCGCGATGGCGAATCCGGATCCCGAAATCCCGTACGAACGGGCGAAAAACGCCCGTGACGATACGGTCATCGTGGCCACCGGGCGCTCGGACTACCCCAACCAGGTCAACAACGTCCTCGGGTTCCCGTTCCTCTTCCGCGGCGCCCTCGACGTTCGCGCGAGCGGGATCAATGAGGCAATGAAAGTCGCGGCAGCCGAGGCGCTCGCAGACCTCGCCCGCCAGGACGTCCCCGACGCGGTCGTCAAGGCCTACGGCGACCAACCCCTCCAGTTCGGATCGGAGTACATCATCCCGAAACCCCTCGACCCGCGCGTCCTCTTCGAAGTCGCGCCCGCGGTCGCGCGAGCGGCGATGGACAGTGGGGCCGCCCGCATCGAGATCGATCTCGAGGCCTACCGAGATCGACTCGAGGCTCGTCTGGGTAAGTCCCGGGAGATGATGCGCGTCGTCCTCAACAAGGCCAAGAGCGACCCGAAGCGCGTTGCGCTCGCCGAAGGAGGCGACGAGAAGATCATCCGAGCGGCCTATCAGCTCGTCGAGCAAGAGATCGCCGAACCGGTGCTGATCGGCGACGAGGACGAGATCGCTCGTACGGCGGCGAACCTCGGTCTCGAGTTCGCCCCGGAGGTCGTGGACCCGACCGGCGGGACCGATGAGGCGTATGTCGAACGCCTCTACGAACGCCGTCGACGCAAGGGTATCACGCGCAGCGAAGCCGAGGAACTGATTCGCGACAGCAACTACTTCGCGTCCGTGATGGTCGAGTCGGGTGACGCGGATGCGATGCTCACCGGGCTCACCCACCACTATCCCTCGGCCTTGCGGCCGCCGCTTCAGATCATCGGTACGGCCGAGGACGCCGAGTACGCCGCCGGCGTCTACCTCCTCACGTTCAAAAACCGGATACTCTTCGTGGCCGATGCGACGGTCAACCAGGACCCGGACGCCGAAATCCTCGCGGAAGTTACCCGACACACGGCTAACCTGGCGCGTCGTTTCAACGTCGAACCTCGCGCCGCCTTGCTCTCGTACTCGAACTTCGGCTCGGTGACGAACGAGGGGACGCGAAAGCCGCGGCACGCGGTCGAACTGCTCAAGGCCGATCCAGCCGTAGACTTTCCCGTCGATGGCGAGATGCAGGCTGATACGGCCGTCGTCGAGGACTTGCTCCAGGGCACCTACGAGTTCTCCGACCTGGATGCGCCGGCGAACGTGCTCGTCTTCCCGAACCTCGAGTCGGGCAACATCAGCTACAAACTCCTCCAGCGCCTCGGCGGGGCGGAGGCCATCGGCCCGATGCTCGTCGGGATGGACAAACCGGTCCACGTCCTCCAGCGGGACGACGAAGTCAAAGACATCGTCAACATGGCCGGTGTCGCGGTCGTCGACGCCCAGCAAGGCTGAGAGACGTCGCTCGAGCGGGCCCAAACTCCAGCTCCGCGTGCAGTACTGTTCGCCCGGCGAGAGAGATAAGGTACCTCGCCTGCAATGGCGGATATGCCCGAGCAGATACGCTGTGAATCGTGTGACGTGCGGGTCCGAGCGACCGCGAGCGAGTGTCCACACTGCGGAGAACGGCTCGCGCTCGTCAATCGAACGCTGGTGATGATGGTCATCGGGGCCCTATTGCTCCCGGTGACCGTCGCCGGCTTGGTCGGGGTCGCCACGAACGGCTCGTTCGGCCTCGAGACCGTCGGACTCGTCGTCGTCGCGTGTCTCGGTCCGGGACTGCTCGTCGCGGGCTATCGACGGAGTCGAGAATGACTGGCTCGAGACCGATCGAAGATATAAGATAAAAGAGGAGTAATGAGATAGGTCATCTATATTTGGCTACTGCGACGATATTTAACTGTTTTGATGGTTTCGATATATTTACTAGTAGCACAAAAAAGCGGAGAAATTGGGGTATATTCTGGATATAGATCGAATATCGGAAATACTATAAAATCTATACTAAAAAGATCGAAGCCGTTGATCAATATTGGAAATATAAATAACTGTTCCTAGTAATAGAACGAGAACTGATATATGGGGTCGGTGAATGCGAGGGAAGCCGGTCGTCGCTTCCAGCCAAGCCAGCCGCTTTCGAGACAACGCCCCGGCTACGGGGTTCGCTCATCGATCGTTCTGGATTTTCGTCGAGCCACGCTCGAGACCGTGGCCGAGGCGCGGTCCGCCGAACGCGATGGGACGTGTCCCTCTCGACGAATAGTCGTCGCGAGGCTGTCGCGTGCTCCGTTACTCCTCGAGGTTGTCGACCAGGTCGTTCGCGACGCCTACGTACGTCTCTGGGCGCAGTGTGAGCAGTTCTTCGCGAACCTCGTCGCTCACCTCGAGGTCGGCGAACAGGTCGTGGAAGTCCTCGAGGGAGACCTCTCGACCGCGGGTGAGCGCTTTCACCTGCTCGTAGGCGTCGTCCCGGCCCTCGCGTCGGAGAATCGTCTGGACGGCCTCGCCGATGATCGCGGGGGTGTCCCGGAGAGCCTCGCGCATGACCGTTTCGTTGGGGACGACCTTCTCGAGGCCGGCCTGCGTCTTGCCGTACCCGATCAGGCAGTGGGCGAACGCCGCCCCGACGTTCCGTTTGACCGTCGAGTCCGAGAGGTCCCGCTGGAGGCGGGAGGTGGTGACGTAGTCAGCGAGGAACGTGAGGTCGGAATTGGCCTTCGAGAGGTTCCCCTCGCTATTCTCGAAGTCGATGGGGTTGACCTTGTGGGGCATCGTCGACGAGCCGGTTTCGCCCTCGACGGCCTCCTGGCCGAGGTAGCGGTCGGAGACGTACAGCCAGACGTCGAGGTCGAGGTCGAGCAGGACGTTGTTGACCCCGCGGAACGCGTCGAAGACGGCGGCGAGGTCGTCACACGGATTCACCTGCGTGGAGAGGGGCGTGAACTCGAGGCCCAGTCCGGCGACGAACTCGCGAGCGAACGCCCGCCAGTCGACGTCGGGGTAGGCGGCGACGTGGGCCGCGTAGGTTCCGGAGGCCCCGCCGAGTTTTCCGGAGAGGGCGTCGGTCGCCGTGCTCACGCGGGCCGTCGCGCGACCGAGGCGGGCGGCGTACACCGCGAGTTCCTTCCCGAACGTCGTCGGCGTCGCGGGCTGGCCGTGCGTTCGGGCGAGCATCGGGACGTCGCGGTGCTCCTGGGCCATCCCGGTCAGCGTATCCCGGAGGTCGTACAGCGCCGGCAGGAGGACGTCTTCGACGGCGCCGCGAACCAGCAGACGGTGCGCCAGGTTGTTCACGTCCTCGCTGGTCAGTCCGAAGTGGATCCACGGCGACGCCTCGCTGTCGTCTGGCAGGTGGTGGCGGACGAAGTACTCGACGGCTTTGACGTCGTGATTGGTCGCGTCGAACCCGGCGTAGCCGTCGGTCTCGAGCGTCTTGATTAACTCGGCGTCTTCCTCGTCGAAGTTCTCGTAGAGCCCGCGGAGGTGGGCTCGCTCGTCGGACGCGAGTTCGAGTGGCGTCGCCTCGAGGTCGGCCAGCGCGAGCAGGTACTCGACTTCGACGCGGACGCGGGCGCGCATGAGCGCGGCCTCGCTCGCGTACGGCGCCAGGGGTCTCGTCCGGGAGCCGTAGCGGCCGTCGAGCGGCGAGACGGCGTAGAGTGCGTGAGTGTCGGTCATGTGCGTGGCTCCACGAGCGGCGTGCAAAAGCGTGTCGGAACGAGTCCCACGGCCGTGCATATCGTATGGGCTATCACGCGCTTTCCGGCTAACTTCATGGCACGTTCGTGCATACTTCGCGTCTCGAGACCGCAACCACTTTGCCGTTCGCGGGCGCCCCATCACGTATGACACGACTCGCTGGACTCGCCGGGAACCGCGGGCGGAACCTGCTGAACGTCGCCGATCGCGCGCCAGGCGGCGCCGAACTCGCCATCGTCCTGACGAACGACGCCGACGCGCCGGTGCTCGAGGCCGCCGCCGAACGCGGCATACCAACGGAGGTCGTCCCGCTCGAGGACGGGATGAGCCGACGCGATCACGAGGCGGCCGTCAATGCCGCGCTCGAAGGCTACGACTACGACCTGGTCTGTCTCGACGGCTACATGCGCATCCTCTCGGATACCTTCCTCGAGGCCCAGCCGACGACGCTCAACGTCCACCCCTCCCTGCTCCCGGCGTTTCCTGGCATGGACGCGTGGGGCGACGCCCTCGAGGCTGGCGTCGCCGTCACGGGCTGTACGGTCCACGTCGTCACCGACGCCACCGACGACGACGGCGAGGTCGTCGAGAGCGAGGTCGACATGGGTCCGATCGTCACCCAGGAACCGGTGCCGGTCTACGAGGGAGACACCCGTGAGACGCTCAAGGAGCGCGTCCTCTACGAGGGCGAGTTCCGGGCGTACCCGCGGGTGGTGAAGTGGTTCGCTGAGGGTGCCGTTGACGTGGATCTGGACGCTGAAGAGGCTACCGTCGACGTCGACGCAGCCGACGACGAGGGCGGCCTCCCGGCTCGCCGACTCACCTCGAGCGACCGCCTCGACACCCTGCGATACGGCGAGAATCCCCACCAGAACGCGGCCGTCTACGCCGATTACACCTGCGAGGAGGCCTCGGTCGTCCACGCCGAGCAGTTGAACGAGGGAGCGAAGGCGCTCAGCTACAACAACTACAACGACGCCGACGGCGCCCTGAACCTGATCACGGAGTTCGACGAGCCGGCAGCCGCGGTCATCAAGCACACGAACCCGGCCGGCTGTGCCACCGCCGACACCGTCGCCGAGGCGTACGACCGCGCGCTCTCGACGGATCCCATGAGCGCCTTCGGCGGCATCGTCGCCCTCAATCGCGAGTGTAACGCCGACACCGCTGCGGCGATCACCGACTCGTTCAAGGAGGTCGTCGTCGCCCCCGGCTACGCCGAGGATGCCCTCGAGATCCTGTGTGAGAAGCAGAACCTGCGCGTGCTCGACGTCGGCGACCTGGACGGCGCCAGCGAACGGTTCACCGAGAAACCCCTCGTCGGCGGCCGACTCGTCCAGGAACGCGACGACCAGCGACTCTCGACGATGGATCTCGAGGTCGTCACCGACCGCGAACCGACCGACGAGCAACTCGAGACGATGGTCTTCGCCTGGCAGACGCTCAAGCACGTGAAGTCGAACGGTATCCTCTTCGCGAAGGGCACAGAGACGGTCGGCGTAGGGATGGGTCAGGTCTCTCGCGTCGACGCGGTTCGGCTCGCGGCGATGAAAGCCGAGGAACACGCCGAGGGCAAGTCCGCCGAGGGCGCGGTGATGGCCTCGGACGCCTTCTTCCCGTTCGCGGACGGGCTCGAGGAGGCGGCGAAGGCGGGAATCGAGGCGGTGGTTCAGCCCGGCGGTTCGGTCAACGACGAGGACGTGATCGAGGCGGCGAACGAACTCGGCATGAGCATGGTGTTTACGGGGCAGCGGTCGTTTCGGCACGACTGAGCCGCGAGTGAGCACAGCGAACGAGCGGTTTTTGGTCAAGATTTTTGGAGACGGGTGATCGAAGAGAACCCGTCGAGAAAAAGGTGGATGCAGGGTGGTGTTTACGGGGCAGGGGTCGTTTCGGCACGACTGAGTGAAACGAAGGCATGTCGAAATCTCGAAGGGCGAGTGAAGCGATGTCCTTCGTTGGTTTCGCCACGACTGAGCCGCGAGCAATTGGGTCGGCGCACAGGAGTCTGTCGACGATTCACGCTCGCTCGCAATCGTCGTTCGATCATGTCGACGCTCGAAATGGCCTCGAGTAGATTCGACGTAGTATGTGTATGGATGGTAACATTACTTCCTGCGGGTGAACTCGAGAACGACACGAAACGGACGTATATTCTCTATCACGCTATCACAAATCACTCTGAACGCTGATGTGTTGGCCACATCCCTTAATAACATCGCCGCCAATTCTGCAATCGATACAGGTATGCACGACAAACTTCCTCGGCTTTTGCGCTGGTTCGGCGCCCTGCTACTCGCCGTCCTGGCCGGGGAGGTGTTGACACACTGGGTTCTCGGGGCGAACGTCCTCGTAAACGGCGCGTTCGTGATGGGTGCGGCCTCGACCGCTATCGCCGCCATCGGGAGCATCTACGGCGGGTACTGGCTGGAAGGGGCCCGGGTGTCGACCCGCAGGTACCCCCGCGTCGCCTGGTGGTGGATCGGCGGATTCGTCACGTTCACCTTGCTCAACGTCGGATTCATGGCCGTCATGCCGACCGAATCGTGGGGCATCGTGGTGGGCTGGACGCGGTGGGCGGTCGCCTTCGGCGCCGGCGTTGGCGTGTTGCTCGGCATCCTCGAAGGACGGGCCATCGATCAGGCGATCGCCGCCGAGCGAGCGACGGTCCGATCCGAGCAGCTCGAGGAGCAACGGACGATGCTCGACTACCTGAACAGCGTGCTCAGACACGAGGTACTCAACTCTGCAAACATCATCGACGGATACGCGACACAGATCCTGGAAGCGGAGTCGGAACTGGATCCAGCGCACAGGCAGTACGCCACCATCATTCACCAGGAGGCAAACGAGATGAGCACGGTCATCGCCGACGTTCGCGTCCTCCTGGAAGCGGCCTCCGGGACGCACGAGCTGTACCCGGTGGACCTCACTCGGGTTTTGGCCGACGAAGTGACCAAGCTCACGAACCGATACGGCGATGTCGAGGTTCGGACGGACGTCCCGGACGAACTCGCCGTCCAGGCCGACGAATTGTTGCCTCGCATCTTTGGGAACGTGCTCTCGAACGCGGTCACGCACAACGACACCAACACCCCAACCGTGAGCGTCAGTGCTGAACGGATGGACGACACCGTCCGCGTTCAGATCGAAGACAACGGGCCGGGGATTCGGCCGGACGCGATCGACTCGCTTTTCGAGCGCGAGAAGGGACGGGGGACCACTCACGGGCTGGGGTTGTACCTTGTCGACGAACTAGTCAGTACCTACGGCGGCACCGTCGAGGTTACGGAGACGGGACCTGACGGAAGCCAGTTCACGATCGAACTCCCTTTCGCGCAATCGTCGGACGACGGGGCGGTACCTGAACCGATCGCGGCGTAAGCGACATCCCCTGACCGTGCGAACGCCTCGAGACGTCTTTTGGCGCCCGAGCGTCCCTCGAGGTCCGATTCGATTGTGACTGAGCCGACGTCGACGTAGAGTGCGCGCAACTACTCCGCCTGGCCGCCGTCGACCTCGCCGAGCACGTGTGAGAATCCGAAGCGGCCCGCAGGGTAGGGGGAGGGGAAGTGGCCTCTCTCCTCACGTGCCATCTTAGCGTTGGATTCGAGTCGTCACAGAGGTCTTGCTCGCAGAACCTGCACGAGCCACAGCTGATGGGGAAACGAAACGACTCAATCGGCCACCTCGAGGGAACCCACCGTGGTGATTCTTCCCTGCCACGTCGTCGCTGAACGCCCCGAAATCTGCCAGTACACTCATGTGGTATGCTTCCCCTCTCTATCCTGTGAGTTGGCAATACACGCCAGTCGTACTCCCAATTCTCTTTGCAACGATAGTTACGTTTATAATCGTTGTTTACACGCTGTTTCGCGTGCGAACCCGGGGAGCGGACCCGTCGGTCGTCCTCTTCTTCGGCCTCTCGTTCGGTGCGTTCCTGTGGACGGGATTTTCGGCCCTCAAACTGCTTCACACCGATCCGGACGTGAAACTGCTGTTCTACCAGCTCCTCCACGTCGGCGTGGCGCTCGTCTCGCCACTGCTGTTCCTGTTCGCCCTCGCCTACACTGACCGCCATCGGTGGCTTCGATGGGACGTCGTCGCTGGCGTTATGGCTATTCCGACGCTGTTCGTCGTGTTGCTCTTCGTCGGACCCGACGACGCCATCATCGCTGGCGTAAACGTCATCGAAGGGGACTTGACCCTGGTTCGCGTCGAGGATGGGCCTGTATTCTACGTGTTCAGCCTGTACAACCTCGCGTTGACGGTCGCCGCGATCGTCGTCATCGGCCTCGAGGCGAGGCGCGTCGGACCGTCGTATTACCAGCAAGCGGGCCTGCTCACCGTCGGCGCCACGAGTCCACTCGTGTTCGTGATTCTGTCGAGATTTGGCGTGCCACCGTTCGGATTCGAGACGATAAACCTGGTCCCGGTATCGGGCGCGATCGCCGCTACCGCGTTCGCGGTCGCCATCTTTCGCTACCGCCTCTTTTCGCTCCCGCCACTCGCCTACGCGACGGTCATCAAATACTCGCCCGACGGCACGTTCGTCCTCGACGCCGACGGTCGGATCGTGCACGTGAACGAGCGGGGACGAACGCTGCTCGAGCACCTCGATGGCGACTTCGGGTCGCCGCTCGCGTCGGTGCTCCCCTCGTTCGATCTCGAAACGCTCACGGGTGAGGACGATCCGATTCCGATCGACGTCGACGGCGAGGTCCGATACGTCAGACCGCTCGCCGAACCGCTCGAACGCGGAAACCGACAGGTCGGCTGGGTCGTCGTCTTGCGCGACGTCACCGAGAGTCAACGTTCCAGGCGCCGACTCGAGGCGCAGTACGAGCAGATGGACGCGTTCGCGGCGACCGTTTCCCACGACCTCCGGAACCCGCTGGCAGTTGCCCAGGGCTACCTCGAACTCGCTCGCGAAGACGCAGACAGCGAGGCACTCGAGAACGTCGCGATTGCACACTCGCGAATGGAGAGCATCGTGACCGACATCCTCGCATTGGCCCGGCGAGGCGACCGAGTCGGTGAGCGAGAGGACCTTTCCCTAAGGAGCGTGCTGGACACTGCCTGGAGCACCGTCGACACGAAACAGGCGACCCTCGTCGTCGAGACCGACCGGACGATCCACGCCGATCCGACGACGATCCAGCACGTGTTCGAGAACCTCCTTCGGAACGCTATCGAGCACGGCGGCCCGGACGTCGAAATAACCGTCGGTGACGTCGACGGTGGAATCTTCGTCGAAGACACCGGCACCGGTATCCCTGAAACCGAGCGCGAGGCGATCTTCGATCCAGGATACACGACCTCGGCCGACGGTACGGGGTACGGCCTCGAACTCGTTCGAACGATCGTCGACGCCCACGGATGGACGCTCTCGCTCGATGACGGATCGACTGAGGGTGCACGCTTCGAAATTATGGGACTACCGTCTGAACAGGCATGCGGGTCGTGATCTGCCGGGGGCTCGAACTCGAGTCCGACGTTCAGGAGTCGGACTCGTCGATTCCCTGTCGCTCGTAGAACTCCTCGGGCGTGTCGTCGATTCGCTCGAACGTCGCATCGAAGTAGTGCTCGTGGTGACGTACCACCTGCTCGACGACCCACGCGCTGAACGTCTCGTCGAATCGCCACCGGCCCTCGAGCTCCGGGATTTCGAACCGTTCGTCCGTCGAGAAGGCGGCGTAGACGTGAAAGAAGCCCAGGATCACGTCCGCGAAATCGCGCGCCTTCTCCGCGCTGTCATCCCGTCGGTTCTCGAGTTCGGTCCGGCCATCGTCGGTGAGTTCGAAGTACTTCCGATCGGGTTCGTCCTCGCGTTCGATGCGCTCGGCCCACCCCTTCTCCTCGAACTTGTAGAGGATCGGGTACACCGACCCGTAGGACGGCTCCCAGTGGCCACCGCTGATCTCGCGGATTTCCTTGAGAATTTCGTAGCCGTATCGGGGTTTCTCCTCGAGCAACTCGAGGACGAGGTACGCGATGATGCCTTTCGGCGGCCCACTTTTCCGCATTATGCCCCTGATTTAAACCGGCGGGCATAAATGGTTTCGGTCGCCGGAAGGTGACGTTCAGGCACCGTCTGCGACCACCGTATCCGCCGATTCCGGCGGTCTACCGTCGAGGCCCTGAATGTAGCGAATCCGGTCGGGAATCGGCGGGTGGGTGTAGTGAAACGTCGCGTACCACGGGTGTGGGAACGGGTTCGAGAGGTTCTCGCTGGTCAACCGACAGAGCCCGTCGATCAGCGGCTGGCCGCTTCCCATGACCTCGGTCGCGAACGCGTCGGCCTCTCGCTCGTGGGCCAGGGACAGTTTGTTCTCGAGTGGCCGAGTGAGCTTCGCCAGCGGCTGAATCCAGAGCGTGCCGACCGCGAGGCCGACGTAGGCCGTCTCCGGGAGGCCGAACATCGCGTACAGCCACGAGGTCTGGAGGAGCGTCCAGAGCGCGACGAACATTGCACCCACGCGGAGGGTACCGACGCCGAACTGCTTCCAGATGTGCGCGCGCTTCCAGTGGGCGAGTTCGTGAGCCAGGACGGCCTCGACCTGCTCGAGGGTCATCTGGTCGACCAGCGTGTCGAAGAGGACGACTCGTTTCGTCCGTCCGAAGCCGACGAAGTAGGCGTTCGAGTGCGAGGAGCGCTTGCTCGCGTCCATGAGGTAGATGCCGTCACAGGAGAAGCCCGCGCGGTCGAAGACGCGCTCGACGGCTTCCCGGAGGTCGCCGGTCTTGATCGGCTCGAAGTCGTTGAACAGCGGGGCGATCACGCGCGGATAGACGACGAGCATCGTGAGCGAGAAGGCGACGTAGAGGGCGACGGCGGTGAGGGGCCAGTACGTCGGGACGGTAGCGATAAACCAGAGGACGCCGGCGGCGAGCGCGGCGGTGATGACGACGCCGACGAGCGTCCCGAGGACGAGGTCCTTGACGAACAGAGCCGGCGTCTGTTCGTTGAAGTCGAACCGCTCCTCGATCACGAACGTGTCGTAGGTGTCGAAGGGGAGCGAGACCAGCTGGAGGGCGACGACGACACCGGCGAAGAAGCCGATGCCCGTGACGACCGGGCCGTAGCCCAGTCCCTCGAGTGCGTCCACGACGGCGGCGAGCGCCCCAGAGTAGAGCGCGGCGAGGACGAGCGCGAGGGTGACCCAGGTCTGAACCTGTGAGAGCCGGGTTGTCGCCTGCTGGTAGGCAGCCACGCGGTCGAGGTCGTCGAAGTCCAGACGCGAGGTGACCCACTCCCGCTCGCGCTCGAGCGCCCGTTCGCCGTAGCGGACGTTCAGGAACGAGAGCGCGCTGAAGAACGCGGTCGTCCCGACGACCAGGACGAGAAACGCGAGGTGATAGCCGAGCATACCCGACTTCTGTCACGCAGGTGGGTTAACGCTGTTGGTGAGGTCGGGTTCGAAACTGGTGGCAACGATCACACTCGACCTCGAGTGTGGTTCGACGGTGCGACTAACCGCCGGTTCGACGGCGCAGCTAACCGATCGATCGGTCGAGAGATCGGGAGCATCGGCCACCGGTTTGGGATCGACTCGACGGCGTCAGTCCGCGTCGGACCTACCGGACCCATCTGGCCCGCCCATCGGATCGACGCCAACCTCGAGCGACGACCCGAAGTACTTCGAGAGGACCTCGGTGACGTCGTCGGCCTTGAACGACTCGAGGTCGTCCCCGATCGCCGATTTCAGCGCCTCGAGGTAGGGTTCGTCCGCGTAGAACGCCCGGAACTCGACGGCTTCGACTGGTTGCCCGAGTTTCTCGGCAATCAGCGCTCGAGCGTGGCGCTCGTCGCCGAGTTCGCCGCGCCAGAGGAGGTCGCGAAACAGCCGCCACCCCTGGTTGCCGGGTTCGGCCGCCTCGAGCAGACAGCGCCGTTCGACGACCGGCGAATCGATTGTCAGCCCGGGGTCGACGGGCGTGAGTCTGGCTTCGACCAGGAACGCGTAGTGTGCCTCCATCGTTTCGTTCTGGTACAGAGCCGATTCAGGCGCCGTGTTCGGACTCGATCAACTCCGCCATCTCGAGGTCGTTCTCCGTGATTCCACCCGCGTCGTGGGTCGTGAGTCGAATCTCGACTTCCTCGTAGCGGATCGTTATCTCGGGGTGGTGGAACTGTGATTCGGCGATTTCGCCGACCATCTGGGCGAAGTTCACGCCGCGCAGGTAGTCGTCGAACTCGTAGACGCGAACGATTTCGTCGCCTTCGCGGTCCCACGCTTCCGGGAGTCGGTCCGAGATCTCGTCGTCGGAGAGTACGTCAGCCATAATCCCTCGAACGCAAGCCAGTGAAATAACGATTGTGCCGACGACCGCCTCAATCGTCGTCGAGTGCGCCGATCGAAGCGTCCCGGTCGGTAGGTGCCTCACTCGTGGCCGCCGCCGTCCTTACACCGGCCTTACCGACCCCGTCGTCGCCGAAGTCCGGATCGAACAACTGCAGGGCCGTGTTGATCGTCGCCCAGTCGTCTTCGGCGGCGGCCTCCCGCAGGCTCTTCGTCGGCGGGGCGAGCAACTGGCCGACCAGCGCGTCGGCCATCGCCTCGAGGACCTCGCGCTGGTCGTCGGTGAGTCCCTCGTCGGTCGCCTCGAGTCGCGAGAGCGCCGTCTCGAGCTCGCGTCGTTTCAGTCGCTCGGCGGACTCGTACATCGCCGCGATCACCTCGTCGGCGCGGGCGCGCTTGTACTGCGCACAGAGGTGGTCGAACTCCGCGTCGACGATGGCTTCCACGTCGCGAGCGGCGTCCAGGCGCTGCTCGCGGGTTTCCGCGGTGAGTTCCTCGAGGTCGTCCAGGTCGTAGAGCGTCACGGTCTCGAGGGACCCGGCGGCAGGGCGGACGTCGCGGGGCTGACCGAGGTCGACGACGACCTGTTCACGCGCGCCGAGGTGAGTCGGCTCCAGGACCGGGTCAGCGCTGCCGGTCGCTGCGACGACGACTCCCGCGTCGGCCGTGACCGACTCGAGCGCCTCGAGGGAAACGGCCGCTCCCCCGACCGAGAGGTCGTCGACCAGGTGTTCGGCGTGGGGAACGGTTCGGTTGGCGACGACGACTTCACTGACGCCCGAATCGGCGAGACTGCGGGCGGCGAGGCGCCCCATCTCGCCGGCCCCGACGACGAGGGCGGTTTCGCCCTCGAGGTCGAGGTCTGTGGCGGCGAGTCGGGTCGCGGCCGAGCCCAGGGAGACGACGCCCTCGTTGATCGCCGTTTCGGTGCGTGCGCGTTCCCCGACCCGGATCGCTTTGGTGACGGCTCGTTCGAGCAATTCGCCGATGCCGCCGCCGGTACGGGCGTCCTCGTAGGCGGTCCGAACCTGCCCGATAATCTGGTCCTCGCCGACGACGACCGACTCGAGGCCGGCGGCGACCCGGAGGAGGTGTCTGAGACTCGATTTGTGGTCGCTCGCGAGTAGCGCATCCGCGTCGACGCCCTCGAAGAACGCCTCGAGGGCTGCCCGCCCGTCGGCCGGGTCGGCGGTGACGACGTAGGCTTCGACCCGGTTACACGTCGAGAGGACGTACGCCTCTTCGACGTCCGGCGCGGACACCAGGGTGTGCACGGCCAGTCGCTGGCTCTCGGGGCTTGCTGCGGCGATGTCGTCGACGCCGCCGCTCTCGTGGGTCACCCGCATCCCGGAGACCACGCCCGCGCGGATCACCGTGACTCACCACCCAGTCGTTCCTCAGCTAGCACGTCGTCGATCACTTGGCGGTGGTTGGTGGTACCCGTACGTAAAGCTGTCCAAACCGACGACGTATTGACGACGTCTGTGACGACCTGCCGCCGTCGCTCGGGCTCGACCTCGCGGGCCTTGAGTTCCGCTCGCAGTTCCGCGAGCAACGTCGCCATCTCGCCGGCGCCTGCCAGCGCGTCCTCGAGTTCCTGCCTGAGGTACTTGCTCAGCGCGGGCGCGGTTCCCCCGGTTCCGACGGCGACGGTCACGGGCGGGTCCTCGACAGTCGCGGGCACGACGACGCTCCCCGGGTCGCGAGATCCGGCCCTGTCGGCCCGGTTGACCAGCACGCTGCGGTCGCGGGCGGCAGCGACGACGGCGTCGTTGATTGCCTCGTCGTCGGTCGCGGCAACGACGAGCGCGGGGTCGTGGCGCTCGAGCCAGCCCGCCACGTCCGCGGGGTCGGGAGCCGCTCGAATCCGCTCGGCGTCGCCGAAGTCGGCCACGGCGAAGTCTGGACTGACGACGTATACCTGCGCCTCGCGGGCAAATCGCCGGGCCTTTCGGGCGCCGACGGGGCCGCCGCCGAAGACGAGGACGGTCGCGTCCGTGAAGTCGTGAAACAGTGGGATCATCGGTAGCCTCTCGAGGGGGTTATCGCGACGTCGCCTCGGGTTGCGTCTGCGTGTCCGTGTCCGTCTCTGTTCCCGTCTCCACCTCGGTGTTCGCGTCCGCCCGCTCCGCGAGCCTGATCCCGGTCTTCTTCAGAATCTGCGTCGAGAACAGGGTGTCCCAGTCGTCGTCCGTGACGTCCCAGTACTCGGCCATCGTCTCGCGAACCTGTTCGACGCGTCGGTCGCTCTCGGCCTCGCTCCGGCCGTGGGTCATCGCGAAGACGTTGTACGGCCAGACGCCCTCGTGGCGCGGGCGCTCGTAGCAGTGGGTGACGAACGGCAGGGCGGCCACCTCGGGACCGACCGTCGACACGAGGTCGTCGGGGACGTTCCAGACCGTCATCCCGTTTTCCGTGTACCCGAGCGCGTAGTGGTTCGGGATCACGCCGATCCGGCGGATCTTCCCCTCCCGGTCGAACCGGGCGAGCGTCTCGAGCGTCCACTCGAGGTCCTGCCCGATGGCGTCGGCGACGTCGGCGTAGGGCGTCTCGGTGATCGGGATCCCGTCCTGGACCTCGAGCACGAGGTCACGCTCGGCGGGGGTGAGCGAGTCGCGGTCGGTCGGCTCGACGACGGGGCCCTGGTGAGTGAGGTCGAGGCCGCCGTCCTGGAAGGGACCGTCGACGTAGAACTTCGCCTCGACGCGGAACTCCTGTAGTTTGGGCAGGTTGTACGTCTCCTGGCCGGTCTCGGCTTCGATCTCTTCGAGCACTCGCTCGACCTCGGCCTCATCCGCTACTGAAACGACGAACCATACGTTCAGGTGCGGATGCTCGCGCTCGTAGTTGTGTGCCACCTCGCGGTGGCCGTTGACCGCCTCGACGACCTCGTCGAACCGGTCTTCGGGGGCGGGCATTGCGACCAGAGTCGCCGCGCCACCGATCTCCTGGGCGTTCACGAGGGGACCGAACCGGGAGAGCACGCCGCGCTCGTCGAGGTCGGCCACGGTCTCGAGGAGTTCGCTCGCGGTGATCTCGACCCCCGCCTCGCGCATGGCGGCCGCCGCCGGCTCGAAGGGCGATTCGACGACCGGAAAGCCGCCCTGGAAGGCGTTGACGACCGCCCGTTCGCGCTCGGTGAGGTCGACGTCCGTGTTCATACACGGGTGTCGGGACGGACGGGACATAAGCGCCTCGGGACCGCCGCTCGACCGGATAGCCGATGGCGACGAACGTACACTCGAATACTTCGGCCGTTTTCGATGTCGAAAGTGGACGGGCGATCGGGTACTGAAAGATACTATACATTCTATAGCTATATCGACGAGAGCCAGAACGGTTGCGGCTCGATGAAACACGCTGAAACGGGGACACCGTTACGAACTAGCCTTCGACGCCAGTCACGTCGTAGCCCAACTCCTCGATATCCTCGAGGATCGCCTCGTGGTCGGCGCTCGCCTCGTAGTAAATCACGATATCGAACGTCCCCCGGCGCAGCAGCTGCTGGCACTCCCAGACGAACTCCTCGTCTTCGAGGGTCAGCCCCTGGTGCTGGTTCGAGGAGAAGTTCGGGTCGTCGTTGCCCGAGTAGACGAAGCAGTCTTTCGGGTCGTGACCCGCGTGCTCGGCGATGACGTCGCCGACGTCGATCGTCGCTTGCATCATCTGGACGTCCTCGTCGGAGCCGTACTCGGTGTGGACGACCGCTCCGTTGAGCTGGATGTCCCCGGGCTCGAGTAACGCCTTCGTCCGCTGGTAGAGGTCCTCGTCGATCGCGTTTGCCATGTCTCGAGGGTTCGTGTGGCGACGGATAGCCGTCACGGTTCTCGTCGATACTTTTCTCCTCCCCCGATCTCGTGCGACTGCGAGACAGAACAGGACCTCGCCACTCGAACGAGCTGTTTGCGGACGAAACACACACAAGAACCATAACGTTAGCTATTCTTGGTATCGACGATGAGGAGTTGGCTTCGCCGGCGGATCAACTGGGGCTACGAGCGGCTGCTTTCGAGCGAGGTCTCCGGCGCGCCGACGCACGTCGCCGTGATCCAGGACGGGAACCGCCGCTATGCCCGGAAACGCGGCAACGACGCCCCCGACGGGCATCGCGCCGGCGCCGACACGACCGAGCGGGTCCTCGAGTGGTGCCAGGAAATCGGCGTCGAAGAACTCACCCTCTACGCGTTCTCGACGGAGAACTTCTCCCGGCCCGAACACGAACGGGAGGCGCTGTTCGACCTGCTCTGTGAGAAACTCCGGGAGTTCGCCGACGCCGACCGCGTCCACGAAAACGGCGTCTGCATCCGCGCCATCGGTGACATCGAGCGCCTACCGCCCCGGGTTCGCGAGACGATCGACTACGCGGAGTCGCGGACGGCCGACTACGACCGGTTCGTCCTCAACATCGCGCTGGCCTACGGCGGTCGGACCCACCTGCTCGAGGCTGCCCGGAGCGTCGCTCGAGACGTCGAGGCGGGGACGCTCTCGCCGGCGGACATCGACGTCGAGACGATCGACGAGCGCCTGTACGGCCAGTCAGTTCGCGACGTGGATCTGATCATCCGAACCGGCGGCGACGAGCGGACCTCGAACTTCCTGCCCTGGCACGCCAACGGCAACGAGGCCGCGGTCTACTTCTGTGCGCCGTACTGGCCGGAGTTCTCCAAAGCCGACTTCCTGCGCGGAATCAGGACCTACGAACACCGCGAGGCGTCCTGGCGACGGACGCGCGCTCGACGGGCGCTGGCGCTGCTGGGTGCCGTGAGCGAACCCGAACTCGCCGACGCGCGGGCGATCCTCTCGCGGTTTCGAGATTCCTTGCCGACGGCCGAACAGTCGGCAGTCGACGAACTCGAGAACCTGAGCGCCGATGCCGACGGACGGGTCGAAACGGTCGACTCGAACGGGCGTGTGGCGGACTGATCGACGCTCTGGCAGGAACCTATCCGCGTGACGGAGAGTCGACGTACAGTCTGGAATCTCAGTACGGTTGCAACTCGAGTAGCCGTAGCGTCACCGCGACGAGCGACGATAAAAGATACTTACGACTGGTCGGTTCGGCCGAATACGCCGTCGTTGAACTTCTCCGCCGTCATCAGGGTGTAGCCCAGGAGCGCGACGGCGAACAGGATGGCCATCGAGAGCGGCGAGAAGGCCGTGACCTCGAGGATGGCACCGAGGAACACCATCGCGGAGACGCCGGTGAAGCCCACGAAGCGACCCGACGCGAAGTCGGGACGTGCGCTGGCGTCGGGCCCCTGCCCGTCGCCGTCTCGTTCGGCGTCGATGTACCGGTCCATCTCGTCGGCGAGGGGTTTCCGCTCGACGATGCCGCGACTCTGGTTGTAGTCGATGATCCCGGCCTTGTCCAGCTTGGGCAGGTGGGACTGGTAGAGCGGGATGTACACGCGCTGGCGCTCCTGAGAGGACAGTTGCTCGACCGTCGTGTCGTTCTCCCAGGCGGCTACCTGTTCTGCGATGTCGGGCATGCGCACGGAATCGTCTTTTCCTTGCAAGTATTGCAGGACGAAGCGACGACGCTCGTTTTGCAGCAGGTGGAAGATTTCGTCCTTCGAAAGGGTGGGTTCTTCCTCCGCGTCCGCGTCTTCGGGCGCGGATCCGCTGATGGGGGATTCGTCGACGGCCGGTGTGTCGTGCGTCGTGGATGCGGTTCGTGACTGACTCATCATCAGGTACGATAGCGGAGAGGGTAATAAAGCGATAAACCCCGTCCGGTAGATTTCGAACAGTTGCAGTGACCTCTACAATCGTTTCCGCCTTTCGAAAACTGTTGCAGAATCCAAAACCCACAGCAGTGGCGGCAATACCTGGAAATCGTAAACGGTGCTTACCGAGGTGTAAACGTTGCTTGCAATTTGCGTTTTTCGCGCCATTTCACGCCCTTTCACGAGCTTGCCGTGCAATCGCCCGGGATGGCCAAAAGATTTATCAGTGTAATTCGGATCGGGCGCTATTCGTCAGTGTTCCTGTGTGAGGCGCGCGTTCGGCCCGTCGTCTCTACGTGTCGCGGCAGGCGTCCCACGGCGGAGCCACGCCCGCCCTCGAGGAGTGTCGAATTCGTCTCTTCACGCTCTCGGGTTGCAACTCACACAACGTTGCACTGCGACGATGGATCGGCGCTGTACAGTACAAACTCTCTCGAGACGACGCCACTCGAGATTCGAGAGACGCGTTCTCAAACCTATCGTGCCGTGCCAGGGTACTCGCTCGTAAGAGTCTGCCGTCGAAGCCGATACTCTTTCTCAGGAGAGATGCAGTCCGCCGATCTCGAATCGCGCGCCGGTTTCGCGCTCGCTGTCGACCGCTTCGATCTCCCACCCGTGTGCCTCGACGATTTGCTTGACGATCGGGAGGCCGAGGCCGGTCCCGTTGCCTCCGGTCGTGAACCCCCGGTCGAAAATCGTCTCGCGGTCGTCAGGGTCGATGCCGGGACCGTCGTCTTCGACGAACACGCCCGATCGTCCGTCCTCGAGCACCCCGACCCGAACGGTCACGTCGTCCCCTGCGTGCTCGATGGCGTTTCGAAACAGGTTCTCGAACACTCGCTCGAGTCGATCGACGTCCGCCTCGACGGTTCCCGACAGCGACTCCGTTCGGAGCGTTGCCTCGGGTGCGGCCACCTGTGACCAGGCGTCGTCGACGACGGCGTCGAGCGAGACCCGTTCGGTGACGTCGAGCGTCTCGCCCTCTCTGGCGAGCGAGAGCAGTTCGTCGATCATCTCACTCATCCGCTCGAGCGAGTCGTCGATCTGCTCGAAATCCTCCGGTTCGTGGCTCTCTCGTGCGATGGAGAGGTACATCTGGGCGATGCCGAGCGGGTTTCGAAGCTCGTGAGCGAGAATGCTCGCGAACTCGTCGAGGCGCTCGTTCTGGCGTTCGAGTTCGCGTTTCTGTCGGCGCTGTTCGGTCACGTCGCGAAAGGTTCCGGTGATCTCCTCGAGTTCGTCACCAGTATCGATTCGGGAGGTGTTGACCTCCGCGATTCGACGGCGACCGTCGACGGTTCGGTACGCAACTTCGCGTTCTTCGTCCCCTGTCTCGTCCACCGGACGGAGCTGTTCGAGGACGTCGTCCGAAAACGCGTCCAGGTCCTGCAACCGCTCGCCGACGACCTGGGTGGGCTCGAGGCCCGTCTTCGCACAAAACGCCTGATTGACCTCCCTGACGAGGCCGTCGGCTCGAAAGACGAACGCCGGGTCCGGTGCCGTGTGAAAGAGCGTCTGGAATCGCTCGCGACTTTGCCGCTTTTGCTCGGTGAGCGCGACCGACTCTCGCCGTTTGGCGAGGAGATCGTCGATCTGTTCGCGCAACTCGGCTTTCCTGACCGGGACCGTCACGACCGCGTCGATACAGTGACGGTCCAGCGCGGACGGCGTGTGGGATCGATTCGTGACCAGTAGGTACGGCAAGAACGTCGGCCGAACGGCTTCCTTCCGGGACGTACACCACTCCTCGAGCCGTTTAAACGCCCCTTCGTCGACGATACAGAGGTCGAACGCGACGTCGACCGTCTCCACGACGTCGGGGACGACGACGTCGTACCTCGGCGTCAACCAGTCGACGAGCAACTGCCGGTTCCGGTCGTGATCGACGAGTAGCAGGACTCGCGTTCGGGGCGTGACGGCCGACTCGTCGTCGCTCGCCACTCGTCTTTCACCGGTCGACGATGGAGTCATTCGCCTGGATGGAGGGTCGAATCGGAGTGGATGGATCGTTCGTCGGTTCGCGTCGGAATCCCGCTGAGAATGCCCTGGAGGTTCCTGAGCGGTTCGCCGACCTTGATGCCGTGACTCGAGATTTCGAACTCGCGCATCGTCCGCTCGAAGTCGCTCGTCCGCTTTTTCAACACGCCGATGACCTTCTTCATCTCACCATCGACTTCGATGTACCGAAGGAAGATGATGTTATCGGAGAGGTAGCTGATGTCGACGTCGGTCGCTTCGAACTGACTCGTCACCGTCCCGACCTCCTCGACGAGAATCACGGTTACCCCCTGGGACTTCAGGTATCGGCCCAGCGAATGAAGCTTCCGAATCAGCTGTTCACGCTCGCCACGCAGCGACAGTCGGTACCCGTTGATGCCGTCGATCATCACGATTTTCGTGTCGTTTTCCTCGACCTCGCGTCGTACCTCGTGTGCAAACTCCTCGGCGGAGCGGTTGAGCGGTTCGACTTCCTCGACGGCGAGCGTCCCGTGTTCGACCATGTTCGTGACCGGGATGTTGACGTTCTCGGCTCGCGTGAAGAACGTCTTCTTGGTCTCTTCGAACATGTAGATGACCGACCGCTCACCGCGTCCGGCGGCCTCTTTCATGAACTGGGCACCGGTCGTCGTCTTGCCGACGCCGGTCGGCCCGCTGATGACGGTGATCGTCCCCCGGTCGATACCGCCAATCAGCAGTTCGTCGAACGCCGGGACGCCGGACTGGACCGTTCCCAACCCCGAATCGCCGGTCTGCTCTGGAATTGTGAGGCGGGGAAACACGTCGACACCGTCGTCTCGAATTCGAAGCGAGTGTGGGCCCCGTCTGGCGTTCGAACCGCGGAGTTTCGGGACGGAAATCGTCCGCCCGTGTTCAGTGTTTTCGAGGTGAAACGTCCCGTCGCTCAGGAACTGGAGGTCGTCGTCGGAAGCTCCCTCCATGTGCTGGGAGGTGAACATCACGGTGGTGTCCATGTTCTGTAAAAACCGCATGAAGGAGATGACCTGTTGGCGGAACTGATACTCGTCGGGGACGAGGTGACGAAGTCGCGTGATCGGATCGATGAACACGCGACTGGGCTCGAGCTCCTCGATCCGGGCGGTCACTTCGTCGGCGAACGACTCCTGGTCTACCTCGTCGGGGGAGAAGATGCTGTAGTTCTGTGACTCGCGGAACAGATCTGAACTCGGGCTCATGTCCAGAAACTCGACAGGGGACAGATCGAGGCCGACGGATTCGGCGTTTCGTTCGATGTCCGCCGTGGACTCCTCGAGATTGATACAGAGGACGTCCTCTGTATCGCCGTTTTCGGTTCCTGCGAGCAGGAAGTGCAGGCCAATCATCGTCTTCCCCGTTCCGGGGCTTCCTCGTATCAGGTAACTTCTGTTCGGGATCAATCCGCCGTCGATAATCGTGTCGAGACCGGCTATTCCGGTCGAGATTCGATCTACTGGTGGCATGGATACGCTCGTTTCGTCGGTGTGGTGTGTGGGTATTCGTCTCTGTGTCGATCAATCCTCGAGCGGTCTCACGGGACTCGATGCGTTCGGCGTCCGATGGCCGACGGACGAATCAGTGGTTGTGAAACTCCGCACGCAGATCTTCGTCGTCCAACTCTGTCGCTGTGGCCGAGAGGTCTTCCCGCAGAGAATCGACCTGATCGGCGAGTTTCTGGTACTCTTCGTTCGAAGAGAGGTCGTCTTCGCTCTTTTTCGCCTCGAGGGACGCCTTCTTCGAGGCGAGCGAGAGGAACTGTTGCATCTGTTCGTCGTACGTCGACCGGCCCAACAGTTTCGAGACCGTCTCCCGGAGTTCGTTCGGCTCCGAAACTGGCTTCTCCAGATACATATCGAATCCCATGTCGATGATGTCGAAGTCCGGCTCGACGGCCGAGACGATCGCAACCCGACAATCTAGGTCGCGCTCCCGAATTGTCTCCAGGAGTTCGTCGCCGGAGACGTCCGGCATGCGTCTGTCGAGCAGGACGACGTCGACCCCCTCGTCGAGGTTTTCGAGCGCGTCCGGGCCGTTGTTCGCGGCTCTGACTTCGTAACTCCCTTCGAGCCACCGTGCGTATGCACTGGTAATTGCGGGCTCATCGTCGACAATGAGCACCGTCCCCCCATTCGAGTCGTCCGATGTGTTTGTTGATGTCGCCATGTATATACAGGAAAGATGGTGTCGCTCGTGTCGTATATTGACGCTCTTTGGTATCTGCTTCCGTACCTTAGTAATTTCGGCCATCCCAACCAATCCCGTTCCGTCCCATCGAGCGTTTCCGGCGCGTACAGCCAATCTCGAGCGCGGCCGTGCAACTATCAGACCGACAGCAAACGACCTATTCGCCTCTCAGCGGCGTCGTTCGTTCGCTCGGCGTACCGGATGGAGAGACGGCCGCGTCGGGCTCGTAGCCGGCGAGGAAAACGAGATTTCCACGGCCAACCTGCACGCGCGTGATCAATCCTTCTTCTTCCATACTCGAGAGCTTGCGGCTGACGGAGGAACTCGACCATTTGGTCTCCTCGACGAGGTCCGACTGTCGCATTCGGCCGCCGGACTGGGAGATCAACTGCTGAATCTGTTCCTGGTCCGTGAGCAGCGGATCGTCCGACTCGGGCGACGCCGACGGTTCGGCGGATTCGCTCGTCCCGTTCGATCCGCTCTGGGGCGGTTCTGGCGATTCGGTGGCGACATCCCGGGGTGGCTGGTCCGTCTCCGTCTCGACCGATCCGTTAGTCGCGGGGTCGGTTTCGCTTCCGTCGAGCGTCCGGTCGTGTGGGTGCTTCCGAGCGCTGGTGCTGCCATCGCCGTCGCCGGACCAGAGCGAGCTAACCCAGGTCTTGAACTCGGTGAGCGGCGAGTGTGCGTCTCCGTCGCTGTCTCGTCGCGGTTCGTGGTGGTGTTCGGCGTCGGGCGCACGTTCGCGATTCGAGTGGTCCAGCTTCGGCTCCGTCTCCGTTATCTCTGTCTCCGATCCCGACTCTACCGAGTCGCGATCGTGACCGTGCTCGTACTCGTGTTCGTGTTCGTGGGGGGCGTCCGCACGCGACTTGCTCCCGACGAGCGTCCAGTCGTCTTGACCGGTTTCGGTCTGGCTGACCTCGGCGACGACGTCGAAGAGCACCGAGAGCGTGTTGATCGTTTCTTCGTCGTGGATCGTGGGATCCATCTGGTAGTACCCGATCGCTCCAGCAGCCTGTACGCGGTGGATGAGAATGTGCAGATATCGAAATGCGGTGTCGAAATCGATATACTCGAGCAGGATCGTCAACGTCTGAACGGAGATGACCGACTGCCTGCCCTCGTCTTGCCAGCGTTTCAGTTCGTCGCCGAGGTGGGTGACGACGTCGATGGGGTCCTGTGGGCTCGCACGGACCGTGTTTACCGTTCCCGGCCGTTGCTGGTCGGTACTAATCTCCTCGCCAGGTTCCGAGCCGTTGTGGATGAAGGTAATTTCGTTCGGTGGGCCGTTGTTGGCGGATTCCCAGTCGGTCAGCCACATGCTCGGTGGCTGCGTGTACGTCACGACGGCCATGTTCGTCCTGGATGGGTTGGTCGTCGAAAGCAGCTCTGTGAACGCTTTCGTCCCATGGGGCGTGAGCGGCGAGAGAACGAGAACGTTCGTCCCCTCCTGAATGTGCTCTCGTTTGAATTCCTCTAATTTCATGCGCGTATTAGGTACCGTTTGTCATTTGTTTACCATCGGGATCGGGACCAGGTGCCGTGTGCCCCTTGTCGTTGCCTCTGACCGAACATCACCCGTCGGTTCCATCGATGGTCGTCGCAATCGACCGCGGCCGTACCGTCGTTCCCTCTCACGGTATCTGGTCGTCGCTGGAGTACGTCGTCCATCGTTCGGTGGACGACTCGACTGAACCGCGCTACCGTTACGTTTTCTTACCATTTGTCCAGACAGCACGCGTCTTGTCGTGATTGTGCTCGTGTAGCCGTTCTCTGATCGTCGAGGATTGGTTGCACCGCCAACCTGGTCCGGATACACACTTCCCCGGCCCACTCACGGCGTCGTATGGGGTGCTCGATATCCGTGAGGGGACCCTTCCGATAGACTTGCTATCTCTGTTCCAATTCTGGGAACTGAGGGGGCTTTGTCCTTACCCCAAAATACTTCGGTATGATCGAGAGTGACACCGCCCGTCCCCGTCGCGGACACGGATCGAACCGCGCCGGCCGATCACCGCCCGAACCGCCTCGAGCGATTGCAGAACTCCCGGACCGCCCGGAGGAAGTCCCGCTTTCGAACGTTTCGCCAGTTGACGTCGGTGAAGTACAGTTCGGAGTAGACCGACTGCCAGATCATGAAGTCCGAGAGCCGCTCGGCACCGGTCTTGATCACGAGGTCGGGTTCGTCCGGAAAGATCAAGTGTGCTTCGACGTCGTCGTCGTCGATCATCGACGGCTCGAGGTCGCCCGATTCGACGTGTTCGGCGAGCGTCCGGACTGCACTCGTAAATTCGTGTTTTCCACCGAGCCCGATTCCGATCTGGATGGGCGTATCCGCCGATTGTCGGTCGTCCGGTCCCCGGACGGCCATCGCCCGAGGGGCGTCGATTTCCTCGAGTTCGCGTCGCAACGTCGGTACGGCCGCCGCATCGAGCACGCTCACGTAGACGGTGACGCGTTCGGCGTACTCGAAGGCCCAGCGGAAGAACTCCGCGAGGGTCTCGTAGGCGCCGCGCTCGAGGAGGTCACGCTCGGTGATCACGAGCGCGACGTGAGCGGGTGGCTCCCCCTCGTGATGGCGAATTCGTGCGGCGAGATACCGTTCGTACAGGCCCACGGCATCTCGTATTCTCGGCCGGCAGATACCGATTACGGTGTGGACCCGTTTGTCGTGCGGGCTGGTAGTAGGAGGGCTAGTAGTGGAGCGATAGTAGAACGAGAGTGAGCTGATGGTGGGCAATAGTAGGGCGATATTCGAATCGACCAGACCACCCATTTGACCCGCCTGAGCACTCGAGCGACCGAATGCGTCGCCTCGGCATGCCCGGGGCCGTTGACGAACCTTCAAGTACCCCCCACAGAAAGGAATCGACACCGTGACGACACCGGTTCGACGGGCAGGAGCCTTCGCCGCACTCTGTACGCTCTCGCTGGCCGTTCCGATTCTCGGCCCGGAGCTGTCGGCCCCGATCGCTCTCGTCCTCGCGCTGGTGGCCGTCGCCGTCACCGACGGTCCCGTCTTCGATCTCTTCGCGTTTCCGGACGACTACGCCGAAGGACGCCTGTTCGGGCTCCTCACGTTCGTCCTCGCCGTGACGACGCTCGGTCTGCTCGCCGTCAACTGGTCGCTCCCGCTCTCGATCTTCGTCGGCGTCGTCTTCCTCGTGGGATACGGCAGTCTGGCGGAGACCCTCGCTCGAACTCGAACCGACGCCGACATTCTCCAGACGATCGCGTTCGGAGCAGTCGGCTCGGTCGCCGCCATCGCCGGACAGCTCGGCGCTCGACTGGCCACCGATGCCCCGCTCGAGAGCGCGTTTCCGGTGGTCGTGTTTCTGGCTGTGAGCGGCACGTTCCTCGCGGCGTTGCTCCGCGACGTCCTGATCAGTTACGACGATCCGATCGTCCTGCTCACCGTCGGTCTCTCACTGTGGCTCCTGTACGAACTCGAGCCGAGCGTCGACGTCGCCGGGATCGTCATCGCAATCGCGATCACGATCGCGATCGGCTACGTCTCGTACGCACTGGGTGCGGCCTCTATCGCCGGAATGCTCACCGGTATCTTGCTCGCGCTCTTGACCATCGTCCTCGGCGACTACGGCTGGTTCGCCGTCCTCATCACGTTCTTCGGCGTTGGAAGCCTCTCGACGCGGTTCCGGTACGACCAAAAGACCGACCGCGGCGTTGCCGAGGAAAACGACGGCGCGCGCGGGAGTTCGAACGTCATCGGCAACACCGCGGCCGCGCTCGTCGCCGTCGTCGGATTCGCCGCCAGCGAGGCCAACCTGCTCGCCGTCGACCCCGACCTCTTTCTGTTCGCGTTCGCCGGCTCGATTGCAACCGCGCTCAGCGACACGCTCTCGAGCGAAATTGGGAGCGTCTTCGATTCCCCCCGGCTGATCACGACGCTCGAGCCCGTCGAACCGGGAACCGATGGCGGCGTCACGTGGCAGGGCGAGTTCGCCGGCGTCGTCGGCGCGGCGGCGGTTGCGGGCGTGAGCTACGTGGCGTATCCCGGCGTCGGGCTCACGGGAGCGCTCGTCATCGCCGTCGCCGGCTTCCTGGGGATGACCGCCGACAGTATTCTGGGGGCGACCCTCGAGGGCGACCTCCTCGGCAACCAGAGCGTGAACTTCCTCGCGACGGTCTCGGGTGCGCTCGCGGGTGCGGTGCTGTACGCCGTCGCCTGATCCATCGACGCCGTCGTCTGATTCGTTTACCGCCCTCGTCAGAGCTACTTCTCGACCTCGAGCAACGCCACCCGCTCGCAGACGAGGTCCTCGAGGCTTGCCGTCGTCGCCGTTCGCTCGGCGTCGCTGATTTCGAAGAACGAACGGACGGTGTTCAGGTCCGGTTCTACGTTTACGTCTCCGTCTACATCTGCGTCCACGTCTACGTCCTCCTCCACCGTCTCGAGCGCCGACACGGACTCGAAACCAAATCTATCCTCGAGGTGGGCCCGAGCGGCGAGTTCGTCGCCTGGTCCGTCGACCAACACGATTACGTCGGATTCCCCCTCGTCGACGCCCATCTCGAGGGCGCGATCGATCTGGCGTCGTCCGGCGGCGTAGCACAGAATCTCGACGGCCCGGTCGCGGGCGACGTTCTCGCCGCGCTCGATGGCCCGATCCGCGAGGGTGACGGCTCGCTCGAGGTGGCGCCGACCCGCGACGTACCGGGCGTCGAACGCCTGGACCGACACGTCGTGTGTATCGCCAATCTCGCCGAGGTCCGCGACGAACGAATCGAGGTCGTCCACGTGGAGTCGGCCCGCGAGTAGCTCCATCAGAAATCACCCAGCGAGGCCTGCGTTTCGTCGTCATCGTCTTCTGCATTGCCGCCGGCGGATTCGACGCCCTCACTCTCGCTGGCGCCACCGCCGCCACCACTTCGGGACGACCCGTCAGGCGCCCGCGGTTCGACGCCGTCCATCGACGGGTCCTCGCGACCCGCATTCTCGAGGATCGTCTCCGCGGTCTTCTCTCCCCTGAGCGCGCCGAGAACGATGCCCTTGTCCGTCGCCCGAAGATCCGCGGGCGTCTCGAGCCCCGCGGCGTACAGCTGTCGCGCCCGTTTGCGACCGACGCCGCGGATCCCGACCAGCTCGAGCAGGTCCTCGCGGACGCCGTGTTCGACGCGGGCGCGGGCCTCCCGCACCGCGACCGTCCACTCGCTGCCGATCTCGCCGGCCAGCGACTCCGCTGCGCCCAGGAGCCACTCGGCCGTGTCGACCTTTCCGCGCAGGTCGCCCGGCCCGATCTTGTAGCGATCGGTGAGCCGATCCTCGTCGTCCTCCTCGGCCCAGTCTTCGAGTAGTTTCCCGGTCTTGAGGGCGGCGAGCCAGTCCTCGAAGCGGGCGTCCTCGTACTCGCTCGGGGCGTCGCCGAGCAACTCGGCCTCGCGCTCGTAGAACAGCTCGCCGAACTTCTCGTCCTCGCCCGACCGGAGGTAGAGTTCGTACATGTCCGGCGTGCGGGCGATCAACTGGTACAGGCCGAGAGGCGTGGGTCGTTCGTCTGCAGATTCGAGCCCGTGGACGATTTCGGCGGCACTCATCGGATCGAGGTAGAGCCGCGAGACGGTGTGGCCGAGGCTCGTCGCTCGAAGCGTCACCTCCTCGTCGCTCGAGTCCGACTTGGCGAGGTCGGCCGCGGAGACGAACGCGCCCTCGTCGACGGCCGAGTCGTCGGTCACGCTCCCGCTCTCGCTCTCACCACCCTCGCGCTCGATGAAGTCGTTCCGCTCGAGGTACCCCAGCACGTCGTCGGTGACGGTCTCGAGGCGACCGGCCTCGCCCGACTGGCTGGCGTAGAGCGTATCCGAGAGAAACGAGAGCAGGCCCTCGCGCGTAGTGGCGAACCCGGACGCGACCGTGGCCAACACGTGCGTCCGGAGGGCGGGCTCGGCGGCGAGCTTCGAGCGGACGTCCTCGGGCTCGGCCCAGACGTAGCGCTCGAAGAGGTCATCCATCTCGTCGTGGTTCTTCGCGAGCAGGACGGCCTCGCCGTAGGGATCGAGTCCTGGACGACCGGCCCGTCCCATCATCTGGTGGACCTCGAGGACGTTCAGGGGGGCCATCCCGCCCGCAGTCGCGTCGAAGCGCCGCCAGTCGCGAACGACGACGCGGCGCGCGGGGGTGTTGACGCCGGCGGCGAGGGTCGGGGTCGCCGAAATCACTTTCAACAGGCGGTCGCGAAAGGCGTCCTCGACCAGTGTCCGGTGCTCGCTCGCCAGGCCGGCGTGGTGAAACGCCGACCCTTGTTCGACGCAGGTCGCAAGGTCCTCGCTCGTCTCGGTGTCGCTCACGTCCCGAATCTCGGTCGCAAGGTCGGCGAGTCGCGCTCGTTCGTCGGGCGTGAGCTGGGGACCGCTGGTCCGCGCTAACCGGCGGGCCGCCGCCTCCGCGTTCCGCCGCGAGTTGACGAACACCAGCGAGGAACCACCCTCTTCGAGGATGTCCCTGACCAGGGCTTCCTCTTGCTTCTCCGAGCCCTCGACGGGTACCTCGCGGGTCGTTCCGTCGTCGAAGTGCAGCGCGTTGCCGTAGTGGACGCCCGTCTGGAGGTCGATCGGCCGCCAGTCGCTGTCGACCAGTTCGGCGTCGAGCCAGCCGGCTATCTCGTCGGCGTTGCCGACCGTCGCCGAGAGCGCGACCACCTGCAGGGCTGGGTTGAGTTGCCGGAGTTTGGCCAGGGTCACCTCGAGCGTCGGTCCCCGGTTGCGGTCGTCGATCAGGTGGACCTCGTCGCTCACGACGCAGGTCAGCTCCGAGAGCCAGTCGGCGCCGTTGCGCACGAGCGAGTCGACCTTTTCGCTCGTGGCGACGATCAGGTCTTTCGTGGCGAGCCAGTCGCTCGTCGACTCGTAGTTGCCCGTGGTGACGCCCGTCGTTACGCCGAACCGTTCGAACGCGTCGAACTCGGCCTTCTTCTCGCTGGCGAGCGCCCGGAGCGGGACGATGTAGAGTGCCTTCCCGCCGCGTTCGATCGCCGATAGCATCGAGAGGGCGGCGATCATCGTCTTCCCGCTCGCGGTCGGCACCGCGGCGACGAGGCTGTCGCCCTCGAGGATGCCCGCCTCGATGGCCTCGGCCTGGGGCGGGTACAGTTCCTCGATCCCCTCCTCGCGGAAGTGCTCGCGGGCACCGGGGGGCAGCCCCGAGAGGTCCTCGACGTTCATTGCCCTCCGTTCGGTCGTGCTTGGGTTTAAAGTGTCGTCTCTGGACCGATGGAAACGACAGCGAACGCTTGCGTGCTCGATTACCGGCAGCGCACGACGCCGACTGTCGCCGCCACGCGACGCCGAAAGTCGATACGTCCATACGGCAGGCCCTCCAGACGTCAGCCATGCACGCAGACGCCGTCGTCCTCGACATCGATGGAGTGATCGTCGACGTCGCTGACTCCTACCGGCGGGCCATCGTCGAGTCCATCGACCACGTCTACGGCCGGACCATCGAGAAAGCCGACATTCAGCTGTTCAAGGACGCGGGCGGGTTCAACAACGACTGGGAACTCACCGACGCCGCGGCGCTCTACCTGCTGGCCACCGGCGAGGGTTTCCAGCGGTCGATCGAGGACTTCACCGACACCATCGCCGAAAACGGTGGCGGCCTCAAGGCCGCCGAATCAGTCGTCCGCGAGGAGTGCGGCGCTCGAGCCACCGAGCGAATCAAACAGCGGTGGGACCGCGAGCGCCTTCGTGACGTCTTTCAACAGCTCTACCTCGGCGCCGACCTCTACCGCGGACTCGAGGGCGGCGAACCGGACCCGGACCTCGAGACCCACGGGTTCATCCACGACGAACCGCTGTTGCTCGCCGACGAGACCCGCGAGCACCTCACCGGGCGCTACGACGTGGGTATCGTCACCGGGAGACCGGCCGCCGAAGCCGAGATCGCCCTCGAGCGCGCGGGACTCGACGTCCCGGTCGAACACCGCTTCACGATGGACGACTGGGAGGAGGGCAAGCCTCACCCGCGGGCCCTGACGACACTCGCCGAACGCTTCGACGCCAACGAGGTCGTCTTCGTGGGCGATACGCTCGACGACGTCCGAACCGCGACGAACGCCGACGAGGCCGACCCCGACCGCGATTACTACGGCGTCGGCGTTCTCACCGGTGGACTGACTGGCGAGGAAGGCCGCCGGAAGTACGACGCCGAGGGGGCCGCCGCGGTCCTCGAGTCGGTCGACGAGTTGCCGGATCTGCTCGAGTAATCGTCCCCAATCAGGTCATCTCACCACGACGCACACCCGTTTTTTCTCCCTCGACGACGAGTATCGAGACGAGACGATGGTCGAGCCTCCATCCTTCCACGACGACGAGACCCTCCCCGGCGAACCGACCTCCCCGTGGCTCGCGACGACCCCCGATGCGACCTACCCGGCGCTCGAGGGTGACGCGACGGCCGACGTCTGTATCGTCGGCGCCGGAATCACCGGCCTCTCGACGGCGTACGAACTCAGGGAGCGCGGTTTGTCGGTAATCGTCCTCGAGCGCGACCGGATCGCGTCGGGGGTGACGGGCAAATCGACGGCGAAAGTCACGAGCCAGCACGGCCTGCGGTACGATCACTTGCGTCGGGAGTTCGGGCGGGAGACGGCGCGGACGTACGCCCGGGTCAACGAGGCCGCTATCGACACCGTCGAGTCAAGGGTGGATGCCCTCGAGATCGACTGCGGGTTCGAACGCCAGCCGTCCTATTGCTACGGCGACGACCCCGACGAATTCCGGCGAGAGGCAGACGCTGCTCGGCAGGTTGGACTCCCCGCGTCCTTCGTCAAATCGGTGCCGCCGTTCGAGCGCGCCGCCGCAGCCGTCAAGTTCGACGACCAGGCGTGGTTTCACCCGCGGAAGTACCTGCTCGGCCTCGCCAGCGCGCTCGAGGGAGAGGACGGGGTCCGCATCCACGAACAAACGCGCGTGACCGACGTCGCACCAGGGAACCAGCCACGCGTCGAGACCGACGGGGGAACCGTGCGAGCAAACCGGGTCGTCCTCGCCACCGGCTTCCCCCTCCTCGATCGGGTCGGGTTCTTCACCCGACTGTACCCGAAGCGGTCGTACGTCCTCGGCGTCCGCCTCGAGGACGAGCCACCCGAGGGAATGTACTACCGGGACGACGACCCGTACCGGTCGGTCCGAACGTACCGTGGCGACGGCGAGGCGCTATTGCTGGTCGGCGGCGAGAATCACAAAACCGGACAGGGCGGCTCGACGGGCGACCGCTACCGCCGACTGGCCCGCTGGGCGCGCGAGCACTTTTCCGTGGCGTCGATCGAGTACCGCTGGTCGACGCAGGACTACGTCTCCGTCGACGGCCTGCCGTTCGTCGGTCCCGCGGGTCCGGGGGCGAAACACGTCCTCGTCGCGACCGGGTTCGGCGGCTGGGGAATGACCAATGGCACAGCCGCCGGTCAGTTGCTAGCTGAAACGATCGCCGATGACGCGGCGACACCACAGGCCCTCGAGACGTTCGACCCGCTCCGATTCACGCCGAAGCCCTCGCTCCCGAAGACGCTCACTGAGAATGCCGACGCTGCGAGCCAGTTCGTCACCGACTGGGCGCGGACGCTCCTCTCACCGGCCGTCGCGTCGATCGAATCGGGCGAGGGCCGCGTCCTGCGGCGGGGACCGAAACCGATCGCGGCCGCCCGCGACGACGAGGGCGACCTCCACGCGGTGTCGGCCGTCTGCACCCACACCTACTGCGTCGTCGACTGGAACGACGCCGAGTGCACCTGGGACTGTCCCTGCCACGGGTCACGATTTTCGCCCGACGGAACCCTGCTCGAAGGGCCGGCAACTGAGGACCTCGAACCCGCAGAACGGGATCTCGAGTGACGTCGCCGCGCTCGCCGATCGGCGAGTGAACCGAGTCGACGGCCGTGGGACGGTACGTTTTTGCTCCCGACGACCCGACGCTCGCACACGCACATGTCCGACCTCGAACGAGCGGCGACGGCCATTCGGAACGGGAGCCTCGTCGTCTACCCGACCGAGACGGTGTACGGCCTCGCAGCGAACGCCCTCGACCCCACAGCTGTCGAGCGCGTCTTCGAGGTCAAGCGCCGCGATCGATCGAAACCGATCTCGCTCGCCGTTCCGTCGGTTCCGGCAACTCTCGAGCACGTCCGGGCGAGCGATCGCGAACGCCAGTTCATGGCGCGATTTCTCCCCGGTCCGGTGACGGTGCTCTGTCGTCGCCGCGAGGCCGTCCCCGACGTGCTCACCGCCGGCGACGAGCGCGTGGGCGTTCGCGTTCCGGATCACGACCTCGCACTCCGTCTCTGTGAACGTGCCGAAACGCCGATTACGGCGACGAGCGCCAACGTCAGCGGCCGTGGGAGCGTTCGCCGTCCCGCCGATCTCGATCCCGAGGTGCGAGAGGCCGTCGCCGTCGTCCTCGAGGCCGGGGAGACGGCCGGTACCGAGAGCACCGTCGTCGACGTCGCTTCAGGGACGATCCACCGGCGAGGGGCACTCGCCGACGAGATCGAGGCCTGGCTCGCCGCCCACTGACGACGCCTGCGTTCTCACCGCTGGTTCGAATCACCCGAACCCCAGCAGCGATCGGAGGCTCCGCGTTCGGACGCCGCAGGTGTCGGCGTACTCACAGGCAGTACACTTCTCGCGGTTGCTGAGTCGCGGCGGCGGTCCGTCGAGTTCGCGAACGGTTCGGAGCGCTCGTCGATACTCGGCCTTTCGGCGCGTCGTCATCGGAACGTATCGAATCTCCCCGTAGGCTGGATACTCGAGCCAGGCGCCGCCGACCCGCTGTTCGTGTGTCCAGGCGAGAGCCTTTGCGGCGGCGACGGCGTGGACGCGCTGGGGTTTCCAGACGCCCCGATCGGGGGGGGGGGGGGGGTTGCCGGCGGAGACGAGCGCCGGTTCGAGCGGGTCGGTCAACACCTTGTGCACGATACCGCGACACTCCCGACCGGTGACGAGGGCGTCCACGGTAGAAGGGTCACAGGTTGCCTTCCACCGATTCCCGTCTACCGCCGTCGCTTCGTGGTCGCGATCCGGCGGCGGCTGGAACCGCGTCTCCTCGGCGGCGTTCGTCAATCGATCGCGCGTTCGACAGAGTCTGGCGCGATAGACGGACGGCTCGAGTTCGATTGGCTCGTCGGCGAGTGCCTCGTCGGTCGCCGCGAGGAGCGAGTCGTACCGGGTCGCGAGGTCGCGGACGGCGGCGACTCCGGGTGGCGGTTCGCGGTCGTCGGCGTGTCGGGCGTAGTAGAGCTTTCGCGGACAGTAGGCGGCCGTCCGGAGGTCGCTGAACGTGACGTGCGTCATGGGCGGTCTGGCCGCGCGCTGGTATATAAACCGTCGGCTCGGTGAGGAAGGGCTGAGCCGCACGGAGGTAGTGCGGTCAGAAGGAAATGGCGTTCCGGTTGGCCAATCAGAGGCAAACAGCTCTACGAAGTGGCCGATCAGAAGGAGACGTCCGTTTCCATGCCCTCGGTCGCGTCCTCGAGGCCGTCCTCTCGGACGTCGCTCGCCATTCTGGAGGCGAGTTCCGAATCGGTCAGCAGGCTGTCGAACTCGTCGCGGTAGCGGTCGTTCGCCGCTCGTGATTCCGCTTTTGCGGCCGCTACCAGGCGATAGCGTCGGATCGTCTCCGGGTCGACGTCGTACTCCTCGGCGAGGGCCGCGTCGGCTTCGTCCCGTTCGCGAATCGCCACCAGGTCGATCTCGTCGGCATCGCCTTCGTCCACGAGGTGAAGCGCACACCGGGCCTCGAAGACGTCCTGCGGGTCGACCTCGAGGTCGGCGGCGATCTCGTCGTCACCGTCGCGTTCGTAGTAGCGTCTCGCGACGGTCTGGAGCTCCGCCTCCGATAACGGCGTCTCGAAGCCGTAGCGTTCGCGCATCTGTGCGATCACGTTCTCGAGGCGCTCTTCGACGGTTCGCTCGTCCTTCTCGAGTGAGCCCCGGGTGTCTTCCTGGGATTCGGTGACGGTCTCTTCGCCGTCGGTGACGCTCGTGAAGATGTCTCGGAGTTCTTCGGTTTTCTCGTTCATGGATGCACACTGGAGACGGGTGGATATTTAAGCCTGTTGCCGTATAGCGTTGGCCGACCGGTGAGTGAATTGTACTCAATAAACTCTCAACGGTGTATCGATTCTCGGGCGACGGCTCCGGGACACCCCGTGGACGGTGTGACAAGAGTTAAGTACGTTCTCTCCGCGTCATAGTACATGAACGTTGTCGCACAGACGGAGGTGACCAGGGAAACGTACTACGGCATCTCCTCCGTGGAGAAGGTGCTGTTTTACTTCCTCGCCGCCGTCGCCATCCTCGTCTTCCTGTTCGGCGTCTACGCACGGTTCGCGCGCTACGCCGAGGGAGACGACGACCCCTTCCCTCGCGTCGACGACCTCACGAGTCGCGTCGTGGTCGCGGCGAAAATCGTCCTGACGAACGAGAAGCAGTTCAATCGCGACCTCTACGGCGGGTTGATGCACGCCTTCATCTTCTGGGGCTTTCTCTCGCTGTTCATCGCGACCTCGATTCTCGCCTTCGACGAGTACGCCTACGGCCTCGTCCTCGACGCCTCCTTCTGGCACGGCGACTTCTACCTGGCCTACCAGTTCATGGTCGACGCGATGGGTCTGCTGTTCGTCGTCGGCCTCGGAATGGCGATGTACCGCCGGTACTGGGTACAGAACGAACGCCTGTGGGGGCGACACACCTCCCTCGAGGACACCGCGTTCGTCTGGATTCTCTTTCTCCTGGGCCTCGGTGGGTTCGTTCTCGAGGGGATCCGGATCTACGCGACTGGCATGCCCGAGTTCGAGGTGGTGAGCTTCGTCGGCTACGGCCTGGCGATGGGCCTCGGAGCGCTCGAGTCGATGGGTATGACCGAGTCGCTCGCGACGTCGATGCACTGGTGGGCCTGGTGGTCGCACTCGGTGCTCGCATTCTTCTTCATCGCGTGGATCCCCTACGCGAAGCCATTCCACATGCTTTCCTCGTTCGCCAACGTCGTCACCCGCGACGAGAAGGCCGGGAAGCGCCTGCCCGGGGTGCCCGCCGACCTAGACGCGACGAACGCCGAGTCCATCGACGACTTCACCTGGAAGGAGATCCTCGACCAGGACGCCTGTACCAAGTGCGGGCGCTGTTCGGCGGTCTGCCCCGCGAAGGCGTCCGACCGGCCGCTCGACCCGCGAAACGTCATCCTCGACCTGAAGTCCTACCGCGAGAGCCTCGACGCTGGCGGCGAGGAACGGCCGATCATCGCCGACGGCGGCACGAGCGTCATCGACGCGGAGACGATGGAATCGTGTATGGCCTGCATGGCCTGCATGGACGCCTGCCCCGTCGAGATCGAGCACCTCCAGTCCTTTACGCGACTCAACCGCCAGCTGGTCGACCAGGGTGACGTCGACTCGAACATGCAGGACGTCTTCCAGAACGTCATGCAGAACGGCAACACCTTCGGCGACTCGCCGCGGAACCGCGCCAACTGGGCCGACGAACTCGAGTTCGACCTCGCGGACGCTCGCGAGCAGGAAGTCGAGTACCTCTGGTACGTCGGCGACTACCCGAGCTACGACCAGCGCAACAAGCGAGTCGCCCGCTCGCTGGCAACTATTCTGGAGGCCGCCGACGTCAGCTTCGGCATCCTCTTCGAGGACGAGAAGTACGACGGCAACGACATCCGCCGCATCGGCGAGGAGTTCCTCTACCTCGAGCTGGCGGGCCACCACGTCGAGTCCTTCGAGGCCTGTGACTTCGAGAAGCTGATCTGCACTGACCCGCACAGCTACAACACGTTCGAGAACGAGTACCCCGAGGTCGACTTCGAGGAGTTTGCCGACGATCCGATGATGCCGTTCGAGTACGACGAGTACTGGAACCAGGACGGCGACGTCGAGGTACTTCACTGGACGCAAGCCGTCGAGGAGCTGGTCACCGACGGGAAGCTGGCCCTGTCGGGTACCGAACTCGACTACACCGTCACCTACCACGATCCCTGTCACCTCGGGCGGTACAACGACGAGTACGAGGCCCCGCGCGAACTCATCCGGGCGACCGGCTGTGACCTCCAGGAGATGCCCCGAAACCGCGCCGACTCGTTCTGTTGTGGTGGCGGTGGCGGCGGCCTCTGGATGGACTTCGACGAGGAGCCGAAACCGAGCGAGGAGCGGCTTCGCGAGGCGCTCGAGGACACCGACGCCGGCCCTGGCGTCGAGAAGTTCGTCGTCGCCTGCCCGATGTGCATGACGATGTACGAGGACGGGCGCAAGACCGGCGGCTTCGAAGAGGACATCGAGATCGTCGACGTCGCGGAACTGCTCGTCGAGGCGATCGGCGAGCGAGAGACAGCTGGGCTCGAGTGAGACTGACCGGCCCCGTCGTCGTGTGCGAGGTCAGCCCTCGTACCCTGCGCCCTTCATCAACGCCGCGAACTGCTCGGTCTCGAGGGCGTCTTCGTAGACGATCCCGGTGAGCATGCCGCCGGGATAGCGCTCGCCGTTCATCACGTGGTTGACTCTGTGACAGTGCATCGCGTAGATGCCGGGGTCGGCGTCGGCGGTGAACTCGATGGTCTTTCGCTCGGCGGGAGAGAGCGGGACCACGTCCTCCCTGTATCGGGCCGCCTCGGGGACGACGCTCCCGTCTTTTTCGACGACCTCGAAACGGTGGTTGTGGGTGTGCATCGAGTGGGGCTGGTAGCCGTTGTTGGTGATGTGGATGCGGACCCGGTCGCCTTGCTCGACGATCATGGGTGACCCCTCTTCCGGGTGGAGGCTGTACTGCGACCCGCCCGTTGACGGTGAACACGTCGGGGTTCCGGTCGCGATGGCTGAAGTTGACGTCACCGCCTGCCATCGAGGCCGAGAGTCGGCTGTCCCAGTCTTTGATCGTGAGGAAGAACTCCTTGTCCGGCGAGTCGTAATCGAGGGGATCGACGCGGAGAATGCCGTACATTCCCATGTCGAGGTGATTCTGCGTCTGGAAGTGGCAGTGATAGAGGTGGGTGCCGGGCACGTTGGCCGTGATTTCGTAGGTCCCCGTCTCCCCGGCGTCGACCTGCCGGCCAGTCGTCGTCGGGGCCCCATCGTCCATCCAGTTCTTGCTCAGGGCGTGAACGTGGAAGGTGTGTGGACGGTTGTGTTCGGTGTTGTCGTAGGTAATTTCCATCTCCGTTCCCTCGGTCACCCGGAGTAGCGGGCCCGGCACGCTCGGGTCACCGTCGGCCATCTTCCAGGCCCACACCTCGGGGAGTTCCCACGGTCCGCCGCTGGCGTCGTCTCCCAGCAACTGGTGGCGAGCGGCCTCGGTCGTCAGCGTCACTGCGCCGTCGTTTTCGTCGAGGTCGACGATTTCGGGGGCCGAAGTGTATGGGTGGTCGGTTTCGACGTCCGTTGCGTCCGCGCCACTCCAGTTGTCGGTCGAACTGGATGCCCCGCTGGAACTGCCGTCCGACCCAGTTCGATCCTCCCCCGGCTCTCGGCTACTCGTCGGCGATGTACAGCCGGCAAGCGTTGCGAGCCCGGCGACACCGGCGGTCGAGAGCACCCGTCGTCGCGATACCGTTCGTTTGCTACTCGAGTGAAACGATCTCATCGTAGCTACCGGTACGGAGCAGGCACATCTATCTAACTCGCTGATTCCTGTAGACTGAGAATTCCGGTCGCCGCTGGTGGCGGCCCTGGTCAGGCTGAAATATCGGTGGTGTCCAGTCCCGTCGATTCGTGCTCCCTGTCGGCACTCGCTTGCAACTCGCGGACGTAGTCGGTAAAGTTCTCGAAGACCAGACTCGCAGGGCGTGTTCTGGCGTGATTTTCGTCTGTGACCTGCTCGAGCAAGTGTTCACGGTAGGCCGGCTCGAGGTCCTTGTTCTCGAGCAGTTTTCGCATCGTCGGCTGGTCGAATTCGGGGTGGAACTGCACTCCGAAGACCCGGCCGCAGGCGTAGCCGTGGTTCGAGTACTCGTTTTCGGCCAGCGGCGTGGCATCGGGCGGGAGTTCGACGACAGCATCGGAGTGGCTGGTGTAGGCAGTGAAGCGCTCGTCGAGGCCCTCGAACAGCCGGCTGTCCTCGAGGCGTTCGATCTCGCTGTACCCGACTTCGTAGTCGCCCATGTCGTCGACCGTACCCCCCAGCACGTCCGCGAGCAGCTGGTGCCCCCAGCAGACCCCCAGGTGAGGGATGTCGCGGTCGATTGCCTCGGCGACCCACTCTCTGGTGGGACCGATCCACGGTTCGTCCCAGTAGACCGACGCTCGGGACCCGGTCACGACGACGCCGTCGTAGTCGTACGTCTCCGGGAGTTCGCCGTCAGTGATGTCGAACTCGGCGAGCGAGGCGTCGAGTTCACGTCGAAAGTTCCGCCGCGTGCTCTCCCCCTCGTAGGCGGCGTTGAGCAGCGCGAGCCGCACCTGTGTCATTGGTCTAGCCACGTACTCTGGACAGTAAGACCTTGTGCCCTCGGTCGGCTCGAACGATTGCTCTCGGGAAAAACACGGGGGATGTGGTGGTTGATAGGTGATGTGGGTGGAACGTTGACGATCGAGTCGACAGACTGATTCCGCCCACCCCCGTGCAGGTTCTACTCCGGACTGAGCGAGCATGAATCCACCGGATACCGTGAGTTCCCCATCCGATTTTTGGTGTCAGCCCCTTCGTCTGCGGCTGGCACCGCTGAGGTGCTCGCCGCTCGAGGCGCTGTTCAAGGCTTTCGCTCTAAGCACTCTTCGCTCGAGGCACTCACCGCTCGAGGCCGTCGGTGTGATCCTCGAGGAACCCGAACAAGCGATCGTTCACCGTCCGCGAGCGTTCGACGTTCGCGAGGTGGCCAGCGCCTTCGAGCGGAACGAACGTCCCCCTTGGAAGCCCATCGGCGAGGTCGCGTCCGGCGTCGGGCGGAACGAGCCCGTCGGCCCTGCCGTGAAGGACTAGCGTCGGCTGGGTGACCTCGACGAGCCAGTCTCGAGCGTCGAACTCGGCGAGAGCGGCGAGTTGTGCGCGTCGGCCGACGGGATCGGCGTCGCCCTCGAGGCGCCAGTCGACGATGCCGTCGACGACGTCCGGCTGGCGGCCCCGAAAGTCCGCGGAGAGGGCGGGCTCGAGGGTGGTGCGAATCGCGTTGCGTCGGTCGTCGTCGCTATCAGAGTCAGCGCTATCGTCGTTGCCGTAGACCGTCACTTCCTCGTCGACCGGCGATTCGAACAACGCCTCGAGGTCGAATACCGACCCGTGTGCGGCGGTTCCCAGGAGCGTTAGCGTCTCGACGCGCCCGCTCGAGCGGGCGGCCTCGAGAGCGATGGCGCCGCCGAGTCCCAGGCCGACGGCGTGGACGCTCCGACTACCGATCTCGCGGCAGACGGCCTCGAAGTCGCTCGCGAGCGTCTCGAGGTCGTACGGCCCGGCCGTTCCCTCGGAGCGACCGGTGGCCCGGAGATCCCAGACGACGGTCTCGAAGGGGCCGGCCAGGGAGGCGTGTTGCCAGCCCCAGAGCCAGCCACCGAGGCCGGCCTCGTTGACGAAGACGACCGGCGGGCCCTCGTCGCCGTTCCCGCCTTCGGCACTGTAGAACAGCGATGCGCCGCGGTTCCGTACGGTCGGCATGCGGTATTCGAAGGGCCGGGAACACAGGGGCGTTTCGGTTCATGCGTGTCGACTCGAGGACGAAACCGAGTCCGTGAACGAGAACGTGAACGAAAACTCGGTCGGCCCAGTCCGATTTCGTTTTGACACTCCCGCCGCGAGTACGCCCATGAACGCGATCAAAGACGCCGTCCACGACTACGTCGAGGTCGACGGCGTCGCACAGGATCTGCTGGACACGACGGCGATGCAGCGACTCCGGTACGTCAAACAGCTCTCGACCGTCCGACTGGTCTACCCCTCGGCCAGCCACACCCGGTTCGAGCACAGCCTCGGGGTCTATCACCTCGCGCGCCAGGCGCTCACCCACCTCGGCGTCGAGGGGGCCCGCGCGGAAGCCGTCCGTGCGGCGGCTCTGCTCCACGACGTCGGCCACGGTCCCTACGGCCACCAGACCGAACGGATCATCGAACGCCGCCTCGGGCGCCACCACGACGACGTTCACCACCTCTTCGAGGACTCGGAACTGGCGGCCGTCCTCGAGTCCCACGGCCTCGCCCCGGAAGTGGTCGCGAACTTGATCGCCGGCGATGGCAAACTCGGCCAACTCGTCTCGGGGGACCTCGACGTCGACCGGATGGACTACCTCGTGCGCGACGCCCACCACACGGGCGTCCCCTACGGCACGGTCGATCCGGGGCGGCTCGTTCGAGTCCTCCGGTTCGTCGACGACGCGCTCGTCCTCGAGGAGGGCAACGTCGCCACCGCCGAGAGTTTGCTCGTCGCCCGCGCGCTGATGAACGCGACCGTCTACCGCCACCACGTCTCCCGCATCGCGGGGTCGATGCTCGAGCGCGCCTCCGAAACCCTGCTCGAGGAGACCGACCTGACGGCCGAGCGATTCGCCAGGATGACCGACGCAGATCTCCTGTCGGCACTGCGCGAGTGCCAGCACACTACCGATTTCGCGGCGCGACTCGCAGAACGGCGCCTCTACAAGCGAGCGGCCTGGGCCGAACTCGAGGCGGTGCCGGAGTGGCTGCTCGAGGCCGACCACGATGAGATCCGAGAACTCGAGACCGACGTCGCCGATCGGGCCGACGTCGATTCGCGGTCGGTCGTCGTCGACTGTCCCGGCCGGCCGAGCATGCCTGAGACCGAGACGCGCGTCGTCGTCGGCGGCTCCGTCCGCCGACTCCACGAACAGTCGCCGCTCGTCCAGGGGTTGCAGGCCGCCCAGCGCGCCCAGTGGCGACTCGGTGTCTACGCCCCGGAGGCCGATCTCGAGGCCGTCGAACGAGCGGCTTCATCGGTACTGGCACTCGAGTGATCGCGGTCGGTGTGTCGTAGAGGGGAGATTGCCTACGGCCGACGTGTCGCAGAATACGGGGGATGGACGACGCGTGTGACGTCGCCACTGTAGGATTCGTGGCCCGTCGCAGGTACCCCTACCCAGGACAGGCTCTGTGTGGTATGTTCTCAATGAACATGACTCTGTCGCTCGTTGTCGGCCAGTGAGATACGAGTACGGCGGTCCGATTTGTGACGATGTGACGTTTGCTCGATCCGCTGACCCCATCGCGTCTGACTCACGTTTTTGGTGGTCCGGTTCGGACGAACGGCTATGCGCGCAATCCAGACCTGTGACTTCTGTGGAGAACCGGCCGCCGGCACGTTCGAAATCGTCCCGTCGGTGCTCGAGCCGAGCGAGCGCGAGCAATGCCGTGCCGTTCTCTGTGACGCCTGCCACGACCGCCTGGAGACGCTTCTCGAGCCGTTACTCGCCCGACTCGAGGGCGGGAGCGAGAGCGGGCGCGACGGAAACGGACGTTCCTCGCGCGACGACACGCCTCCCGAAACCGATGACGTCGCCGTGTCGATCGGCGGAAACGACGAAACCCGTACCGCCGACGGGAGCGGAAGCGACGGCGTCGAGACCGCCGCTCGAGGAAGCGGACAGGGCGTCACGACAGAACCGAACGCCGACGTCGAACGAGAGTCAGCTGAAGACGGCGCTAAACCCGACGATCGGAATACTGAATCCGCGTCAGGCGACGACTCGAAGTCGCCAGCCGCCTACGGCAAGGTCCTTCGACTCCTCCGTAACCGCGAACTCCCGATGGACCGCGCCGACCTCGAGGGACTCGCTGCCGGTGCCTACGACCTCGAGAGCCACGAGGTCGACGCGATCATCGACCACGCCCTCGCGGAGCGGAAACTCGTCGAGGACGGCGACCAGTTGCGACGGCCGTAGCGGGTGCCGTCGTCGCCTTCGCTAGAGCGTTCCCTTCGTGCTCGGCGTCCCCTCGCGCCGCTCGTCGATTCGCGTCGCGTCGTCGAGCGTTCGCGCGAGGGCCTTGAACAATGCCTCGACCTCGTGGTGGGCGTTCTTGCCGTCGACGGCCAGATGGAGGGTGAGTCCGGCGTGCATCGCCAGTGACTCGGCGAAGTGACGCGCCATGTCGCTCGTAAATTCCCCGACCCGATCCTGTGAGAACGTGCCGTCGAAGTAAAACCGGGAGCGCCCGCTCACGTCGACGATCGCGTCGGCGACCGCCTCGTCGAGCGGGACGCGCCGGTCGGCGTACCGGACGATTCCCGCGCGATCGTCCAGCGCCTCGTCGAATGCGGTCCCGACGACGATGGCGACGTCTTCGACGGTGTGGTGGTCATCAACGTGGAGATCACCGTCGCACTCGAGTTCGAGGTCGAACAGGCCGTGCTTGGCGAAGGCGGTACACATGTGATCGAAAAAGCCGATCCCGGTGTCGACCTCGGCGGTTCCCGACCCGTCGACGGCGAGGGTGCACTCGATGGTCGTCTCGCCCGTTTCGCGGGAGACGGTCGCCGTTCGCTGGCTCATGCTCGAGGTATACGGCGGCCGATACAAGGCGATTGCGCTCGAGTCGGCGTCAGATCGGCTCGAGTTGGGGCCTCACTTGGGGCTATACTCGACGACGAGAGATACTGGTTTTAATACGGTTTTAAAATTTTAGGAGCGTTCTAAGCGCGTTTCAGGCATCCGATACCCCGGTCCATAATCGGTGAAACGGACCGAAACGACCCCAATGTTCGTCCCCTTATATGATGGGTGCAGTGAATGTCTCTACTACCCAGAGGTGTTCGATGACCATGCCAAATCCGTCCCCGCCCTCGACTGACTCACTCACGCCGTCCCCCGAAGCGGTCAGCCAGTACAGTTCCCGACTTCGCCAGACGCTCGGCGTCGTCAGGCCCTCAGCACAGTTCTTGAGTTTCTGGATCGCCATCGCGCTGCCGTTCGCGTACCTGCCCCTCCTCGCGAACGGCCTGAACGATCCGACGATCGCCCTGACGTTCGTGACGCTGCTGGTCGTCAACGTCTTCGCCCTGTACGCCGGTCACGGCTACAATCAGCACTGACGGTCGACACTGCTGGGGCCCTCCATCCCTCCAACTCCACCCCTGTCCTCCGCCCTCCACCCTCCAACCCCCGACTTCCACTCTTCCAACCCCGACTCTCCACCCTCGACTCACGTACCACAATCCACTCCACTTTTCACGTCATCGGACATCTCGAGCGGCGATACGTTCGCCCATCGTCGGCAAACGACCGTCACATCGTCCGCCGAATCACTCGTCGTCGGCCACTCGCCGGGCCGCCTTCTGGGCGGCCTCGAGCGTGAACGTCCCCTCGTAGAGCGCGCTCCCGACGACGACCGCCGCGGCCCCGGCCTCGCGAAGCGCCACGACGTCCTCGAGCGACGCCACCCCGCCGCTCGCGACGATCGGAACGTCGGTCGCCGCGACGAGGTCGCGGACCGGGCCGGTCCGGACGCCCTCGAGTTGCCCCTCGACGTCGACGTTCGTGAAGAGGATCGCCGCGGCGCCGAGGTCGTCGTACCGCCTCGCGGCGTCGACGGGCGTGATGCCGGCGCCTTCGGTCCACCCCTCGACGACAACTTCGCCGTCTTTCGCGTCGAGGCTGACGACGACGGAGTCCGGGTACTCGGCGCTGATCTCGGCCACGACGTCGGGATTTTCGACGGCTGTCGTCCCCAAGATGACCCGGTCGAGGCCGCGCTCGAGAAGGTCGAACGCGTCGCTGGCCGTTCGAATGCCGCCGCCGAGCTGGGTCGGCACGTCAACGGCCTCGAGGACGGCGTCGATGGCGTCGGCGTTCGCTCGTTCGCCCTCGAACGCGCCGTCGAGATCGACCAGGTGGAGACTGCGCGCGCCGGCGTCGATCCACCGCTTCGCGGCCGCCACGGGGTCCCCGTAGCGTTTCTCGGTGCCGCGCTCGCCCTGGACGAGCTGGACGACCTCGCCGTCCTGGACGTCGACTGCCGGAATCACCTCGAACTCCGCGAACTGCTGGCTCATGCGGAGTACGCAGAGGGCGACCCGAGTAAAGGCCCCGGTTTTCGGTTACGGTGCGGTCCCACGGTCGTCGTTTTACCACTCCTGTTGACGCTCGTACCGACTCCCGGAATCGTCGCCCTCTGAAGCGTCTGACTGTCCGACCTCGAGCCAAATAGGCGCGTTTTTAGGCCCCTGCCCCATACGTTCGTCCGTGTCGGAGATACTGTTATACGCAGGTGTTCTCGTCGCGATTTTCGTCGGCTACAACATCGGCGGCGCGACCACGGGGCCTGCGTTCGGTCCCGCCGTCGGCGCGAACGTCATCACGAAGGTCGCCGCCGCGGGACTGATGTCTATCTTCTTCTTCGTCGGCGCCTGGACCATCGGCCCTGCCGTCGTCGACACGCTCGGCAACGACCTCATTACCGACAGCGACATCTTCACGCTCGAGGCCAACGTCGCCGTCCTCTTTTTCATCGGCGGCGCGCTCTTCATCGGGAACTACGCGGGCGTTCCGGCATCGACCTCGATGACCGCGGTTGGCGCCATCGCTGCCCTCGGGTTCGCGACCGGCGAGTTGAACGTCGGCGTCGTCCTCGAGATCGCCATCTGGTGGGTCGTCGCGCCCGTCATCGGTTTCTGGGTGTCCGGCGTCATCGGCCGGTACTTCTACCCGCAGATCAACGCCTGGGTCGCCATCGAGTCCAAACGTGGCGGCGAGCCGATGCTCTCGCTCGACCGCTCCGGGCTGGTCCCGCGGGTCGCCTACCGCGCCGGTTCGGGCCGTCGACAGCGAACCGGTGCGATAGTCGTCGTCGTGATCGGGTGTTTGATGGCCTTCAGTTCCGGAACGAGCAACATCGCCAACGCCATCGCCCCGATCTACGGCGCCGGCGGCCTCGACCTGGGCCCGCTCATCGTCATCGGTTCGATCGCCGTCGCCGTCGGGGCGTTCACCATCGCCCGCCGAACCCTCGATACGCTCGGCAACGACATCACGAACCTGCCGCTGACGGCAGCGATCGTCGTCGCGGTCGTGGCCTCGGCGATCGTCATCTTCCTCTCGCTCATCGGGATCCCCGCTAGCTTCGTCGTCGTCGCGACCATGTGCATCGTCGGGCTGGGCTGGGGACGCGCGACCCGGACGACGACGCTATCTGACGCCGCCCGCGGCGAGGAAACGGCGGTCTCGATCGGCGCGCTCACGGCGGACGAAGAGGGCGAACGACCGCCCGAAATTGGCGAGGAGAGCGCCGAGGACATCCCGAAAGCGGCCGACCTGTTCGACCCGTCGACGACCGCTCGCGTCATCCTGATGCAAAACGTCGTTCCGCTCATCTCGACGGTCGCGGCGTTTCTCACCTTCCGGTTCGTCCCGCTGTTTGGCTTTTGAGCCCCGATTCCTCACAGCGGAGGACTATCAAGCTGATAAACCGTTGCAAATGAACAGCAAGCTATACCAGTACGGGCCTCGAAGCGCCACCTGATGCCCACGGTAGAATACCTCAACTACGAAGTACTGGACGACCAGGGATGGAGTGTCGACGACGACGATGTCTTCGAAAAAGCCGCCGACGCCGACTTCGACGCCGAGGACTACGGCACCCTCGAGGTCAACGAGGGCGAGTACATCCTCGAGTCCGCCGAGGCCCAGGGCTACGACTGGCCCTTCTCGTGCCGTGCCGGCGCCTGTGCAAACTGCGCGGCCATCATCAAGGAGGGCGAAATCCAGATGGACATGCAGCAGATCCTCAGCGACGAGGAAGTCGAGGACAAGAACGTCCGCCTGACCTGCATCGGCACTGCCGAGTCCGAGGAGGTCAAGATCGTCTACAACGCGAAACACCTCGACTACCTGCAGAACCGCGTCATCTAGTCCGAAACGCGCTTTCCAACCTTTTCTAGTATCACGGGTAAACGCATTTGTATCCGATCGAGTCGAATTGAGAGCGGAGCGTCTCGAGAGCTACGGGCCGGAAGCTACAGGCTAGTCGCTACGAACGGTCTCGAGCGAGTGCAGACGCCAGTCGAACGGGTCGTTTCGGAATCCGGCGATCGTCCTCACTCGTCGCGTCCGCGTTCCGGATCACCCTGTATCCGAGATACGATGCAACCGCGAGCCCGATCGCGGCGACCGCCGCTCCGGCCGTTCGCCGTCGCTGGAAGAGCTGGGTATACCAGCTCGTCTCCGCGACGTGGCCGTCGTAGTCGCCTCGCTCTTCGAGGTCGCCCGAGGGACTGTCGAGACCGTGGTGCTCTCGCGGCCGCGGCGGTTCGTCCGTGCGCTCCTGCGTCGAGAACACCCTTTCCATCAGCGTATCCATGAGCTTTGGAGCGAAACGGCCGAGAACGGTCAGTTGCTTCCCGCCGGCGCCGACCGTCACCTCCCGCTGGGGGTGCTCCGCGGCGTGGAGAATCGCTCGCGCTGCCGTCTCCGGTGCGTAGATTGGCGGCGGAAGCGTCGCCGCGTCGTCCATGTAATTCTTGGCGTGCTCCGGATACGGCGTGTCGGTCGCGCTCGGTTTGACGAGCGTCACCGAGATCGGCGCGTCGTCCTCGCTCAGTTCCATTCGCAGCGCGTCGGTGAAGCCCTTAACCGCGTGTTTGGACGCCGAGTAGCTTCCCTGGAGGATCATGGCGCGCTCGGAGACGACGCTGCCGACGTTGATGATCGCTCCGCCGCGATCCCGCAGGTGGTCCGCCGCCTCGAGCGAGCCGTAGAGCAGACCCCAGACGTTGGTATCGAACTGCGCGCGCATGTCCTCGATCGGAACCTCCTCGAGTTTCCCGTAGATGGAGATTCCGGCGCCGTTGACCCAGGTGTCGAAGCCACCGTAGGCGTCGCGGGCCACCGCCGAGATCTCGCGGACGTCGTCTCGGTTTCGGACGTCGGCGACGACGTACTCCGCCTCGCCGCCGTCGTTTCTGATCTCTTCGACCAGTTCCGCCAGCGCGTCTTCGCTTCGAGCGGCGAGCACGAGCCGCGCACCGCGGTCCGCGGCCATCCGCGCCGTCGTCAAGCCGATTCCCGACGACGCGCCGGTAATGACGATCACCTGTTCCTCGAGGGGTTTGAGTGCTGGATCCATCGTTGAAACGTATTCGACGGAGGGTGTTCGACGACGCAATACCGTCTACCGCTCATCACACCCACCGTGCGCTTGTGCCCGGTCCCTGTATACGCATGGCTTCTCGAGGCGCCCAGCCCTCGTCGAGTGCGTCGAAGAATCTCCTTCGAGACCCCGACGATGGGCTGACGCGACCTTTCACAGACAGGGCTGGCCGTTTTCGCCGCCTGTATCGAACGACCGGTGATGAGCGAAACCGAACACCAACTCGAGGACGTGACGGTCGGCATCTTTCTCGCACCGGCCGGAACTGAGGAAGTCGAGTTCATCGACCCGAAACATGCCGTCAACGACGCCGGCGCCGCGGTCGAGGTGCTCGGCATCGGCCGCGAGGCGGGCCAGACGGTCAACGACGACCTCGAGGCGTTCTGTGCGGCAATCGTAGAGGAGTTTGCGGCCGGGTTTGACGAATCGTAGCTGCTCGAGGGGGGAAGAAGAAGAAAACGTGAACGAGAGCGAAACGTGTCCACACACGTAACCGGGACCGAAACCACGTACGCGACCGCCAAACACATCCCATGACGGACGACTACTACACGAAAGACGACTTCGACGACGAACTGGATCTCGAGGAGGACCGCTTCGATCAGGTACCCGACGAGGAGGTGATCGAGGAGACGATCTCGAACGTCGAGGACGGAAACGTCGACGTCCACCGATTCGAATCGGCCGAGGCGGCCCGCGACCACCTCGTCGACCAGATCCCGGAGAGGGCGACGGTGATGGACGGCCACTCCACGACGCTGGAGGAGATCGGCTTCACGGACGTCCTCGAAGCGGCCGACGGCTTCGAGTACCTCGGCAACCGGATCGCCGACATCGACGACGACGAGGAGCGGGCGGACGCGCGCCGGGAGGCCGCCACGGCCGACGTCTTCTTCGATAGCGTCAACGCCATCGCCCGGAGCGGCGAGCTCCTCGGCGCCAACGCGCTCGGCAACGCCGTGAGTGCTTGGCCGTTTGCCGCGGGACGCCTCGTACTCGTCGGGAGTGCGAACAAAATCGAACCCAGCTGGGCTGGCGCCGTCGAGCGTGTTCGGGAGTTCGCCCTGCCGCTCGAGGACGCCCGCGCGGAGGAGGTCTACGGACAGGGGAGTACCGTCGGGAAACTGGTCTCGCTCGAGCGAGAACGGGTCGAGGACCGGACGCAACTCGTGTTGCTCGAGGATCGACACGGGTTCTAAGCACCCAGCGTTTGACGTTGTTACCGAGCCGCAGCCGTAACACCTACCATCCATCGGGACGCCGTAGCGAACGTGTACGACGTCGTCCCGATCGCCTCGACGCCCGACCTCCTCCGGCTGGTCGCCGTCCCCGTCTTCGCCTGGGCGGCCGTCCGCGATGTGAAGACCCGCCGGATCTCGAGTTCGGTCTGGATCCCGCTGTCGGCGCTCGCCGTGGTCCTGTTCGTCTGGGACGGCTGGGTCGCCTATCGGGCCGGTGGGGTCGTCTGGAGTCACGAGTTTCTCGTTCCTGCGGCGCTGAGTCTCGGGGTCGTCGTCCCGCTCGCGTACCTCTTCTGGTGGTTCGGTGGTTTCGGCGGTGCCGACGCGAAGGCCTTGCTGGTGCTCGCGCTGTTGTTTCCGACGTACCCGACGTACGCCCTGGGCTCGTGGACGCTCCCCGTCGTCACTCCGGAGATCGCCAGCGCGTTCTCGCTCGCCATCCTGACCAACGCCGTCCTCCTCGGCGTCCTCGTCCCAGTCGCCCTCGCGATTCGAAACGCCGCTGCCGGACGGATCGCCCCCGTGATGTTCGTCGGCTGGCCGATCGAGTGGACGGCCGTCTCGAGCACCCACGGACGACTCCTGGACGCTCCTTCGGGGCGGTCCCTGAGCGGCCTCGACCTGGACGCCCTCCGAATGTACCTTCGTTGGCGGGGGCTCAGCCTCGAGGAACTCCGGGCGGACCCGGAAACGTATCGCGACCCGGCGAGCCTCTCCGACGAGCCGAATCCGCCGACCGACGGCGCCGTCGAGGCCGTCGGGGCCGAGATTCGGAGCGACGGCGGGTCGAGTCGCGTCCAGGAGAGCCTCGATCGCGATACCGACGCGCCGACCGACGTCGAGGATCTCGAGGACCCCTGGGGCGCCGAAGCCTTCCTCGAGGACATCGACGGTACGGCCTACGGCACCGATCCCGAGACGCTTCGGGACGGCCTCGAGGTCCTCGCCGAACGCGACGTCATCTGGATCTCACCGGGAACGCCGTTTCTGGTGCCGATCTTCGCGGGGCTGGTCGTCGCGCTCGTCTACGGGGACCTCCTGTTTACCCTTCTGTTCTAACCCCCTGAGTTACTCGAGAGCGACGATTACTCGAACCACTCCTCACTTACGTCGGCGAGCCACGACGGATCCCCGAGGTCGACGCCCTCGAACCGCGCCAGCGTCCGCAGCGCGTAGAGGTTTCGGCTCGAGGGGGCGGCCTCGAGAATCGCGTCGTCGACGATTCCATGCCAGGCGAGCGGGTGGGAGCCGGGTTCGCGCCAGCGTTCGCGCGGGGCCAGAAACGGCGGCATCCAGTCGCCACCTCGCTCGAGGTACTGTCGAGCGGGGGTGTGACGGACGAGCGAGAGCAGGCGATCGACGGGCTCGAGCGTTCGATCCGTCACCGCGGCCCGGTCGTGGGCGATACCGGCGACCCGCCAGTAGATGGCCGTGGCGAGGTCGGCGTGGAGTCCCTTCCCGCGGCGGAAGGCGAGGGGAATCGCTTCCCAGACACGGACGTAAGCGGGGTCCCACAGCGGGAGCCACCACTCGAGGCCGGCGTCCTCGTAGACGCGGCAGTCGCCGTTTGTGAACGTCGACATGCGTCCGCGCCACTCCCAGCGCTCGTAGGCCGCGGCGGCCGTCGCGGGGTCCGAGATCGTCTCAGGATTTCGGTCTCCGAGGAGGCCGCGTCGAATGCGGTCGCGGATCGCCGCTCGGACGTCGATTGCGTCGGTCTCGACTCCATTCACGGCGTCGTCCAGATCCCAGAGCACGTAGTGCGTCTCGAGGACGTACTCGACCAGCGCCTCGAGCGTGGGGTCGATCGTCTCGAGTGCGTCGTCGACGGCTCCTCGCTCGTCGGCGTCGACCGCGGGTCCGCAGCCGACGGTCGCCCGGTCGATGTCGAACCGGGGCTCGCCCGCGAACCGCGGCAGTCGTTCACTGGGGGTTGCCACGGTGTGACCCGGACAGTAGAGTGCGTCGTCGGGAAGTCGGCCGTCCTCGAGCAACCCGCGGACGGCGGGCCACTCGGCCAGGAACGGGAGGGCGTCCCCGCCGAAGGCCCACTCCCGGTAGCGGCGGCCGGTCTCGCCGTGGTACCACTCGCGCCATAGCTCTCGCGAGTAGGGGTAGAACTCCCAGCGGATCCCGAGTGCGGCCGCGACCTCCCGGCTGACCTCGACGTCCGGGTGGCCCGAGCGGCCGAAGGTGAAACCGATCACCTCCCGTCCGCGCTCGACGAGGGCTGCGGCGAGCAGCCTGGAGTCGTACCCGCCCGAGAGCGGGAGGACGACGGGACGGTCGCCCGCGACGGCCTCGAGTCGGTCGAGCGCAGTCTGGAGGCCGACCTCGAGGCGCGTGAGGGGTGCCTCGAGCATGTCGCCGGCGCACTCGTCCTCGGCAGTCGGCGTTTCGGCGGCGGGCCAGTACTCGCGGTAGGTGTGGCGAGTGACGGTTCGATAGCCGTCGCCGGTGGTGCCAATACCGTCGACGTCGCTCGACTCGAGTCGAACCATTTCCCCCGGTTGCACGGCGAAGACGTCCCGCCAGATGGTGTCGGGACCGGTTACGTACCGCGTCAGGAGGAACTCGCGCTCGGCGACCGGGTCTCGAGGCGCGTCGACGGCGTCTCTGGCGATCCACCCGCGATCGCTGACGACCGACCCGGCGGCGTCGTACCAGAGGGGAATCGAGCGAGCGCCGTCGGCGACGAGGTACGTCGAGTCTGCGTCGAGGCCGACGACGGCCGCGAAGAAGCCCTCGAGGGAGTCGGCGCAGGCGGCGACGGCCTCGAGGTGAGCGTCCCCGTCTTGATTCCGGCCGGCCCTGTCCTCGAGCGCCCGTGCGAACCGCTCGGCGATGGCCGGCGCCTCGAGGAGGTCCGCCCCGTCGAATGCCTGGCCCTGGACGGCGACGCCGCGGCGGCGCACCCACCTCTCGTCCTGTAGTCGAACGTTCATTCGTCGATGTATTCACTACCGAAACCACCCAGTTATAGCTCTCGACTGATCGCTGCCGGATTCCGCTCGATCGAAGGGAACGCGCTCGAGTGCTCGTGCGGACCGTTCAGCGATGACCGCAGTGACGGCCGGCGTCTCAAGGACCGGCCCGCCGTCGAACGCACGGTCGCGAGCGACGACGTCACCACGCCGGATCCACTGGTCGGCCCGTAGCGCCACGTTCGTAGCTCGAGTAACCGTGGTACTCCCATCTGGAATGTGGATACGCCGGATCAGCGAGTGGACCGCCGATCGGATGTGGTCGACGTATCCGTGAAAAAACACTTGTGGCAGCAAGAGCGAGGTGTACCATGGTCCTCCAGCGATTGAACCGGTACGGATACGCCGTCCTCGGCTGTCTGATCGCCGTATTCGCGTCGGTGATCGCAGGTGTGAGCGAATTCGCCTGGGCGTTTCTCGTTCTCTCCGGTGTGCTCCTGTGGCTGGCACTGACCCGGAACACGCGCTCGGATTCGGAGGGCGTCTATCCCCACGATCGCGAACCCGACCCGGAGGCGGAAGAAGAACGGACCCGAACCCGCGAATCCGAACTCGAGGGCGACAAGGCGAGAGGGGGTGGACTGGGGTAGTCGCGTTCCCGCTCAGTCGGCCGCCTCGGCCGGTCGATCGGACGCGCGCTCGGGATAGATGTCCGCCACCTCCTCGTCGAATTTCTCGAGGATCACGCGACGCTTCTTCTTCATCGTCGGCGTCAGCATCTCGTTTTCCTCGGTGAACTCTTCGGGAACGAGCTGGAAACGCTTGATCTGCTCGTGTTTCTCGAAGTTCTCGTTCACCGCGTCGATCTCCGCCTGAACGAGGTCGTGGGCTGCCTCGCTGTCGACGATCCGCGCGTCGTCCTCGAGCTCGAGTTCGTCCCGGAGGTACTGGAAGTTGGGGACGACGAGCGCGCCGACGAACTTCTCGCCGTCGCCGACGACCATGCACTGTTCGACGACCTGGCTCTGGGCGAAGCTGTCCTCGATGGGGGCGGGGGCGACGTTCTTGCCCGTCGAGAGCACGAGCATCTGTTTCGACCGCTCGTGGAAGACGAGGTAGCCGTCGGGCCGGATGGTGACGATGTCGCCGGTGCGGAACCAGCGGCCGTCGTCGCCCTCGAGGAACGCCTCCGCGGTCTTCTCGGGCTTGTTCCAGTACCCTTCCGCGACCTGTGGCCCCTTGACGAGCAACTCGCCGGTTTCGCCGATCGCGGTGTCGGTGCTCTCCTCGGGGACGACGGTCTCGTCGACCTTCAGATCGGTGTCGACGAGGGCGGGGCCGATCGTCCCGATCTTGGGCTCTTCGGGCGGATTGGTCGTGACCACGGGGGCAGTCTCGGTCAGGCCGTACCCCTCGTAGATGGGTAGGCCCATCCCGTGATAGAGTGTGCAGAGCTCGGCCGAGAGGGTGCCGCCGCCGCTGACGAGCATGTCGACGTTGCCGCCGAGAGCCTCCTTGACCTGCGAGAAGACCAGCCTGTCGGCGACCGTCATCTTCAGCTTCAGGCCGGTTCCGGGACTGTCAGCGCGGTAGTACGCCCGGCTGACGTCAGTCGCCCACTCGAAGATGCGCTCCTTGATCGGCGATTCGCTCGCCTGCTCGCGGATGGCGTCGTAGATTTTCTCGTAGACGCGGGGCACGCTCGTCGCCGTCGTCGGCGAGACGAGTTGAAAGTCCTCTTTGAGCGTGTCCGAACTCTCGGCGTAGGCGACGCAGGCTCCGCTGGCGAACATCAGGAAGTGTCCCGCGGTGCGCTCGAAGACGTGTGCCAGTGGGAGGAACGATACGCTTTGTGTGTTGCTGTTGATCGAGGGCGTCCCCGCCGGTTTCCCCGGACGCGGCCCGAACCGCCGGTAGGTCTGGTTGACGTTCGCCCGGAAGTTCCGGTGGGTCAGCTGCACGCCCTTCGGCTGGCCGGTCGTCCCGCTGGTGTAGATCAGACTCGCCAGGTCGTCCGGCGTGCGCTCGGCGAGCCAGCCCTGGTAGGTCTCCTCGTCGTAGGCCTCGTCGCCGCGCTCGTAGACGTCCGCGAGCGTGTAGACGTCCTTGCGGTCGTCGTACGTGTCGGAGAGGTCGTCCATGGAGACGACGAACTCGAGATCCAGATCCTCTTCGACCTCGAGGACGCGCTCGAGCAGTGCTTCGTTCTCGACGACGACGCTCGTCGCACCCGGGTCGTCGAGCAAGTAGCGGACCTTATCGGGCGACGAGTTGCGGTAGACGGTGGTGACCACCGCGCCCGCCGATAGCAAGGCGAAGTCGGTCTGGGCCCACTCCATGCGTGTCCCGGCGAATATGGCGACGCGATCACCGGCGTCGACGCCGAGGTCGCGAAAACCGGTCGCGAGTCGCTCGACGATCGCCCCCATCTCGGCGTAGCTGAGCACCGCGTAGTCGCCGTCGGGTGCGGGATCGACCACCGAACCTGCGAGCGAGCGGTCGTAAATCCCGCCCTTGTAGCGCTGGGCCGGAGCGTCCCTGTTGCGCTCGACCGTCTTCGCGAACAGCTGTCCCAGCGTGTCCATCTCGAGTACGTCGTCGTCGAACTGTCGTTCGGATTCCCTCCATCCCATGGTATGGTTCCTCAATGCACATGCCGCCTCTTGAACTATTCGGCTGTTTTGAGTGGTTCGGGCGGTAGCAGCGTCTGATAGCAGCGGACGGCGCCTGAGCGGGAGCAGACCGCATTCGAGGGCAGCGAACAGCACTCGGACGGCGCTCGAGGGCAGCGGACGGCAGAACGAGTCGAGGCGGGCGAGAGTGCGTGCAAACGAGTCGAAGCGAGACGGGAACGTCGAAACCCCCGTCAGGCGTCGGCGTAGAGTTCGTCGACTCGGTCGTCGAAGCGCTCGAGGATGACCCGGCGCTTCTTCTTCATCGTCGGTGTCAGCATCTCGTTGTCCTCGGTGAACTCGACGGGGACGAGACGGAACTGCTTGATCGTCTCGTGTTTCTCGAAGTTCTCGTTTACCCTGTCGACCTCCTCGTCGACGTAGGATCGAACGCGCTCGTCCGCACAGATGGCCTCGGCGTCCTCGGGGAGGTCGATTCCCTCCCGGTCGGCCCACTCGCGGACGTGCTCGAGGTTCGGGACGAGGAGTGCGCCGACGAACTTCTCGCCGTCGCCGACGACCATGCACTGTTCGACGACCTCGCTGGCGGCGAAGGCGTCCTCGATGGGGGCGGGAGCGACGTTCTTGCCCGTCGAGAGCACGAGGATTTGCTTGACTCGCTCGCGGAACTCGACGTAGCCGTCCGGCCGCAGGTGGACGATGTCGCCGGTGCGGAACCAGCGGGCTTCGTCGTCTCCGTAGTCGTCTTCGTCCTCGTCCTCGTCATCACTCTCGCTCTCGCCTTCAGCCTCGGCCTCGAAAAACGCCCGGTCGGTAGCGCTCGGCTTGTTCCAGTACCCCTCGGTCACGTTCGGTCCCCGGACGAGCAACTCCCCGACCTGGCCTGGGTCGTCGAAGACGTCCTGATCGGCGACCGACTCGTCGATGCGAAGCGTGACCTCGAGCAGCGCGGGGCCAATCGTCCCGATCTTGGGCTCTTCGGGCGGATTGACCGTCACGACGGGGGCGGTCTCGGTCAGGCCGTAGCCCTCGTAGATGGGCAGCCCCATCCCGTGATAGAGCGTGCAGAGTTCCTTCGAGAGGCTCCCTCCGCCGCTGATGAGGAGTTCGACGTTGCCACCGAGGGCCTCCTTGACCTGTGAGAAGACGAGTCGGTCCGCGAGGGCGTGTTTCGCACGCAGGGCCGGCCCCGGCGCGTTCGCTTCGGCGTAGGCGACGCCGACGTCGGTCGCCCACTCGAAGATCCGCTCCTTGATCGCGGATTCGCTCGCCTGTTCGCGGATGGCGTCGTAGATCTTCTCGTAGACCCGCGGCACGCTCGTCGCCGAGTTCGGTCGAACCGCGCTGAAGTCTTCTTGTAGGGTGTCGGGGCTCTCGGCATAGGCGACGCAGGCACCGCTGGCGAACATCAGGAAATGTCCCGCGGTGCGCTCGAAGACGTGGGCCAGCGGCAGGAACGAGACCGTTTGCACCGACTCGTCGATCACCGGTAAGTCGGGGGACTTGTCCGGTCGCGGCCCGTAGCGCTTGCGAATCTGATTGACGTTCGCTCGAAAGTTACCGTGGGTCAACTGCACGCCCTTCGGCTGGCCGGTCGTCCCGCTGGTGTAGATCAGACTCGCCAGATCGTCCGTCTCGGGTTCGTCGACCCAGTGCTGGTAGGCCTCGAGGTCGAAGGTTTCCTCCCCGCGCGCGTAGACGTCCGCGAGGGTGTGGACGTCGTCGCGGTCGTCGTAGGCGCTCGAAAGCGTATCCATCGAAACGGCGAACTCGAGATCGAGGTCGTCTTCGACCTCGAGGACGCGCTCGAGCAGTGCTTCGTTCTCGACGACGACGCCGGTCGCCCCAGGGTCGTCGAGCAAGTAGCGGACCTGGTCTGGTGACGAGTTGCGGTAGACGGTGGTGACCACGGCGCCGGCCGAGAGCAGCGCGAAGTCGGTCTGGGCCCACTCCAAACGGGTGTCGGCGAAGATGCCGATCCGGTCGCCGAACTCGACGCCGAGGTCGCGAAAGCCGGCCGCGAGTTTCCGGACGACGTCGCGCATTTCGGCGTACGAGATCGCGCGGAACTCGCCGTCGGCGGCGGCCCGCAGCACCCCGCCGGTGAGTGAACGGTCGTAGACCCCGCCCTTGTAGCGCTGTGCCGGGCGATTGGGGTGTCGCTCGGTGGCGTCCTCGAACAGCCGACCCAGGCTGGTCGCGTCGATGACCGCGTCGTCGTACTCGCGTTCTGCGTCCCGCCAGTTCATATCCTCGTGGCAGGGACTCCCGGGCGATAAAACGTGAGGGAACGGCTTTCACGCGACGAGCGGTTTATTCGGCGTCTAGAGCGACTGGGACGAGAACGACGGAATCGATCGCCATCTTGGTCAGTCTCTCGAGGTCCGAAACCGAACCTCGATTAGTCGGAACTGCGGACGAACGTCACAGGACAGGGGGCCGAGAGCAACACTTCCTGGGCGGTCGAGCCGAAGACGGCCTTCCCGGTTGGGGAGCGTTTTCGCCCGCCGACGACGACGCGATCGGCGCCCACGTCGGTCGCCAGGTCGACGATCGCTTTACCGTGGTCGCCCACCGAACCGCGAACCTCGTAGTTCACGCCCGCGTCGGCGAGCGGATTCCGGAGGTCGCGGATCGTGGCGTGACGTCCGGCGACCTCGTTCGGGTCGGCTTCCTCGACCTCGGGGTCGAAGGAGAGCTGGTCTAAGACCTTCTCGTACTCGTCGTCGGTGAAGACGTGAGCGAGCACGACCGTCGACTCTGCAGGCGCTGCGACCTCGATGACTGCCTCGGCGAGTGCGTCCGTCCGTTCGGCATCGCCCGGACCAACCGCGAGCAGGATTGTTTCGAGCGTCATATCCAGTACGTATACCCTCCACTACCTTAAGCGTTCATACTCTTACTCGATCCTGAGTAAAAATTCTCACCTACCGACCCCGGCGACTTTTCGTGCTCCTGAGCGAGGGTGGGATATGGACGATCCAGACCTTACCGGTCGAACCGTACTGGTCACCGGCAGCGCTCGTGGCATCGGTCGGGCATTCTTGCTGGCGCTGGCCGAACGGGGCGCAAAGACAGCCGTCCACTATCATACCAGCGACGCGGCCGCCAGGTCGGTCGCCGACGAGGCTCGAGACCGCGGCGCCGAGGCCGTTACGACGGTTCGCGGTGACGTGACCGACCCCGGAAGCGTCGACGAACTGTTCTCGAGCGTCGAGGACGACCTGGGGACCGTCGACGTACTGGTGAACAACGTCGGCGACTTCGCGCCCACCCACTGGGCCGACCTCGAGTTCGAGACCTGGAACCGTGTCCTCGAGACGAACCTCAACGGCACCTACCTCTGCTCGAAGCGCGCCCTCCCCGGCATGCGCGAGAACGGATTCGGTCGCATCGTCAACCTGGGCAACGCCTCGAGCGAGAAAGGGCTCGTCAACCCGGTAAACTTCCCGTACTTCGTCGCTAAAGCGGGCGTGATCATGTTCACGCGGATGCTCGCCGCCGACACCCAGGACGACGCCGTCACCGTCAACGCCATCTCGCCGTACGTCGTCGAGAACTCGGAGGCGTTCCCCGAGGAGGTTCCCCGGGGGCGACCGGCGAGTTTCGACGACCTCGTCCGTCCGCTGCTTTTCTTCGTCGACCCGGAGAGCGACTACGTGAGCGGTCAGAACCTCGAAGTCGACGGTGGCTGGCTCCCGGAGACGGTCTAGCGGCTGACGGCTTCCGGAGACGGTCTAGCGGCTGACGGCTTAATGACCGGCGACTCGAGCGACGCGACACTCGATTCGACCCGTTCACGGACCGTCGCTCGAGCCTCGGCGAACACTCGTGGTCGGTCCCTCGAACACGGTTTTTCCCGTCGATGAACTCGACTATGGAGTTGTTATACGGCGGCCAATGTGACTTATCAGGGCTATAATGATGTGACAGGAACCGATAGCGACGCCTACGATGCAGTTTAGAACACTCGCTGTGATCAGCGTCGTCTTGCTCGTCGCCCTCTCGGGGTGTACGTCCCTCGGGGGGTTCGGAGCGGGCGACTCGCCGGAGGAGACACAGCCCGACGGGGAGGATCCGTCGGAGAACACCTCAGAGAACGATACCGACGAGAACGATTCGCCGAACGAGACTCAGGAGGCCGACGATGATTCGGACGGTGACGGTTCCACTGACGACGGTTCCACCGACGACCGGGAAGACGACGAATCGACCCAGTCCAGCTGGTCACCGCCACAGCAGCCGAACATGCCGCTCGAATGGAAAGACGAGAGTTCGACCCGGATCAAGAGCGTCGAGTTCGTCGACAAAGTCGAGGCGGAAAACGGCGAGGGCTACTCGAACTTCAACATCGAAGTCGTCGCCAACACGAGCATGGAGGACGTCGACCCGCCGGAGTACGGTGACGTCGTCGGCGAGCCGTACTTCTTCGTCAAGATCAACGAAGGGGAAGGCAACCGGAAGATCGTCGAGCGCACCGGTCAGGTCGAGATGACCGAAAACGGGACGTTCCACATCGAGGTCCGTCCGGGCGGTCTCGAGGAGTTCGGCGAATACGAGCGCCTGACCGTCGAAGTCTTCCTGATGGATAAAGACAAACAGTACGACGACATCTACGGTGCGGTCTCCAAAAACATCCACTTCAACCCGGACGTCGAGTCGGACTCGAGTGAGGATGACTCGAGTGAGGATGACTCGAGTGAGGAGACGGACGAGTCAGAGGACGAGACCGACGATTCCAACGAGAGTGACGAGACCGACGGCACTGACGGTGACGCTGACGGCACCAACGACACCAACGAAACAGACGAATCGAACGATACCTCCGAGTCTGACGGCACCAACGACACTAACGAAACAGACGACACTAACGAAACAGACGACACCAACGAAACAGACGAAGCCACGGAAAACGAAACCAGCGACTGACGCTCGCTTCGCTCGAAACCGTATCGTCTCTTCCACTTTCTTCGATCGTAGCGACGAACGCCTCCCGGAACGTATCCTCGAGTGTCGGCAGTAGCCGCCGCTCTCGACCGGTTCAATCGACAGTATAACGTAACCGTACGTCACACTCCTCGCTATGTTCGGAACGAGCGGTATTCGCGGTGCCGTGGGTGAGGAAGTCACGGCCGAACTCGCGCTCTCGGTCGGCCGAGCGGTCGCCTCCGAGGGCTACGACCGGGTCGTCCTCGGCCGCGACGCCAGGGAGAGCGGCAGGGTCCTCGGGCGGGCGCTCGAGGCCGGCCTCCGCGAGTGCGGCGCGGACATCGTCGACCTCGGACTCGCAGCTACGCCCACCGTCGCCCGCGCTGTCGGTACGCTCGAGGCAGACGCGGGCGTCGTCATCACGGCCTCGCACAACCCGGCGACTGACAACGGAATCAAGCTCTGGACGCCCTCCGGGAAGGCGTTCGGGCCCGATCAGCGTGACGCGATTTCGGCCCGCATCGAGCGGGGCGACTACGACCTCACGGACTGGGACGGCCACGGCACCGTTCGTGCGTACCAGGACGCCGCCGGGGATCACGCTGACGCCATTCGAGAGGCCGTCTCGCTCGAGACCGCGCTCTCGATCGTGCTCGACCTCGGGAACGGCGCGGGGCGGGTCACTGCGGACGTGCTCGCCGACCTCGGCTGTTCGGTTACGACGCTCAACGGCCAGCCGGACGGCTCGTTCCCTGGCCGACCGAGTGAACCGAACGAGGAGACCCTCGAGACGCTGCTCGAGACGGTCGCCGCGACGGACGCCGACCTCGGCATCGCCCACGACGGGGACGCCGACCGAATGGTTGCGGTCGACGAGACGGGGAGGTTCGTCCCGAAGGACGTCCTGTTGGCGTTGTTCGCCCGCGAGGCTGCAGGTGAGGGCGACCGGGTGGCTGCACCGGTGGACACCAGTCTGACCGTCGACGACGCGCTAGCCGACGTCGGCGCGTCGCTCACGAAGACGCCGGTCGGCGACGTCTACGTGGCCGAGCGGGCGACCGACCCGGACGTCGTCTTCGGCGGTGAACCCAGCGGCGCCTGGATCTGGCCCGCAGAAACGCTCTGTCCGGACGGCCCGCTCGCGGCCGCGAAACTCGTCGAACTGGTCGCCGAATCCGGTCCGCTCTCGACACTCGTCGACAGCGTCGACACCTATCCCATCCGGCGCGATTCCCTCGAGGTCGACCAGAAGAGCGCCGTGATGGATGCGGTCACCGAGTCAGTTCTCGAGCGCTACGACGACGTCGACACCCTCGACGGTGTGCGCGTCGGCCGCGGCGACGGCTGGTTCCTGCTCCGGGCGAGCGGCACGCAGCCGCTGATTCGGGTCACCGCCGAGGCGCGGTCTGCCGACCGAGCGGACGAACTCCGGGCCGAGGCGATCGAGTTGCTCGAGTCGGCGAAAAACTGAGACTGGGACTGGTTTCTGCCCTCCGGCGTCTACGCGAGCGCGCTGTACGCCAGGTACACGAGCGCGACCACCACGGCGAGGACCACGAGGCTGATCACGAGGCTGACGACCGCCGAGATGATGCCGACGACGACCTCGAGTACGACCCAGAAGACCACGAGCGCGAGCAGGCCAAGTCCGGCGAGGCGAAGGAGTGAACTCATCCCTCGAAATTTTGAGGGAGCGACTATTGAACGTTGCGTCCGTCTTCTGCTTCATGGTTGATCCGAGGGAACTCGTCCGACGCGCCGAGTGAGCCTCGCCTGGTGAATGAGGTGCTCAATTCTTCATCCGTTATGCGCTCCCCTCCTCGTGTCGTCACGCGCTCTCCTCGAGAACGCGGTATCGTGACGTTGTCGCGAAAGGTCGTACTTAAAGGATCAATATAATCAGCACTAGAGACATAGGGGCGACTCGAGTGGATGCGTGTATGGATTCCGCTGACGATTCGCTCCCTCCCTCCGCGACTGTCGATCGAACGAAGCGCACACACACCGAGTCGTTCGATCCGACAGAGGGGCCGGTCGAGACGATCGTCGACCTGGTCGCCGCGGCCTCCGGGCGGTCGCTGGTCGAGATGCCGCCGATCTACGAGGTTATCGATCCGGACGCGCTCAACGCGCTGTTCCGTCCTCGAAACAGCGGCGCCGCCCTCGAAGACAGGGTCTTCGAGTTCACGTACGAAGGGTACCACGTTAGCGTCCACGGGGACGGCCGCGTCCGCCTCACCGAACCCACCAATCCCGCGAAGGTGACGGAGCCGCTCGAGTAAGCGGCGCCAATGCTATTGATTCTATAGTAAAATAGTTTAACAACAATAGCGAGCGCTCAGGCTCGAGCGACCGCCAGGATGTGATTCGACCAATCGACGACGGCGGGGTCCGTCCGCAGGCCGCGAACGGCCTCGGTGACGGCCTCGACCACATCCGACTCGAGATCAGCCAGGTCCTGCCGCTCGCCGCCGTTCGCCGCGATTCCCTCGAGCCCCACCAACGCCTCGACCTCGAATCCGGCCGACTCGAGGACGGCCTCGAGTTCGGCAGCACGGAAGAAGTGACACGCCGTGAAGCCTGGTTCCTCGAGGTGGGCGAGGTGTTCGCGGGCGAAGTCGGCGTCGTAGGTGCCGCTCTCGACCATCGCCGGGACGCCGGGGGCGTACTCCACGGAGCGGACGAGGTTCTGGAGGACCGCGAGTCGACCCATGACGGAGACGAAGACGGGGCTCTCGGGCCGGGCGACGCGGCGGAGTTCCGCGAGTGCCCGCTCCCGGCCGGCCTCGTCGGTGAGATGGGAGAGCGGCCCGCCGGTACAGCAGACGGCGTCGAATCGGTCATCGGCGAACGGCAGCGCGCGCAGGTCGGCGCGTTCGACTGTCACGCGGTCGTCGACGCCGTGTTCGCGGGCCTTCTCTCGGGCGAGTTCGCATTGGCGAGCGCTGCGGTCCGCGAGCGTCACCGTATAGCCACGCTCGGCGAGCCAGACGGCGTACCGTCCCGCGCCGCCACCCGCGTCGAGGACGCGACCCGAGTTCGGCAGGTAGCGCTCGAGATAGGCCGTAGTGCCCTCGAACTCGAGGTGACCGCCCAGGGTGGCCTCGAGGCGGTCCCACTCCTCATGGCCGTACTCGTCGTAGTAGGTTTCGGGCTCGAGCGACGACAGGTCCTGCGCTCGAGTGTGGTCGTCGTCGCGGTCCGAACGCTCGCTGCGTTCGCTTCGCTCGTACCGTTCGGCACTCGAACCGGCGTCCTGTGTCTCCTCGCTCATACGTCCTCTCGAGTCGACGTGCCTATCAAGGCACTGGGGGTGTGTCACTGTGTCACTCGGGAGACGACGTTACGGCCGGATCGACCGCCCCTCGAGGCGAACCTGCCGGTCAACAGGTATTTGCCGTCGAGCACCTATATACGAGTAAACGGTCTACGGGCGCGATGTTCGCGCCGCAGGTCCCACGCGGGCCGGATCTCCCATGGAAGACACGTCAAAATATCTCATCCGGGCGAACGTCACGGCCGACGGGGTGGTCGAGCGCAGCGACGTCGTCGGCGCCATCTTCGGCCAGACCGAGGGCCTCCTCGGCGACGAACTCGACCTCCGCGAACTCCGCCAGTCGGGCAAGGTCGGGCACATCGACGTCGAAATCACCAGCACTCGCGGAACGTCGCAGGGGCACCTGACGATCGCAACCAGCCTCGACAAGGTCGAGACCGCCACGCTCGCAGCCTCCCTCGAGACGATCACCCGGGTCGGCCCTTGCCGAGCGAACCTCGAGGTCGGCGACATCGAAGACGTTCGCGCGGCGAAACGCAAAGACGTCGTCGAGCGCGCGAAGGAACTCCTCCGGACGGGCTTCGACGACTCCGTTATGTCCTCCGACGAGATCCTCGAGGAGGTGCGCGAGTACGTCCGCGTCGCGGACATCACCGAGTTCGAGGGCCTGCCGGCCGGGCCACGGGTCGGCGACAGCGACGCCATCATCGTCGTCGAGGGACGCTCGGACGTTCTCACCATGCTCAAGTACGGCGTCAAGAACGCCATCGCCGTCGAGGGGACGAACGTCCCCGACGCGGTCGCAGAACTCACCCACCACCGTACGGTGACGGTGTTCCTCGACGGCGATCGCGGCGGCGATCTGATCTTCGAGGAACTCTCCCAGGTCGGCGACATCGACTACGTCACCTTCGCCCCGGCGGGGACCTCGGTCGAGGACCTCGATCACACCCAGCTATTCACCGCGCTACGGAACAAGGTCCCCTTCGAAACCGTCTCCGGAGCGAACGAACCGCGAGACGCCATCGCCGCGACCGACGGCAGCCAGACGCCCGCGCCGCCGGCGAGCACCGAGTCACCAGCCGACGGCCCGGTTCAGCCCGACTCGAGTCTGGGTCCCGAGGCCGACTCTGATTCCGACTCCGATTCCAATTCACCGTCGCTCGAGGGAGGTGTCGACGACGGCTCTACGGTGGATTCAGGCACCGAGTCCGCTCCTAAATCCGGGGCGACGTCCACCGATTCCAGGGAGCCACGACCGCGAACCGTCTACGACCACGCCACCGAGGTGATCCGAAACGGGACCGAGCGCGTTCGCTTCCTCGACGTCGACGGTGAGATTCTCGAGGAAGGCGAGGCGAGCGAGGCCCAGGCAATGCTCGAGGCGGCCGACCCCGATTCGGTTTCGACGGTGCTCTTCGACGGTCTCGTGAGTCAGCAACTGCTCGACGTCGCGGCGGACGCGGGGGTCGACCGCCTCGTCGGACGGTTGCTCGGGCAGTTTACGAAGCGGCCGACGAGCGTTCGCGTGTACGCAATCGACGACATCGCGGAGTCTGCTCCCTGACGCTCCCGTTCGGTCGGTGTTCAGTGACGATGCCGATGTCGACGTCGACCGGGGCCTTCAGCCGAGGCGTTTGCCCGGACTCTGCCCGTCACTCCTCGGACTCCTCGGGGTCCCGAACCGCCTTTCCGGCCACTCGACTCGCGACCATCCCCGGAATGTCGCCAGGCGTCGTCAGATAGTGGTCGATGATTACCAGCATGATCGCCAGTCCAACGAGTGCGCCGCCGACGAGCGTGTTCCCCCGCAACGCCAGTTCGAGACCAGCGAGTCCGGCAGGAATCGCGAAGACGAGGATACCGGCGAGTTTGATCGTGTCGATGAGGCCACCCATTGCGGGGCTATTCGTCGAGGAGCGGCAAAAACACGACGACTACGCTCGAGCACCGTAACGAATGTGGAATGCATTACAGATCCGGAACGTATTTGGTCGCGAACGCGCGAGTCTCGAGCATGTTCACCGGCATCGTCGAGGAGACGGGCGAAATCGTCGACCGAACCGAGACGGACGAGGGACTGAGACTCCGGATCGGTGCCGACGAGGTCGCCACGGACCTCGCACACGGCCAGTCGATCAGCGTTAGCGGCGCCTGCCTGACCGTCGAGGCGTTCGATCCCGGCAACTGGTTCGAGGTCTTCCTCGCCAGCGAAACCGTCGAGCGGACCTACCTCGGCTCGCTCGAGGTCGGCGACGCAGTCAACCTCGAGCGGGCGATGCCTGCCGACGGTCGCTTCGACGGCCACGTCGTGCAGGGGCACGTCGACGCGGTGGCGACCGTTTCCGGAATCGAGTCCGTCGGCGACGACTGGTTCTTCGAGTTCGACCTCCCCGAGAGCTACGACCGCTACGTCGTCGAGAAGGGGTCGATCACCCTCGACGGCATCAGCCTCACCGTCGCCAACCTGACCGACGACGGCCGGGTGACGGTGGCGATCATCCCGACGACTTACGACCTGACGACGCTCTCGGAAAAATCGCCCGGCGACCTCGTCCACCTCGAGGTCGATGTCCTCGCGAAGTACGTCGAACGGTTGCTCGAAGGGCACCTCGAGCGCGACCGCCTCGCGGCCCCGCAGTAGAAGTATGGCGTCGAATCCGCCTACTCAGCGCTGACCCGGTTCGAACTCCGTCATCTCCGCGCCGTGGTCGTCGCCGTCGTCCCGGACGGCGCGGTAGGTTCGCCGGTAGCGGCTGAGTTTCCGGTAGAGGTAGAAGGCGGCCAGTCCGTCGTAGACGACGACGTAGACGATCACTGCGAGCGCGGGCCCCAGTCCCCAGAGCGCGGCGATCACCGGCGGGACGATCTGGACGGTGACGTTGTACGTCGCGTGGATGAACGCGGCGACGAGGAGCCCTTTGACGACGATGGGACCGGCGTTCGTCGGGTTGAACTTCGCGAGGCCGAGGTAGTAGCCGGCGACGGCGGAGTAGATGACGTGGCCGGGGCCGGCGAGCGCGCGGGTCGTCGTGATCCCGCCCGCGGCGGCGAACAGGCTGGTCTCGGCCCCGACGGTGCCGACGGATTGGGTGATGTAGAGGGCGTTCTCGATGGCGGCGAAGCCGAGCCCCGCGACGGCCCCGTAGACGGCGCCGTCGATGACGGCGTCGAATGAGTCGCTCCGGAAGGCGAAGACGCGCACGGCGAGGAGTTTGACCGCCTCCTCGACGGGGCCGACGATCAGGTAGAAAAAGAGGATCGTTCCGACGATGGGGACCGGCCGCAGGAAGGAGCCAGCGAACGTATTCGTGACGGCGGCGAACGTGGCGAAGAGGACGGCCAGGACAAACGTGCTGACCAGCAGCGAGAGCGGTTCGCTCGTGGTGATGTCGGCGTACCAGATGTACGCGGCGAGGAGCGCAGCGGGGACGACCGAGAGCGCGAAGAACGCGCCGATGAGCGGTTCGTCGAGGACGAGAACCGTAGGTGAAGCCAGGAGCGAGATCGTGATCAACAGGGCGACGGCGAGCACGATCGCGTGGAGTCCGTAACTGATCGCGGCGTACAGCCAGGCGGCGAAACGGTCGAGTCGCGAGCGAGGTTCCCAGGTCGAGACGTCGTAGAGGTCGGCCGAGGAGCCGGCCGCTCGTTCGATCGGGTCGCGCTTGCTGGCCATATCCACCATACACTAGCCAGCGATCAAATACGTTCGTGGACGCGAACACCTTATATGAGATTATATGACAATAGGTGTTTAAGGATCGGCTTTATGCGGAATGAATGCTCACCCTCGACCATGACTCGACCCACCCGTGGGGTCCTCCTCACGTCGCCGCCCTCCCCGGAGGACACAACACACGTACGAAACCTTCCGCCGGCGATCGCCGGCACACTCGAGAAAGAGGCCAAACGACTCGAGGACGAACCTGAACCTGAACCCGAAACCGAACGCATCGAACCCGACGCCGACCCGACGCCGACGACGTCCCTGTCGTCCGGCACCACCTATTCTTCGCTGACTGGCGCTCACGCCGACGACTGATTCCGACGACGAGTCGTTGCCGTCACTGCCGTCTCGAGCCGCCGCCGTGTCCGCTGTTTCTGTTGGGTCCGTACCACTGAACTCACAAACTCGAGTCACCGTTCGCCGCGAACCCACAATCCACAAACGCTCCCGGTGCGAACCGTCGTCCATGCACTTCGATCAGCGAACCCAACGGGCCCTCCGGGAGGTCGGCCTCGAGACCGACGACCTCCAGCAAGCCTCGGAACTCGTCGTCGAGGCCGTGGCCGCAGACGCCGCGGCCCTCGAGTCGTTCTTCGAGCGCCACGATACCGTCTACTCGGATCTCGACATGGCTCACTCGAGCGCCGAGTACCCCGAACACGCCGTGGAGGGGCTCGACCTGACCACCCACGCCGCCGAGATGCGCGGCTGGCTCCGGTTCGACACCTGGGGTGTCTACGTCGAGGACGGCCGGGTGCTCGACGAGGAGTACGTCGAACTGACGCTCGGCCCCTCGGTCAACGACCGGGTCCGATTCGCGGCCGACCGGGAGACGCTCCGATGACCGAGGAGGGTAGCGGTACCGACGGGTCGGTCGATCCAGGTACTGCCGTCGACGTTCGCGCTCGCGTCCGCGGCATCTACACCACGGCCGTGACCCAGCGGCTACTGGAGGCCGGCCACACGGTCGTCCAGGCCTCCGAACCCATCCGCGCGCGGTTCGAGACCGACTTCCCGACGGCGCCCGCAGACGTACGGATCGAGACGACCCGCGACCGCCAGGGACTCGAGGTGTCGGGCGACCCCGAGTGCGTCGATCGCGTGCTCGAGCACCTCGAGTCGCTGGCGGTCGACACGTTCCGCTGGGCGGATCCCGTCCCTCGAGGAGCGGTGTTCGACGGCGCGGTCCGCGAGGCCGACGGCGGCCGCGGCGCTCCCGTCTCCCTCGCCGAGGGACGACGAGGCTACCTCAAGTACGACGATGCCGACGGCTACGTCGACGCCGGCGACCGATTTCGCCTGCAGGTCCGTGAACCGACGCCGCCGTGGGACGACGACGCTCCTCGCCTGGAACCCGGACTCGCCGTCGAGGGCGGCCTCTGTACCCTCCTCCGGAATCGAAGCGGGGTCGGTGCCAATTTCGACGGGGCGCGGGCTGAGGAACTCGTCGGGATGACGGACCTGCTCTCGACCTCGATTCAGAAGGGCTGGGGCCTCCGGTGGCATCGCAGCGCCGTCGACGCTGACCTGGAGGCGATGACCGAAGCTCTCGAGGACGCGGTTTCTCGTGCCCGGACGCTCGAGGCCCAGCTCGAGGACGTGTCCGAGGAACCCGGCGACCCCGCGCTACTCGCCGACCCGCAGGCGACCGCCTGGCTCTGGTTTGGCCGCGAGTCGCGGTTCACCCTCGACGAGGTGCGACGAACCGCCGAGACCACGATGGTCGGACACCACCGGATCAAGACCGGCGACCGGTCGGCGAGCGCGGCCGTCGACTTCGCCGAGGCCGTCGCCGACCCCACCGGCGAGGAGGCCTTTCCCTTCGGCGCGGTCTCCCGTCAGTTCGGGCCGACGGGGGGCGACCGCCTCGCGCTCGGCCACGGCAAGCCCGACGGCCGACTCATCACCCTCGGAACCGGCGAGGTGACCGATTGGAACGAGGACGGGAGCCTGACTCTCGAGCGAAGCATGCGCGGAGGCGGGACCTACGACGCCCTCGAGGTACCCATCGAGGACGGCGACGTGGCGATCACGAAGCTCAAGGAGGGACGCTGGTGGTACCCGACGACCTACAAGGCCGCCGACGGGACGACGAAGGGGACCTACGTGAACGTCTGTACCCCCGTCGAGCTGTTTCCCGACAGCGCCCGGTACGTCGACCTCCACGTCGACGTGATCCGGCGGGCCGATGGTTCGGTGTCGGTCGTCGACGAGGACGAACTCGAGGCGGCCGTCGACGCCGGCCAGATTTCGCCGGAACTCGCCGAGAAGGCCCGCAGCGTCGCCACCGCGGTCGAGCGGGCGCTCTCCTGACCACAACGCTTTTGCCCCAACTCGCCGCAGTAGCGGGTATGGCACCCGAATCCCGACCACGTGCCCGCACCGACGTTCAGCCGACTAGCCGCCGCACGGGATTCGGCTTTTTTACCCGGTGACCGGCCGGTGGACCTCGAGGGGGACGCTGATCTCGCTCTCGAGTCGAAACCGACCGGACGACGCCTCGACTCACGTGGCCGGGGCCGCGACTTCGGAACCGCTAACTGACCGACACCCAGTCATACGAGCAAGCGAATGCAGTTACCCACACCACAGGCCGCGGTCGTCCAGGCCGCGAGCGCAGACGAGGCACGGAGCGTCGACGCCCTCGCCGACGCGACTGACCTGCCCCCCGAGACCGTCACCGGCGCGGTCTTCGAACTCGAGGAGGTGGGGCTGGTCGACGTCAGCGAGCGGGTCGACGAAACGATCGCCCTCACCGACGAGGGTCGCGAGTACGCCGCCGACGGCCTCCCCGAGGTGCGCCTCTACGAGGCCGCGCTCGCGGCCGGGGCCGACGACGAGGCCGTCGAGATGGGCCGCGTCATCGGCCAGTCCGGGCTCGAGGGCCCACAGGTCAACATCGCGCTGTCGAACTACGCGCGCAAGGGCTACGGCGCGATCGACGGCGGCGAGATCACGGCCGATCCCGACGCTGATCCAGAATCGGACGCCGAGGCGAACGCGCTCGAGGCGCTGGCTGAGGGCGACAGCGAAAGCGACGGCGACGCCAAAACGGCAACCGACGCCCTCGAGATCGGCGACGACACCCTCGAGCACCTCGAGCGGCGGGGCCTGCTCGAGCGCAGCGAGTCGACCGTCCGCGAGGCGGCGCTCACCGAAATGGGTGTCACGGAATTGATGGCGGGCATCGAGACGGCCGAGACGGTCGGCCAGGTCACGCCCGACCTCCTGACAAGCGGCGACTGGCGGGACGCCGAGTTCTCCGCGTACAACGTCGAGGCCGACGCGGCGCCCGTCGACGGCGGCAGCGTCCACATCCTGCGCCAGACCGCCGAGCGGGTCAAGGACACCCTCGTCGGCATGGGCTTCCAGGAGATGGACGGTCCCCACGCAGACGCGGACTTCTGGATCAACGACTGCCTGTTCATGCCCCAGGACCACCCGGCGCGAACGCACTGGGACCGGTTCGCCCTCGAGCACCCGACCCACATCGACCACCTCCCCGAGGACCTCGTCGAGCGCGTCGAGCGCGCCCACCGCGAGGGCGTCGGCGAGGACGGCGAGGGCTACAACTCGCCGTGGGACGAGGACTTCGCGCGCGCCATCGCGCTTCGCGGACACACGACGTCGCTCTCGGCGCGATACCTGTCGGGCCACCAGATCGGCGACCTCGAGCCGCCACAGCGGTACTTTAGCGTAGAGAAGGTCTACCGGAACGACACGCTGGACCCGACCCACCTGCTGGAGTTCTTCCAGATCGAGGGCTGGGTGATGGCCGAGAATCTGTCGGTGCGGGACCTGATGGGCACCTTCGAGGAGTTCTACGCCCAGTTCGGGATCACGGACATCGAGTTCAAACCCCACTACAACCCCTACACCGAACCGTCGTTCGAGCTGTTCGGCACGCATCCGACGACGGGCGAGATGGTGGAAATCGGCAACTCGGGCATCTTCCGCGAAGAGATGCTAGAACCGCTGGGCGTCGAGTGTGACGTGATGGCCTGGGGGCTCGCCCTCGAGCGCCTGCTCATGTTGATGTACGGCTTCGAGGACATCCGGGACATTCACGGGACGCTGTGTGACCTGGAACTGCTGCGCGAGACGGAGGTGACTTACTGATGCCCACGGTCGAAATCGATCCCGACGAACTGCGCGAACTGACCGGCCACGAGGAGAAAGGCGACGACGACCTCAAATCGGACCTGTTCGGCCTCGGTCTCGAGTACGAGGGCCGGACGGACGAGGGGGAGTTCGAACTCGAGTTCGCCCCGGACCGCCTCGACCGGCTGTCGGTCGAGGGCGTCGCCCGTTCGCTTCGTTACCAGTACGGCGACGCCCGCGGCGTGTACGTCCCGACGACGAACGCTCACGACTGGACTATCGTCGTCGACGACTCCGTGCCCGACGAGCGCCCGTACGTCACGGGCGCGGTGATCCGGGACGTCGACCTGGACGAGGCGGCGCTGGAGTCGCTGATCCAGCTCCAGGAGAAACTGCACGCGACGATGGGCCGCAAGCGGGCGAAGGGAGCCATCGGGATTCACGACATGACGATGCTCAAAGGGAGCGCGGCGACCGAGGGCAACCCGACCATCGAGTACGTCGGCGTCGAACCTGACGAGGACCGCTTCGTGCCTCTCGATTCGGATCGAGAATTGACGCCCGCCGACGTGCTCGAAGAACACCAGACCGGCAAGACGTACGCCGACCTCGTGAGCGAGTACGAGCGCTACCCGGCGATCTACGACGATCTGGGCCTGTTTTCGTTCCCGCCGGTGATCAACGGCCGCCGGACGGAGGTCTCGACGGACTCTCGAGACCTCTTCGTCGAGATGACGGGCACCGACCAATGGACGATCGATCGGATGCTCAACATCGTCTGCTACGCGCTGTCGGCCCGCGGCGCGACGGTGGAGGAGGTGGCGGTCGAGTATCCAGACCAGCGAGTCGTCCGGCCCGACTTCTCGACCAAGACGAAGACCGTCCCCCACGCCCGCATCGAGTCCATCCTCGGGATCGACCTCGAGCCCGAGCAGGTGATCGACCTGGCTGAACGGTCGGGGCTCGAGGCGGAGCGACCCGACCGGTCCGAGACTGCCGGAGCAGTACTCGACGGCAACGACGGCGGCGACGAAGACGGCGAGGACCCTCTCACCTACGAGGTCACCATCCCGCCTTACCGCGTCGACGTCCTCCACCCACTCGACGTCATCGACGATCTCGGGCGTGCCTACGGCTTCAACGACCTCGAGCCCCGATACCCCGACGTGGGGACCATCGGCGGCCGCCACGAGCGCTCCCGCCTCGAGAATGCCGCCCGGACCCGACTGGTCGGCCTCGGCTTCCAGGACCTGCTGAACTTCCACATGATCAGCGAGGTCGAGAACTTCGACCGGATGGGGCTCGCACCCGACGACGACGCTTACGGCGCTGGCGAGTCGGCGACGATCAAGGGCCCCTACAGCGAGGACTACACGATGCTCCGCACGTGGGTCACGCCCTCGCTGCTGATGGTCCTCGAGAACAACACTCACCGCCGGTATCCCCAGGACCTGGCCGAAATCGGCTTCGCCGCGCGGGTCGACGACGCCGAGAACACGGGCGTCGGCGAGGGGTGGTACGTCGGTGCCGTCCTCGCTCGCCACGACGCCGCCTACGAGGACGCTAAATCCAGGCTGCAAGCGCTCGTCCGGAGCTTCGGCGGCGACCTCGAGACGCCACCGACGGAGCATCCGTCGTACATCCCCGGTCGGACGGCGGCCGTCGTGATCGACGGCGAGGAAGTCGGCGTCATCGGGGAACTGCATCCGGAGGTCCTCGTCGAGCACGACCTCGAGGTCCCCGTCGCCGGCTTCGAGTTCGACCTCGAGGTGCTGGCGGAGTGAATCGCCTCGACCTGCTCCGCCTGTAGAACCCGGCTCAGGTTGTATCTAGATCCAGCCGCGACAGATGCCAGTCGTCGATCGTACTCGAGTCGAGTCGCCGACTCACTTCGTCGTCGAGTCCGCGGGCGTACAGCGTTCGCGTGGTCGGCCGCAGGACCGGTCGCAGGGGCGCCCGGGTGTCCGGGAGGAATCGATACCGGAGAGGGTCGGGAAGGACGTCGCCGAACGCCGTGAGAAACGGTTTCTCTCGATAGTCCTCGAGTACCGCCAGGAGCAACTGCTCGAGCACCGGCACGGCGGGGTCGTTCGCGCCGACGCCGCGCGGAAGGGTGTCGACCAGCCGGACGTGGTCGTCCTGTGGTGAGACGATAATTGCGGTGACCGGGAGTCCGGTGTCTGCTCGTCTCGCGAGAACGGTCACGTACTCGTGCAGGGGATTGTCCAGTCGCCATCGGTAGAACGTCGACGACCGGCGGACGCGAACGCCGTCCGACCGTGACCTGCGCGCGAGCGTCTCGAGCGTTCCAACTGGTGCCTGGTCGTAGCGCTCGACGGTCACGTCGACGTCTGCGTCGAGCAGTGACCACTGTGCGAGCAGTCGATCACCGAGTCGGTGACCCGTCGTCACGGCCCTCGTGAGGCCACGGGCGAACACACCTGGCGACTCCGTCGATTCCCTCGTAGCCGACTGCGCGGCCGACTCGAGGTCGGCGTTCGAATCGGTTGTACCGGCTGAATCGTCGGTTATCGGTACGCGGAAGTCGTCCGTCGAATCGACCGCCCGGAGCCATCGAGCGAGGACCGCCACGGGGTTCTGGACCCGATAGTACATCGGGACGGTTCCGACCGGACGCCAGCCGAGTCGTTCGTTACCTGGCTTCGACTGCGCGTTCGGGAAGTTGAAGAAGAAGGCCGGCCCGTCGTCGTCGTATTGCTCGAGGCCCCAGCGGTTCATCGCCGTGAACAACCCGCGGCGGCGGTGATCCGGATGGACCATCGTATCGCAGGGCTGGAACGCGAGGTGTGTCTCGCCGTCGACGCTGACCTCGAGCGGGAAGTAGGCGCGACAGCCGACGACGGTCCCCGAAGGCTGTCGCCTCGCGACGGCGATGGGAACGTGATCGACGTACGGGTTGGCCTCGTACTTCCACCGAAACCACTCGGCGGTTCGCTGGCGGTCGAAAACGGTCGCGTAGAGGTCCAGAAACGACTCCCGGTCGTGCTCGCGAAACCAGTCGATCGCGTACCCGGAGAGGTTCGGTGAACGTGTGTGTGTCACGGTGTGGGGGGTGGGGGGTGGGGAGTCGCGTGGTAACCTGCGGGAGCTGGCACGTGGTCTGTAGCGCCGTCGTCGGTCACGGCCGGGTTTCGGTCGATTCGGTTCAGACGATGCGGGCGGAGAACGGTTCCGATCGCAGCCGATCTCTCGACGCCGAGGAGTCGACGCGGCGTCGGCGTACCCGTTCGATAGCCCACTCTCTCCGGGAGTACACCAACGAGTAGAATATAACCACCACCCTGCGATGACAACCGCCTGGGTGTATCGACCGCATACTCACCGACGAGCGGCGCGCTCGAGAGTAATTCGATACCGGCCGGCGGAGTGCGTTAGAACTCGTGTTCGACGTCGTCCTCGTCGGCTTTCTGGATGATGATCTTGCCGTCCCTGACGCGGACGAATACCTCGTCGCCGATATCCATGCCCGCGACCGCGAGTTCGTCTTCGTGGAGGTTCAGGTGAACGTTGTGATAGTTGCCGTCGTCGTCTTTCGCACCGCTTGGACTCAGCTTCTTTTTCCGTACCATCGCGGGTTTCTAGAACGAACTTCGCCGTAGGATATACTTAAGTGTTTTCTACGCCACAACCACTGTCTCGCGTTCACACGGGAGAGAGAATCAGTCAGTTCGCTTACCACGGCGTCGTCTACGAGTCTTGCCGAGAGGTGGTGTTCGCTACCCACTTAAAGATACCGGCGCCGTCGTCCGGTTTTGGGGGATATCTTTATAGTAAACCGTGTGCTGGGTTGACACGGAGGTCGAAAACCATGGTACGTGAAGACGGTAAGCGAAACTTTGCACTGCGCGAAAACGGCGGCGACGAATCGAGCGTCTTCTCGGGCAATACGCCCCGACAGGCTGCGTTGAAGGCCGCTCGACGACTCGATCCCGGAAGCAGCGAGGACAGCGCCGACCGCGTCGAACTCCGACTCCGCGAGAAAGGTACGGAGAAGGTCCACATCTACGACGGCTGGGCCTGGGAGGAAGAGGCGCCGGACGACAAGCCGGACTGGATGCCAGGCGAGATTACCGAGGCGAACGTCTCGAAGAAGGGCATCGAGCACCTCGACGAGTAAGTCGCGGTCGCACACCACGACGATTTCTTGGCCGACGACGAACGCTCGAGCGACGGCGTCAGGGGATTAGTTGCTCGCCGTCGTCGTCGTAGATCGTGATCGCGTCGACGGGGCAGGTCCGGGCGGCGAACTTCGCGTCGAGTTCGGCGTCCTCGGGCACGTCGCGGACGAAGATACCGTCTTCGACCTCTTCGGCGTCGAGCAGGACGGCTTTTCCCGCCGACTTGTCCTTCTCGAAGGCGCTCCACTCGGCGACGCACTGGTACATCCCAATGCACGTCTCTTCGTCGAACTCGACTCGCATGCTCGACGGTTCGAGCGGCGAGCCTATATCGGTGACGGACAGCAGGGTCGAAAATGGGGTTGCGGATGGCGGAGTCGAGAACGGAATCACGGACGATGAAGGTCGAGAACAGAATTACGGAGGGCAGATCACCTTGGCGAACTCGAGGCGGAGATGAGGAGGCTGGTCGGTAGCACCAATTCGTGTTAGTTGGTGTCGTGTCACGCGTTACCTGGGATCATATATCATAATGATTTTATTACTGTCCGATCCGTCGTCTCGAGCATGGCGATCGATCCATTGCGAGCGAGCGACCCGCTCGGTCGGGCGATGTACGATCACCATCGCGGAGCCGGCGGGACCCTCCGCTATCGCGACGGGCCCTGCACTCGAGACGGCAACGTCGAGGGGTTCTACTTCCAACCGCGATCTGAATGGGCCGACCAGACGGTCGAACGGCTCGAGCGACTCGCCGCCCGGGGCGACCCGGTGCTCGACGTGGGGTGCGGGTCGGGCCAGCACGTCCGCTGGTTCCAGGATCGGGACTGTGCGATAACGGGAATCGACGTCGACCGATGGGCCGTCGCGACCGCTCGAGCGCGTGGTGCGGACGACGTGCTGGTCGGTGACATGTTCGACCTCCCCTTCGAGAACGGGCAATTCCGGTCACTTCAGTGCGTGGGCACCCAGCTCGGACTGGGCGGCTCCCTCGAGGGAATTTCGGCGCTCCTCGCGGCGTTCGCTCGGGTGACCGACGACCGCGCGCTCGCGGTGGTCGACAACTACGATCCGCGACGGCTCGACGAGTCGTTCTTAGGATATCGGTCCGATCCCCGCGACGGGGTCGCCCACCGGTGCTTTCACTTCGAGTATCTCCCGGCGGGCGACGGCTCGCAACTGGTCGGCCCGACGCTGCACTTCCTGCTGTGTTCATCCGACCGATTACGGGAAGCTACGATCGGAACGCCCTGGACGCTCGCGGAGATGCTCGAGCGCGAGGCGCACTACGTGGCGTTTCTCGAGAAGGAAGCCTGACACCGCTCGGCCACATGGTTCGTGGGTTTCTAACCCGGGAGCCGTCAGTCGGCCGTACTGACCTCGGCCGCCGGGTTCAACGCCCCGCTTTCGCGGATGATGTTCAGCGCGGTCATCAGGTCTGTCCGCGTGATCAGGCCGACGAGGTCGCCCTCACCCCTGCCGTCGACGACCAGGAGCCGACCGATGTCGTCCTGTTGCATCCGCTCGAGGGCCGTCATCGCGTCGGCGGTCGGTTCGATGGTCTTCAACTCGGTGCTCATCACGTCCGAGACGGTGAACGCGTCCCGCTCGACGGGTTTGACGTCCCGGGCGTCAGAGAGGGTAACGAGACCGACCAGGTAGCCGTCCTCGAGGACGGGATACCCGGTGTGGCGTTCGCTGAACATGCGGCGGATGAGGTCGGCGACGCTCGTCCCGGGATTGACGGTGTGGAGGTCCGTCGCTGGCGTCATGATGTCCGAGACGGTGACGCCCTCGAAGGCGGCCTTCATCGTCACCTGCCTGGACTCGCCGGAGGCGGCGATGTAGACGAAGAAGGCCACGGCGATGAGCAGGACCCGAAAGGTCAGCACGCCGAAGAGGGCCATGAGTACGGCGAACAGTTTACCGACGCTCGCGGCCTGCTGGGTCGCTCTGGCGTAGGGCTGGTTGCGCGCCAGCAGCGCCCGGAGTACCCGTCCCCCATCCATCGGAAACGCGGGGACCATGTTGAAGATCGCCAGGCCGACGTTGAGCACGGCCAGGTAGCCGAGCACGAACCGAACCCCGTCGAGCGAGGCCGGCGTCACGGTAAAGAGACCGTAGGAGGCGAATCCGACGAGGACGGAGACGATCGGCCCGGCGATCGCGATCGCCAGTTCCTGTCGCCAGTCCTCGGGCATCTCCGAGAGCGCCGCGAGGCCGCCAAGCAGCCAGAGGGTGATCGACTCGATCGGAAAGCCGAAGCGCTGGGCCGTCAGCGAGTGGCCGAGTTCGTGGAGTACGACGCCGACGAAGAGCCCGATCGCGGCCACGAGGCCGAGTACCCACGGCGTCGTGCCGGTGGTGATGGCCTCGCTCGAGATGCCCGCGCCCATCACCTCGTTCAGGAGGTCGGCGACCGGCTCGATCTGGACCCCGATCAAGTACGCGAAGAAGGGGAGCACCAGGAGAAAGGTCACGTCGAGTTTGATAGGAATGCCGAACAGCGACCCAATCCGGAAACTCGTCATGACAGAGACTAACGGGGCAGTCCCCTTAAACGCGCCGTCGATCGGCAGTCGGTGGGACGTATTTCGATCGAACCGGCTCGCGTTCCGCAGGATCGAACCAGCGGGACGATTGGGAGTCCCGAACCGAATCCCGGCCTCTCACAGCCGACGGTACCGCAGGAACGGTTCGAAGCCTTTATTCCCGCGGTGGGCCTCGTTCCCACCAAGTAACCATGTCCGACAAACCTGCCTCGATGTACCGGCAAATCGACAAGCCGGCCTACACGCGACGCGAGTACATCACCGGGATCCCCGGTTCGAAGATCGCCCAGCACAAGATGGGCGACACCAGCGCCGAGCCCGAGGACTACCCCGTCCAGATCAGCCTCGTCGTCGACGAGGAGTGCCAGATCCGCCACGGGAGCCTCGAGGCCGCCCGCCTCTCGGCGAACCGCCACATGATCAAGAACGCCGGCGAGTTCCAGTACAAGATGATTCTCCGGAAGTTCCCCCACCAGGTCCTGCGAGAGAACAAGCAGGCGACGGGTGCGGGCGCAGACCGTGTCTCCGACGGAATGCGCCAGTCGTTCGGGAAGATCGTCGGCACCGCCGCCCGTATCCAGCGCGGCGAGCGCCTGTTCACCGTCTGGTGTGACGTCGAAGACGCCGACTTCGCGAAGGACGCGTTCCGCCGGGCGTACAACAAGATCACGCCCCCGTGCCGGATCGTCGTCGAGCGCGGCGAAGAGCAGCTGATCTCCTGATCGGTTCCTCGATTTTCGGCGTGTTCAGGTGCTCGAGCGGTCGCTTTCTCGTGTGTCGACTTTCGGACCGTTCAACGTTCAATAGACGCCATGGTGAACGAACACGACGAATCTACAGGAGTCGTCGTGACCCGTTTGTCACCCTTTCTGCCTGAGAGAATCAACTGCTATCCAGGTCCGAAGGCTGCGATATCGGCTCCCACTGTCGCCAGTGCGTCGGCTGGGTTCGGGTCGCTGTCGGCCAGGTGCGTATACTGGTGGTCCGGGATGCTCGACAGTGCCGCCATGACGGCATCGCTGTACGTCTCGACGCCCGGTTCCGTCGGGTCCTCGCCACCCCAGATGTCTCGGATGACCGTCATCGAGTCGATGCGCACGTCCAGCCTGCGTGGCTCGTAGCGAGCCACCAGTTCGGAGAGCCCGAGCTGGAGGGCGACGTACTCGGCGGTGTTGTTTCCCGTCCGGGAGCCGACGGGTCGGCCGAGACGGGCGAGTTGGTTCTCCGCAGCGTCCACGATGACGGCGCCCGCCCCTGCGGGGCCGGGGTTGCCGCGTGAACTGCCGTCAACGTAGAGGACGAACGTATCGCTCGTCGGTTCGGGGACGGGTGAACGGGTGAGTTCTGACGCCAGCAGGCTCTCGAGTGCGCGACGTAACTCGGCCGGGGTGGTTTCGGGGTCGAATAGACCGCCGTACCCGGGGACAGCGTCGTCGATGGCGTCGATGGCGGCCGCCATCTCGTAGCCGACGCCCGCGAGCACCTCGTCGACGAGCGTGGCGAGCGGTGAGAGGTGTCCGGCCGGGAGGGGGTCGTCAGTCACGCCACGTGCCCCTCCTGGCTTCGGTTCCGGGCGCTCACACTATCGCCTCCGGATAATCCTGTTGACTGGTCGCACCACTGCATATCGGTACTCGATGCTCGAGCGGGATAACTGCTTCAGGTGGCACCGATTGCAGGCTGTTTCGAATCAGTCGCCCCTCGAAATCTGCAGCAGCTGAGACAAACGGCCTGCTGAATATGGAGGATTCGTGTCACTGCGTGCTCTCCCGTCACAATGGCAGTGGCAACGTTATCACTTATTATTTCCCACCATGACTTTCTACGCGAATGGATCGAGCATTCCGCGACAGTGACCGAGAGAATAGAAACTCGAGGGTACCAATTCCCTCGTCACCTACTCTCAGTAGACGCTAGAAATACCAGATGGTACAACCATTGGGACACGTTGCTGTCGGATTGCTCTTCGCACTGCCCGCGTGGATTCTCTGGGATGGACGGACGAGCGTCGCATTTATCGCGTTCGTCCTGGTGACGTCGCGCCTGCCGGACATCGACCTCGCGTTACAATCACTCGGCCTCCCAGTGAAACACCACGGCGTGACCCACACCGTAGTGTTCGTGGTCGGGTTCGCCATCGTCGCCGGGTTCCTCCTCACCGCTGTGCTCAGCCCGCTGCTCCGACGGTGGTGGCAGACGTCCGAGGGAGAGGATGTGAGCCGGGAAACGATCTATGCGTTCGTGATCGGCGGGCTCACACTGGGCGGACTCGGTCACCTGCTGGCAGACGCCCTCGCATCGGACTGGGCCGAACCGATCGAACCGTTCTGGCCGATCTTCGAAACCTCGTTCGAAATCGGCGTCGTCTCGTACGACTCGATGTGGGCGAATCTCGGGCTGCTGATCGTTGCGGTCGGACTCCACCTCCCGCTCGTCGCCACGGACGTGTTCCCCCTGGAAACCCGGTTCCGGGAGTGGACGGTGGAACTCCCGGACCTCCAGGGCAACGACGGCTATTGATGCTCCACTCTCTACCGAGCGATCACTCCTCACTCGAGGCCAGCGGACCAACACTCGAGTCGCCTACAACCCGAGAATCTCCCGTGCCTGTGCCGGCGTCGCAACCTCCCGCTCGAGTTCCCCCGCTATCCGAACCACTCGCTCGACCAGCTGGGCGTTGCTCGTCGCGAGTTCGCCCTGGCGGTAGTAGACGTTGTCCTCGAGGCCGACCCGGACGTGCCCGCCCAGGAGAATCCCCATCGTCGTGAGCGGCAACTGGTGGCGGCCGAACCCGAGCGTGTTGAACAGCGCGCCGTCGGGAAGGTTGGAGACGGCGTTCAGCAGGTTTCGCGGTCGGGGGCGCGTGAGCGTGCCGCCGCCGAAGATGAGCGTGGCGTACACCGGGTCGGCGAGGTCGCGGCGCTCGAGCAGGTCGTGGACCTCGTTCAGGTGGCCGTCGTTGAACACCTCGAGTTCCGGTTTGATCCCGCGGTCTCGCATCTCCTGGTGGAGGGCGTCGACCATGCCGCGGGTGTTCTCGCTCGTCAGGTGGTCGTACCGGTTGAGGGGTCCCATGTCCAGCGACGCCATCTCCGGCGGCGGGTCCGTACGAAGCGGCAGGTGGCGGTCCGCGGCCGGGGCGCCCGTCCCGCCTGTCGAGTGCTGGACGATGACGTCGTTGGCGTGCGCTCGCACCGCGTCGTCGATGGCCTGGAATCGCTCGGTGGCAAACGAGCGCTCGCCGTTCGGCTTCCGGGCGTGGAGGTGGACCACGGCGGCGCCCGCCTCCTCCGCGGCCGCGGCGGCGCGGCCAATCTCTTCAGGCGTCTCCGGGAGGTTCGGATTCGCCTCCTTGCCGTGGACGCCGCCGGTCAGCGCGGCGGTGACGATCAGCGGCTCGCCGGCGAGATAGTCCGCGTAGCTCACGGCTCCGGCCCCTCGGCGTGTGCGCGATAGATCTCGCAGTGGGCCTCGTGCTCGAGGGCGTACCGGTCGTTGCAGATGTCGGCGCGCATCGGCTGGACGAACCGCTCTGCGGCGGTACAGTACGCTCGCGGTCGGTCGAACTGTCGACCGTCGGCTTCGTCGCGGTACTCCAGGAACGGGCAGGTCATGTGAGTCCTTCACGGGCCGCCCCAATAACGATTCGGCGACGACGACGTCCGGTGATAACCGCCTCGTCACCCGATAACGCCGGTGTCCGAACAACCCCTACGTACCTCCAGCCCCTACTGAGCGTACAATGGAACCGACCACGCCGGGAATTCACCACGTGACCGCCATCGCGGGCGATCCGCAACGAAACGCCGAGTTCTACGTCGAGACGCTGGGACTGCGGTTCGTCAAGCGGACGGTCAACCACGACGACACGGGCACGTACCACTTCTACTTCGGTGACGGGGAGGGAACGCCCGGGACGAACATTACGTTCTTCCCCTGGACCGACGGCGGTCGACGGGGCCAGTTCGGTGCAGGACAGACCCGGGACACCGCCTACCTGATTCCTCCCGACTCGGTCGAGTACTGGATCGACCGTCTCGAGTCGGCGGGGGTCGAGGTCGACCAGGACGAACGTTTCAGCGAGCCGGTTATAGGATTCGACGAGCCGGACGGGATCGGCCTCGAGTTCGTGGCCTCGGAGGAGGCGCTCGAAGCCGACGCACAGCCGTGGCCGGAGAGTCCCGTTCCGGCGGACCACCAGGCCCGCGGGTTCCACAGCGTCACGCTCGCTGTCTCGGCGTTCGGACCGACCGCGTCGGTCCTCACGGACGTCCTCGGGTTCGAACTCGAGGCCGAAGCGGGCGGGCGTCGCCGCTACCGCGCGACGGGCGGCGGACCCGGATCGATCGTCGACCTCGTCGAGACCGACGCAGCACGTGGGCGGATGGGCGTCGGCACCGTCCACCACGTCGCGTTCGAGGCGGCCGACCTCGAGGAACAGGAACGCTGGCGGGAGGCGTTCGCCGATCACGGACTGAACGCGACCGAGATTATCGATCGCAAATACTTCCGCTCGATCTACTCCCGCGAACCCGGCGGCGTCCTCTTCGAGATGGCGACGACGGAACCCGGATTCACCGTCGACGAGGACGTTGACGACCTAGGATCGGGACTGATGCTCCCGGAGTGGCTGGAAAGCGAGCGCGACCGGATCGAGGCACAGCTTCCCGAGTTCGACCCCGAGACGATCGGATCCGGGACGGGGGCGAACTGACGTGGCGCGTGACGACCAGTTTCGGTTCGAGTACGATCCAGGGGTGCTGCGGTTCGGCACGGGCTGTGTCGACGCGCTGTCGGACGAACTCGCCGAGCAGGGGTTCGACCGTGCGCTCGTCGTCTGTGGATCGACGGTGGGCAGTACACCCGAGGTGATCGACCCCGTCGAGCGGGGACTGGGAGAGCGGCTGGCGGGCGTCTTCGCGGAGACGACCGCGAGCAAGCGCCTGTCGACGGCCGTCGACGGCCTCGAGGCGATGCGTGCGTCCGACGCGGACGTCCTCGTCGGCCTGGGCGGCGGCAGCAGTCTCGACGTGGCGACGGTGATCAGCGTGCTCGCCGCGGACGACCGCGACCCCGCCGAGGCTGGCCGGGAACTCGCCGAAGTGGGTTCGATCTCGGTCCCCGACGGCTCGCTGTCGCCGATCGTCGCGGTGCCGACGACGCTCGCGGGCGCCGAGCAGTCGAACGTGGCTGGCGTCACCGCCTCGCCCGAGTCGGGGCTGGTCGAGGAACCGGCGAGCGGCGGCGTTTCCGACCGGCGACTGATGCCGCGCGCGGTCGTGTACGACCCGTCGCTGTTCGCGACGACACCGAAACCGATCCTCGCGGCCTCCGCGATGAACGGCTTCGACAAGGGCCTCGAGACGCTCTACGCCCGCAACGCGACCCCGATCACCGACGCGACGGCGATGCGCGGCCTGCGATTGCTCGGTGACGGACTGGAAGCACTCGGCGAGCGGCCCGTCGACGAGGACCTGTTGCGACCGGTCGTCGAGGGCATCGCACTCGTCCAGTACGGCGTCTCGAGACCCGGGGAGACGACGCTCTCGATCATCCACGCGTTCGGTCACGGGTTGACCCGCACGTACGACGTCCAGCAGGGTGCCGCCCACGCTATCGTCGCCCCGCGGGTGCTCCGGTACCTGTTCGACCGCGTCGACGCGCGGCGCGACCTGCTGGCCGAGGCACTCGCACCCGACCGCGACGGCGACCCCGCCCACGCGGTCGTAGAGGCGGTCGAGGACGTCCGCGACGCGCTCTCGCTCCCGTCGCGGTTGCGCGACGTCGACGGCCCCGAACCCGAGGCGTTCCCCGCGGTGGCCGAGGCGATCCTCGAGGACTCGTTCATGGGCAACGCTCCGCCCGGACTCGAGCCGACCGCCGAGGAGCTCGAGGCCGTCCTCCGGGACGTGTACTAATCGCTCGAGCGCCCCAGATGCCGGTCGACGAGGCGCTGGACCTTTTACCGACTCGCACCCACTACCGGTATGATCGACCTCGCCGTCGCCAACCGGCAGGAGACCTTCGAGCGCATGCGCGAGCCCCTCGCCGAACGAGGGATCACCTGCCACCACGTGCCGGTTCGCTCGCGAACCGTTCCGCTAAGGGAACCGCCCTGGACCCCCGACGAGTACGACCTCGGCTTCGTCTACCCCGGCCGGCTGATGGAAGGCGGCGTCGCCGATGCCCTGCTCGAGGTCCCGTGGCTCAACGACCTCGAGGCCGTCGTCACCTCCCGGAACAAGGCGGGGGTACTCGCCCGCCTCGAGTGCGCCGGCCTCCCGGTCCCCGACTCCGTCTACGTCTCCAACCCGGTGAGCGACGAGGAACTGGCGGCCGTCTTCGAGCGTTTCGAGCCGCCCGTCGTCGTCAAGCCGAACTCGACGACTCGCGGTGTCGGCGTCGCGAAAGCCCACGATCTCGATTCCTTCCTGGGGATCTGTGAGTACCTCTCGCTGGTCCACGACTACCGGGCGACCGGCGACAAGTCCTTCCTCGTCCAGGAGTTCGTCCCCGGCGCGAGCGACTACCGCGTGATGGTCCTCGAGGGCGAGTACGTCGGCGCGGTCGAGCGTCGACTCCCCGAGGGTGCTCGAGCTGACGGCCGGTGGAAGCACAACGTCCACCGCGGCGGGCGGGCCACGAGTGTCGATTTGTCCGACGATCTTCGGGACCTCGCGCTCGCGGTTGCCGAGGAACTCGAGATTCCGTTCCTGGGCGTCGATCTCCTCGTGTCGAGCTCCGAGTCCGGAGAGGCCGTCGTCAACGAAACCAACGCCCGTCCGACGATCGACGCCGCGACGAAGTACGAACCGGGATTTTACGATCGGCTGGCAACGGCGCTCGAGAAGCGGGTTTGAGGCGGCAACCGCGAGCGTAGGTACTGCGTGCTCGAGGGGTTGGTTGGCAGCCTGGATTATAACTATAGGATTTATAGTTGGGTTTCGAGGTGTCCTCGACGAATCGAGGACGCCAAACGAACCGTTGTCAGATACGAAAATCGGAAAATACGGGCCGACTACGCGGGCGGTACTCGAGAGCGGCAGTGATGGGGAGTGGTGGTGCTGGCCTCGCTTACATCGCGCCGCCCATGCCACCCATACCGCCCATGCCGCCCATGCCGCCACCCATACCGCCGCCGGGTGGCATCTCGTCCTCGTCGTCGTCGCTGCTACCGCCCTTCAGCTCGCCGGCGGCGATCACGTCGTCGATGCGCAGCAGCATGACGGCGGCCTCGGTGGCCGACTCGATGGCCTGGGTCTTGACGCGCAGGGGCTCGTAGACGCCCTCCTCGGCCATATCGATAGTCTCGCCGGTGTAGGCGTCCAGTCCGGCGGCCGTGTCGCCGCCGTCGTGGGCGCTGCGAAGCTCGACCAGGGAGTCGATGGGGTCGAGTCCGGCGTTCTCGGCGAGCGTGCGCGGGATGACTTCCAGCGCGTCCGCGAAGGCCTCGATGGCCAGCTGTTCGCGGCCGCCGACGGAGTCGGCGAAGTCGCGCAGGGCTAGCGAGAGTTCGACCTCGGGGGCGCCGCCGCCAGCGACGACCTTGCCGTCCTCGAGCGTCGTGCGGACGACGCCCAGGGAGTCCTCGATGGCGCGGTCGATCTCGTCGATGACGTGCTCGGTGCCGCCGCGGAGGATGAGGGTGACGGCCTTCGCGTCCTCGACGTCCTCGACGAAGAGGCGCTGGTCGCCGGCGACGTCCTTCTGGGCGACGCTACCGGCGAAGCCGAGGTGGTCCTCGGTGAGGTCGTCGACGCTGTTGACGGCTCGAGCGCCGGTCGAGCGGGCCAGGCGGTTCATGTCGCTGGACTTGACCCGGCGGAGCGCGATGATGCCCTCCTCGGCGAGGTAGTGCTGGGCCATGTCGTCGATGCCACCGTCGACGAAGACGACGTCGGCGCCGACGTCGACGAGCTGGTCGACCATCTCCTTGAGCTGGGCCTCTTCCTGCTCGAGGAACTGCTGGAGCTGGTCGGGGTCGGTGACGTTGACCTCGGCGTCGATCTCGGTTTCCTTGATCTCGAGGGCACCGTCGATGAGAGCGACGTTGGCGTCCTCGGCGAAGTAGGGCATGCTGTCGCTGACGCGCTCCTTGTCGATGATGACGCCCTCGACGAGTTCGGAGTTCTCGACGGAGCCGCCGACGACCTTCTCGACCTTGACGTTGTCTGTGTCGACGCCGTCCTCGTCGGCGACGGTCTGGACCGCGCGGACGACGAGTTCCGAGAGGAGATCCTTCGCGTTCTCGGCGCCCTTGCCGGTCATCGCCGTCGCGGCGATCTGCTCGAGGATTTCGTCGTCGTCCTCGTCGACGTCGATGGCGATCTCCTCGAGGGCCTCGCCGGCTTTCTCGGCGGCCTGGCGGTACCCCTGAGCGAGGGTCGTGGCGTGGATGTCCTGCTCGAGGAGGTCCTCGGCGCGCTTGAGCAGTTCACCGGCGACGACGACGGCGGAGGTGGTGCCGTCGCCGACTTCCTCCTCCTGGGTCTCGGAGACTTCGACGATCATGTTGGCGGCGGGGTGATCGATTTCCATCTCCGTGAGGAGCGTGACGCCGTCGTTCGTGACGACGACGTTGCCCGTCGAGTCGACGAGCATCTTGTCCATCCCCTTCGGGCCGAGTGTCGTGCGTACCGCCTGGGCGACGGCTTTCCCGGCCGTGATGTTCATCGACTGTGCGTCCTTGCCGGACGTCCGCTGGCTGTCGTCGGAGAGTACGATGAGGGGCTGGTTGCCCATTTGCTGCTGTGACATAGTCATAGATGGATTGTTTGCTATTCTATATAAAAACTTCGCTATCGAGTTTGTCAACTCGAGACACAACGCTCGAGTCTTGCGTTTCCGAACGATGAGTATCGTGACTATATACGTGTGGACGTCACAGCCGCTCGGGCAATATCGTGGAACTAATCGCTACGAGTTACCGATCGGTTCGCGCCTCGGCGGGCGCCCGGTTGAATCGCTCGAGGTCGATCACGTCGCCGACGTAGTCGACGTACTCGCCGTCGACGAGTCCGATACAGCCAGTGAGTGGATGTAGACGCGACGAGGTCGCCCGAGAACGGGCTAAAGCCGGCATCTGTGAATCAATCACCAGGTAGCCTCACGAGCGACACGCCCAAAATAGATAGACTCGTGAGGAAACTGCACGGCTAAAGCAGGGGCGAGCGCGCAGTAGCGGCCGGGATGAAACGACACTGTTAATTCCGATTAACCGAAAAACGAGCCGAAAACCGTTGAAAACGTGGATCGATTCGCTTCGCCAAAAAATTGGTAATCAGTTTTCCGATGCTCGTCCCCCTCTCTTCCGGTCATCCCGGAGTTGTCACGGTTCCGAATTTGCCGCTCGAGGAGCCCGTAATGGTCTTCACCGTCGCGCTGGCGACGTTTCTGTTCGGCCCGCTGGTGATGCGACGACTCGGTCAGCCGGGCATCGTCGGCATCGTTCTGGCGGGTGCGATCCTCGGGCCGGGCGGAACGAATCTCGTCGCCCATAGCGACGCGATCGTGCTCCTCGGGAACGTCGGACTCATCTACTTGCTGTTTACCGTCGGACTCGAACTCGACCTTCGCCGGTTTCTCGAGGATCCCCGGAGTGCAGCACTATTCGGGCTTGTGAGCTTCGGACTTCCATTTATCGCCGGATCGGCGCTCGTGATCGTCGTGTTGGGACTGGACGTACTAGCGGGATTGCTCCTGGCTGCGGTGTTCGCCTCGCACACGCTGCTCGCCTATCCGGTCGTTAACCAATACGGGATTACCAAAAACCGGGCCGTCACCGCCGTTTTCGGCGGTATTCTCTTCACTGACACGCTCGCGCTCCTCGTTCTCGCGCTCGTCAGGGCGGCCGTCGAACAAGGTGAGCTGAGCCTTCTCGTCGCGCTCTCGAAGGTTCTCACGCTCGTAGTCCTGATCGGCGGCATCTGGCTCGTCGTTCCCCCGATTGCGCGATGGTTCTTCCAGAACTTCAGCGAGGAGAGTTACTTCGAGTTCCTCTTCGTCGCCCTCGTCTTCTTCGCAGCGGCGAGTATCGCCGAACTGCTCGAGGTTGCGGCGATCCTCGGCGCGTTCGTCGGCGGCCTGGCGCTCAACCGGCTCGTACCGGAAGCCGGGACGCTGATGCGACGAATAGAGTTCGTCGGGAACGCGCTTTTCATCCCGTTTTTCCTGTTACACGTCGGGATGTTCGTCGACTTCTCGGTCCTCTTCTCGGGAACGCGGACGCTGTTCGTCGCGGCGGTCATCATCGGAGTCATGGTGGCGCTGAAATGGGTCGCCGCGTGGCTCGTCAGTCGGGTGCAGGGTTACACTTCGGAGGAGCGAGGTGTGATCTTCGGACTCTCGATCGGACAGGCCGCGGCGGCTCTCGCCATCACGCTCATCGGCTACGACGCGGGGTTGTTCGACGCAGCGATCCTCAACGCCGTGGTATTGATGTTGCTGGTGACAGCCATCCTGAGCCCGTGGGCAACGAAGCGAGCGGGGAACCGACTCGCACTCGCGAGCGAAATCGATCCCGAGGGGGACTTCGACATCGCATCCCGAATTCTGTTGCCAGTTACTCACGTCGGGGAGCGACAGCGACAGTTGCTCGAGTTCGCGTTCTTGCTCCGGGAATCGTCGGCTTCGGACCCGATCCACCTGCTCACGGTCGTCTCGCCCGGCGAGGAGGATACGGACGACGTGGTCGAGGACGTCCAGGCCGACCTGGACGAACTGGCGGGCATGGGAAGTGGGGCAGAAATTCCCGTTGACACGGAGGTCCGGGTCAATCACAACCCCGCGTCGGGAATCGTCAACGGCGCGCTCGAGACGCGGGCGGACCTCGTCTTGATCGGGTGGTCTCCGTCCCAATCGATCAGCCGGTGGATGTTCGGAAACGTGATCGATCGCGTGCTTCAGGGGACGGAACTCCCGGTCCACGTCGCTCAGCTGGACACGCCTATCAACACAACCGAGGAACTGTTCGTCGTGCTCCCGCAGGGAATCGACCACCACGAAGGGTTCTTCGAGAGCGTCTACCACGTCAAGAAACTGGCGAGCGATCTCGGGGTCTCGCCGACCGTCCTCGCGGTCGGCGGTCGGGGGCGGCAGTACGAACGCCTGTTCGACTTCGTCGAACCGGAGCTGTCGGGAACGTTCGAAACGGTGGGTTCGTGGGACGAACTACGCCGGACTCTCGCCGCGCAGGCCGGCTCGAACGACCTCGTCACGGTCGTCTCTGCCCGACGGGGGGACGTCGGCTGGCACGAGGAGCTGGCGGGCTTCCCGCGGGAACTGACGGAGCTTCCGCCGCGCTCGTTCGTCTTGCTCCATCCGCGGACCGGCGACCCCGAGTACGATCGACGGTTCCTGCGGTTCGAGTGAGTGGGCGCTCGAGCGCTACGGTTCGAGCGAGGCAAACTGCGGCGAGGGAACGCAGCGAAGAACGAACGGATGCGACGGTGAAGGACGTTCAGGATTCGCCGCCGGGGAAGCGGTGGTACTGCATTCCCTGGTGTTTCATCTCGTTGTGCCGGTCCTCGAGGAACGAGTAGACCGCGCCGTGGGGGGCGCCGTCGAGCAACATCTCGGCCGCAGTCCGGGCGGCGTCGACCTCCGGGGGCGTCCCGATGATGCCGAGCGTCGACCCGTAGATGACGACCGAGGCGCCCGAGAGTTCCTCCATGAGTTCGCGCGTGCGCCCACCCTCGCCGATGAGTCGGCCTTTCTGTCGCTGGAGGTCGTTCTTGTTGCGGGCGGCAGCGTCGATGTCGACCAGATCGAAGAGCATCATGTCGTCGGCGAGCAGACGGAGCGCGTCGTCGGGGGCGAACCCGCGGCCGATGGCCCGGACGATTTCGGGCCCCTTGAGGCCGCGAACGGGGTCGCCGACGGTCTCGACCGCGACCGACCCGTTCTCGGAGTCGATGTCGAGACGGACCTCGGCTTCGGACTCGATCCGACGCATCGTCTCGCCACCCTCGCCGATGAGGACGCCGATCCGGTCCTGCGGAATCTTCACGTGCTGCATGCCTCGTGTGTACTTCGTCGGGCCGGTTAAGCCCTTTGTCCGTGCGGGACGCCTCCACACGGCCCGGTTTCGCGTCGTACGCTCACGTGCTCGTGGACGTACGCTCACCCGCTCGCTCCCCGCTCGATCACGCCGTCTCGAGCTTCCCACTCGGTCAGGCTCCCCTCGTAGAAGCCGACCCGATCGAACCCGAGCCACCGGAGGACGACGTACGTGTGGCTGATCCGGCGCGCCGTGTTGCAGTAGAGGATCACCCGTCTGTCGGGCGTGATCCCGTAGTCGGCGAACAGGTCTTCGAGGTCGTCCCTGGATTTGAGCCGACGGCGGTCCTCGTCGACGGTCGAGCGCCAGTCGAAGCGGACGGCCCCCGGCAGGTGCCCCGTCTCGAACTCCTCGCGCTCGCGCGTATCGACCAGGACGTGATCGTCCGAGTCGGGTTCCTCGAGCACAGCCTCGATGGTCTCGGCGTCGACCAAGGGGCTCGACTCGAGGTCGAGCGATCGTGCGTCGTAGGTCGTCTCGGTGACCGTCTCGGTCTCCTGGGACGTCTCGTGCTCGCGGGCCCAGCCGCTGTAATCGGTCTCGAGCAGGCGGACGTCCTCGTGACCGTAGAGCTGGAGAGTGACGAGCACCCGGGCGGCGAAGACGCCGTAGGTGTCGTCGTAGACGACCACGGTATCCGTGGGCTCGACGCCAGCCGAACCCAGGAGGGATTCGATGACCGATTGCCCCGGAAGCGTCCCCGGGTCGTCGCTCTCGCGGTCGCGAAACTCGTCGAACGGGAGGTTCACCGCTCCCGGAAGGTGACCGATGCCGTCGAACTCCCAGGCGTCTCGCACGTCGAGGAGGCGGACCGACGGGTCCTCCTGGTGGGCTTCGAGCCAGTCGACCGAGGCGACGATGGTCTCGCTCATCGACGAGGATTCGTTGTCGAGGCTCCAGAGACCACCGATCACGGCAGGTGTCCCCGTCTGACCGAGGTAGCGGCAACAATTTCCGAACCCCGGACTCGATCGGTCGGAAACGTCTCGAGAACGCCCGTCGCGGTCCCGAGGCGCTTCGAAGTGGCGGCAAGATTGGCCAGTATGGTCGAGCGACGACCGTATTGGCCGATTCGCCAGTCGCTTTCCGTGCCGTCCCCATAGTACCGACCATGGCAGACGACACCTACGCCAACGACGTCCTGGTCACCGCCGACTGGGTGGCCGACCGACTCGACCAGTTCGAGAGCGACGACCCCGAGTACCGGCTGCTCGAGGTCGACGTAGACACCGAGGCCTACGACGAGAGCCACGCTCCCGGTGCTATCGGGTTCAACTGGGAGACCCAGCTCCAGGACCAGACGACGCGCGACATCCTCTCGAAGGAGGACTTCGAGGACCTGCTGGGCAGTCACGGCGTCAGCGACGACTCGACGGTCGTCCTGTACGGCGACAACGCCAACTGGTTCGCCGCCTACACCTACTGGCAGTTCAAGTACTACGGCCACGACGACGTCCGCCTGCTCGACGGCGGCCGCGAGTACTGGCTCGAGAACGACTACCCGACGACCGACGAGGTTCCCGAGTTCTCCGCCGTCGAGTACGACGCCTCCGGCCCGCGCGAGTCCATCCGCGCCTACCGCGACGACGTCGAGAACGCCATCGACAAGGGCCTCCCGCTCGTCGACGTCCGCTCGCCCGAGGAGTTCTCCGGCGAAGTCCTCGCGCCCCCGGGACTGCAGGAGACCGCCCAGCGTGGCGGCCACGTCCCCGGCGCGAAGAACATCTCCTGGGCGGCCGTGACCGACGACGACGGCACGTTCAAGAGCCGCGACGAACTCGAGGAACTGTACGCCGAGGAGGGCATCGATGGCGACGAGACGACCGTCGCCTACTGCCGCATCGGCGAGCGCTCCTCGGTCGCCTGGTTCGCGCTGCACGAACTGCTGGGCTACGAGGACGCCGTCAACTACGACGGCTCCTGGACCGAGTGGGGCAACCTCGTCAACGCGCCAATCGAGACCGGCGACGGGAGCTGAACGAGACCGAACCCGCTAAATTCGTCCGCCGTCGTGAGCGCCTCTCGCCGATCACGGCGATAGAAACACGATTCTCCGCGTCTATCGTTCACGTAGACTCATGACCGACACCGACACGTTCCTCGAGACCATCGAAGACGAGAACCGGACTCCCCTCTCGCGACTCGGCTCCTCGAAGTCGCTATACGCCGCGACCGAGGGCGACATCGACACCGAACCCGTCCTCCGGGCGGCCGCGGATGCCGAGTACGCCGCCTGGCAGACGTTCGAGGCGTGGGTCGACGACGAACCCCACGACGGCGCTCGCCGGGCCTTCGCCGCGGCCGCGAGCGACGAGCGCGACCACTACGAGACCGTCACCGACCTCCTCGAGGACGATCACGACCCCGAGGACGCGGAGACGCCCGCGCTCCACGAGTACCTTCGCGAGCGAGAGGATACCGTCTCGCGGCTGGGCAGCCTCCTCGGCCGCATCCTCGCCAGTGACCGCTCGAAGAGCCAGACCGTCGGCTTCTTCGTCGGCAGCGCCGATCCCCGGACCGCCCAGGTCTTCCGGGACTTCGGCGACGACCTCGAGACCCAGCGCGAGACGACGCTCGAGGCGCTCTCGACGGTCTGTGAATCCGAGGAGGACTGGAACCGGGCGAAAGAAGCCGCGACGGGAGCAATCGAGGCGGCCTACGGCGAGTACGTCGAGACCCTCGAAGGACTGGGGGCGAACCCGAAGCCGGTCTGTTGAGATCATCGACCGACGGCACTCCCTCTCACCCAATATATAGGCCACCGTCGCGAAGAATCGTCAAAAACTCGAGAGGCGTTCCCGTCCTGCACTTTTAGGCACACCTAACTCGAAATTTCGACACGGAGTATATAAATGGAGGGATACAGTTAAGGGCCCATCGAACGATGTGCACGTTAGCAATGGCCATTGATCCGCAGTTCCACGAGAATCGAGAGAAAGTCGGCGAGGAGAACGGCGTCGCCGTCTGGGGGCCGGTCGACGAACCCGAGCAACTCGGGATCCACGGCACCCACGTCGCCGTTGACTACGACATCTGCATCGCGGACGGGGCCTGCCTCGAGGACTGTCCCGTCGACGTCTTCACCTGGGTCGACACGCCAGGTCACCCCGAGAGCGATCAAAAGGCTGAACCAACGAAGGAGGCCCAGTGCATCGACTGCATGCTCTGTGTCGACGTCTGTCCGGTAGATGCGATCGACGTAGACGCGGGTCGTACGGCGTAAAAAGGGCGCAAACGGCGCTTTTTCACTCCGCGCGGTCGACGTTGACTCGTTCTTTCAGCGTCTCGAGACCGTCTGCCTCGGCGAGCTCCTGCAACCGCTCCCGGAAGTGCTCCTCACAGAGGCCGACCCTGAGCCCGTCGGACTCGGCGGCGAAAGCGGCTTCCTGGTCGCAGTAGTGGCAGTTCATACGGCCCTGTATGGCACCAGTTGCATTGAACCCTCCGTTCTCGTCCGACGGGCTCACTCCGATGTCCGCCGACACGACGCGCCCAACCCAAACGTGTAAGATAACACCACTAATACAGGTCAGTAATGCAAGGTACCGCCTCCCGTGCTGGTCTCGTGATCCTCCTGGTCGTCCTCCTCGCCGGTTGCAGCGCGTTCGGTGCAGACGTCGAGGTGATCGACCGAGAGCCATACGGCGTCGACGAGCCAGTGGATCCAGAGCCCCCGGAGTCGGACGAACTGCTTCCAGGACTCACTAGCGAGGGCGTGACGAGTTCACACAAGCTCGCTGGGGCCCACGCCAATGCGCTCACCGAGCGAGGGTTCAGCCTCGAACAGACCACGACGAGCTATCGGTCGAACGGCTCGGTCGTCCGTGAGCACCGACTGAACACGACCAGTGAAGCTGGCGGGCCGGTAATCAGTCACTTGCGCTTTGACTTCGCTGACACGGCGAACAAATCCCGGTACGTGAGACAACGGGACGTCTGGCACGCGAACGAAACGCACCTCCGCACCCGAAGGACGGACGGATCAGTTCACTACGATCGAGCGGCCCGTTTCTCCCCGGAATTCCTGGGTGTGCGCGTCGTTGAGCAGGGTTTCGACTCGATGGAGAACGTGTCTGTAGCGCGTGCCGAACGCGAGGGCGAGACGTACTACGTCCTCGAGTCGTCCGATCTCAGCTCGAACTTCTCTAACACGGAGAACGCTTCGATGCGCGCGGTCGTCCACGAGGAGGGCTACGTGGCGTCCTTTCGCTGGGAGTATGAGTTCGGCGGACGGGAGACGTTCACGGAGGTCGTCGAACTGTCGACCGCTCGCGTCGGTGACCCTGACCTGAACGTCACGGCTCCGGAGTGGCTCGAGGATGCGAAGGAGGCGACTCGAGACGAGCAGGGTGAGCCATCCGAGACCGAGACTGAGACCGAGGAAACCGGAACTGAGACCGAGACGTAAGTATCCGCTCCCTCAGACGCCCTCGACGGGAACGGGCAACTCGAGGGCCTCGTACTCCGCCTGCGACAACCCGGCGACGCCCAGTTCCGTCTCGTGAGCGTCCGTCCCCCCGGTCGCGAGCAGGTCGTAGCGCTCGATGGTTCGCTCGACCGGCTCGAGGTCGACCTCGCGACCGTAGGGGTAGGCCAGCTCGACGGCGTCGAGGTCGGCCGCCAGCGCGAGTGCGGATTCGGGATCGGGGTATCGCAGAGGGTGAGCGAGCGAGACGATCGAACAGGCCTCGACGAGGATCTCGCGTCCCTCCGAGAACGACGTGACGTCCCGCGGCACGTAACACGGCCCGTCGTTCCCGATGAGGTGGTCGAACGCTCCCCTGTAGTCGTGACCCGAATCGGGATGGCTAGCGATGGCTCGAGCGACGTGCGGACGGCCGAAGCCGGTGTCGACCTCGAGACCGAGGTCGATCCCCAGTCGTTCCTCCACGTGCTCGACGATCCTCCGTCCGCGTTCGCGCCGATCTCGCTGGATGCGTTCGGTTTCGGCGACCAGGGCGTCGGTTCGCTCGACGCCGTAGCCGAGCAGGTCGACGCGCTGGCCCCCGTCGGTTTCGACGCGGAGTTCGATCCCCTGGACGAGCGTGACGCCGTCGCGCTCGACGACCGTTTCGTCGAACGGCTGGAGGCGGTCGTGGTCGGTGATGGCGACAACGGAGACGTCGGCGCGGCGGGCGGCGGCGGGGACGTCGGCGAGCTCGAGGCTGCCGTCCGAGCGCGTCGTGTGAACGTGAAGGTCGGCGTAGGGCATAGTGGGTGCTGACGGGCCGACGTTAAAGCGGTTGTCAGTTCCTTCGGGACGGGCCGGGTGCTCGTCTCGAGGGCCATCGACGAGCACGTCGATCGGAGATCCTTACTATATTTTATATACCAATAGGTAGATTGCCTCTCGTGCGAGAAATGGGCCGACCGACGGCTACACTCTAGGGTCATTAATGAATCAAAGGAATACGACCCTCCTGGGAGATGTTTATGGACAATGTTTATAATTATTGTTCAGGTTAGTCTGGCTGTAATGTTCCGTAACCGAACCAGCGAGTTCATCGACGCCCACGAGTACCCCGCGACGACGGAGGAACTGATCGAGGCCTACGGCGACCGGGACCTCGAGCTCCCGAACGGGTCCGAGCAACTCGGCGACGTACTCGGCCGCCTCGAGAGCGAGACGTTCGAGTCCGCCGACGACGCCCAGCTGGCAGTCTACTCCGCGGTGAGCGACAAGGCGGTCGGTCGCGTGGGTTACTCCGACCGGGATCCGACGCCGCTCGGCAGTCCGTACGCGCCCGTGCCGATGTCGTTCTAGACGCCGTTCGAACCCGTCGTTTTTGGCGGATAGCGAAAATTGATCGTTACCGAGCATCAGACTCGCTCGAGTATCCGTTCCGTTCGAGTATCGAGACCTCGCTCATACAGAGTCAGTCGACGAACGAAATCGCGTCCTCGAGGTCGAGCGGTACCGACCCCTTCTGATACCCCTCGACGCGCCCGTCGGGGCGAGCGCGGTAGACTACCGCGGGCCGGTGGCGAACGTCCGGCTGTTCGCCTCGGACGGCTGCCCAGGCGTCGTCGGGGAAACTCGAACAGTCCACGAACAGGGTCGCGCCGCCGCCGTGATTCGCGAGCTGGCCGCTGGTCTTCGTCTCGGCGGTGTCCCTGACGGCAGCGACAGGGCCGGCGGCAGCGCGGTTCGCTGGCGGCTGTGGTCGGGTGACCTCGACCAGCACGTTCGTGCCGGTCGCGGCGTCCTCGGCTCGATAGTCGAGCGAGTGGCCCGTCGTCACCTCGATCTCGGGGGTGATCTCGTAGCCGGCGTCGACGAGGATCTTCGCCGCGATGAACTCCGCCATCGCCGCGCTCATGCGAACCCGGTCGACGTGTGGGCTCGTGCCGAGTTTGCCCGCCATCACGTCGCGGTAGGGGTCGAGTGCGCCGGTCTCGAGGATTTCCTCGATGAACTGGGTCGCCTCGCGTCGACCCGCGTCGGGGAAGCCGGCGGCGTGCTCCCGGAAGAACGCTCGCGTCGACTTGCGGCCGTCTTTGGACATGAACACCGGGAGGAAGAACCACGAGATGTAGGGGTAGTCGGCCAACCAGGCCTCGCGCTCGTGGAGCGTCGCGAGGAGTTCCCGCTGGGCCCACCGGGCGACCTGGTAGGGGACGTCTTCCCAGGCGAACTTGTCCGTCCGCCACAGCGAGGACGGGGTCTCGGTGTTGCCCATCCAGTAGGCGTCGTCGTCCGAGCGAGCGAAGAGGGCGACGTCGCCGTTGGCCATCTCGAATCGGTGGGTGTCCCACTGACCGCCGATGGCGTACCACGGACCGGCGTCTCGAGCCCCGATGTTACCGTTTAGTGGGTTGAAAATCTCCTGTCTGACGCGCTGGTCGGACCAGCGCTGGGGCGAGTATCGAAAGCGAAGCGGCCGTGCCACGAGCGATCCTACGACCCGGATCGGCATACGTCTTCCTTTCTTCCGACCTGGTGATGTGAACGACCGTTACATTCATATGGCGATCGTTCCTACAATGAGTGTACTTGCCATGTCAATGGGTGCCTATGACGAAGACGAACACGAGCGCCGCGAACGCCAGGTGTCCCGGGTTGACACCGACTTCGACGACGAACGAACGATCCACGAGGGAACGATCGAGTACGACTCCGGCGACTCCGCTGACGCGCTACTCGATAAGTTCCGCGAGATAAAGTCGAACTGAGGGCTGCGGCCCATTTTCGACGATACTGCCCCTCGAGAGTCGTCCGTAGCGGTCGCTACTCCTCACTCGGGCCAGCCCGGCGTCTCGGGAGCGCCGCGAGCGACTTCGACGGCCTCGCCCTGGGACGGGTCGGCCGACGTCTCCGACGCGCGCCGTTCCCACTCGCGGATGGCCGCGCCCGCCCAGGAGCCGGCCTCGAGGACCTGTTCGTACGCCTGGTCGTAGTGATGATCGGAGATCGCGAGCGTCCCGGGGGCGGAGGCGGCGGCAACGGCGACGAAGGCCGCCCGGTCCTCGGTCGTGAGGTCGCCCGACACGAGGCGCTCGAGGCGTCCCTCGAGGGCGTCGGGGTCGGGGTGGACGAACAGCTTCTGGCCGATCGCCTGGGGGCCGAGGAGCAGGCCGTCGGTGGCTTCGACGTCGACGGTGACGCCTTCTTTTTTTCTGCTCCCTTGCTCATCGTCGCTCGAGTCCTCGAACCGTATTCGCTCGCCACCGATTGCCTCTTCGACGCGTTCGCACTCGGTCTGTTGCTCGAGGGCGACGTTGTGGGCGGGGTACTCCGCGCACTCGCTCGGGTACAGGTCGCCGCCGTGGATGCGACACTGGAGGGTTTCGGGGTCGAGAAACGTACAGGTCGGCAACCAGTCGGCGTCCTCGCGGCCGAAAGGAGCGACCGGCTTCGGCGGCTTCCGGAGTCCGACGAAGAAGGCCGGATGGCCGGCGATGGCAGCGACGTCGTAGCCGTCGATCGAAACGGACTCGTCGACTGTGTCGGCCTCCCACAGCCGTGGGATCAGTACGTCGCCGAACCCGGCCTCGAGGAACGCCCGGATCTCGTCGCGGGTGAGCGGCACGAGGTTGTAGACGTCGTCGATCGCGCTGCGACGGCGAATTGGGGTGCCATCCGTTCTCGTCTCCGTCTCCGCCTCCGTCTCCGTTCCTGTTGCAGTCTCTCCTCCCGTCTCCGCTTCTTCCCCAGCCCCCTCACCCGAGACACCGAGTCCGCATCGCTCGTGCTCGATGGTGTCTCGCTGATCGCCCTCGAGCAACGGTCGCCAGTCGATGCAACACCCGGCACAGCCCTGGCAGTACACCCGCATGTCGTGTGGTTGGCGGCCCAGGACTATCAATCGCCCACCGAAAAATTGGGAAACTGAAGAACTGGAAATCGGAAAACGGAAAACCGCTACTGGGGTTGAGAGCCCTGATAGTCGTGGCCCACGACGAGCGCGAGCACGTTGAACGCGACGAGGGCGAAGAAGACGCCGAGTCGGGTCGTCGAGTTAAGGCCGGTGAGGAACACCGGCACGTAAACGAACGGAAGGAGGGTGCCGACCCAGAACCCGACGGTCGTCACGGTCTCTCCGAGGTACATGGTCACGGCATCTCCTGTTTCGGGGGGAATGCGGTCACTGTCGCGTCGGTGGCTCGACGGGTGCGGGGCCCGTCGAACGAACCGGCGCGAGCAGGCGGTACGGTACGGCTCGAGTGAGGGGGATTCATGGCTGAGGCGGGAGCGACAGTTCGAAGTGTCGACACCGATCACTATTGTTATCGACCAGTTAACGGCCGTCCGTCGTGGATTTACTCCAGCAACCGAGCGTTTCGATTCCGTTCGTCCACCGATACCGACGCTCACGAGAACTGATCTGTACGGGTGGCTTACTCGAGCGAGGACCGCACACTCGAGCGTAGGGATTGCCTTCTCCGGGAGATCGGCGGATTTCGTTTGAGCCGGTTTGGTTTGAACGGGCTCAAAACGGATTTAGAACGAACTCAGAACGGACCAAAATCCGGCTCGGGTCGCTCGCCGAGGGTCAACTCGACGGTTCGCTCCTCGCCGTCGCGCATCACCACGATCGCGATCGTATCGCCGGGGTCGGTCTCGAGCGCGAGGTACGTCGAGAGCGCGTGATTGTCCGGGATCGGTTCGCCGTCGATCTCCCGGATCACGTCGCCGCCGACCGGAATCACGTTCTCGATCTCGCTCGGCTCGAGGACGCCGTCCGCGGGCCCACCATCCGGCGTCTCGACCACCAGCACCCCCTGAGCGCGCTCGAGGTCGTTGGCCTCGGCGAGCGTGGGGTCGACCGGAACGAGACGAATCCCCATGTGGGAGTGGCGGAACTCGTCTCGATCGACGAGCGCGGGGACTACGCGACGCGAGAGTGCCGCGGAGATGGCGAAGCCGATGTTGTCGCCCTGGGTAGCGTGGACGACGCCGACGACCGCGCCGTTCATGTCCACGAGCGGGCCGCCGCTGTTGCCGGGGTTGACCGCCGCGTCGGTCTGGACGACGTTCGGGTAGGAGAAGTCGTGCCAGCCCGGCGAGACGGCCCGGTTGACGCCGCTGACGATGCCCTGGGACATCGAGCCGTCGAGGCGGACCGGGTTGCCGATGGCGAGCACCTCCTGGCCGACGACGGGCCGCTCTTCGGCGAACGAGAGCGGCGTCACCGAATCGGGAACCTCCTCGAGTTCGACGACGGCCAGGTCGCTGTAGAAGTCGGTGCCGATCACCTCACCACTCGTCCAACGGCCGTCGGCGTACTGGACGGAGACGTCGACGTCCGTGCTGCTGAAGACGACGTGGTCGTTGGTCACGAGGTAGCCGTCGCCGTACAGGAACCCCGATCCCTCGCCCTGTGTCGGGATCCGGCTCCCGTCCTGGCCGTTCTCCGCCACGCGGACGAGAGTGACGGCGTCGCTCGTGGCCTCGTACACCTCGGTGTACGCAGAGCCATCGGCCCGGTCTTCCTGGTCGACGTCGACCGTCGTGTTCCCCTGGTCGAACGGCACCGCGCTCGAGGAGGAGCCGGGTTCGGCGCAGCCGGCGACGGCGGCGAGCGCGCCAGTTGCGGCCATCGAGAGGACGCGGCGACGGGTCGGTCGTGGGTCGGTCATACAGGAGAGACGGGCCAGAGGCGTGTAAAAGTCATCGCCTATCAGTGAACTGGTTTCCGCAGGGTGTCGGATTTTTGCTCTCCAGTTTCCCATTCGTGGTCCACGGTTTCGTCGCGACTCGAGTCCGGACGGGAAGGGAAAGCGTGTTACCCCCGGCCTGCCCATACCGGGACATGACGCTCACGGAAGACGCCCGGGCACTCCTCGCGTCGGGACCGGTCTGTGACGCCTGCCTGGGCAGGCCCGTCGCCGACCGGAGTTTCGGGCTGACCAACGCCGAACGGGGGCGGGCGCTGCGGACGACGGTCGCGCTGGCCGACGACGAGGACTTCGAGCCAGTCGACCCGCTCGACTGCTGGGTCTGTGAGGGCTACTGCGGGACGTTCGAAGCCGTCGCCGACACCGTCGTCGCGGCCCTCGAGGGAATCGACTTCGACACCTACCAGGTGGGGACGCGCGTTCCGCCGCTGGTCGAGGAGAACGACCGCCTGCTCCGCGAGGACGCTGGATTCGACCTCGACGCGGGCGAACCGCTGAAACGGGAGTTCAACCGCGAGGTCGGCCGCCGCGTTGGCGCCCGGACCGGCGCCGCGTTCGAGGTCGAGCGCCCCGACGTGCTGGCGGTGATCGACCTCGAGGCGTTCGATCCGTTCGAGGTGCTCGAGGCCGTGAAGGAGAGCGAGAGCGAGGCCGTGAACGAGGGTGAGAGCGAAAGCGCGAGCGCCAGCACGGACGACACGCGCGTACCCGTGACGAGCCACGCCGTCGACCTGCAGGTCAACCCCGCGTTCGTCTACGGCCGCTACCGCAAACTCGAGCGCGACATCCCCCAGACGGAGTGGCCCTGCCGGGAGTGCGGCGGCGACGGCGTCCAGCTCGGCGACGAGGGCGAGGAGCCCTGCGAGTACTGCGGCGGCTCGGGCTACCTCTACGACGAGAGCGTCGAGCAGTTCGTCCGTCCCCACGTCGTCGACGCGATGGACGGCGAGTCCGGCACCTTCCACGGCGCCGGCCGGGAGGACGTCGACGCGCTGATGCTCGGGACGGGCCGGCCGTTCGTCCTCGAGGTGAAACACCCACGGATACGATCGCCCGACCCGGAAGCGCTCGAGGCGGCGATCAACGAGTCCGCCGACGGGTCCGTCGAGGTCGAGGGACTGCGCCTGGCGACCTACGAGATGGTCGAGCGCGTCAAGGAACACGACGCGAGCAAGCGCTACCGGGCACAGGTCGCGTTCGAGGAGCCCGTCGACCAGGCGACGTTCGATGCGGCCCTCGAGGCGCTCGACGGAGCGACCCTCGAGCAGTACACGCCCGAGCGGGTCGACCACCGGCGGGCGAGCCTCACTCGAGAGCGCACCGTCCACGCCATCGAGGGCGACCTGCTCGAGCCGACCCGCGCGGAGGTGTCGGTCCACGGGGAGGGTGGTCTCTACATCAAGGAACTCATCAGCGGCGACAACGGCCGGACGGAGCCGAGCCTGGCGGGCTTGCTCGAGGTCGGCGCCGAGGTGACGGCCCTGGACGTGACCGCCGTCGAGGGCGAGGACGAACCGTTCGAGCGCGACGAATTCTTTCGGGAGCCGTCGTCGGCCTGAGCTCGGTCGCTCTCGACGTGAGGCCGATCGGTTTTGTCGATTCGACGGGCAAACGCGATCAGTGACGGGGGGTCTAGAGGGCCGCTCGAGGCGACTAAACGACGGTAAAAATGCGACGGAAGGACACAGTTATCTGACCGCTCTGGTAACGGTCTGGCATATGAGCGATGCCACCGTGACGCCGTCGACCGCGCGGGTGAGTCGATGCGCGTCGTAGCCAAGTTCGGCGGGACGAGCCTCGGCAGCGGCGACCGGATCAATCGCGCGGCCGACTCCATCGCCGCCGCCGTCGCCGACGGCCACGAGATCGCCGTCGTCGCCAGCGCCATGGGCTCGACAACCGACGACCTGCTCGAGGAGATTACCTTCGAGGCCGACGACGCCGACCGCGCCCAGATCGTCAGCATGGGCGAACGAACCTCCGTCCGGATGCTCAAGGCGGCCCTCTCCGCCCGCGGGGTCGACGCCGCCTTCTACGAACCCGGGAGCGAGGGCTGGCCCGTCATCACCGACGAGTTCGGCGAGGTCGACGTCGAGGAGACCAGGCGCCGTGCGGCCGCCCTCTCGGCGGAACTCGGGGACACCGTGCCGGTCATCACGGGCTTTCTCGCGGAGGGGCCGGACGGTTCCGTGACGACCCTCGGACGCGGCGGATCGGACACGACCGCGGTCATGCTCGGCAACTACATGGACGCCGACGAGGTCGTCATCGTGACCGACGTCGAGGGCGTCATGACGGGCGATCCACGAGTCGTCGAGGGCGCCCGCAACGTCGGCGAAATATCCGTCGACGAACTTCGAAACCTCTCGTTCCGCGGCGCAGAGGTCGTCGCCCCCTCCGCACTTTCGTACAAGCACGGGCAACTCGGCGTTCGTGTCGTCCACTACCAGCACGGCGACTTGCTGGCCGGCGGGACGAACATCGAGGGCCAGTTCCAGAGCCTCGTGGACATGCGCGAGGAACCCCTGGCCTGTCTCACCGTCGCCGGGCGCGCGATTCGGAACAAGCCGGGCGTCTTCCAGTCGTTGTCGGCCGCCCTCGGGGAGAGCGACATCAACATCGACGCCGTCGCCAGCGGCCTCGACTCGGTGACCTTCTACGTCGACGAGGACGCCTCCGAGCGCGCCGAGAACATCCTCCACCGCGAGGTCATCGCCCGGAACGAACTCTCGAGCGTCACCGTCGACGCCCCACTCGCCGTCGTCCGCGTCACCGGCGGCGAACTCCCGAACCAGCCGGGGGTCATCCAGGGCATCGTCGGCCCGCTCGCGGACGCCCGAATTAACGTCCACGACCTCATCACCTCGGCGACCAGCGTGGCCATCTTCGTCGACTGGGACGACCGGGAGGAGACGCTCGAAATCACGCAGGATCTGTTCTGACGGCGTCGCCGGTCGTGATCGAAATCGACGCCATCCGAGTTCGGTCGAGCCGGAGGTGCAGTATGCGGGGTTGGGATATGCAGTACGCGGCGCTGGCTGTGCAATAGGCGAGGGGCGTTCGGTGGCGGATGGTGACCGTTCGGACGATACGACAGTTCGATCGACCGCCGATACGATTTACAGTTCGTACTGTCGTGCTAAATATTGTCATGGAGCGCAAGCGCGACACCCCGACGATTCGGCGCCGGACGCTGCTCGCAGCCGCCGCCTCGGTGGGCGGTTCGTCCGTGATCGGAACCGCGACCGCAAAGCGGTCCGAACGCTCGAGTCGACGCTGTCCGGAGGCGACGATCGAACCGGACGCGGCCCCGTGCGACGGTGCGAGCACGGACGGGTGTGCGGACGACCATCCGACAACGGCCGAACTCAGGGAGCGAGCGAAGGCGGCGATCGAGGACCAGTACGCCACCGTTGGCGACCTACTCGATCGGGGATTCGTTCCCTACTTCGACGCCGCACGCCTCGAGTCCGAGAACGGGTGGTCACACTGGCTGCACCCGGCTCACATCGGCGACGACGTCGTCCTGGATCCCGACCGTCCCGAGGCGGTCCTCGTCGACAACGAGTTCTGGCGACCCATCGGCGTCATGTTTATCGCCACCGTCGACGGCGACCCGGTCGAGCGGCCGCCCGTGCTCTACGCTCGAGAAGACGCAGAGAACGAAACGACCGACGACTCGCCCGCCGCGGGGCACCGGTGTTCACCCTGGCACTACCACCGCGGCCTGCCCGGCCGCTTCGCGTGGAAGTACTACCGCCAGGTGTACGAGCGCGACTACCGAGAGGGGGACGTCTCACTCCCCTGTCGGACGCCGTGCGTGCTGCACGTCTGGACCGTTCCGCACCCCGACGGCACCCACGCTCATGGCGCGCCGCCTCCGGCCGAACGCGGCGGCCCGCCGGCCAACGACCCCGGGTTCGAGACCGACATCAATCCGGACGAGGCGCGCCTCGACTGGGACGTCTTGCCGGACGACGTGGTTCCGGACCGGAGGCCCAGCGAATTTCTCGACTCCTGGTGATTCCCTGCGGAGATCGCTCGTCGGCCTCAGCCGTTCGGTTCTACCGGCAATCCCCGCGGGCGCGCCCGTTCCGTCAATCGCCGGCGCCTCGAGCACCGGGGTCGATCCTCGCGATCCGCTCCGGGGTTCCCCACCGGTAAGTCACCTGGTACACGTCCGGCATCACCATTTCGCGCCAGAAGTCGAAGTCGTACCGGTCGTCGTAGGCCCGCAAGACCAGTGCCAGGAGGTTGCCGTGGGTGCCGACGATCACGTGGTCGCCGGGCCACCGCTCGAGCGTTCGCTCGACGGCCTCGAGGCCGCGCGCCTGCGCCTCGTCGTTGGATTCGCCACCCGGCCAGGCGAACGTAGGCTCCGTCCAGACTCGCTCAATCGCCGCCTCGAAGTCCTCGACGTGGTCCCCCGCCAGCGCCCGCTCCCGAAACCCGTCATCCGTGACGACGCTCGTTCCGGCGGCGTCGGCAATCGGCTGGACGGTCTCGACTGCCCGTGCGTAGGGGCTCGAGACGACGGCGTCGACGGTACGGTCGTCACGAGCGAGCACGTCGGCGACCCGAGCAGCGTCGCGACGCCCTCGCTCGGAGAGTCCTCGTTCGGCCTCCCGGTTCGGTACGTAGGGGGAGTGGGCGTGGCGGACGAAGGTGAGCGTCGTCGCGACGGTCGTCGGAGACACAGTTACGAGAAACGGCCGTCAGCGACGCGCCTCGAGTTCCGCCTCGAGTTCCGAAAGTTCCACGTCCTTCATCGAGAGCAGGACGAGCAGGTGGTAAACGATATCCGCGGCCTCGTGGGCAATCTCCTCGCGGTCGTCGTCTTTGGCCGCCAGTACGAGTTCTGTCGACTCCTCGCCGAGTTTCTCGAGGACGGCGTTTTCTCCCTTTTCGTGGGTGAACAGCGACGCCGTGTACGAATCTTCCGGGAGCGTTTCTTTGCGATCCTCAATCACCGCGAACAGGGCCTCGAGCGTGTCGTCCATTTACAGGTCACCGGTCTCGTCGAGGGGTTGTAACTGTTCGAACTTCTCGCTGTCGTCTCGTCCGGCCTCGAAGACGCCTTCGGTGACCTCGATTGGGACGTTCGTCCGGGCTGCCAGCGCCAGCGAGTCGCTCGGCCTGGCGTCGACGACGACCGTCTCCCGGGGCGTCTGGACGTGCAGGTCCGCGATGTAGGTGCCGCCCTGCCCGTCGTCACTGTCGGCGAGTTCGCTTACGACGATGCGGTCGACCCGCCCACCCAGTTCCTCCATCACGTCGAGCAACAGGTCGTGGGTCAGCGGCCGACCGATGTCTTCGGCCTCGAGGCCGCGGACGATGCTGGTCGCCTCCTCGAAGCCGATGAATATTGGGATCACGTCCGTCTCTCCCTCGACCCCCAGGACGACGACCGGGACCGGTCCCTGCGGGGTCCCCGCGACGCGAACCGCGTCGATCGATGCCTTCATACGCTCTCTCACGACGGCGGGTGAGAAAAAGAGTAGGTACGTGCTGGTCTCGTCGAATTCGAATCGTCCACGGAGACGGTGCAGCGGCCGGCGCCCTCGTTCGAACGCGGCCGAGTCTGCGCTCGGACCGTGGATGAAGATCAGGAGATGCGCGGCGCGAATGGGCTCTTCGCCCCATCCACACCCGCGGCCTCGAGACGCTCGGGTGCGCGAACGACCTCGAATCCGCCACCCGTTCGTCGAATCGCTCGCGGTTGCGGACACGGGAAGCCACGCCTGCTGACAGCGAAACCACTCGACGTCGACGGGCCGGATCCCGTTTTCGCTCGCGGTCGATCCGACCGGCGCTGTCGGTTCCGGGGACGTGAGTCGTCGCTGCTCACGCGTCGCTCCCCTCCGTAACGATAGTGCTCACCCGCTGGCGATCGAACAACTGCTCGTCCGCGTCGAAGTCGGGATAGCTGTTACCGTCTTCGTATCCCGGCCACTCGCCGAATTGCTCCGGATAGAGCTGTTTGGCCGTCATCTCGAGCTGGAACAGGTTCATGAGCGGTCCCTGGAACCGCGTTCCCTGCGTGTACACTCGCCCCTCCTGGACCGCGGAGAGGTGGCCGCCGATGGAGTGATCCTCGAGATTTGCGCGCAACGCCTCGAGATCCACCGACGACGTCATCCCCCAGAGCACGAGGAGGACGTCGGGGTCGGCCTCGAGCAGCGTCTCGAAGTCCACCGAGGCGAACTCGCCAGTGATCTCGAGGTCCGCGAACGCGTCGGTCGCACCGAGCGGTCGCGTGTGGGCGTTGTAGTAGCCGGGCGCGTTCAACCGGAGGACGGAGACGGCGCTGAGGTCGGTCGGGAGCTGGAGGTAGCCGACTGTCGGACGATCCGCTTGTGCCGGGCGATCGCGCTCGATTCTGTCGAGGAGGTCAGCGTGGACCGACGCCAGCGCCTCGTATCGGGCTCGCTCGCGGTAGACGGCGGCGACCCGTTCGAACAGTTCCCAGAGCGTGTAGTACTCGTAGTCGGCGGCCCACGCCTCGGGCGGCGTCTGGTGAAGGGTGCTGTACTGGTTGCCGAACCACGGCGCGACGGTGTCGGCGATTCGATCGATGGCGTCGCGGTCCCAGCCATCCTGCGTCGACAGCCAGGCGGGGTCGACGAGGTGGAGGTCGCTGTCGAGTTCGTACAGTCGCTCCTCGTTCGCCCCGTACTGGCCCTCGAGGTCCGCCCAGGAAACCGACACGCCCTCGAGACCCGCGGTGAAGTACTGCATGATCGCGTCGAACTCCTCGGCCCACCACAGCGAGTTGATACTGTCGCCGTGTCCGAGCGCGACCGCCATGTCGGCGTACCAGGGGAAGACGGTGAAGACGGATTCCGGAACTGCGTCGAACGTCACCTCACCCACGGGCGCCAGCGTGGCGGTGTGAGGTTCGTCTTCGGAACGGGTGGCTTCGTCGTCCGGATCGCCTTCGGCACCCGATCCGGTCGACGTGGGCGAACCCCCGTCTCCGTTCTCCTCTCCGGCCAGACAGCCAGAGAGTACGCTACCGCCGAGGACGGTTCCACTGTACGCGATCGTCTCTCGCCGGGTCAGCCCTCGGCGAGTCCCCGCTTCTCTCGACATACGAGTTAGGCTCGCCTAAACCAATATAACTCCCTCGATCTTTAGGCAGACCTAAATATAGTGGGTTTGTCGGCTCTCCCCCGTGGAAACGGCTCCTCTCGAGCGAACCGTCTTCCTGCGGCGGGAGAGGGCGCCGGCCGACTACCGTAGCTGCTGACCCACGTTGTCTCGGCTCACTCGAAAAACGCCAGTTCGTGGATTCGGTCGTCCTGCGTCAGTTCCGGGTGGAACGACGTGGCGACGACCGATCCCTGTTGAACCGCAACCGGGCGTCCCTTCCACTCGGCGAGCACCGTCGCGTCGCCGACACGGTCGATCACCGGGGCGCGGATGAAGACGCCGGGGAACGGTTCCTCGAGCCCTGCGACCTCGAGCGGAGCCTCGAAGCTGTCTTTCTGCCGACCGAAGGCGTTGCGCTCGACGTGGACGTCGAGGAGGTTCAGCGTCTCGACGCGGTCGTCCTGGGCGTCGGCCGCAGCGACGATCAGGCCTGCACAGGTCGCGAGCAACGGCTTTCCGGCGTCGACGTGGTCGACGATTTCTTCGGCGATTCCCTCGCGGTGGACCAGCCGCGAGATGGTCGTCGACTCGCCGCCGGGCATCGCGAGCAGGTCGCACTCGGGTACCACGCCGGCGGTTCGAATCTCGTGGACGACGACATCTTCGCCTCGAGCCTCGCAGGCGCGTTCGATCGCTGCCGCGTGCTCGCTGACGTTCCCCTGCACCCCGACGACGCCCGCAACCAGTGTCATAGCTTACCGTAGTGGGGGTGGGGAGAAAAAGAACGCGTCACGAATGCGGAATGGTGGTCTCGGAATCGATCGGAACGGCCGCAGGGCCGTGTAGTGGTGACTCGCCGGGGATTCGAGGATTCGGTACTCGACGGCCCGAGGCGTCCGAAGCGCGCGACGAGTAATCTACGCGACGAACGTCAACAGCTGAACGAGTACGCCGAGCAAGACGCCGAAGGCAATCACGGTCTTCGGATCGATACGGATCCCGCGGTCGTCCTCGGAGTCGAAGTAGCGAACGAGTCCAGCACTGGACATCAGTCCGCCGGTGTTCTGACCTTTATCCATACTCGATCATACGTCAGCCCCACACTAAGTCTTTCGACCCCGACCGACCCTTCGCCTTCGAAGCGCTTTTGATCGCAGCGACGAAATCCACGCTATCATGCTCGAGCGCGACCGACTCATCGAAATCGGCGTCGCGATCCCGATGGTGGCCATCATGATCGGTGCGATGATGGTCGTCGGCGAGAATCACAAGACGAACGGGACGCTCACGCCCGAGGGCGGACAGCTCCTCGTGGGGACGATCATCGGCTTCGTCGTACTCATGCTGGCGGTCGGCATCGCGCTCGCGTACGTGACGAACGATTCTACCGACGCGTCGGCCTGAACAACTGACACGTCAGCCTGTAACTCGAGTCGGTTCGTCCCCGTTCGAACCGCCACGCTTCGCGCTCGCTTCTTCGCGTTCGTCTTTTCGCGTTCGTTCCGTCGAGACACAATTTCCGAGAACCCGCGGCGCCAGACGTCAGTCGTCAGTCGCCCTCGGCCGACTGCCCACTCTCGGCGCGCCAGTCCTCGAGGTCGTCCTCGTCAGCGTCGTCGATGCGGTGCTCGTAGTAGGCCATCGGGTGCGGAATCCGCTCACAGAGGTCGTCCTTGTTCACGCAGTCGCCGTACGACTGCATGGTGGCACACGACGGCGGCGAGTACTCCGTCGGGGAGCTATCGCCCCGAATATGGTCGGTCTGGTAGCGCGTCATCTCCTCGCCGAAACTCGAGTTGACCCGGTAGAGGTCGACGATCTGGTCGGTGGTCATCCCGATGCTCGTCAGGAAGGCCGTGATCGCGAACCGCGAGTGATGAGGCAGGTGCTCGCCCTTCTGGACGTCGTCGAGCAGCGCCTTCATACACGGCGGGAACAGGTCGGGGACGACGGTGTCGATCTCCCGGGTGAGATCCATTTCGGCCAGCACCTCGCGGATTTCGGCGGCTTCGTCCTCGAGCGCGGCCGCAATTGATTCGGGCACGTCGAAGGGGAGGCCGTCCTCGACGCGGGTCCGGACGGCCTCGCGGACGAGCGTCAGGAGTTCGGCCTCGGTGATCGGCACCTTGCCGCCGGCGAGCGCTCGGTTGACCAGCCGCCACTCATCCGCCCAGAGGTCGTCCGCGAGCGGGAGGTAGGCGCCGACGTCGATTCGGTACGTCGGGGGGTCGTCGGCGACCGACCGCACCGACGGCCCGAGGTCGAACTCCGCGAGTAGCGTCTCGAGGTCGACCCCGGTCGACTCGACGCTCTTGAGTTCGGTCGTGTCCGTGAAGTCGGCCGTGAACCGATCGAACGCCGTCTCGGCCTCCGCACGGGCGTACTTTCGAATCAGGACGTTCTCGGCGACCAGCGACACGAGGACGCGCGCGACCGGGTAGGAGAGCAGTTCGACGCGGGCGTCGCGACTCGGCTCGCCCGTTCCGCCGTCCTCGAGGGCGGCGACGACGCGCTCGCGGGCGCGCTCGACGACCGCCCGGTCCTGCTCGACGACCGTCGCCAGGTCGACCGCCTCGGTGGCGACGGCCTCGCGGGCGGCCTCGAGGAAGGGGTAGCGAGCGTGGAGCCGTTTCATCAATCCATACATTCCGCCGGGGATGGTTAAACACACGGTTTACCAGTTCGGCCATTTATCTTACCGGCCAGGTGCCAGAACGCGCTCGACCTGGGCCCGAGTCGGCAGTCGGCAGTGGTGTCCGTTCAAGAGGCCGGACCTCGTACCTCGAGGCATGCCACGGGTCACGCGAGACGGCGTGTCGATTCACTACGAGCGCGAGCGAGGGGACGGACGAGGGGAGGGGGTTCCCGTCGTCTTCCTGCAGGGACTGGGCCTCGGGCGCTGGCAGTGGCGCTGGCAGCGCGAGGCGCTCGCCGGTGCCGGCGAGTACGACCTGATCGCCCCCGACACGCGGGGTACGGATCGCTCCGACGCCGGACTCCCCCCGCTCGTCGGTCGACTCCCGCGACGCCTCCGGTCGCCGCTCCTGCGATCGCGTCTGAGCTACTCCGTGGGCGGACTCGCCGCCGACCTGGAGGCCGTACTCGAGGACGCCGGGGTTCGAGACGCCCACCTCGTCGGTCTGGACCTAGGCGGGATGGTCGCCCAGCGCTACGCGCTCGAGTACTCGCGCTCGGCCTCGCTCACCCTGATCGGGACGAGCCACGGCGGGGTCGACGCGATGGCGATGGACGAGGACGTCCTGTCGGAACTCATCGCGAGTGCCGATTCGCCGCGCGAGACCGCTCGCGAGCGCCTCCGAACACTCTTCACCGAACGCTTCACCAACCGCAACCCCCACCTGCTGGATCGACTGGTCGAGTGGCAACTCGCCCAGGCGCCGTCGAACCCGGCGCTCGAGTCCCAGCTGGGAGCGATGACAGGGTTCGACGTGAGCGACCGCCTCGAGGGCATTCGCCTGCCGACGCTCGTGATCCACGGGAGCGAGGATCGGATCGTCCCGGTCGAGAACGGTCGTCTGTTCGAGGCGAAACTCCCGAACGTCCAGTTCCTCGAGATCGAAGGTGGTTCTCACGGTTGTTTCCTCGAGCAGGCCGAGCGGGTGAACGACGTACTCACGTCGTTCCTCGCGGAAGTGTCGACGACCACGACGGCGACAGTCTGACGTGACGACGAAGCGCCCGGTCTCGCGCACCGACAGCCGGAGCGTTTTTGCGCTGCCGGCGTGACCAGCAGTCGTGGAACCCGACGCTCGACCCTGGCAGGCGGATCGCGAGGTGATCTTCGAACGCGACGGTCACGCGTGCCGATACTGCGACAGCGATTCCGGCTCCCGTACCGACTCGTCGTCCTGCCGCGTCGCGGCGGTCGGCGACGTCGCCCTCGAGGGCACGGTTCACGAGAGCGCGCTCGTCACCGTCTGTGACGACTGCTTTCGGACGCTGCACCGCTCTCAGGACGGCGTCTTCGACGAGCGAACGCGCCTCTTCGAGACGATTCGCGACGTGACGAGACGACAGAGCGACGCCATCTCGACCGTCGCCTCGTTCGCCTCACTCGCGACGCAGCTGCCGGCGGCGATCGAGGAGGGCGAGAACGACCGCGCGACCTACGTCACCGCTCGCCAGGACGCCTGCCTCGCGCTCGCGATGGTCGACGCGACCCTCGACCCGCTCGAGCGAGCACCGGCCGAGTCTGATCTCGAGGCGCTCGCAGCGGGAGCGGCCGACGAAACGGGCGAAGCGGTGACGAACGACGGTGGCGAAGCGAACGACGACCCGCCAGTCGACACGCTCTCGGCGGCGCTCGAGGCGTTCTGCACCGCGGCGCGGAGCCTCCAGCGCGACCTACGCGAGGTGGTCGAACTCTCGGACGGTATCGCGGTCGGACTCGGGTGCTGTTATGGCTGTTTCACGGGGCTCGAGGGCGCGGACGACCCCGCCGTTCTCGACCCCGACTCGTCCCGCCAGTGCCCGACCTGTGGCCTCGAGTCGCCCGCCCTCGAAGACTGGCGCGATGCGGACGGCGACCTCGCGTTCGACGCGCTCTACGGGGCGATCAACGACTCGCTTCAGGCGAGTTCGAAGACGACGACGGCGCTCACGGCGCGGACGCAGGTCGTCGCCGAGTGCCTCTTCGAGAAGTGAGTGCGAACACCATCAGTACGGTGCGCGCTGCTCGCGGATCACGCCGACGAGTTCGCTCTGTTCGTCCGCCAGCAGTTCGCTCAGGTCGTCGAGCGTGATGATCCCCACGAGGGAGCCGTCGTCGTCGACGACCGGCAAACGCCGGACGTTGCGTTCGTTCATCCGTTCGGTCGCGTCGTAGAATCCCGCATCGACGCCGATCGTGTGAACCGTTCCGGACATGACGTCCTCGGCGGTCGTCGATTCGGGGTCGTCGCCGTCGACCAGGACTGCGAGCGCGAGGTCACGGTCGGTCACGATGCCGACGGGTTCGTCCCCTTCGGTGATGACCACGCTGCCGACCATCTCCTCGTCCATCATGGATGCAACGTCTCGGATGGAACTGTCCGGCGACGCGGTGACGACGTCGCTCCGGGCGAGCGTCTCGAGTGACATGCGTCGTGCTACGGGGCCGAGATATGTAGTACCGCCACCGGTGATTGCAGGCGTGACGGCCGGTTCGTTCGGCCGACGGGTGCCAGTCGGTCGCATATCTCACGCGAGTGTGACGTTCATTCGCGAACATAACTGGGTATACTCATAATGCTCCAGCACAGTCTGTGCCTTATGAACGGAGATTGCGACGTAGTGATCGCCGGGGCCGGGCCCGCTGGTGCGCAGTGTGCGCGGGACCTGGCCGCCCGCGGGTACGACGTCGTCGTCCTCGAGACGGAGGCGGAAGCGGAGTTCCCGAAACAGAGCAACAAGTCGACGGCCGGCACGTTCCCGTCGATGATGGCCTCGTTCGGGATTCCCGACGACGTCGTCCAGCAGTTCACCGAATCCGTGGTGCTCGAGTCGCCGAACGACTACTACGTACAGGACCAGCCGGGTGCGGTGCTGGACTTCGGGAAGTTCAAGCGGTACCTGGTCGAGGACGGCCGCGAGAAGGGTGCGGAGTACCGCTTCGACTCGCGGGCGACGGCGCCGATCACGGAGGGCGGCGAGCCTGTCGGCGTCACCTACAGTGGTTCCGAGGAACTCTACGCCGACATCGTGATCGACGCGACGGGTCCCGCGGCGCCGCTGGCGAAGAAACTCGGCGTGAGCGACCTCAAGCGGAAGAACCACGCCATCGGGATCGAGTACGAACTCGAGGGGATCGAGGTCGACCACCCCGACTACGCCGACCTGACCGACGCGATGATGCTGCGCCTCGACCACGACATCGCGCCGGGGGGTTACTCCTGGATCTTCCACACCGGCGGGGACACCGCGAAGGTGGGCGTCTGTTACATCCAGAACGACAGTCACCACCAGCACGGCCGGGACAACTTCAACATCGACGACTACCTCCAGCACTGGATCGACACCGACCCCCGATTCGCAGAGGCCGAGCGAATCGAAGGCCGCCAGCACCGCGGGTCGGCACACATCCAGCCGCCGGGTCAGATCCACACCGACCGGTTCATGGCCATCGGCGACACCGTCCCGACCGTCGACCCACTCTGGGGCGAGGGGATTCACACCTGCATGAAATCCGGCCGGGCGGCCGCCGTCGCCGCCGACAGCTGTCTGAAACACGGCCAGATCGAGCCCACCGCCGACAATCTCGCGGTCTACGACACGCTCTGGCACCGGGACGTCGCTCCGAACGTGGACACGCGGCTCCTGATGACCCACCTGCTCTACCTCGCCTCGAACGACCGCTACGACGACCTCATGGCGGACCTGAACCGCTTCGACACCGACACGTTGGCTCAGGCCAACAAAGGGAGTCGGCTCGCGCTCGCGAGACTCCTCGGCGTTCGGGATTTGCCGCTGATCGCTCGTGTGCTTCGGGCGCGGCGGGACTGGTACAACTAGGGGCCCGTACTCGGCGGCAATCGGTTTAGGGGCCTCGAGGACCAACGAATGGTATGGGACCGCTGACTATCGCTGCACTCGTTCTCGCCTCGCTCGCGTTTTTTGCCGGTCTCGCCGCGTACGTCTACCGCGACGCCCGCGAAGTCGGAATGTCCAACCCGCGGAAGTGGGCCGTGATCGTGTTCGCGGTGCCGGTCTACGGCGCGATCGTCTACCTGCTCGCTCGCAGCGAACTGGATTACGACCCCGAGACGGATCCCTACCGGGGCGGCGCCGTCAACGTCCACCCCTCGCGGGCAGACGAGGTGCCCTGGACGGTTCGGTCAGGAAACGACGAGGGCGCGGGTGAGGGCGGAAGCGGAGACGACGGCGACGAACCCGCAAACGAGTGGAACGATCCCGTCCCGCTCGAGGACCTTGAGGACCCCGGGACCGACGACGGCGACCGCGAGTGAGCGCCGGACCTCGCCGGGACACTCGGACGGCACGGACTGACGGCGACCACCGACGTCAGGTCGAGTGACGAGTACGGCGTCTCCAGCGATTGGTGAGCCACGCCAGCTAGCCACCCACCTCGACACAGACTGTTACCATGTTTTCTATAGTATTTGGCATAGCCCATTACTATAAGTTCTATAATATTGTCTGAAGGCAATTCCTATATGTTCTATACTATTGTCGCATCCTCCGGTCGCATCAAATGCCAAACCGTGAGAGTGAACCATCCCCCGGTGTAACCTCGAGCAGTGACCTCCTCGAGTCAGCGCGTCCTCGCCGCCGCCCGCGCCGCGGGACAGATTGCGGCGGTTCGCCATCGCGTCGAACTCCGGCGCCGTCGTCGCCACCCGCAACTGGCGGCCGCGGTCGTGCTCGGCGCGACGTTCGCCACGCTGTTGCTCGTCGGCACCGTTCCGATCTCCATCTACGAGTCCGTCTGGCCCGAACCCGGCGCCTACCACTACGGTACCCTCGTCGGCACCGAGAGCGACCGCGTCCTGGAGCGTACGCGCGAACTCGCGGCCACGGGACTCGTTCTGACGGCAGGTCTCGGCGCGCTGGGGGCGACGACGAGCGATGGCTGGGAGACCCCACCGACCGAGGCCGTCACCGCAGTCCCGCTCTCGTCGGCGATCACCGGCGTCCTGGGGGCAGCCCTGCTCGAGCACGGCTGGTTCGTCGCCCCGGCCACGTTCGGGGCTGCCCTGGCGTTCACGGCCGGGACGGGCTCGGTCGTGACGCTCGTCGGCGCGGCCGTCGGCGGCGTTGCCATCCTCCTGACCGGCCTGCTCGCCGGAACTGCCGCTGGCGTCGCCATCCGGGCCGCCATCCGGCGATCCCCGCGACTCTACAGCGCCCGGTACGCCGTGAGTGTCCTCCTCCTGTTCGTCACGTTCGTCGGGCTCGCCGTCAGTCGTCGGGCCGCTGGCCTGCTCGGCTCGACGCCGCTGGGGTGGTACGGCGACCTCGCGCTCGCGACCACGCCCGGCCTCGAGGCGGTGCCCGTCCAGGCCGGGGCTGCACTGCTCGTCGCCGCCAGTGTGATCCCGCTCGCTCTGGGAACGACCCTCGTGTCCGGTCGCTCGCTGTGGTTCGCCGAGACCGTCCTCGACGACGGCACCGTCTCCGACTCGCGCTCCGACCAGCGGACGCGCGTCGTGGGGCGGGCGCTCGAAGCGCGATTCGGCCGGGCGACGGCGGGAGCGACTGCCACGGTGTGGCGTCGGATGCGCCGGTCGCCGCGGGCGATGCTCTACGTCGTCCTGCCGCTGGCGTTCGTGGGTCCGGTGACGGCCGACGTGTCGGCGACGGCGCCCGCCCTGCTCGCACCACTCGTCGTGCTGTACGCCGCCTCGGCGGTCGGCCTCGGGACGACGCTCAACCCCCTCGGGAACGAACGGGTCGCCCTGTCGCTCGTGCGGACGACGCCCGGCGGGCCGGACGCCATTCTCCGCGGGCACGCCCTCGCCGCGCTCGTTCCAGGCGCGCCAGTCGTCGCCGCCACGGCGCTCCTCGTCGGCGCTGCTGCGGGCTATCCGCCCCTGATCGTCGCCGGGTTCGCGGCCGCCGCGACGCTGGTGACGGTCGGCGGGACGGGCCTCTCGCTCGCCGTCGGCGCCTTCCTCCCGAACCTCGAGGGACCGACGCCCGCCTCCCTGTCGCCGCCCGAACTGTACGCCATGCTCGCGTATCTCGCCGCGATGGTCGTCGTCGCGAGCCCGCTCTTCGTCGGGTTCGGCATGGGGGTCGCCGACTCGCTCGCGGGAGTCGCGGCGACAGTAGCCCTCTGTGGCGTCTTTGGAGGGGTCGCAGGGCTCGGCGGCTATCGGTACGCGAGACGGCGGCTCGAGGCGTTCGAACCCGGCGTGGACAGCTGAAACGGCGAGAACGGCGAGAGCGGCAGAAACAGCCGAACCAGTCAGTCGTCGCTCGAGACCGCCTCGCCCGCACCGACGGCTTCTGTCGGGACGGTGCCGTCGTCGTTCCAGCCGCGCTCGGCGTAGTACGCCGACAGGGCGTCCTCGAAGCCCGGAAGCTCGTAGGGCAGTCGGTCGTCAGCCCGGTCCATCCCGCGCCGGTTGTTGAAGTGGCGCTCCATCGCGACGACCTCGCCGCCGATGGCCAGCAGGTCGTCGTAGTCCGCGTCGAGCAGCGTCTCGAGGCGGTCGGCGTCGACGAAGTCCCGGGAGAACTTACACAGCACCGCGCTGTCCTTGATGACGTTCAGGTTCTCCTTCTCGACGACCTTCGGGGGTTTCCCCTCGAGTCCCGCCTTGTCCAGCGCCTGGTCCTGATCGACCAGCGGGTACTCGAGCGAGTAGAACTCGGCGTACATGTGGTCGGCGCCGCGGTTCGAGGTGGCGAAGGCCAGACCTTGCCCGTTGAGCGTCCGGCCGTCGTGGGCGGGGAACTCGAGCCCTTTGACCGACCAGTTCTCGACGCCCAACTCGTCGTGGATGCGGTCGACGCCCTCGGCGAGCGTGTCGCCGATTCCCTCTCGATGGGCGATTTTCTCGACGGTCTCGTGGATCAGGTCGGCGTCGCCGAAGGCGTCTTCGCTCGCGAGGTACGCCGAGACGACGTCGCCCGCGGAGATGGTGTCCATCCCGAGTTCGTCGCACAGTTTGTTCGACTGCATCACGTCGACGATGTCGTCGACGCCGGCGTTCGAGCCGAAGGCCATTACCGTCTCGTACTCCGGGCCCTCGGTCTCGAGGTCGGATTCGTCGTCCCTGGTCGGGAGTTTGCAAGCGAACGCACACGCCGAGCAGGTTCCCTTCTTGTACTTCTTCTCCTCGACGCGGTCGCCGCTGATGCCCTCGGCGCCCTCGAAGCTCAGCTCCGAGAAGTACCGCGTGGGCAGGGCCTCGACCGTGTTCGCGAACTCGGTCATCGAAGATGTGCCCTGCCGTTTCATGATGTGGTCGGACTGGGCGGCCTCCCGGTGGACGTCCATCTGGAGGGGTGGAATCTCGACGTCGTGAGTCGAATCGCCGTCGAAGGTGATCGCCTTGACGTTCTTCGCGCCGAGCACGGCTCCGAGGCCACCGCGGCCGAACGCGCGTTCGCGCGAGGTCATGATCGAGGCGAAGCGAACCCGGTTCTCGCCTGCGGGGCCGATCGTCACCGTGTGCTCGGCCTCGAGGCCGTGTTCGTCCTCGATGTACTCACAGATCTCGCTCGTCTCGGCTCCCTCGAGTGCCGACGCGTCCTCGAATTTGACACCGTCGTCCGTGACGTGCACGATCACGAGGTCGTCGCTCTCGCCCGCGATCTCGACGGCGCCGTAGCCCGTCGCCGTGAAGTTCCGCGAGAGGAAGCCCCCGGCGTTCGAGGAGAGCAGGCCATCGGTCAGCGGCGAGAGCCCGGTCGCCGACATCCGCCCGGTGAAGCTCATCGTCGAGTGCTGGAGCGGCCCCGTCGCGAAGAAGAGGCGGTTCTCGGGCCCGAACGGGTCCGCGTCGAACGGAATCCGGTCGTGAGCGAGTTTCGTTCCGACTGCGCGACCGCCGACGTAGCGCTCGAGTACGTCGTCGATCGATTCGGTCTCCCACGAACGGTCCTCGAGGTCGATCGTGAGCAGCGGTCCTCTGGCGTGGTTCATACCTCACTGTGTCACGCGGCCGTGCAAAACGGTACCGGTTGTCGAGTTCGGTCGCGGAGACTACGACGAGCGGTCGTAGGTATCCCGTGGTTCGCCACAGATTGCGTCCATCCGGTCGGCGATGCGTTCCCCGGTTTCGGTGAGGAGGGCCGTCTTCGTCTCCGGGTCGTAGTCGATTGCATCCGCGTCGGCGAGTTTGGGAATGTGTACGTGGTGGAGCGAGATCGTGATCGACCGGAGGTGGTCGTGCTGGGCGTCCGCGTGGTCGGAGATCGAGTGCAATCGACCACTCGATTCGCGAGCCGAGATTTCCTCGGCCAGTTCCTCGAGGGTCGCCGGGCCGGTCGTTTCCTCGAGGTATCGTACCACCACGCGGCGCCGCTGGTCGGCCAGAAGGTCGAACGTCGAGGTTACTCCACCGGCCTGCTCGAACAGCGCTGGTGATGGGATGTTCGTCGTCATGTGCTGATCGTACCCTGGGTTGGGTGGTGACGGGAATAATCTCGGTTCCTACGTGTTTTGATCGGATTTTCCGTACTGTTCGAACCACGTGAACGTTCCTCGAGGAGCCGACGACCGACGGCTCCCGGACTCGCCGGCTAAAAATCGGTGGCTCCCGGACCCGTCGGTCAGCAATCGACGGCTGTTCGTGAACGACTGGTCGCGCTGTACACCGGTTACGACTCGAACGATTGTGCCCGCTGCTCGCTCGACCGCTCGAACGATCACTCGAGAGACTCGATTCGAACCGTACCGGTGCCGTGGACGGTGACGTCGAATCCGTTGCTGACGAAGTGAAACGACTGTCGGCTCGACCGGGAGCCGACGCGTTCGAGCAGGGCCGGATCGACGTCGTGGTAGAGCGGTCGCAGATCGGTCGACGAACAGCCTCGAATCGTCGCCATGGCCTCGGCGATCGACACCGTCGTTTCGCGATCGTCGTCGAGTCGAAATTCGTGCGCGTCCATGGAGGTGTCCCGTGCCGCGGTATCGAGATTACGGTCCATACTGGTCATTGGTAGATTCCTGTGAGTAGTCCGTTCGAAGGGACCGAGGTCCCATCGTTCGAGAGGGACACCAGCGAGTCGTATATACCCGATGGAATAATTCGGCGACAGATCGGCTGAATAGCACGAACGGGAGGTTTTCGAACGCTCGACGGATTTGCACCAGTCGAACGAGTTGTATCTATCGAACGGGATGCGCTGGAGCGCCGATCTCGAGGGCCGTCGAGGCGGCGCCGAATCACTACTGACGGCCGTCTCGAGACGCCAGCGGTCGCGATTCCAGTCGCGCACGTGGTGACCACGCCGTTGTCACTCCAGCCGAAACGCGTCCGTGTCCGCTGCGTACTCCGCGTAGAGCGATTCGGCCCACGACCGCGCTCCGGGATCGGTCGTCTCGACGAACGCGCGGGCGATGCCCGACTCGTCGTGGGCCGCAAGGCCCACTCGCTCGTCGAAGAGAAAGAGTTCGAACGGGACGTTTTCGGCGACGTAAACCTCGAACCGACCGGTTTCGAACGCCTCCATCGCCTCCTCGACGTGTTGTTCGAGGATGATCTCGATGACCTGCTGATCGAAGATCACCTCGATTTCCATACCATCCAGGATCTCCCGTCGCGCCACGTCGACGTAGAGCGGCGAGATGATGCTCGAGAACATCCGGAGGGAGTCCGTCGCTTCGATGAGTTCGGTTATGCGCTTGATGCCGACGTGTGCCTGTCGGTGGCGAGAACAGGTCACGGTCGCGTCGGTGAAGTGCTCGACCGGGACCTCCGGCGCCGAGTCGTCGATCGTGTTCAAGAACGGCTCGAGCCGTCGCGCGCCCTCGAGATTCGTTCGAAACGTGCGGAGTTCGTCGGCGACGACGTCGCCGAGACCGGTGCTCTCGAAGCGGTCGGCCGGCTTCTCGACCAGCCCGTGCGCTTCGAGCGTATCGGCCGCCCGGTGGACGGTCGACCGGGCCATCTCGAGCTGGTCGGCCAGTTCGCGGGCCGTCCGCGGCCGATCGGCCAGCAGTTCCAGTAGTTCGGACCGGGTCATCACCTCCTGGACGAAGTCTCGATCCCAGCGGGGTTCCTGATCGGTTGGCTCCTGGTCAGTCACGTTCCATCACCACCAGAGTGGGACGTTCGTGGGGTCGGCTGCCCCCGGTCGTGGCGAGTCGGTGCCCGTCTGTCCGGCGATGCGGTGACGACGTCGCTCTTCGGACGGTCGTTCTCGCCTTCGCATTTGCGTTCGCTTCCGTTTTCACACGCCCCTTCATTTTCGTCCCCGACTTTCCAGATGGCACGCGAGCACTGTCTCGAGTCCCTCGAGAAGCGCTCCGACGTCGACGCTCTCGATGTCGGCGGCGTACCCCTCGACGTGATCGTAGTGCTCCGACCATCGTTCGAGTAATCGGGCTTCGATATTCGCCTCGTGGATTCGCGCGACGATCTCGGCCCGATCGGCTGTCGCGGGGTCGGCCCGCAAGCGCTCCAGTTGCTCGCGCGAAACGACGTCCCGTTCTACGGCGGAGATGACGACGCCGGAACTGCAGTCTCCCTCCTCGAGTTCGCGCTCCCACGTGGTGACCCAGTTGCCGATGCGCGTCATCTGCTGGGCGCGTCTGAGTACGTCCCGTAACCGTCCGAGTTCGGAACGGTCGAACGCCGGCGAGTACAGCAGGTCGATGGTGGCGTAGGGAAACAGCATCATGTTGTAACTGTCGTAGACGGTGGTTTCCTCGAGGGACGCCAGCTCGAGGTGGTGGTTCAGCAGGTAGGTGTACTCGATGGCGGTGGTGGTGCGGCCGAGGTCGAACCGGAGCAGGTCGCTAAATTCCGGGTATCGGGGTGCCGACGCGAGCCCGTCGTCCACGTGTTCCCAGACCTCGTGAGCGAGTGTAACGGCCGCCGCGTCGACCTCCGGACGCGTCTCGTCGGCCGTCTGGTGGTCGAACGGTGCTTTCGCGGCCTCCCGAAACGTGTGTACGTCCTCGTCGCGTTCCGCGAGGTCGTCGAGGATGGTGACGTACAGCGACGCGAGCAGCTTACTCTCTCGAACCTGTTGACTGTCGTCGGGGCGGACACACGAGAGGGTAATCTCCGGAAAGAGGTAATAGAGCCACTTCCAGAGGAACCGGTCCCGTTCGTCGACGGTTTCCTCGTAGGCCTCGAGAAGGGTCGAAACGGACGCGGGGAGGGCCGTTCGCTCGATCCGCTCGAGGTGGATCGCGTTGGTGAGATTTGTGTTCCGTGTGGTCATTATATAGGGGGTCGGTACGACGAAGGACGTTTTTCGGTCCGAGGTGTCACCGAGGGTGCGACTCGTCGGTGTCAGTTGACAGGGTGGCGCGCGCTATGGGCCATAGTAGCGTGTGACAACCTCATAAATATAACCATGTGTTATTTTGTACGTTCAGGTGACACGACTCACTCGAGCGCGTTCGGCGGGTCCGGCAGGCGTCGCTGTTCGTCTGGATCGTGGTGGACGACGACGTCCGCGTCGGCGACCCGGGCACGATCCTTGATTGCGGCGATCGAGTCGACCGACGCCTCGAGCGACCACGCGAACGAGGCCGCCAGTTCCTGCTCGTAGCCCGCGCGACTGTTCGCCGCGTCGGCTGCGAGGATCGTGGTCCCCGACGAGAGGTCCACCTCGAGCGACTGGTGACCCGGCGTGTGTCCGGGCGTCGGGAAGGCGACGGCCGATCCGTCGCCGAAGACGTCGTACTCGTCCGTGATCGCGACGACGTCCGCATCGAGTTCGCGGAGGTGGCGGAAGTCGCCCTCGAGGTAGAACAGACGCTGGGGGCCGTCGGGCCAGAACGCGTAGCGTAGTTCCTCCTTCCGGACGACGACGGTCGCCTCGGGGAACGAATCGAGGTTGCCGGCGTGGTCGGTGTGGAGGTGTGAGAGAACGACCGTGTCCACGTCCCCTGGCTCGTAACCCAGGTCCGTGAGGTGCTCGACCGGAGGCTTCCCCGCCGAGAGGTCGATCGTCTCGGCGAAATCGGCCATGTGGGGCGCTCCCGCCGGGCCGTACTCGAGCGGCGCCGTCGCCATCTCGTGGCTCACGCCCGTGTCGAACAGGACGAGTCCCTCTGGGTGCTCGAGCAGGTAGCACGGACACCAGCCCACGTAGGGCTCGCCGGGGTTCTGTAGCTGGGTCGCGGCGCTGTTGTCGAAGGTCCACGTCGCCGTGTTCAGCCGGTAGAGTCGCTCGACTGGCATACGTGTCCCTTCGACTCGAGGGTGATGAATCTATTCGGGTGATCGGATACGGCTGCGTTCGACGCCGTCTGTCTCTGCTCACGCGAGTTTGCCGCTCACCGCTCACTGACCGACGACGTGCGCGTCCCCCGGATCGAACCCGACTCGAACCTCGCCCGAGAGCGGTTCGCGCGTTCGCAACACGACGTCCCGGCCCTGCCAGGCGAGGCGGACGCGCGTGGTCTCCCCGAGGAACTCCGCGCTCTCGACAGTTCCCGCGAACGCGTTGGTCGGGGCCTCGAGCGCGAGGTGTTCGGGGCGAACGCAGAAGGTCAGCGACTCGCCCCGGCTCGGTGGATCGGTCCCCGCTACGGTGACGTCGAACTCGGTCCCGGCGACGTCGACTCGAGCCCGCGTCTCGCCGCCGTAGCCGTGGACGTCGACGTCGACCACCTCGCCCTCGAAGACGTTGTTGTCCCCGACGAACTCGGCGACGAAGCGCGTCTGGGGGCGGTGGTAGATCGTTCGCGGCGGGGCGACCTGCTCGGGCGCCCCCGCGCGCATGACGGCCACGCGGTCGGAGATGGCGAGGGCCTCCTCCTGGTCGTGGGTGACGTACACCGTCGTAATCCCCAATTCCCGCTGGATCGCTTTCACCTGGACGCGAAGGCGCTCTCGGAGTTGCGCGTCCAGGGCGCTCATCGGCTCGTCGAGCAGGAGGACGTCCGGGCCGGGCGCCAGCGCGCGGGCGATGGACACGCGCTGTTGCTGGCCGCCGGAGAGTTCGTCGGGGTCGCGGTCGGCCATCCCCTCGAGGTCGACCAGCTCGAGCAACTCCTGAACCCGTTCCTCGCGCGAGACGTCCCCCGGCGGGTCGGTGAAGTTGAGCCCGTAGGCGACGTTCTCGCCGACGGTCATGTGTGGGAACAGCGCGTAGTTCTGGAAGACGACGCCGACGTCGCGATCCTCGGGCGGGACGTCGGTCACGTCTTCGCCGCGGAATCGGACGGTTCCCACACTCGGCGCTTCGAACCCGGCGACGAGCCGGAGCGTGGTGGTCTTCCCACAGCCCGAGGGGCCGACGAGGGTGAAGAACTCGCCCTCGTGGACGCGGATCGAGACGTCGTCGACGGCCGTCGTCTCGTCGTACGTCTTCGAGACCCCTTCGAGCTCGAGCGCGATTGGTGCGTCCGCGTCAACCGTGTCGACTTGGCGGTCGGCCACCTGCGCTCGCTCGAGCCCGTTCCGTTCAGAGGCCAACGCGATCACCCCCGAGGCGGTCGATGACGACGAAACTGAACGCGGTGACGACGAGCAAGACGACGCCCATGGCGGTCGCCGGTCCGAGGCGGCGCCCGATGAATCGTTCGATCGCGATCGGCATCGTGTACTGGTCGGTGCCGGTCGCGAGGATCACCGTCGCGGAGAACTCCCCCATCGAGATGGCTACCGCGAACGCCGCGCCCGCGACCACGCCCGGCCAGACCAGGGGTAACTCGACGTCGAGAAGCGCCCTGGTTCGAGAGGCCCCGAGCGCACGAGCGGACTCGAGGAGACTGGGATCGATCGACTCGAGCCCCGGCGCGACGGTGCGGACGACGAACGGGTAACACGCGACGGCGTGGGCGGCGACGATGGCCACCGCGCCCGTGACGGTGATCCGGTAGTGCCAGACCTCGAACCCGAAGACGGGACCGCGGAGCAGGCCGATCCCGACGACGATGCCGGAGACGGCGAGCGGAGCCATGGCGATCACGTCGACGAGTTTCCGCCCGCGGTAGCGCCGAGTCGTCAGTACCGAGACGACGACGCCCATCGGCAGGGATACGGCGAGTGCCGCGGCGGCGAACAGCAGGGAATTACGGATGGCGGGCCAGGGCCGAACCTGAAACGCCGCCGCGGTCGCCTGGCGCTCGATGAGGAAGCCGTAGTGTGCGAGGGTGAACTCGCCACCGGGGGTGGTGACGCTCCGGACGAGCAGGCTCGCGATGGGAGCGACGAAGACGAACAGGGCGATCACGCCGTAGACGGCCAGGCCGATTCGGGGAAGGAGTTCGCGCGCAGAGAACGCCGACGGCGCGAGCGACTTCCGGGGAAGCGGTCGAATCCCGCTCGAGCGAACCGTGTGTTTCGCCTCGTAGCGGAGGTAGCCGTAGAGCACGCCGAGCGAAATCACCAGTTCCACGATCGCCAGCGCGGCGGCGTCGGCGTAGTCGAGATTCTGGACGAGCTGGTAGACGAACACCTCGACGGTCGACAGCCGAATGCCACCGAGTGCGAGGACGATGGGAAAGGTCCCGAACGTGAAGACGAACGTCAGCGCCGCGCCCATTAGCGCGGCGGGGTACAGTTGTGGGGCGACCACGTCTCGGAAGGCCCGGAACGGCCCGGCGCCGAGGCTGCGGGCGGTCTCAAACGCGCTCGCGTCGACGGACTCCCAGGCCGCCGTCGTCACCCGCGCGACCAGCGGCGCGTTGTAGAAGGCGTGAGCGATCAGGATCGCCTCGAGACTGTACATGAGTGAGACCGGCCCCAGCCCGAGGGGCCCGAGGACGGCGTTGAGCGTGCCGCTCCGGCCAAAGGTGGCGACGAAGCCGACGGCGACCATGATCGACGGCATGACGAAGGGGAGAATCGTCAGCGAGCGCAGCGTCCGCCGGCCACGAAACTCGTAGCGGGCGAGGAGGTAGGCCATCGGCAGGCCGAGCGCGAGCGAGAGGAGCGACGAGAGTAGCGCCTGGTAGGCGGTGAAGCCGACGATGCCCAGTCGACGGTCGCTCGAGACGAGGTCCGAGAGGACCTCGAGCGGGGGTTCGCCGGCGAGCAGCCGCGCGAAGTCGCCGAAGTAGAACGGATCGGTCAACAGATCGGCGAAGACCGTGATCGTGAGGACACCCTCGACGACGACCGATTCGACGAACACCGTCGCCACGGGGTAGTAAAACATCGCGAGTAGCAACCCGACCGTGACGACGGCGCCGGCGGCGAGCGCCCGGCGCTCGAGGCGGTCGCGGACGGTTCGCCGATCGGCCGTTTGGCTCGCGGAACCGTCGGCGGAGGGGACCCCCGGCATCGCCGCGCCCGCGTCACCGCCGTCGGGACTCGCACGGTCGGAATCGGTCGTCACGTTGGCACCTCCGTCGACCGTGGCCGCGTTCGGACTCGAGCCCGGGGCCGAGAGCGACGCCGGACGCTGAACCGTATAGAACGGAACCGACGTCGGCGACCGTCACCACTAACTCCCGCTCGCGCCAACGCCCACCCATGACCGTCTTTGCACTGCTTCGCGTCTCGCCCATCACCGAAGACGACATCACGCCCGACGTGGCCGCCGCCATCGACGCCCTCGAGGAGTTCGACGTCACCTACGAGACGACGCCGATGGCGACGACGCTCGAGGCGGAAGACGTCCACGAACTGTTCGCGGCGTGTGCGGCGGCTCACGAGGCCGTCGACCGCGCGCACGTCCAGACGCTCGTGCAGGTCGACGACAAGCGCGAGGTCGAGATGACCGCGAGCGACAAAGTCGACGCCGTTGAAGGCGAACTCGGACGCGACGCCAGGAGTCAGCGCGAGGAGTGACGTCGTCGGTGACGCGAACGCTGTGCTCGAGGGACGTACCGACGCTACTCTCGAGCTGTGCGGCGAGGGGACGTGATACGGCGGGACGGAGGCGAACATCTCGATTTTCGTTTCGCGCTCAGCGACCACCGGCGGCCATGCGACTCCAGTCGTCGAGCCACCCCGAGAGGTTGCCGCTGAGCTCCTCGTAGTCGTAGAAGACGGGCTCTTCGGGTTCTCTGGCGTACTCCTCGAACACCTCCGGCAGTTCCGTCTTCTCGTTGGTCGGGCCGGTGACGTTTCGCTCGGCGACGACCGCCTGTACCTCCGGCTCGAGGACGAAGTCCATGAACTTGTGCGCCAGGTCGTCGTTCGTCCCGCTCGAGAAGCGGACGACGCCGGAGTAGTTCGCGTACGACTGCCCGTTGAGCAGCGCGACCCGGTGTTTCTCGAGGTCGTTGCCGAAGCGCTTGGCGTAGACGCGATCGTTCGCGTAGGAGACGATGACTGGGAGTTCGTCGTTCTCGAACTGGGTGTAGACGTCGCTCCAGGAGTCGAGCACGCGCGCGCCGTTGTCGAGCAGGTCCGACCAGTAGTCGAGGTAGTCGTACTCGCCGCCCTCGCCGAACTCGTTGAGCGTCCACAGCAGGAACAGCAGGCCGGTCGTGTCCTGTGGTGTCGGGATACCGATCTGTCCCTCGTAGGCCGGATCGAGCAGGTCCTCGAACGTCTCCGGCGTCGGGACGTTCCGGCCGTCGTAGACGATCGCACAGAGAGCGCGGTAGGTTGGAATCACGCGTCCCTGGGGATCGAACTCGTGTTGCTCGCCGATGTCTTCGGCGTTCTCGAGCTTCGACCGGTCGGTTTCGACGAAGAGGCCGCCGTCGGTGTTCTCGTCGACGCGAACGAGGTCGTGAGGGCTCACCCCGTAGTAGAGCTCGGGTTCGAACTCGGCGCTCTCGTTGTACCGTTCGACGTAGTGTGTGAGTTCTCCCTGTGGCGTGTGCCACTCGAGGGTGGCATCGTAGCGCTGCTCGAACTCCTCTTTGATCCAGACGCCGGGGCTGTCACTCGGGGCGTCGACGAACGACGTGTAGGTGGCGACGTGGAGCGTGTTGTCGCCACCGTTGCCGCTGGTATTGCTGTCGTTCGCGTCGCCGTTTCCGTTGGTGGCGTTTCCATCGTCGCCGTTGCCGCCGTTTCCGTTTCCATCCGACGTATCCTGAATGCATCCTGCTACGCCGGCAATCGCGCCGCCAGTCGTACTCGTGAGAAACGTGCGTCGTCTCATTACCTCGTGGTTGAACCGGGTGGTATGTAAGCAGCGTGGTCTCCGTACGGTGTGGCACTGCGTATCGGCGTCGCGTGAAGTGATCGGCATCGTCCGGATCCTGCCACCCGGACAGCCGTTCGGCTGTCAGAGCAGCCGTTCGTACAACGGCACGACGAGCGTCCAGAACACGACGAAGAAGCCGCCGGCGGCGATCACGACGAGCCACAGCCGATCGCCGGTGACGGTCCCAGTCGGCGGCCCGCTCGCGACGGCCGCGACGGTCGCGAGCAACAGGAGGAAACAGGTCAGAAAGCTCCCGAGCTCGATCGTCGTCGCGACCGGATGGGCTCGAAACCGTGCCCCGATACCGGCGATTCCGCGCATGGCTCGAGGCTCGCGGTCGAACGAAATAATACTCTCGGCCTTCGGTCGCAGGGTGGTACGTCCAGCGGTCCGTTTTGCCCGAACCCGGTTCACCGCAACGGCTTCAGACGCGTTCGTCGATCGCGGCCGCGATCTCGTCGAGCTCGTCGTCCTCGAGGTCCGGCGTCTCGCCCGCAACGGCGTGAATCGGGGCGCCGCCGTCGCCGTCGAATCGGGGGACGATGTGGCAGTGGACGTGAGGCACCTCCTGGCCGGCGGCCTCGCCGTTATTGAACGCCACGGTCGTCGCATCGGCGTCGACGGCCGCCTCGACCACCGGCACGAGGCGGTGGATGGTGGCGTACAGGTCGGCGGCGACGTCCTCGGGGACGTCGTTCAGCCGCTCGTACTCGTCTCTCGGGATCACCAGGGTATGCCCCGGTGCGAGCGGGTTGGCGTCGAGGAAGGCGAACGTGGTTTCGTCTTCGTACACGACTCGCGCAGGAATGTCACCCGCGACGATCTGGCTGAATATCGTCGACATACGAGACGATGGGACGGCCTGGTCAAAGAACGTTACCACCGCCGGCGATGGCGGGGTCGCGGGGTCGACTCGAGCGACGACCCTCGCTCTGCTCGAGTTGCAGAGGCGCGTTCCGGACAGTGGTTTAGCGCCCAGGCAGCAGGTTCGCGTCCAAGCAGTGGCCGCTCCGAGACTCAGTCCTCGACCAGCGCGTCGAGTTGCGCCCGCAGGTCCGCGCGGTACTCTTCGGGATCGTACCCCAGCCGTCCGAGCCAGACGTCCTGGTAGGAGGGGTGCAGGATCGGCAATAGCCACGCCTCGAGGCGATCACACCATCTGGGCTCGAGCACTGTCTCGAGAAACCCGTCGAGTTCGTCGTCCTCGAACGCCAGTACCGTCGTCGTCGCGTGTTTACCCGTCGCGAGGATCACGGCGGGGTCGATCCGCTCGAGTTCGGTCAGCAGGTGCCCCCGGCAAGCCGACCGTTCCTCGGCGGTCGGCTCGCGATTCGTCGTCGGCTCCTCGGGATCCGCCGGAAAGCACTTCACCGCGTTCGTGTAGAAGGCGTCGTCGTCGTAGCCCACCGCCTCGAGCAGTTCGCGAATGCGTCGACCGGAATGTCGTGAGGTGTAGGCCATGCCGGTCCAGTTGCCGCCGCGCCAGCGCTCGGCCTCCGGGTTGCCCCGACCGGGGGCCTCGCCGACGACGAGCACCGAGGCCTCGAGCGGGCCGGTCCCCCAGGAGATGCACTCGCGGTGCTCGACGAGGTGAGGGCAGCGCGCGCAGTCGGTCTCCAGGACGTGTCGTTCGGTCGGGAACGCGGGATCGGCGTCGGTTGCGGGCGTCGTGTCGGGCACGCTCCGGTGGAGGGGTCGGTCGGGTTTAGGTGGCGCGTTTTTCGCTCGAGCTGAGCGAGGCGCTCGAGCCAATCGAAACCGACGGCTGCCTCGCATCTTCGCCTCGTCCTGGCGCAGTCAGGAGTTAGAACCGAGAACGCCCGCCACCGAGGCTTCCGGGGCCACCTATAACGAAAAACGCTCGCGCAACCGCTCGAGCAGGGAGTCCTCCTCGTCGAGATCGTTCTCGTCGGGAACGACGCGCTCGTCCGGTTTGATGACCGTCCGGCTCGTCTGGTTGTCGATCACGATGAGCCCGTCGTCCTTGAGCGTCGCGAGCGCCTCCTCGAGGTCGTCGATGCTGACGGCGACCTCGGCTCGAAGCTCGAAGACCGTCATCCCGTTCTCGGTTCGGTCGACGAGCGCGTCGAGTACGGCGACCTCCGTCGTGGACCGGTCCCGGAACTCCCGTTTCGCTCTCATCCGATCTGCCCTTCGTGACGCTGGGATTTGACGTTTGCCGTTGTCCCACTCGACGGCGGTTCTTGCAGTACGTTTTTTATGGCCTGGGTTGGAACGGTCTCACAATGGCCCTTCGATGTTCGCTGCTCGGACACGACTTCGACGAGACCGAGGTCGACCGCGAGCGCGAAGAACGGGGAAGCGAGGTCGTCGTTACCGTGACCGAGTACCAGCGGTGTCAGCGCTGTGGCGAGAAAAACGTCACCAGCGAGAACACCGAGGTTACCGCACTCGGCCCCGACGCGGCCGCGCGTTCCTCAGACGAATCTGCACCCGACCAGCCCCCGTCTCCCGGGATTGACGACGCAGCCAGTGGCGGTCTCGAGGACGGTGACTCGACCGAGGAAACCGCCACGAACGCCGGAGAGCGTGGCGCCGAAGCTGGAGGAGAAGACGCGGCGGCGGCAGAAGCCGAAGCCGAAGCCGTATCCAGGGCGGAAGCCGAAACCGAGGACGGAGACGAAACCGAGGACGACCTCGAGCTTCCCACGGACGAGAACGGCGACCCGATCACCGACGACGCCGAAATCCTCTCCGAGCCCGAGCCCGACCCCGACGACGGCGACCGGGAACACGGCGAGTGGCCCGATTCGGACGACGTCGGCCCGCCGGTCGGTTCGGCAGCCGAACCGACCGCCTGGCCCGAGGAGGACGGTGCGGACGCCGACGAGAATGATTCCGTCGAGTCCGACGGTATCGAGACGACGTTCGTCGAGGAGGACATGGGTGTGAGCTCGAGCTCTGGCGCGAACCCAGGCGAAAACGAACCCGTGAACGAGAACGAAGCCACTCGAGACGAACCGGTCACCGACGACGCGGTGTTCGTCGATGCCGAACCGGAGCCGTCGCCCCAGCAGTCGGAGTCGTACACCGGCATCACCAGCGCACAGGCCGCGCCCGACCCCAGCAAAGCCACGACACAGGGTGGTGCCAACACCGAGTTCTTCTGTCCGCAGTGTTCGTTCGTCGCCCCTGGTGACCGCGGCTCCCTTCGCGCGGGCGACATCTGTCCCGAGTGCCGCAAGGGATACCTCGGCGAGCGCGAGCGGTAGCGCTTCGGTCGGCCCAGGTTCGATTTTCCTGACCTCGCTGCGCTCGAGGCCTCGAGAACCGAACAGACCCCTCTCGACGACTCGAGCCTCGAGCCAAGCGACCCTCGACCCTCGAGCCAAGCGACCTAATCGCGACCGGGACGACGCCTGAACGGACTCTCACCTCACAGCCGCTGGCGACGATGAAAAGAGGTAAACACTACCCCGTATATGGCTCTGCCATGAAGGAGTACAAGATGCGCCGCGGCGAACATCTCGAGGACCGAATCCCCGACATGAAAGCCACCGTCGAAGACTACTTCGGCTCGATCACGGACACCGAGGAGTTCAAGGGAAGCGACCTCTACGTCGTCGAAGAACCCGACAACCCCGTCTTCGAGCGCATCACGGTCGGCGCCGTCCAGTACTCCGGCAAGAAGGACAAACTCGCCGTCGACTTCGTCGAGCGCGACCCCACCGAACTCGGCCCCGACGAACTCGAGGCCGCCGGCGAGGCCGTCTCCGCGAAGAACGACTTCCTGCTCGAGGCCACCGGCCGTGACGCCAAGTCCCGACGCGAGTCGCTCAAGCGAGCCGTCGAGGACGATCCGGACCACGATTTCTAACCACCTTTTGCGCTGCGTTCTGGCTCACCGACGGTAGCTTTGCTACCGTACGGTTCGCCGTCACTCGGCAAAAGCTGTCTGGCGAGCATACGTGCTCGCTGACCTGGGCTCGCTGCGCTCGCCAAGAGACCAAAAACACTCCTCCTTGCCCTGCGGGTCAGTCGTCGGTCTGCTCGCTCGGCGACGCCTCGCTCGCGGTGCGATTTCTGGACCGCCACGGCGACTGACCGCCTGCCCTTCCCCGGCTCACGACCATCGCCTATTCGGCGATGCTCTCTCGCGGCCACGCCGTGGTGAATCGCTGTTACTGGGCCCGGTAGGTCGTTCGAGAACTCGAGTCCAAACCGCTCCAATTCACCGATCCTCGCGCCGCTGGTGAACCTCGAGCAGCCCGATTCCGTCGTCGCTCTCGCGCACGTCGATCACGTCGCCGACGCGAACCTCGTTGAAGTCCTCGCTCACGATCGAGACCGAGCGACAGCCACTCACGGCGTCGGGGTCCTCGAGCGGCGCCGAATCGCAAACTCGAGCGCGGAGCCGAATCTCGGGGTACGTGGACTCGAGGTCCTCGCGGAGGTCGCCCTCGAAGGTCAGCGGCTCGTCGTCGGAAACCGCCCCCTCGAGGTCATCGTGAACGGTTTCGTAGGTCGGCCCCTCGGGGCCGTCGCGCCTGGTGAGGAGCGTGACCGTCCGTCGTTCGGCGGTCTCGAGGTCGACCTCGACCCCCTCGATCGATTTCTCGAGAACGACGACGCGCTCGGCGAGTCCGAGACGATAGAAACAGCCGGCGAGGGCGACGGCGGGGGCGCAAGCGAGGAACGCGCGGCGGTTCACACTCGACTCTCGAGGGTGGATCGAAGTGTACTTTTCCCTCTCGTCGTGCTCATCGAGTCGAAATCACCATCCCTATCCGCTCGCGGTCGAACCTGCGAGCGATGGACATCCAGACGTTCCTCGCGGCGACCCTCAGCGCCCACGTCGGACTCACGATTTTCGTCACGATCCACGCGAAATTCACGGGCAGAGAACTCGGGAAGTGGCCCTTGGTGACCCTCGCGCTCGGCCTCGCGGGGGTCGCCGGCTACTTCTTTTACGACGAGTCGCCCGAGGCAGGTATCTAGCACTCAGGCCAGGAACACGTGCCGCGGGCGCTCGGTCAGGATGTCGCGGCCCCACTCGACGGTCTCGGCGAACGCGTCGCTCCGGAAGAACGCCATCGCGTCCTCGCGGGCGTCCCAACGGCTGGCTATGAACATGTCGTTCTCGTCCTCGAGATTCGCCAGTAGGGTAGTCTTCCGGTGGCCGTTCATGTCCGCGAGCGCGTCGCCAACGTCCTCGAAGGTTCCGACGAAGTCACCGCGGTGATCCGGCTCGACGGCGTAGAACATCCCCATCGTGCCCCAGGAGTCGCCGTCGTCGCCCGCCTGTCGGACGACGTCGGGGAGGTCCCCGAGGAAGCCGGCAGCCGTGTTTGCGGCGCGTTCGGTCTCCCAGAGGCTGACGACGGCGGCCTCGCTCTCGTCTCCGTCGCCCTCGGCGTCGTAGACGGCCGTCTTGACGTGGCTGTCGTAGTGATCGAAGTTCGCCCGGAGGCCCTGGACCTCCTCGAAGAGGTCGTCGACGTCGGCGGCGGAGTAGAGCACCACCGCGTGGACGTCCTCGCCGTGGGGCTTCCCGGCGTAGACGCCGAGGTCCTCGAGTTCGTCGCGGACGTCGCTGTCGTCTCCGTCGTCGCTCCCGTGTGCGTGATCGTGGCCGCTCGAGTCGGCACCCCCGTGGTGGTGACCGCGTCCGTCCTCGTCGTGGTGGCTCGAGCCGTGTCCGTGTTCGTTTCCGTGCCCGTCTCCGTCGTCCACGTCCTGCGACACCCGCTCGCCCGCCAGGAGCGCCCCCAAATTCTCGGGCGCGAACCGGCGCCCGAAGCGGAACCGGCCGAACTCCCCGAAGCGCGAACTCGAGGGATCGAACCGCATCTCGTAGAGCAGTTCCTTGATGTCGGCCGGGTCGTCGGCGAACAGCGTTACGCCCCACTCGTGGTCGTCGAGGCCGACGCTTCCGGAGATGATCTGGGTGACGCGACCGGCGTATTTCCGACCGATGTCACCGTGGCCGGACATGTACTCCGCGCGTTCGTCGAACGGCAGGTCGTACCAGTTCCACTCGGCGTCGCGGCGCTTGTCCATCGGGTAAAAGGAGACGTACTCGGCGTCGGGAATCTCGGGCTCGAGCCGGGACTCGATGTAGCGGGCGATGCCGGAGTCTGCCTCCCCGTCCTCCTCGAAGTACTCCTCGGACATGTAGCCCGAGACCTCCGTGACCGAGAGGTAGGAGTCGGTGTGCTCGGTAAATTCGGCGAGGGCCGTCCCCTCGAACCGGCGCTCGAGGGCGTCGAGATCGGCGATCGTCGGCCGGAGGTGGAGCACCATGAAATCGGCTTCGTGGCCGATGACGGAGAAGACGGCCGAACCACCCTCCTCGGCGTCGACGTCGGTCAGGGACGTCGCACTCGAGAGGTAGTCGACGCCCTCCTCGAGTGCGCGTGCGCGTCGGCGTTCCGGGGCGTTTCGCCAGGCGTCCCAGTCGACCGACCGGAAGTCGTGTAGCACGTACCAGCCTTCCTCGGTCTGTGGCGGTCTGCGTCGGTCCATACGTGGGGCTTCGAGTGCAGCGGTGAATAACGAACGGTTTCCGATTCGCTGGACTGTCTTTACTATATATTTTACATCAAAATACTATACGTTCTATAGCATAATCAGCGCCAAGGGACGACGACTCGAGACGATCCGGAACTCGACGAATCCGAGAGACTACTGCAACTCGATCGAGCGCACGAACGACAGTGTGCGGATATCGGTGATGACCTCGCCCGGTAGGTCTTCGTCGGTGACGAGGTGGAGGCGCGGTTCGTCGGTGAACTCCGGGTCCTCGCTGATCGTCTGACGGATCGAGATGCCGTGGTCGGCCAGGATTCCCGTCACCGAGGAAACGATACCTTCCTGTTCGGCGTCGGCGACCTCGATCGAGAGCACCGTCAGGTCGAGAACGGGTGCCAGGTCCATCAGGCTCGGCACCTGCGAGATGTTCTGGAAAATCCGTCGCAACTCGGGATCATCCAGGATGACGTCCGTCGTCGAGTCGACGACGCGCCGGTCGACGTCGATTTCGCGAGCGATGCCCGTGTTGGGGATCTCGATTCCGCCCGAGACGACCCGGCCTTCGTCGTTGACCGAGAAGCCCCGCTCCAGGAGGAGGCGGATGACCGCCTGCTGGCTCGGCGACCCCTCGAATTTCTCCATGATCTCGTCGAACATGCGTTTTCGCTGGCGGACAGTACGTGCGCCGTCGTATAATGGTAGGTGATCGTCCAGCGGTACCGTCCTCGTGCAACAGCGTCCTCTCGAGCCCCGGCAGTCACTCGATACCGGACGTGCCTTCTAAAATTCCTATATCTGACCAGACAAAAATTATTTATTTAATTATCTTATATGTTAAATGGTATGGATGCAAACAGGCGAACACTCCTGAAAGCGGCCGGCCTCTCGGTCGGCGGCGCGGCATCGCTTGCAGCGACCAGCACGTCGGCACTCGCGGCCGAGGAACTGGTCGATCGCTGGGTCGCGGCGGACTCGAGCAACTACTCGTGGGCAGACCGCGGTGTCGACGACATCAACTGGATCGTCGTGCACACGACGGTCGGGTCGTACTCGGGCGCAATCAGCTGGTTCCAGAACCCCGATGCGAACGTCTCCGCCCACTACGTGATCCGCAACTCGGACGGGCACACGACGAAGATGGTCGACGAGTCGAACGTCGCCTGGCACGCCAGCGGCTTCAACTCGAGTGCGATCGGCATCGAACACGAGTGGACCGAATCACAGGGATACATCTCGGACACGATGTACCAGCGCTCGGCGGCCCTCATCGACTACCTGGCGGACACCTACGACATTCCGAGAAACTACTACACGTCGATGTCGGCGCCGTGTAACGCCAGCGGCGGGATCATCGAGCACCGCCACGCGCCGACCAATAGCTACTGCTCGAGTTCGAATTCGACGGCGTGTCCGGGACCCGACTGGTCGGGGTCGCGGCTGATGGACTTCGTGGGCGACGGCGGTGGCGGCGGTGGCGCAACGTTCGCAATGGACCAGGCTGTCCACACCACGGCCGACCTCAACGCCCGCGAACAGCCCGGCACCGACTCGACCATCGTCGCGACGATGCCAGAGGGGTCCGTCGGGCGGGTCATCAACGGGCCCGAGTCCGCCGACGGCTACACCTGGTGGGGGCTGCACTTCCACGCGGACGACGTCTGGGCCTGGTGTGCCGAGCCGTGGCTCGAGGCCTGCCCCACGTTCTGTCACGGAACGCGCGTCGAGTCGACGACAGATCTGAACGTCCGCTCGGGTCCGAGCGTCTACGACGACGTTCGCTCGACGGTTTCCGGGGGAACCCGCGGCGTCGTTACCCAGGGGCCACAGACCGGCGACGGCTACCAGTGGTGGCACATCGAGTGGAACGACGGCTCTGTCGGCTGGTCGGTCGTCGATTACCTGCAGACGGCCTGAGGTGACCCGGGTGGCGATCCGGAAGCCGTCTCAGGGATTGAGCACGGCCCCAAGTGCCCCCGCGACGGCGCTCTCGAGCGCCATGACGATGGCGAGGACGAGGGCGACGAGGAATATCCCCACGCCAGCGGCGCTCGAGATGGCGGCGCCGACGGGACCGAGCGCGAAGCCCGCGACGGCGACGACGAGCGCCAGGATCACGCCGGCGATAATGCCCCCGAGCGAGCCGGCGAGCAGGCCGTGCCAGAACCCGGACCCGAGGCCGCCGCCGGCGAGGTAGCCCGCGACGAAGCCGCCGACGAGCCCCGCGGTCAGCTGGCCGAGGCCGGGGGCGACGACGCCGAAGACGCTCAGAACGACGATCGTGAGGAAGCCGATCCCTGCCGCACGCCAGTCTGTCATACCCGTAGTATGGGACTCGAGGCGCATATATCGTCCGCCGGAATCGACTGTTCGGTCCGCGAACTCGAGGCCCGCGGCGATTGCGGCAGGGCAAATCGCTCGAGACCGCACCGCTCGTGAGCGACCGCCGCGTATCGAACGACCTTTTAAGCTCCCTGCCGCTAGTGTGAGTATGATTTTCGAAGACCTTCCGACCACGCCCACGTCGGAAGAGCTGATCGACAAGGCGTTCTCCCGGGCCTCGCGGGCCGGTCGGGCTCAGAAGGGGCTCGACGCCCAGCAGTCGATGCTCCAGACGGCGGCGAATATCCTCTCGGACAACCTCGAGAACGTCGTCACCTCCTGGCCGGACTTCGAGTACGACGTCCACCCGTTCTACGAGGAACTGGCCGACGCTATCGTCGACGTCGACCGCCTCCGCCAGAGCCTCTCGGAGGTGATGTGGGCCAGCCGAAAGACCCGCGAGATCCACCAGGAGTACCAGCCGAAGCTGCGCAAGACCGACGTCGACACGGCCAGGAAGTACCGGAAACAGGCCTTCGCCCGCCTGGCGGACATCGTCGAGCAGGTCGACGACGAACTGCGCTACATCAACGACTCGCGCAACGACCTACGGGATCTGCCCGAGATCAACCCGGAGGAGCCGACCATCGTCGTCGCCGGCTACCCCAACGTCGGCAAGTCCTCGTTCGTCAATGCCGTCACCAACGCCCGCGGCGAGACGGCTTCCTACCCGTTCACGACGAGGGGCATCGGCCTGGGTCACTTCACCAGCGACCACATCCGCCACCAGATCATCGACACGCCGGGTCTGCTCGACCGGCCGCCACAGGAACGAAACGAGATCGAGTCCCAGGCCGTCAGCGCCCTCGAGCACCTCGGCGACTGCGTCCTCGTCTTCGTCGACGCCAGTGAGGAGTGTGGCTACCCGCTCGCGGACCAGCTCGAGTTGCGCGACGCCATCGCCGACCAGTTCGCGGACCTGCCGGTGTTCACGGTCTGTAACAAGGCCGACCGCTCACGCGACGTCGAGGCCGACTTCTACATGAGCGTCGAGACCGGCGAGAACGTCGACGCGGTGCTCGAGGCCGCCGTCGATGCCATCGGGTACGAGCCGGAGTTGCCGTCTCGAGATCGCTGATCGACTCCCACTTCTCGGGTCCTCTCTCGCGTCCACTCGTGCACCTCGAGCGACGTCGATTGCTGAAGTGACGTCGGTTGCTGAAGCGACGTCGTCCCGTCTTCACCGACACCCGCCCCGTCGCCGTCGGTCGTCTCCTCGTCACTGTCGTTTTCCGGACCGAGGGAAATGACGTCGACGTAGCGGACGGTGACCGCGACGGGGTCGTCGGTCTGTGCCGAGATGCGTTCCTCGAGGTCGGTCGCGATGCCGATCGGGGCGTCCTGGGGCGGGCCACCAATGGTGACGATCACCCGTTCGGGCCCGCGGAAGGGGAAGTCGTCGGTAAGTTCGATATCGAGGGCGATGAGTTCGTAAGCCGCGTACTGCTCTTGCTCGAGCAGTTCCTGGGTTTCGGTCCGAGCGTCGTCCTCGAAGGTAGCGGTCGTAAAGTTCGAGTAGGTGATCCCACCCAGGAACGTCGAGAACACCAGGACGACGACGATCAGGCCGACGACCTGTTTGCGAACGCGACGTTCGGCGAGGCCGCGATCGAAGAGCCGTTCGGGTCGGTAGCCGGCGTACCAGAGCGTGAGGAGTCCGGCGAGGTTCACCGAGAGGACGTTCACGAGGACGAGGACGGTCGAGCCGACGGCGGCCATCGGTTCGCCCCAGGCGATGGCAATGCCGGCCGCGGCGGCCGGCGGGATAAGGGCGGCGGCGATCATGACCCCGACGAGAGCGACAGAGATGCCCGTCGTGATGCTCACCACGCCGGCGACACCGGCCCCGAGCGCGACGGCCAGCGAGAGCAGGTCTGGGGTGAGGCGCTCTTCAATCTCGTCGACGCCGCTGATGGCGAGCCCCGGCGGCACGATGTTCCCCAGCCTGACGAGCCAGGCGAAGACCGCCGCCGCGACGATCGCCAGGACGACTCCGAGAAGCTGGTACTTGACGCTCGTGGCGAGCAACTCCTCGTCGTTGATCACGGAGCCGACGCTCGCGCCCAGGGCGGGCCCGATCAGCGGCGCGATCACCATCGAGCCGACGACCACGGCCGCCGAGTCGAGGAGGAGTCCTGCCGTGGCGACGACGGTGCTGACGACCGTCATCACGACGAACACGTCGAGCGGCGGCGTCAGTTCGGTGGCCTCGGTCCGCAATTCCTGTCTCGAGATACGCTCGGACTCGACGTCCCCGGCGTCGTTCTCGTCCTGGAGCGCGTCGAACTCCTCGGATATGACCGTCTCGGCGTCGACGACGACCGTGTAGGCGTCCTCACCGATGCCGCGGGCGCGCAGCGTATCGAGCGTCGATTCGACCATCCCCGTCGGCAGCGGAATGTAGACGAGCGCCTCGTGGCCGCGGCCGCTGGTTTCGTCCGTGATGACGTAGGGGAGTTCGTCCTCGTCGAGGGCCTTGCGGACGGCCTCGAGTTTTCCCTCCGGAACCGATAGCTGGACGAGTCGCACAGGTGACCCTCAACGGCCGGTCGAATAACCGCTTTGCAAGCGGGTGGCAGTCAATAGCGCTGCGAGCGGCGAAGGCCGTCACCCTTCGGATTCGATCCGGACGACCAGCGTCTGCGTATCCCAGCCCGCGTCGACGGTCACCAGCACCGATTCGGAGACGTCGGTCTCCTTGGCCAGCGGGCTAAAGTCGAGTACGGTGGCGTTCTCGCCGCTCGAGTCCGTCGTCCCCGTGGTGCGCTCGAGCGTGACGTTTTCGTCCGCGGAGTCGTTCAGCGAGTAGGTCACGTCGACGCCTTCCTCGACGGGATCGGTCCCCATCGTCAGCGTCAGGGTCTCCTCGCTGGCGTTGACGGTACACTCGTCGGCCGAACACGTCGCTGGCGGCTGGCTATCGAGCCAGAAGACGACGCGGTGGACGAACTCGAGCGTCGCCCGCGCCTCGTCGAAGGAGACGGCGACGCGATGATCGCCGCGCTCGAGTTGGCGGTCGATCGTTACCTCGAGGACCGTCCCCTCGCGCCAATGGTCGCCCTCGACGGCCCTGGTTTCCGGTGCGGTGACGTACTCGCCGTCGAGGACGACCTCCAGGTCGCTCGGCTCGAGGGTCTTGCCGCCGACGTTCTTGACGTAGATCGTGGTCGTTCCGTTCCCGTCGTAGGTCGCGCCCGACTCGGGATCGTTGACGATCGTCAGTTCGGTCGCCAGGACGGCGCGCTCGCGGTCACTCTCGTCGGACAGGGCGTCCGCGTAGAGCCCGGATTCGGTGACGAGCACGCCGACGGCGAGGGTGGCGACGCTCACGACCGCGATGAAGAGCACGAGGTGGACGAGGGCGGTGCGAGCCATGATTTCGGGACCGTGCCGGGGCTGGTCGCCGCGGCGTTCGCTCGAGAAGCCGAGCGCGACAGGGTTAATCCTACCGGCCGGTCTCGAGCCTCGTTTTCGTCGATCGGACGACCGCAGGAGCGCCCGACCGCCACCTCCTGGCTGCGCCACTCCTGACACCCCGGATTCGCCATGCCTGACCCCGACCGCAGTTCAGCACCTTTTTTGAACGGACGCGCCGTCTCTCGAGACGTATGTACAAACACGTCGCGTTGCTGGTCCGGAGAGACGACCTCAGCCACGAGGAGTTCGTCGACTACTGGCAGAACGAGCACACGCCCATCGCCCGCGACATCGAGGGCGTCGTCCGCTACCAGACCGTGCTCCCCACCGAACCCGAGCACGCCGAGTTCGACGGCCTCGCCGAACTCTACTTCGAGACGCTCGAGGACCTCCACGACGCGCTCGGCAGCTCCGGCTCCCGGGACTACGACCCGACGAAGGAGGTCGCCGCCGAGGCCCGCGCGGACGTGGACAACTTCCTCGACCTCGAGGGTCGCCCCCGCTTCATCGGCGAGGAGATCGTCCAGAAGGACGAGACCGACGGCGACACGACGGGCCTGTACAAGCACTCGGCGTTCCTCGTCCGCCAGGAGGGCATGACCCACGAGGAGTTCGTCGACCACTGGCAAAACAACCACACGCCGATCGCCCGCGAGATCGAGGGCGTCGTCCGCTACGCGACCGTCCTCCCCGCCGACCCCGAGAACGCGGAGTTCGACGGCATCGCGGAACTCTATTTCGAGGACCTCGAGGCGCTCTACGACGCCCTCGGGAGCGAAGGATCCCGGGATTACGATCCCGACCGCGGGAAGGCGAAGGAGGCCCGCGAGGACGTGGACAACTTCCTCGCCATCGAGGAGCGCCCGCGCTTCATCGGTCAGGAGACGCTGCAGGTCGACCGGACGGATGGAGACTGACGGATGAGTGACGACGCCGACCGCGACTCCGAGAGCCAGGTCCGCGACGCCTTCCCCGAACTCGAGGCCATCGCGGACGACGACCTCCGCGAGCAGGTGATCGAGGCGTGGACGCTAGCGCTCGAGCGCGGGGGCTGGCAGGATATCCACGACGTTCCCTACGCCTGGAACATCCACGAGGTCGACAACGTCGAGCACGTCCGCGGGACGACGAAAGTCGCCCTCGAGTCCGCTGAGATCCAGCGCGAGTTCCACGGCGCCGACCCCGACGAGGACGTCCTGGTCGCGGCCTGTCTGCTCCACGACGTGGGTAAGTGCTACGAGTACGTCGACTTCGTGGGCGACGATCTGGTCGACCCTGATCCGACCTACTGCAGTGAGGAGATTCCTCACTCGATCTCGGGATACGCGCTGGCTCACGAGGTCGGCTGTCCACTTGCGGTCCAGCGGGCGATCCCGCACTTCCTCGGGGAGGTGCCGACCCGGACGCTCGAGGCGGAACTGGTCAAGAGCGCCAACTCGGCGAGTTCGAACGCGATCACCCAGGCGACGATGGGGATCACGCTGAAGGAGTGGGTTGCGAAGTACTCCCAGACGACGGAGTAGGGGATCGGTGCTCGAGTCGGCGCCGTCGGTTCCTGTCACGGTGACGGCCGCTGTCGGACGAACGCGCAGGCGAATGAGTATCCGCTGCCAGCCGAACGCGCAGTCGGACCAGCGCCCGCTGCCGGAACCGATGCGTACTCGTGGCTGGCCCCTCGACCTCGAGGCGATGGCCAGAGTTGGGGCGGCGCTGTCGAGATCCTCGCTGGCGGGGCTCGCCCACTACGACGCGCTCGTCCTGACCGCCCTGATCTGGTTTCTCGCGAAGTTCCTCCGATACGCCTTCCCGCCGCTGTTCGACGCCTTCCAGGCGAGCTACGGCGTCTCGAACGCCGTCCTCGGCACCGCGTTCACTGGCTTCATGCTCGTCTACGCCGCCATGCAGTTCCCTTCGGGCGTGCTCGCCGACCGAATCGGCGCCGTGACGGTGATCGTCGGTGGCGTCGTCCTCGCTTCCGCCGGGGCGCTCGTCCTGGTCGTCGACTCCCCGTTCGTCGTGCTCGTGGGCGCGATGCTCGTCATGGGGGCTGGCACCGGCGCGCACAAGACCGTCGCCGTCCGCTTGCTGTCGCGAACCTACCCGGAGCGGACGGGCCGCGCGCTGGGGTTTCTCGACACGCTCGGCACCTACGCGGGCGTCGTCGCCCCGACTGCGGTCGTCCTCGTCGCGGGGCTGTCCCTCGCAATCGTCGGTTGGCGCCTCCTCTTTCTCGTCGCCGGCGCGATCGGGCTCGTCCTGGGGGCGCTCTTTCTCGTTCGGGTGCCGAAACGATTACCGGGGGCTGCTCGAGGCGTCGACTCGAGTTCCGACGAATCCCAGTCGGATGCCTCGAGACCACCGTCTGACCCCGGCCTCCGTCGATACGCGAGCCTGTTTCGCGACCGCCGGTTTACCGCGTTCGTCCTCGCGACGATTTGCTTCTCGTTTACCTACAACGGCCTGGTCGCGTTCGCGCCGCTGTACCTGACGAACGAGGCCGGCCTCGAGTCGGCCACGGCGAACCTCCTCTACGGCGCCCTGTTCGCCGTCAGTGTCGTCCAGCTCGCGAGTGGCGAACTCAGCGACCGCGTTGGCACGTTGCCGGTGATCGTCGCCGCACTGGCGCTGGCCACGGTCGCCACGGTCGTGTTCGTGGCGCTCACGGGAACCGGATCCGCGCTCGCGCTGGGCGTTGCGCTCGTCGGGATCGGCCTGGGGTCTCACGGATTCCGGCCCGTCCGCGGGGCCTACCTCGTCCAGACCATTCCCGACTCGATCGCTGGCGGGAGTCTCGGCGTCGTCCGAACCCTGTTGATGGGCGCGGGGGCGATTGCCCCTGCCGTCGTCGGCATCCTCTCGGAAACCGCCGGCTTCCGACCGGCGTTCTGGCTCCTCGCGGGGACCGTCGCCGTCGCGACGCTCGTCTGCGCTGGGTTGCTCGTGACCGGTTCTGGTGAAATTTTCAACCGTTGATAGGAATTGTGTGCTGCATATAGAGGAAGAGTTCAGCACGACGGGCTCGTTTGTTTCACGCTTAAACCAGTGAACTACCCACTCAGTAGACCTGCGAAAGTACGAATACAAACCCAAATATGGACTTTACTAAAATATTCAATAAACCAGGCTAAAATCCTCAATTAAGGGTACAGGTACTCACCGATCCCTGTTCAAAACTCTGTATAATTGCCAAAAATATGAGCCCTGTGGGAATCTACGGCACGTTCATCTTCTAACAATGCCCACAGGTGTCCTCTTCGTGCTGTTCTAGGTGTGCTCTTGCTGCAGGTTCGGGAAGACAAAGTTCTTGACAATTGTCAGGGTTTCCCGGTGGTCGGTGGGCGATCAGGTATCTTGTTGGACCGCCTTTGTGCTCGTCACATGTAGGACAATCTAGCTTCTTCTTCTTCTTCCCTTTTTTCTTCTTATCTGCGCTGGCTGAACCTGCTGTAGCTGCCACTCCGAGACCCACAGCGGTTGCACCGCCTGATTTTCGTAACACTGAACGTCGGCTTATTTCTGTGCTGTTTCCATCGTTTTTCATGGGTTTTACCCTCCAATCGGACCCATCGCGGCTTGAGCCCTCGTTATCTCCTTAATCGTACCACACCGCAATCTGTCCGGCTACACCGCTACTCTGAAAGGTTGTACTTGCGAGGGAAAGGCGTCTACTCGCGGAAAATACGTTATCTTCAGTTGTAGTTTGAATAGTTCGAATTAAGGAAAGATCGCTATTGGATATTCACTCTCTACTCCGCACGCTGACTTTGTCAGACAAAGAATATATTTTTGACTGATATTCTATGTACTTCACCTGTGCTAACCGATCATCGACTCTCGTTGATCGACTCTCATCTAATTCCACAGTCGCGCTATGTATCTTGCATACTACTCTCAACCTATTCATCAAGTGTCACAAACGACGTGCGAGATACAGAGGGTGGGCCTTGTTTAGACGCTCCCAGTTGAGCGGGTCAGGAGTCATTTTGGCTAAACAGAATCCGGTGGTAAGCACCTCACAGTACGGTTTCATACTTTGAGAACGAAGCGTTAGTGCCGATCTCGGTCGCGTCTAAACAAGGCCCAGAGGAGGTATGCAGTACATCAGCCTCGTTTATTTCATTCACGCGAGGCAGAACCAACCGAGACATACGGATGCGAACTGAACACAGTATCGAAGAGCCAAGTTACCAGTTCCGCTTATTCACACTCGAATTAATAATATACGGTTAGTTCAGAAAAGATGATTTCTGATACTACCAATGGTTATCGTGTCATGCTCAACCGAGACAACGTTGTTCTGGTGGGTTGCACCCATTGTGATACAGTCCACACCGGGTTTCGCTTGGTGGATGGTGGGCTCACACTGCTGGGTCGTGCGACCTGTCACTGTGGAAGAAACGACTTCATCGAAATCGACGATTCGACTTGACCGGAACACTTCATCCCGAAGGTAGTGAGTGCGGTATGTATTTGCCGAATGGTACAGGGTTTGTGCTTCTTCGAACGGTCTGCTCATCCGCACTCTCGCGTGATCGAGGTGCAGTAACTGCGCAGTGCGTCACCGAGTACCCGCTTCGACAAGTGGGGGTGATGTCCTCTCTAACGATCGAAATGCTAATCGTATTCTGCATCATCGCCGTCGCGCTCGCACTCTTTATTACGCAGCCGATCCCGATCGACGTGACGGCGCTGCTCCTGATCGTCGTTCTCGTCCTCCTCGAGCCGTGGACGACGATCACTCCCGAGGAAGGTATTGCCGGCTTCGCCAACCCCGCAACGATCACCGTGCTGATGATGTTCATCTTGAGCGATGGGGTGCGCCGAACCGGCGCAGTGCAATTGTTGGGTGAACGACTCGCCGCCTTCTCCGGGAATAGCGAGCGACGACAACTTGGATCGATCATCGGCGTCTCCGGCTTCTCTGCGGGCTTCGTTAACAATACGCCGGTAGTAGCGATCATGATCCCGGTGGTGAACGATCTCGCACGCCGGACGAATACGTCGCCATCTCGTCTCCTAATCCCGCTGTCGTTCGCCTCGATGCTGGGCGGGATGCTCACCCTGATCGGCACCTCGACTAATCTCCTCGCGAGCTCGATCGTGGCTCGACCAGAGTACCTGGGGCGGCCCTTCTCCATGTTCGAATTCACCGCGCTGGGGGCGCTCGTCTTAGCCTCGGGGTCGCTCTATCTGCTCGTTGCGACCCCCTACTTGCTCCCGGAACGCCTCACTCCACGGAGAGAGTTAACCGACGAGTTCGAGGTAGCGCCGTACCTCACCGAGGTCGCCGTCCCTGACAGGTCACCCGTGATCGGCCAAACCGTCCAACAAGCGTTAGCGGACGTTGACGTGGAGGTCGAAGCCGTGACGCTCCTCCGCAACGGTGACACGTTCGGTGCGGCGATCGAGGAGAAGGTGCTCCAGACCGAGGACGTTCTCCTCGTTCGGACCGACAAGGAGGCGATTCTCGACGTGGTTGACCTCGAAGGGTTTGACCACGTTTCACAGAGCGTGGTTCACGACGCGAACCTCGAAATCGATGCCAAAGCGGTCTCCGGCGTAGATGCCGTCTCGCACGGAGCGGACGCAACCGACGAGGAGCGGGCGACGCCGCAGGTACTCGCGGAAGTGGTAATTGCACCCGACGGGGCGCTCGTCAGAGAGACGCTGGCGAGCGCCCGGTTTCGTGAACAGTACGAAGCGACCGTACTGGCGATTCGTCGCGGCCCGGAAATCGTTCACACACGAATGGATCGGCGACCGCTCCGCGGTGGCGATATCTTGCTGGTGCAAGCGAGTCGCGAAGCACTCGATCGGTTAGGGGCTGATCGAGACGTCATCGTCGCCCAAGAATTTACGCAACCGGCGTTCCGCCGAGCAAAACTCCCGCTTGCAATCGCCATCATCGCTGGGGTTGTCGGACTGGCCGCTCTCGAGGTGGTTCCGATCCTCATCACGTCAATCGCCGGCGTGATCGCAATGGTTGCAACGGGCGTCCTCGAACCGGGGGAACTGTACGATGCGATCGATTGGAGCGTGATCTTCCTGCTCGCCGGCGTCCTCCCCCTGGGCGTCGCGATGGAAGAAACCGGTGCGGCGGCCTTTCTCGCTGCCCACGTCATCGGCCTCGCTGGTGGCCTCCACATCGTGGTCGTCCTCGGGTTATTCTACCTGTTCACAGCGCTGTTGACGGAAATGCTGAGCAACAACGCGAGTGTGATACTGATGATTCCGGTGGCGTTCGACGCCGCCGTTCGCCTTGGCGGCGACCCGTACGCGTTCATGCTGGCTGTAATGTTTGCGGCGAGTACACCCTTGCTCTCTCCCGTGGGGTACCAGACGAATTTGATGGTATACGGGCCGGGTGGCTACAGGTTCACCGATTTCGCACGGCTCGGTGCCCCCCTGCAACTGCTCCTGACGATCGTGACGACGCTCGGCATCGTCGCGATCTGGGGCGTCTAAGGCATGTCACACGCGACCTTTTTACTACGGGCCTCGCTCACTCCGTTCGCTCGATTGCAATAAGCTAAAAACCGCCCGCTCGGGCTCCACCCGTTTCGGCGGGGGCGTTCACGGATGACGGTAACGGTAACGGGTCCACTTGTCCTGAGCGATTACTACCTCCTGGTTAACTCTCAACCTGTGCAACATTCGCGCCTTGTATCTCGCAGAGGCCGTGACTAATCGACAAGCTGCTGTCAGAAGCGGCGTGCAAGATACAGAGGATGGATACAGCACGCAGCCTTCGTTTATTTCACACGTTCGCACCGAAACCAGCCGGCACATACAGCTGCGAACGTAACACTGAGAGTTCTATCGACGCGAAATGACGTTGCTGGTGTTTTCAGTCGTGATCAATCTGCACCCGAACCGTGTGTTGATCCACAGTAACCTGACACCCGTTGTAATGGAAGGAAACTGAACTCTCTGTGATGGATTCGCCGTTCTTTCGACCGGTAATCAGGCCATCCAAGTGTTCGGGATCGATAGTATGGTATAACGGGTTCAGATTGAGCATCGGCGTGTCGGTTAGTGTTGCGACGGCGTGGACGACTGCTTTGCTAGGGCGTTCGTCCGCATCGAGTTCATAGCTGAGACTCTTCGTCCGCGTCGCGTCGTTTGGCTCGGGCGGGGTGTTCTCGTCAGTCATTGTACGTGGGGAGGTGGCTTCGAACGTCGTCGTTTTGGTAGTCGAGGTGGTCGAGCCGCGGCCCGAGCAGTTCGCGTACGAGAACGACGAGCGGATTCTCCTTGCCGTCGCCGATGAGCGCAATCTCCTCGGGAGACCCCTTCTCGGATGGCGGTTCCGTAAGGACGGAAAACATGACTTTCCGCCGATCTATGAGAATGAGCCGACCCACCCGCGGATAGGTCGGTGTATTGAGCCAGTCAAGTTGCGGTTCCCACACGGTGGCTTCTGGTAGTCCCTCTCGGCACCGTTCACGAACTGTCTCGTTTTGCGAGCCGATGGAAATTGTCACGTCACGATCGAGGGCGCGCTCGCCGTGACGGACGCACTCGTCTTCGAGGAGATCGGTGGTGGCGTATAAGGCGAACAACTCTTCCTCGGCTTCGTCGGCCAGTTTCCGTGCGTATTCGAAGGCCGAGTCAAGTCCTTCGACCACCCCCACATCGCCCGCTTCGCTTCCGTGAGTGGTTGGAAGGTGCGTTACCAGTGTTGCGAGAGCCTTCTCGTCCTGCCACTCCACCATGGACGCCGGTGAGGGTTTCTGGGAGACGAGATTCGCGTCAAGATCGTACTCGACCAGATCAACCTCTGCTAACTTCGGCAACCGTACGTGGTGGAGTTCGAACGTCACGTTGTCGAGTTTTTCGTCGTAGGTCGCTGAATTGACTACGTTCACGTCACGAGCCACGAGTTGATCCGCTAGCTCCGTTACATGGAGCGGCCCATCTGCCTCGGTGAGGAGGTCACATACGGTGCGATTGCGGCCCTCACAGAGAAGTTGGAGTTGATCTTCGGTGTGCGGATCGAGATCCATACTGTCAATTATTCGCATTTAGACTTAACGGTTTTGTACGGAAATCCGTTCTCTCAGGCCGGTTCAAACATGCAGAGTGCTTTTACTAGCCGTCGATGAGATCTCTTATCTCCGATATTATCTAGCGATGTAGTAATCGATCACCACCCTCCGTAGATCGGCCCTCGGCTCGTGCTCCAGTCGCGCTCTGAGTTCAGCAGACGCCGAACAAACCACCTGATTTCTGTCAGAATTGAGGTGGCCGACTTAGAGGATGGATGCAGCACAGCGGCGCCGTTTATTTCATTCGATTAGGATCGAACCAGCCAATACGTTCGGATGCTCATTGATCGCGGAACATTCAGTTGATCGCTTGGAGAAACTCATCTAACGTATCGGTGAGTTCATCAACTTGTTCTCCATTAATTTCAGCGGAGTAGCGGACAATGAAGATGTCCCTCTCATCGGTGTGACGAGCCTTGTCTACTTGTTCGACTCCTTTCCAAATCCCCGTAACTTTGACTTGGCCATGTTCAGCGTGGTCGTAGGTTTCACCTCGCTCGATAGCCAGATCAGAGCCAGAGCCCGGTAAATCGTCAGAGTCGCCCATATCACTCTCAAAAGGTCTCTCTACCCTTGTCTCTGTTGGTCGGTGCGGTATCTACTTCTCCATAATGTCGTGAATGTTGGCTAACACTAGTTAGAAGGTCCGTAGTACTTTCCGTTATACCGATGGGAAAAGCCAAAAATGTAGTCATCGCAATGTGTACTCGTTGTGGAAAAGTGCATTCCGGCAAACGAGTGGTTGATGGACCCATTAGACTCTCTGGAAGAAGTGGCTGTACGTGCGGAGGATCGGATTTTAAGGCGATTGAAAGCTTAGAGTGATCAGTTTTGACACTTTGCTAACCGATCATCAACTCTCGTAGATCGTCTATCGTCTCGTGCCACATTCGCGCTGTGTATTCAGCACGACTGCTTGAACTCATCATCGCTCGAGGATTTCGATACGGCCTCGTGACGGAGTGACCGAGCGACGATTGAATCGACCGACCAGGCTTTTCCCTCCGCTCGATGTATCGAACCCGATGACCGACTCGCCGCCGAACCCGAACGTCCTGTTCGTCCTCACCGACCAGGAACGGTACGACTGTACGGCACCCGACGGCCCGCCGGTCGAGACGCCGACGTTCGACCGCCTCTCGAGCGAGGGCGTCCGGTTCACTCACGCCGTAACGCCGATCAGCATCTGCACGAGCGCCCGCGCATCGCTGCTGACGGGGCTGTTTCCCCACGCCCACGGCATGCTCAACAACTCCCACGAGGCGGACGCGATCCAGCCGAACCTCCCGCCCGAGTTACCGACCTTCTCGGAGCTGCTCGCCCAGAGCGGCTACGACCTGACTTACACCGGCAAGTGGCACGTCGGACGCGACCAGACGCCCGAGGACTTCGGCTTCGAGTACCTCGGTGGCAGCGACGTCCATCACGACGACATCGACGATGCGTACCAGGAGTACCGCGAGCACCGCGGCACCCCCATTGAGGAGACCGACCTCGAGGACGCAATCTACACCCACGACGATCCCGACGACGGGACGCTCGTCGCGGCGAAGACGCCAGTCGACATCGAGGACACGCGGGCGTACTTCCTCGCCGAGCGGACGATCGAGGCGCTCGAGGCGCACGCCGACGGCCGAGATGAGTCCGCAGGTGACGGCAGGTCTCCGTTCTTCCACCGCGCCGACTTCTACGGCCCACACCACCCCTACGTCGTCCCCGAACCCTACGCCTCGATGTACGACCCCGAGGACCTCGAGCCCTGGGACACCTACGCTGAGACCTACGCGGGCAAACCAGCGGTTCACGAACAGTTCCTGCACTACCGGGGTGTCGAGGACTTCGACTGGGACACCTGGGCGGAGGCCGTCGCGAAGTACTTCGGCTTCGTGACGCTCATCGACCACCAGACGGGGCGGATTCTCGAGGCGCTCGAGGAACTCGGCCTCGCCGAGGAGACGGTCGTGGTCCACGCCTCCGACCACGGCGACTTCACGGGCTCACACCGTCAGTTCAACAAGGGGCCGCTGATGTACGACGAGACCTACCACATTCCGCTGCAGATTCGCTGGTCGGGCGTCACCGACCCCGGTACGACTCGCGACGAGCCGGTTCACCTCCACGACCTGGCGGCGACGTTTCTCGAGATTGGCGGCCTCGAGGTACCTGAATCGTTCCACTCCCGGAGTCTCGCCCCGTTGCTCGCGGGCGAGAACCCGGCGTGGCCCGACTCGACGTTCTCCCAGTACCACGGCGAGGAGTTCGGCCTCTACACCCAGCGAATGGTTCGCACGCGCGAGCACAAGTTCGTCTACAACGGCCCCGATCGGAACGAACTGTACGACCTCGAGGCCGACCCCGCCGAACTGCAGAACCTCGTGGACCACCCGGCCTACGCCGACGTCCGGGACGCGATGGCCGATCGACTCGAGGAGTGGATGGAGCGCACCGAGGATCCAAACCGCAAGTGGGTGCCGGATACGTTTCGCTGGTAACGACGCTCGCGACGGGTAGCGATCGGCACAACCGTCGGCGATACCCGCCGTCTCAGATTGGCACAATCGCGAGCGCAACCGAACCGAGAACGGCCGCGTACAGCGGAATCGTCAGGTTGTCGTCGACGACGAACTCGCGGACGCGGATGGTGATCCCGTCGGCGATCGTGGCGCCGAGTGCCGCGGCGACGGCGACCAGCGGCGTCTCGAGGAAGAACGGCAGTGCCAGGAGGGTGCTGACGACGAACATCGTGACGAGCGTCTTGCGGTCCTTGAATCGCGTGAGGGTGTCCGCGGAGACGTAGCCCGCGATTGGGTCGCCGATGGCGAGCATCAACATCGCCGGCAGGGCGATGTCCTCGGGAAAGAGGAGGACGACGATGGTCATGCTCACCATGTAGTAGCCGTAGCCCGCGAACTGGTTCTGCTCGTACTCGCGGGTGAGTTTCTCGTAGAGCCACCACTCGAGACCCACGTACAAGCGAAGGACCTCGAGGACGACGGTACCGAGTGCGAGAACTACCATCAGGACCTGAAACCGGGGCCAGGTTAGCCCAAGCTCGAGGGGGTCCGCGAGAAGATAGAGCGCGACGAGCCCCGACCCGCTGGCGTGGACCAGCCGTCGCTTGAGTTCATCGGCCATCCCGTGGGTGCTCACCGGCCGGCATATTTAGTTCGTCGATTACGACATCGATAATCGGTCACCGCTGGGAGTCACGGAGGATCAGCGGACCGATGGCGAGCGTCCGCTTGGCCACCGTCGTGACGCGGAGGATGTACGCCAGCAAGAGGAAGAACGGGACGAGCGTGAGCGTGAACGCGGCGGCGACGAGCCAGAGCAGGTTCTGTACGCCCAGGGTCGTTCCGACGACCGTCATCGCGTCGACGTACGTCACCATCATGCCGCTGACGAGCAACGCTGGCACGCTCGCGTAGAGGATCAGCCGCGAGAGGTTGATCAGGTCCCATTGGAAGTACAGCGTCTTGACGTGCTCGCGAGCGGGGCCGAACATCGCGAGCGACTGGCGAAGGTCCTGGAGGGCGGTTCGCTGGTCCTCGTCGAGCACGTCGGCGTACTCGTCCTCGAGTCGCTCGGTCTGGAAGACCTTCCAGCCGTAGTTGAAGTCGAGGGCGGCGTGGACGACGTCGAACGTGCCGAAGCGAGCTCCCTCGAGTTTGTCGGTGACGGTATCTGCGTTTCCCAGGATGCTGTCGACGAACTCCTCGAGTTCGCCCCTGGCCGTCTCGTTCGACAGATCTGCGGTGGCTTCCTCGAGTGCGGTCGCCCGCTCGCGCGTCGCGACGACGAGTGCCCGGAGGAACGCCGAGGGGTCGGCGGGTGCGGGGTGACCGGTCAGTTCGGCGACGTAGCTACGGACGTCCATCGTCGCGCTCATGCGCTGTCGCTGCTCGCCGAGGGGCCCGTTCTCCTGGGAGACGATCAGCTGTCCGATGGTCACCACCAGGGTGGCAGTGGTGATGACCGCCGTGATCATTGAGGTGAACAACCCCTCGATGACGGCCCGGTCCCGCAGGAGCGTCGAGAGGCCCGGCTCGAGTAGTGCTCCGAGCGAGAACAGGACGAAGAACGTGGCCGTCAGGACCGCGGTGACGACGAGTCGGTTGGCGCCGACGAGCAGCCAGAGTTTGATCCGACTCTCGTCGGCGCGCTCGCGCATCGTGTCAGCGGTGCTGACCTGGTCGTCAGTCATCGTCGTCACCGGTGCGCCGTCGCTTGAAGACGAGGTACTTCGTGCCACCCTCGGCGTAGTCGATCGTGTCGACGAACTCCCACCCCTCGCTACCGAACTCGTTGAGCAAATCCTTCGGATCGGCGGCTTCGCGCATGGTGACCTCTCGAGGCGGCCTGACCGTCTCGTACTCCCACGTCGCGTCCGAATCCGTCACCATGCCAGGAATATCGACGAATTCGAACAAAACGGTTGGCCTTGCGCCCGGTCTCTTCCGGTTTCGTCGTCCGTCGTAGGTTTCGTTCGCCTCAATCGGCGTCCAGCACGGTGTTCGGATCATCCCACTCGCGCTCGAGCAGGCCATAGCGCTCGACGTCGACGTAGTCGCCGTCGGCGAACTGCGCCTCGCGGGCGGTCCCCTCGTGGACGAATCCGAGGCGCTCACACAGACGCCGGGAGGCGTCGTTCGGCGCCATCGCGGTCGCCGACACGCGATGGAGGCGGAGTTCCCGGAAGCCGTACTCGAGGAGGTGGGCGCTGGCCTCGAGGGCGTAACCGTTTCCCCAGGCCTTCGGGTGGAACCAGACGCCGAAGTTGGCGTAGCCGTCGCGCTCGATCAACGGCGAGAGCGAGACGGAGCCGACGGGGTCGCCCGCGAACTCGCCCGCTTTCGGGACGACGAGCAAGGTCGGATCGGCGTCGACGTCGCGGTCCCACAGCTCGTCTCGGTAGCGCTCCTCGCTGTAGGGAGTCCTGAAGGCGCTGATGTACCGGCGTACCTTCGGGTGATTCACTCCCTCCAGGAGGAAGGGAACGTCCGATTCTTCGGGCGGTCGTAACTCGAGTCGGTCGGTGCTGATGAACGTCGGTGGTGACATCTGTGTGGATCGATCGCTGCGGTGGCGGTTGACTCACGAGACGAGGACACTGGGTGCTCGCGTCGGTACAGTCGATGGGCGTCGAGCGGGTCGAAAACGGCCTCAACGGTCAACGAGGGAAAACGGTCATCGGTCAGCTCTACCGTTGGACTCGAGGGATCGCGAGTTACGTGCTGTGATGAACGGAGACGGAGCACCAGCCCTGGTCGCGCCTACGCCAGGTCCGCGAACTCGAGGTCGCCGGCCCGCAGCGTCGCCAGCATCTCCGGGAGGTCGTCGATCGCCAGTCGCGTCTGGGTTGTCGAGTCGCGCTCACGAACCGTCACGGTGCCGTCCTCCAGGCTCTCGTAGTCCACCGTGACGCAGAACGGGGTGCCGACCTCGTCCTGGCGGCGGTAGCGCCGACCGATGTTGCCCGAATCGTCGTAGGTGACCGAGAGGCCCTCGGCACGCAGGGCCGTCGCGATCTCGTCTGCCGTCGTCTCGAGGTCGTCGTCGCTCTGGAGCGGGAAGACGCCGACGAAGGTCGGGGCGATTTCGGGCTCGAGGGCGAGGTAGGTCCGGTCCTCGCCGTCGACCTCGTCCTCGGCGTAGGCGTGGTGGAGCACGGTGTAGAGCAACCGGTCGACGCCGAAGGACGGTTCGATGACGTGGGGGGTGACGTGTTCGCCCGCGATTGTTTCGTCCCCGACGGCGAAGCCCGTCTTCTCGACGGGAATCTCGTGGCTCTCGCCCTCGAGGTCGATTTCGACGACGTCACCGGAGAATGCCTCGCGGTCGCGTTTGGCCAGCGATTTCAGGGCGTCGGCGACGGCGCCGGCGTCGCCGCCGAACTCCGGACCCAGGTAGCTCATGTCGGGGTCGACGCTCGCGCGCTCGACGGTCTGGGGTTCGTCGTACTGGCGGAAGACGGTGAAGCGCTCGCCCGACCCCTCGGCGTGTTTCGAGAGGTCGTAGTCGCCCCGGTCGGAGAAACCGGCGAGCTCGATCCAGTTGCCGTCGATCAGGCCCTCGGCGTCCCAGCAGTCGCTCGCGTAGTGGGAGCGCTCGCCGGCGAGGTGCTGGCGGAACCGGAAGCGATCCATGTCGACGCCGACGGCGGCGTACCACTCGCGGGCGACGCCCAGGTAGTACGCGATCCACGGGCTGGCGATGGTGCCGCTCTCGGCGGCCTCGCCGATGGTCGTCTCGAGGATCTCGCCGTCCTCGTTTTGTTGTTCGGTCGCCGGGTAGAGCCGAACGGGTACGTCCTCGACCGCCGAGAGGTTCGGGTCGTCGCCCTCGGGATCGACGAATAACTCGAGTTCGGCCTGGGTGAACTCCCGGGTGCGGATGATCGAGCGCCGGGGGCTAATCTCGTTGCGGTAGGCGCGACCGATCTGGGTGACGCCGAAGGGGAGCGTGTTGCGGGCGTACTCCTTGAGCCGCGGGAACTCGACGAAGATGCCCTGGGCGGTCTCGGGGCGGAGGTAGCCCGGTTGGGAGTCGCCGGGGCCGATGTTCGTCGCGAACATGAGGTTGAAGTCGTCGATGGCCTGGCCGGCCAGGCCGGCGCCACAGGACGGACAGACGAGTTCGTACTCGGCGACGATCTCCTCGACCTCCGGGATCGGGAGGCTCTCGGCGTCCTCGTACTCGGTGTTGTCCTCGACGACGTGGTCGGCGCGGTGGCTCTCGCCGCACTCGGGGCACTCGACCAGCATGTCATCGAACGTGTCGAGGTGGCCGGAGGACTCGAAGACGGGTTCGGGCATGATCGTCGGCGCGTCGATCTCCATGTTGCCCTCCTCGACGGCGAATCGATCCCGCCAGGCGTCCTCGAGGTTACCCTTCAGCGCGGCGCCCTGCGGACCGAACGTGTAGAATCCGCCGACGCCGCCGTAGACGTCTGACGACTGGAAGAAATAGCCGCGGCGCTTGGCGAGTTCGGTCAGTTTCTGGCTCGTAGCCTCGTCGCTCATACTCGTCTCGAGCCCCGCCGGACAAAAATCACTTTCGAGGCTGCGTGACGGGGACACAGGGTCGAGTCGGCTCGAGTCCGTGGGGAGTGGGGTCGGGGACCGGTCGAGACGCGACGAGTCTCAGCGATCGGCGGTCGGTGGTTGGCAGTCGGAAATCCCTCAGTGACGTCGTTCAGTCGTACAGCGACCGAACCAGATCGATGTCCCGGACGATCCCGACGAGGTCGTCGCCGGTGACCATCGGAATCTGCTCGATGTCGTTGCTGATCATCAACTGAGCGGCCCCCTCGACGGACTTCGACCGCGAGACGGTCACCACGTCCTCGGTCATGAACTCGCTGACCGGACTGGTCGGCAACTCGATGTCGCGAGTGGGAAGCGACCGACTGCCGACGCCCTTGATCCCTTCCCATGAGTAGTCGGCGTCCTGGTCCGGAAAGTTGTTGCCAGTCTCCTCCTCGCCTTCGACGATCCGGGCGACGTCGATGACGTCGACCTCCGTGATGACGCCGCTCATCCGCCCGTCGTCGTCGAGGACGACCGCGTACGGGGCGTTCGCGTAGTGGAGTTCGCGCTCCGCGACGGGGAGCGGAACGTCCTCGTAGGTCGTGTTCACGCTCCGGGTGGCGTAGTCGCCGACGTCGGCGTCGGTCTCCGCCTCGCTCGTCGCGATTGCGTGGACGACGTCGGTGACCGTGACGATTCCCTCGAATTCGCCGTCCACGACGGGGACGCGCCGCGCACCCTCTTCGACCATCACCCTCGCGACCTCCTCGAGGCTCGTTTCCGCCGTCGTGGTCGGTACATCCTCCATCAGCATGACGAGCTGGTCCTCGTCGGGCTGTTCGATCAGCGTCTCTCGAGAGATGAGTCCGCGGTACTCGGCCGTCCCGTCAGTCGACTGGATGACCGGCACGGAGGAAAACGCCCGCTCCTGAAAGTACTCGAGCACGTCGGTTCGCGTTCCCGGCAGCGAGACGGACACCACGTCGTCGCGGACCGTCATCGCGTCGGCTACGTTCATACCACCTGGGTACGGTCAAAATCGGTATAAAGGCAGTGCTTCTGTGGTTGCTCGCCGCGAGGCTCGGCCTCGAGCCTCTGAACTACATCCGACGAGTTTATATTCGTGTGCGAGTGAACTACTCGCATGGTGGCGAATAACATCTCTGGTGCAGCCGTGTCGGACGACACGGTTCTCGGTTCGATCGACTCCAACGGACGCCGTGACGAGTACGTCATCGCGGACATCTCCGTCGACGATGCGTGGCTCTCGATGCGAGCGGACGACGCGCCGACGCTTACAACCTGGCGATAACTTCACCGTCTGCGTTCTCCGCGATTCGACCGTTCGACCCTTCGCCAGCGCTATCGACGCGCAGCGATTTCGTCCGCGTGCGCCTCGAGCAACCGCCCGAACGCTGTCGCCTCGCGTGTCTCCTGTGAGTCTCGATCGGCATCGTCGCGCAGGCGTTCCTTGAGCACCCGGAGGGTATCGGCCGAATGCGTCGCGATCGACGCCGCGACCGCCCGCGGATCGGACTCGATTCTCGACAGCAGTCCCATCCGGAGGGCCTCCTCGGCCTCGAGCACCCGCCCCGTACACGCGACGTCGAGTGCATTCCCCTCGCCGACGATCCGCGGCAGGCGAACCGTCCCGCCCCAGGCGCCGAACAGGCCGAACGTGACCCCTGGCTCGCCGAACGTCGCCGACGGCGTTCCCACGCGGACGTCGCAGGCCAGCGCCAGCTCGAGCCCGCCACCTCTGGCCGGCCCGTCGATCCCGGCGACGGTGATGGCGTCCGCGGTTTCGAGCGCTCGCGCGGCTCGCTGGCCCAACCGGGCGAACGCCTCGGCCCCTCGCGATCCAGGTCGGCGACGGTGTCCAGGTCGGCGCCGGCACAGAAGGCCGGCCCGGCTCCTTCGAGGTAGATCACTGGTTCCTGGGCGGCGCGGACGGCGTCCTCGAGCGCCTCGAGCCCGTCGACCGTGAGCGCGTTTCGCGCGGCCGGGCGGTTCAATCGAATCGTTCGAACCGATCCGTCCGATCGACTGTCGATCATGCCACTCGTCGGTGGCACCTTTCCAAAGGTCTTTGCCTGCTCCGCCGTAACCATCCGATGATGGATCGGGTCGATACCTGCCGAGGAGCCGCTCGCGACGCGCTCGCGGACGTCGAACCGGCAGCGCTGCACGACTTTCTCACCGACACCCTCGAGACGGCCTCGATGACGCCCGGCGTGTTGACACTCGCGTCCGCGTCCGTCCTCGAGCGAGCGAACCCGCGACCGGCGGGCGACCAGGACTCGAGCGGTGGGAAGCACGAGCGACGCGACGACGTCGACGAAGCGAACGGCGAAACCGCGAGCAGGGAGGGTCCAGGAGCAACCGAGACCGAGGACCGGTCGACCGCCGAATCGGTATACGGAAAATCCGGCACCTCCCTCGAGGGAATCGCTCACCACGCCGCCGGCGTCCAGCTCATCTACGAGGGCCTGCGGCTGACCCGGGCGCTCGCCCACAACGAACCCTGGGCCGAAACCACGGGCGACAGCCCCGCCGACCTCGAGATTCTCGCTGCCGATATCCTCGTCGCCCGCGGTTTCTACCTCCTTGCTCGCACCGACGCCGCCGACACCGCCGTCCGGACTGTTCGCCGCTTCGGCCGAGACCAGACCGCCCGTGCGGACGCCGACGAGACGGACGCCGCCGCTCTCGACGCGAACCTCGAACAGGACGTCCTCGAACTCGCGATCCGAACGGGTGCGACGGCTGCCGACGCCGACCCGGCGCCCGAACTGCTCGCGGTTGCCACCGACGTGGCCGACGCCAGTGCCAGCGCCGCCAACGCCAGCGCCGCCAACGTCCTTACCACCGCCGAATCCGGCTTTCCACCGGCCGCAGAGTGCCTCCCGGACCTCGAGGCGCTCGAGGTCGGTTTCGATAGTGAAGGTGAAGAGGAAGGTGCAAGCGAGGACACGGATGAAGACGCAAGCGAAGACAACCGCAAACGCCAACGCGACCTCGAGCGACCGCCGGTCGAAACGGAGATTCCGACCGACCGTGTGACGTCAACCGGAGACCACTGAAGGTTCGTTCAGAGACTCTGTCATCCCGGCACACACTCAGAGGGGAATCGAAACCCATAAAGACGACTCCGGTCAACCAACGCATGCCTGCCTGGGTAGCTTAGCGGTAAAGCGCGTCCTTGGTAAGGACGAGAGCCCGGGTTCAAATCCCGGCCTAGGCTTAATACGATTCCTTCAATTTCCCCCGTAAAAGGGGGAAAGCTACCTGAACCGTACAGTCCCAACCATCATAAATTGGGGTGTCGCCCGTGAGGCAGATCGCCACCGCGCCTCACGAGTGCGAAGGGAACCTCATCTTCACCGAGAATGGCCTCAGTCCCTACTGGATTCTCGGACGGTTGCTTATCCAACGGTTCGACGGTTACTCCGGCGAGATCGAGACGGAGGTCGACGGTGAAGAGTGGACGATCAATCTCAAATACCAGAAGAGCGGGATCGCGCCGCGCCTCGAGGACGACGTAGCGAGCAGCCGACTCTACGAGTACCGGATCAGCGGGTACGGACGAGGTGAGCGAAAGGCGAACTTCCTCATCCAACCCCGGTTCGCCGACATGCGTCACCACGAGACCGGCGAACGGGTCTCGACGCCCTTCGACAACATCCCTGAGGACGAAGGAATCAACGTCCGCTTCGCCGGCTCGAACCTCGAGCCGACCGAGTTCCGACACCTGCTGCCGACGTTCGTTCAGGTGCTGGCTCGAGTGGGGAGTCTGCCGATCAATACGGACTACCTCGCGAGCCGGCCACACGAGATGAGTAACATCACGACCTACGAGCGATACGTTCGTCTCAATCGGTCGTGGAGTCCCAAGGTCGTCGGTCGAGCCGGCATCATGCAGCGGCTGATGCACCTCTGTGCGACCGAGAAGGGGAGCAAGTTCGAATACCGCGTCGACAACGAGGACATTGTCGGATACAACCACCGCGTTCGGTTACCGACGCCGGACGCGAGACGGCTGATCTCTGGCCACCAGTACGGGAAGCAGATCAAGCACTACCACCCGAAGTACGTTCGCGAGAAGGACGAGACCGATCCGCTCTATCATCCGAAGGTGGGCGTCCTCCTGAAGAAGAAGCTGAACAGCAATCGGTCGTTCCAGTGGGCAGACCACCGGAAGCTCAGACGAGAGATCGACGAGACGCTCATCAACGCCCTCTCCTGGAGCAACGTGCCGGTCAAACCTGACCACACGACGTACATTCCGGACGACCACTTCGAGGCAGCAGCAGCGGACGATCCCGTTGAGCTGTTCGCCGATCCAACGCCGGAACTCGAGACCGAGCAGAACACGATGATTCTGCAGACGTTCGTTGGACTCCGTGAGAGCGACGAGCGGGTTCTCCAGACGCTCGTTACTGATGGCGGCGAAGTACACCCGAACGAGCTGGCGGACAAGACAGGACGGAGCATCAGCACGATCTACCGGACGCTCGACCGGCTCCGGGGTATTCTCCGGAACGACAACGCGAGTGTCTCGTTTGCGAGCAAGAAGTTCGAACAGGATATCGCCGCGATTGTCGACCAGGTCGAGTTCGGCATCGAGAACGCAGCCGACCATGTGTCGAATCTCTACAACCTCGAGACGAAGGGCGCGTCGTCGAACGCGTGGCAGAAGTTCTGCAACAAGTACGGGGCCGCCCTCGTCGAGGTCGCTGAGGGCGGTGAGACGACGCTGCGGATCGACATGGTGCTCTCGAAGCTGAAGAGCTCACCCAACCCTCGCATCCAGGATGTACTCGAGGAAGCGATCCGTGCGTGGCGAGCGATCGGTCGTGACCCGCTCGAGCTTCGAGAGGCGACCGTCCAGTGGCAGACGGCTCCTGACACCTGGGCGTACGGAAAGGTGAATCCGACCCTCAGATAGCGCTGTCCTGGTGAGTGGCTACACTGTCGTACGGGGCTAATTAGCGGCTGTTTTCGCTGTATTTTGGCTAACCCTTGGTTTCGACTCGAGGGGTGTTTTGCGCGTCTTCGCCGAATCGGACTCGTTGGGTCAAATCTCGTCCCAACGGGTGGGAAACCCCCCTTACGGAGTGTGCCTAAGGGCACGTGCTCAAAAAATTACTTACGCCTCCGCGAGCTCGAGGTGATGCACACGAAACGGGGGTTAGGGATTATAGATGTCCATCTGTTGTAATCATGGGTCGGCTCAAAAGGTCGGTACTGTAGAGATATATGCCATGAAGTTCGTAATAGAAGATAACACTGGATGTCGCAGCTAGCTCCACCTAATTGGCTCGAACCACGAGATTATCAGACTACCGCTGTCCAGACTTGGATGAGGAAGCAAGGCCAAGGCGTGCTTCATATGGCGACGGGAACTGGGAAGACGATTACGTCATTGCTAGCAGCAAGCCAGCTTGCGGAGCTTCAGGGTGATCGTTTAGCTTTGATTATCGCGGCTCCGTATCAGCATCTCGTTGATCAATGGGTGGCAGAGCTAGACAATTTCGGTGTCACTCCACTACGAGCCTACAAATCGAGGAAAACGTGGACGGACGAACTAGCCAGCCAATTTACGGAATTCGCAACAGGGGCGAGGGATATTGTTGCAGTCGTCACTACGCACGCGACATTCGGCTCTGACCACTTCCAAAGTCTGTTAACGCGGCTCGACGGGACTGAGTCACTATTAATTGCAGACGAAGTTCACCACATGGGTGCGCCACATCTCCGCAAGAACCTTCCGCGAAGTATCCGTGCACGGCTGGGTCTGTCGGCGACTCCAAATCGGTGGTACGATGATGACGGTACTGAAGCGATTATGAACTACTTTTCAAACGGTGTTGTGTTTGAATTCGGTCTTGAGGAAGCGATAGATCGCGGCTATCTCTGCGAGTATTACTACGTTCCTCACATCATCAACTTGACCGACGACGAATCCGAAGGGTATCTCGCATTATCGAGGGCGATTGGCAAGCGTATGGGGAACGTTTCTGGTGATATTGGTGACGCCGATTTACAAGAAGATGAGCAGCTTCAACAACTGTTATTCAAACGAGCACGGCTGATTGGCGTCGCCGAGAACAAACTGTCTAAGCTCCGTTCGTTAGTTCGTCGGAGCGGAGACATCCATCATACCCTTGTATATTGTAGTGACGGCCAAATCCAGGCCGAAGGAGAGGCTACGATACGACAGCTCAACGCCGTTACCGAACTACTCGGCAAAGAACTTGGTTTGAAGACACACAAATTCACCTACGAGGAGGATCAACCGACCCGAGAACGCCTCCTCCAGGACTTTGAGGACGGTGTATTGGATGTGCTGGTGGCAATTCGATGTTTAGACGAGGGTGTAGACGTCCCTGCGACCAAAACCGCGTTTGTGCTGGCAAGTTCATCGAATCCCCGACAGTTCGTTCAACGGAGGGGGCGCATTCTCCGGCTTCATCCGTCGAAAGATCACGCCGTTATTCACGACTTCATCGTCGCTCCTCCATCTGAAATTAGACACGAAAAGTCAAACTCAACCTTCAATCTAGAGCGACGGCTTGTGCAGAAGGAATTACAACGCGCATCAACGTTTGCTGACTGTGCAAAGAACCATCCTGACGCGGAACTCACGTCGATCCCCACGAGTCAAGAATCCCTGGCTGATCTGAAAAGAGACTTTAACCTTCTAGATCTATGAGTGATAACATGAGCCAAACCGACCCGCCAGACGGAGTGGATAACGAGACGGTCAGACGAGCCATGCGGCGTATCCTTCAAGCAGAGGAAGATAAACTGCACATGGATCGACCTCATGGTATCAACGACGAAATCAAGTCAATTATCGAAGACGAGATCAAATAGATGGAACTAGACCGGCTCGAACTCCGAAATTTTCGCCAGTTCTACGGCGACCAAGCGATAGATTTCTCCAGGAGTAGTGATCAAAACGTCACGGTCATTCATGGATCGAACGGATCCGGAAAGACGACCATCTTGAACGCATTCTTGTGGCTCTTTTACGGAGATGTTACGCTCCCAAAACCAGAGCAGGTTGCTAGCGAGCGAGCGATGGCTGAAGCCGGATCGGATGGAACCGTCGACGTGGAAGTACGGCTCTCGTTCGGCCACGACGGCATTGAATACACGGCCTCCCGTTCGAAAACCGTACGCCGAAACGGACGGAGCGATTTCACCGGAACGGAAGTTAGCAGCAATCTTCGTCTGGAATTTGTAGACGAGTCCGGTAACCGAAAGGTTCGCGGAAACGCTGGTGACGCTCTCAGACATATCATGCCCGAACGCCTCCGGGAGATCTTCTTCTTCGATGGAGAGACTATCGACGAGCTCTCGGAAATCGGGGGCCAGGAGAAGATTCAAACCGCGATTCAGAACATAATGGGCCTCACAATTCTCGAACGGGGGAAACGTCATCTCAACGTCGTTCGGAAACAGTTCGAGGATGAAGTAAGCCGACACGGAAGCGACGAACTCTCCGGACTATACCAGGAACGAAGCGATCTCGAGGATCGAAGAGCGTCGCTCTCTGACGAACTCAGCGAAACTCGCGATTCGAAGCAGAAGACAGAGGAAGAACTCGAAGAGGTAAAACGACGGTTGAACGAACTGGAAGAGAGTCGCGATCTCCAACAAGAGCGAGAACGGCTCGAAGAGGACATCGAAAGCTTACAAGGACAGATCGAAAGTATAAACGATCAGGTCGCTGAGCGCATCTCGAACGCAGGATACGTCCCGTTTGCGGCACCCGCTGTCGAAGAAACAGCGAAAATGCTGCAGAAGAAGCGTGACAAAGGCGAGATACCGTCCGAGATCAAGACGCAGTTCGTCGACGACCTCCTCGAGATGAATGAGTGTATCTGTGGGCGTGATTTGGTTCCGGAGACCGAACCGTATCAGAATGTCGATCAATGGCGAGAGGCAGCCGGCTCCTCGGAACTAGAAGAAGCGGCGATGAAGATCGCTAGCCGGCTTACCGAGATTGGAGAAGACGAGGAACGGATCTACGATGACATCAATACCCTCTTAGAGCAGCGTAGTAACGTAACCGACGAAATTCAACGAAAAGAGGAGCGGATATCGGAAATCAGCGGCAAACTTGAAGACATCGATACCGAGGATATCAATCGGCTCGAGACTCGTCGCCAGCAACTCGAGGACCAGATTACGGAATACGATCAGCGGATTGGAACCGTTAAAGGACGAATCGAGGATACCGAAACGGAATTAGTCGACATTACGGAACAAATCGACGAAGTAGAAGAGCAGAACAAAAAAGCCGATCTCGCGAGGCGACGCGCGCAGATGGCCGAGTATCTCCGGGATCGAATCGACGAGTTATTCCAGAAGTACCAGGACGAGGTCAGAAAGAGCGTCAACGAGCGCGTGAACGACATCTTCCGCGATATCATTGCAAAGGATTACTACGCTGAGATCGACGACGACTACTCTCTGCGAATTCTCAAGGACGTCGGCTCCGAGGAGACGATTTCTGTGGCGAAGTCGACCGGTGAACGGCAGGTCGCTAGCCTCTCGTTCATCGCCTCGCTCGTTTCGTTAGCTCGCGAGCGGTACTATTCCGAGGAACAGTCTATATACTTCAGCGGCGGCATCTATCCGATGATCATGGATTCCCCCTTCGGCTACCTCGATCCAGAATACCAGAAACGGGTGAGTTCTGTGCTCCCGGAGATGGCACAACAGGTAGTCGTATTGGTCACGCAGAGTCAGTGGACGGCAGAGGTCGCCGGCGAGATGGATGCGATAGCAGGGGAGCGCTACCGGCTCAAGTACCACGACCCCTCTGAGGATCCGTCCGTCGAATACGAGTACACGGAAATTGTTTCCGAGAATAGAGGTGTCCGATAATGCCCACTACGTTCTACTACGAGCAAAACGAGGCGATCGAAGAACTCGCCTCAGGATCAGATTCAATCTTTGAGTCCCGCATCCCATTCCTCGTTTTCGCTGCCAGCGTCGGTTATAGACGTGACCATTGGGTCGAGAATCACAAAACCAATGGCGAAATGCGGTGGAACTACATCGGTCAAAACCAGCGTCTGGCGGTCATCACGGCTGCTTTGGCCTACGCCCACACCGAGGATCCAGACGCGATCTTCGATCCAGAGGTTCAAATCGACGTTCTCACGAGTTACGCGGCGGGCGGGGCACGCATCCTCAAACGCGAGGTCACTGACGAGCCGGGGACTAACCTGGACAACCTCGTCGCGTTCCTCCACGATCACCGGCAAGCAGACGAAACGGAGGCTCGAGTCGGTATTCTCGAACAGATCGAGAACGAAGTCAGTAGTTTCCAAACGCCGGAGTAGTGTCGAGAATCGCGAGGGTAATGAAATGCGCTTTTCAAAATTCGGGCTACCTGTAGCAATCGATCTTTGATTGGTAGCCGTTACTTCCGTGCGACGGCCTGTGTTGCGCTGATCGTCATTGGCTCTTCGACGAAGAGTTGTCCAACATCCAGATAGACCCCTTCGCCACTCCGCTCGACCCGGAGTCTGAACTCCACGTCGTCGACGAGCTGGCCGTCGATCAAGAACTGGACGGCGTCACCCGCCTGAAGCGACCTCGTCTGCCGGAGGGTTTTACGCAGTTCTGCGAGGACGTTGCCTCGATCTCCCTGTCCGCGTTGTACAACAGATCTTCGAGCTTGGTCACCGTGACCGGCGTATCGATGTCGTCGTCGTACGCCGCTCGCCGGAAGAACTCCAGCGCGGCCAGTTCGCTATCCGTCTCAGCCACGCGTTCAGTCACGACGTTGTATCCTTGGTGGAGTGGCACGGTCAGAACTGGGAGAGCCCCATCTCCATTACCCGCTCGTAGCGATCATCGTCCGTAACATCGGCCATGAACTCGGCGAGTTCCTCGAGGTCATCACTCTTCCACTCTTTGAGGTACTCAATCGTGTTCTGGTCAGTTTTGTAGAGATGGTAGAGGTACTGGACTTTGTCGATGTCCAGAAGCGTATCGGCCCCTAGACCGTTCTTGTTGAGTTTGCTCTCGATGTAGTGGATTCGCTCGTCCGCCGTGACGGGTTCTTTCTTATCGCGCGGTCCTTTCACGAGTTTCTCGTCCTCGAGGTCGCTGACGTTGAGGTTCTTGGCGAGCAAGTGTTTGTTCAGGTCATTGTATTCTTCCCAGCCGCGCTGGTAGAAAGCAGCGTAAGCAGTGGTAATGGCGTCGATGCTCTGAGGGAGGTTGACTGATCCTTCGAGGACCTGCTCAATGATTGAATCAACCGTGTTGAGCGCCTCGTCAATACCAGCCTGTTCGCCCTCTGAGTAGACGTGCGGGTAGTGTCGGGAGTAGTAGTACATACACTTCCCACGGAGAATGACACCGAGGTCGGCTTTCGAGAGATTCTCGTGACGCTTGCGCTCGTTGGCAGCCATGTCCTGCAACTCGAAGAAGAGGTTCTGCTGGAGTTCCGTCAACGTGATTTCTTCGTCGACTCGCTCCTTGTTCGCGTAGATGAGGATGTCATATTCCGCGTTGTCGAGATCCGAGATATGGGGGTTATTCGGCATCTCCGACTGAACGGGATACGCACCAGTGATGGTGAATCCACTCCGGATGAGTGCTTCGAGGATGACCGACCACGCCTCGTTCTCATTGTGATGGTAAGTGAACACCATCTCGCCGTCGGGTTTCAATACACGGTGACCCTCCGAGAAGACGTTCGCCAGCGATTCGACGAAGAACTCCTCGTCCTTGTTAGCGCTGTTGTTGGCGACAATCTCTCGAGCTTTGGGAACGAGTTCCGGCTGGAACTCCTCATACTCTTCGTGAAGACACTCTCGAAGCCACACATAGAAGTAATCGGAGAGTTCCGAATACTGGACGTTGTCGTAGTACGGTGGGTCGGTGATGACGAAGTCCACAGACTCGTCATCTTCATCCATCCGCTCGGCAGTCTTGCAGTTCAAGTCGGCGACGCGCTCTTCAGAGATATCTTCGCTATCGACATAAAATTGCTCTACCTTCCCCTTCTGGCGGTTCTTGACCTTTTCAAAGGGTCGTTCACAATATCGTTTTGCCTCGTAGACCTTATCAAAGAAATTCTTTAATGAAGAGATGTTTCCTGCCCCATTCAGTGGGTTTGGTTCAACTGGCTGTACCTTAGGGCTGAAAGCATGACGTTCAAACACACTAATTCCTTTAGAATTGCCAGCGTGCCAGCGACAGAGCTTCGAATTATATTCTAATGATGCAGATATAGTCGTAATCAGAAATTCAGAGATATTTTGCCCATCTGCTTCCCCAAAATCAAGTTTACTTACTGCATCTGCTTTCTCAAGTAAGAGCCCAAACGTGAGAATATGACGGGTTGTAAATAACTCATCGAAACTATCATAGTTGTAATTCAATAGAGCACCACTCTTGTCTCCATCAGGGATCCTTTGTTCGGGGATTGGGAGACTATCACGTAATTCGTTGTATTTTTCTTCTGCTTGCGTGACTCGTCGATTATCATCCTCATCGAATTCCTTGATTCGTTTCTTACCACGAGGGTCAACGTACTGGAGAGCGAACCGGTCGAACGTAGGGCGCTCATCACGACGCTGAAGCGTCTCTTTCACATCGTGCTTGTGGCCGTTGGAGCAAGTGTACTTTCCATATCCGTACGTCCCATCGTTCGGGTCAAACTCGCGACCGCAGTTCGGGCATACTTCATTCCCGTCTTCAGAGACAGTCACTTGCTTTCTACTTTCAACTGTAACCGTTGTCCCTTCGTCAAGCCCTTTATCGCGGTTCTCCAGTTCGATGATTCGGTCGTCGCAGTCTTGATTCGGGCAGTAAAGCGCACCTGGGCGCGTTTTCATCGTCTTCGCCAGTTGATAGCGAGGGAACAGTTGGACTTTCTCATCACATGTTAGACAAGGAATGCGCTGTGACTGAAAGTAGTAAAGAACCTCACATTCCTGGCCCGTCTTCGGGTCGATAGTGGTGTAGTAGTCCCCGAGTTCCTCGCGCGTCTCCTCAAGAATCCGTTCGAATTCGCGCTCGAGAACGTCGAGGTTCACGTCGTCCATCGACTTCTTCTCGGTCCACCATGCGACCGGGTTGAGCTCGTACCCGATGACGTTTGCGCCGAGCCGATTGCTCTCGACGAGCGTTGTTCCCCCTCCTGCGAAGGGGTCGAGAACGGTCACGTCGCGGTCGATGTGCTCGTCGTTCGGATTAATTTCCTCGTGGTAGGAGTCCAGATAGAGACCGTAATGTGTTCCCGTCGTTCGCTCGGTGAGAATGTCCTCCTTCGTAATGGTGGCGTCTGTCATCGCCGCGAGACTGAGACATCTGAACGTCGAACCGGGGCGTCGCGCCCACCATTTGTGAACCGAGTAGATGGGGCGATACACGTCTCGCCGGTAGGTCTCTTTCTCTGCAAGTTCATCCATCAATTCCAGCGGTAGTTTATCCCAGGTTTCCATGATTATCTCACGTCGTAATTCGCAGGACTGGTGTCATACATTCGGGTAAGCTAAGTCCACCATGCGTGATCTTTTTCGTCGCGCCACGTTTCGTCCACTTGTAATGTTCCCGTATCACGTAGTGTTCGCGGACTCGTTTAATAACCTTCGCTCGTTTGAGAACCCGGTACGCTCCTCCATTCGCCAGGCCTTTCGCCCATCATCTCGCTCGTCTCACTGGCTCGCGAGCGGTACTATTCCGAAGAAGAGCCAATATACTTCAGCGGTGACATCTACCCAGTGATTATGGATTCGCCTTTCGGCTACCTCGACACGGAGTACCAGAAACGGGTGAGTTCGATGCTCCCGGAGATGGCAGAACAGGTAGTCGTATTGGTTACGCAGAGTATATGGATAGCCATTACTTCCGCGCGACAGCCTGTATTGCACTGATCGTCATTGGCTCTTCGACGAAGAGTTGCCCAACATCCAGATAGACCCCTTCGCCACTCCGCTCGATCCGAACTCTGAACTCCACGTCGTCGACGAGCTGGCCGTCGATCAAGAACTGGACGGCGTCGCCCGCCTGAAGCGACCTCGTCTGTCGGAGCGTCTTACGGAGTTCGGCCAGAACATCGCCTCGGTCCTCTTCGTCAGTGTTGTACAGCAGATCTTCGAGATCGGTCACCGTCACCGGGGTCTCGATATCGTCGTCGTGCGCCGCTCGCCGGAAGAACTCCAGCGCGGCCAGTTCGCTATCTGTCTCGGCCACGCGTTCGGTCACGACGTTGTATCCTTGGTGGAGTGGCATGGTCAGAACTGTGAGAGCCCCATTTCCATTACCCGCTCGTAGCGATCATCGTCCGTTACGTCGGCCATGAACTCGGCGAGTTCCTCGAGGTCGTCCGTTTTCCACTCCTTGAGATACTCGACCGTATTCTGATCGGTCTTGTAGAGGTGATAGAGATAGTGAACCTTATCGATGTCCAGGAGTGTGTCGGCCCCGAGACCGTTCTTGTTGAGTTTGCTCTCGATATAGTGGATTCGGTCGTCTGCCGTGACGGGTTCTTTCTTATCGCGCGATCCTTTCACGAGTTTCTCGTCCTCGAGGTCGCTCACGTTGAGGTTCTTGGCGAGTAGATGCTTGTTTAGGTCGTTGTACTCCTCCCAGCCGCGCTGACAGAACGCGGCGTACGCTTGAGTGATGGTATCGATGGTTTGGGGGAGGTTAACCGAACCTTCGAGAACCTGTTCAATGATCGAGTCGACCGTGTCGAGCGCCTCGTCTATACCGGCTTGTTCTCCCTCTGAGTAGACATGGGGATAATGCCGGGAGTAGTAGTACATGCACTTCCCACGGAGGATGACGCCTAGGTCTGCTTTGGAGATGTTTTCGTGGCGTTCACGCTCATCAGCAGCCATGCCCTGCAATTCGAAGAATAAGTTTTGCTGGAGTTCTGTCAAGGTGATTTCCTCGTCAACCTGTTCCTTGTTCGCGTAGATGAGAATATCGTATTCTGTATTGTCTACATCAGAGATGTGCATATTGTTGGAGAACTCGGATTGAACTGGATATGCGCCAGTAATGGTAAACCCACTGTCTACGAGAGCCTGAAGAATCACAGACCACGCCTCGTTCTCATTATGGTGGTACGTAAAAACCATCTCGCCGTCTTTTTTCAAGACTCGGTAACACTCAGAGAATACGTTTGAAAGAGAGTTTACGAAGAACTCTTCGCCCTTATTGGCATTGGTGTTCGCGACTATTTCACGGGCTTTTGGAACAAGTTCCGGCTTGAACTCATCATATTCCTCTTTGAGAGCCTCCCTTAACCAAATATAAAAATAGTCTGAAAGCTCTGAGTATTGAACATTATCATAATAGGGTGGATCAGTGATAACATAGTCTATAGACTCATCTGCCTCCTCGATTCTTTCTCCTGTTTTACAATTTAGTCTTTCAACGCAGTTGGATGTGATACACTCGCTATCTACGAAGAACTGCTCAACATCTCCTGAAACTGTATTTTTAACCTTTTCAAATGGCCGTTCACAATATGCCTTTGCATTGTACACTTTATCGAATGCACGTTGGAGCGAGGCGATCGTCCCCTCAGCATTCAAGGGATTGGCTTCCACTGGTTGAACCTTCGGTACATAGGAATGACGGTCAAAGACGTTGTACCCGTGAGCATACTGATACTGCCACTTACACAGTTTAGAATTGAACCTTATAGCATTAGATACAGCAGTTATCAGGAATTCAGAGATGTTCTGGCTATCAGCACCTTCGAGATCCCTTTGACTGGTCTCTTTTGCCTTCTTATATAGAAGACCAAAAGTCAGGAGATGTCTTTCTGTGAATAGTTCATTGAATTTCCCATAATTGTAGTTGAGGAGTGCACCGGTCTTGTCCCCGTCAGGGATGTTTTGCTCGGGAATTAGTAGTTCATTGTAGCGTTTTTCCAATTCCTCAGTTGCTCTAGCGGCACGCTTTGCATCCTCTCCTTCGAATTCTTTAATCCGCTTATTACCTCGTGGGTCTACGTATTGGAGAGCAAACCGGCTAAATTGCGGGCGCATGTCTTGTCGTTTGAGTGTTTCTTTCACGTCATGTTTGTGTCCGTTGGAGCAAGTGTACTTGCCGTACCCGTATGTCCCATCATTCGGATCAAACTCATGCCCGCATTTGGGACATACTTCATTTCCGTCTTCAGAAACGGTTACCGTCTCGCCGTCAGCAACGGAGACCTCTGTCCCCTCATCAAGGCCTTTATCCCGATCTTTTAGTTCGATTATTCGGTCACCACAGTCTTGATTGGGACAGAACAGCGCCCCGGGGCGAGTCTTCTTAGTCTTCGCAAGTTGATAGCGTGGGAATAGTTGAACCTCCTCATCACAGGTCAGGCACGGAATATGCTGCGACTGGAAGTAGTATAGAACTTCGCACTCCTTTCCAGTAGCGGGGTCAGTAGTCAAATAGTATTCGTTGAGGTCATCTCGCACTTCTTGAAGGAGCCTTTCAAATTCCTCTTCAAGGACATCAAGGTTTACATCCTCCATCGACTTCTTCTGTGTCCACCACGCAACGGGATTAAGATCATACCCGATGACATTTGCGCCTAGCCGGTTCATTTCGACTAGTGTGGTTCCTCCCCCCGCAAAGGGGTCAAGAATAGTCACATCCCGATCTATGTGTTCGTCATTTGGATTAATCCGACCATCGTAGGAATCTATATATAGGCCGTCATGACTCCCGGTTGTCCTCTTGGTAAGAATATCGTTTTTCGAGATGGTGTCATCGGTCAGTGCGGCAAGGCCAAGACACCGGAACGTGGAGCCGGGGCGTCGCGCCCACCACTTGTGGAGTGAGTAGATGGGGCGGTATACGTCACGGCGGTATGATTCACTCTCAGCCAATTCGTCCATTAGGTTCAGGGGTAGTTTGTCCCAGGTTTCCATAATTACCTCAAGTCGTGATCCGCAGTACCGGTGTCATACATTCGGGCAGGCTCAGACCGCCGTGCATGATCTTCTTCGTTGCGCCACGTTTCGTCCATTTGTAATGTCCGCGTACCACGTAATGCTCCCGTACTCGCTTAATAACCTTCGCCCGCTCGAGTACTTGGTACGCTTGCCCATTCGCCACCTCTCTGAATCGGCTACTGAATTTGTTCGATAATGCCTCCTCTTGCTCGTCCGTCAGCGAATAGGGTGAGTTTCCGAGGTGATTCACGTATCCGTGATCGCTAGTCACGAGGAACTCGTTGTGGACACTCTCGTAGATGATATCCTCTAGGAGCGTCTTCACGTCCTCGTAGATGTCCTCGACCTCTTCCATCGAGTAATTCCCCTTCAGTGCGCCCTCGAGGCGCTGATCCGGGTGACGAGTCCAGACGTATTCCGGACTCGTGCTCGGAAGCTTCGGAACGTCCAGGTCGCCGACAAACCGGAAGTCATCCCGGGAAACCGCAGACGGGCTTTGCGCATCAAACCACTCTCGACAAATGAACTGGGTCTCGCTAGGCAGCCGCTCGATCGGTGCCCATGAGAGCGAAACTGACCAGCCGTGATCGTCTGCGAGTTCTCGCTCGAGCCGGAATCCCTCTCGAAGGCTGAGCGCATCCATGATAACGCCGCACCCGTCGTCGAGTTCCGTGATCGGATGATCGCCCACCTTCTCGAGTAAATCGTCGTACAGTGGTGGATACAACTTCTCCAATTCCGATTCGAACAATCGCGTCTGGTACTCGGAATCCGTAAGCTGGCGGTCACTCAGGGCATCAGGATCGTCCCAGATCCGACGGAGGCATTCGAACGCACCGTCGAGGACGTTCTCTTCCCGAATAAGGGATTCGAACTCCTCGGTTCCGTACACCCCACTACTCATTCTTGTCCACCTGTAACTTGACGGCCAGCGAGGCCTGCTCCGGGACGTTCAGATCCCAGAGCAAACTGAGGAATCCCTGACGCGAGATCGGTTCGTCCGGGTTGAGAGTGAACGTTTCGTCGAGCACCACATTTCCGTCCAACGCGTCGACACCGATCCCGTAGTGGGAGAGGTCGCCGGCGGTGAGCGTTCCCTCGACTGAAATTGTCGCTTCGTGAATCTCCCATTCAATGCCGATCTTACGCTCGAGTTCGTCGATGAGGTCGGGCTTGTTGTCTGCCTGGATGTCACCCATTATCGGGTAGGCCTGGATTCTAGAATCAGGCTCGTCCAGTCCAAGGTCATCAAGGAATTGATTGACCATCTCGTCCGAGTCCCCTTCGATCTTTACCTTCCCTTCTTCGAGATCCGTTGCATCGAACTCGAATCCGCACTCGCAGGAGTTCCCCTCGAGCTGATTACCGCACTGCGGACATTGGAAGGCGGTTGTGGCGCTCGACTGTTCACGGGAGTCCCCTCCGCCGGTGGACGTATCGTCTTTTTCAACCGTTCCTTCTTCCGTATTCCTTGTGTCTATCGTGATCGTTTTCTCTTGCACATCCTCCTCTTCTGCAACGTACTGCTCGTGAACGAGATTTGTATCGTTTCCGAGGCTTCCGACTCTCTCCTCGTAGTAATTGCCCACCTTGAGAACGCCGTCTCGACAGAGCGAATTGATTGCCTCTTCAAGCTCGTCCTCGCTCGTGAGCGTCGTGTACGCCGGATTCCGATAGAAGTCGTTCTTCAAATGTTCGTACTGGATGCCACTCCCGCCGGCTTCATTGACAGCATCCTCAACTTCCGATCGGAGCTGACTGCTGTCGGGTTTAACTACTTCAATGGTCGCCGTGTAGAAGTCCGTGTTTCCACCTGTCGGGAGATCCTGTGGGAAGAGCCCGCGTTCAGTCGACGTGTGAACTGTTCCGAACTTGTCTCGGACGCGATCACGGAGGTTCTGGAAGTTTTGGTCGTGAATCTCATTGAAGCCGTCCGGAAGTACCTCTTCTTCCCGATGGAGTTGTTCGCCGGCTACGACCTTCCGAGCGAGTTCTATGATGCCCGTATTGGTATCAACGCTCGACCGCTGTCTCGGGGTGACAAGAATGATCGTATTGTTGAACTCGCGCTCTTGACCGGTCGTGAGCTCTTCGAAGTCCTCGTTATAGCTGCGTTTCGCTCCGAGAGTGACGACAACCTTTAGCGCTTTGTTATCGGGAATGTCCTGTTCGGTGTTCACTGGATCGAGGATGTGGACGTTTTTGTGTCCGTCAAAGAGGTCACCAGTGACGAGAGACTCGACTCGATGAATGGCGTCGTGCTTGTGAATGTCCTCCGCTTTCTTCTCAATCCTGGCAGCTGGGTTCTCGTCGACGTCAAATGCGTACTCACCGTTAATACGATGGATGTGCCACGCGTGTCCGTAGACATCTTCTGTGAAAGTCTGGATGATCCGGTGGGCATTGATTCCTTTTCGCATCGTACCCATCAGCATCTGACGCTTGTTGGCACCCTCCTCTCCGGCCCTGGCGAGACTGTGTAGTAAGACGATGTCCAGCAACTCCTCGTGGAACTCGTCAAAAGTCTCGTCGGCCTTCTGAAGCCGGTGATAGTCGTTGACGTATTTCCCAACGAGTTCGTTGTCGATGTACTGGAAACGATCAGTGTATTTGAAGACATCCACGTTCCCCGTCAGAATGAGATCGACTTCACGATAATTGTCGCGGAGGATTTCGGTGAGAAACCGGAGTAGACCTCGCGCGTCTGAACTGATCCGCTGCTCGGAGTACTTCTCCATCAGGAGCGTCAATAAGACTGGGTGGAACGGGTAGTAACGCTCTATTCGATCCTGGAGATCCTGATAGTCGTCGAGTTGAATTTGGTCGTTTTGCCTATAGACGTCTGTGTACTCCTTTGCAAGCGAAGTTACACCCTCAGGGTCATTGACCTCGCCGACGAGTCGGTGGAGGATAAAATCGATCTTCTCGTCTCGTCGAGACGAGAGGTCATGCGTGAACGGGTTCGTTCGTTGCGTGATCGCTTGCACGTCTTCGTCTTCGTAAAGCAGTGAAATCAGAACCGAGAGCTGTGTATCATCCCTGCCAGCCGCTTCGAGGAGATTCTGGAGAAAGGCAAGGTTGTCGTCTCGGTATTCGACACGGTCGGCCATCCCAAACCACCGCTCGAACTCGTCGATGAGAACGATGGTCGGTGTGTCTTCGAGAGCGTCTCGTATTTGATGGACAGTCGGTAGGTCGGTTCCTTCGGCCCACTCTTCGATTCCGAGATAGTCGCCCACGGCCTCGGAGAGGCGATTGTATTCCCTGTCCAGATTGAACATTTGCAGGGCAGCGGTTTGCGTTTCGCTCGGAAGGTCGACGCCGATGCCCTGTCGATCAAGCCAACGTCGCCCGAGTTCTGGTGAATCAAAGAGGTGGTAAACCACGAGTTCGATGTGACTTTTACCACTCCCGTACCCGCCTCCTATTACTTGCCCGCCTTCTGAGAAGCCATCGTTTCCATTGACTTTTCGAGCGCTGTTCTTGATGATCGACGTGAGTGTGTCTGTTGGATACGTGATCTCGAGGATTCGTTCGGCGTCTTGCTCTGGCGAGTCGCGTTCATCGTAGAGATTGTAAAGACTAACTTCGTCTAATAGGCCGGTCGGATCGATTTTGCCGTCCTCTGTCTTGATCTCCTCACTAGGGGAAATGTAGTCGGATATTGCCTCACCTGTCATTCATGTCACCCTTAGATGATACCAGTTGTGGACTGCCATACATTTCCATCTGATCGAACAAATATAGTAGTTGTTGTAGAGTTACGCCAATTGCTGAATTACTGCGTCCGCTCATCGCGTTTGACCCGACAAAGACTAGGCTCGAGATCAAACTCTAAAAATCAAGGATACCGATATTGCCGAAGATAATGAGGCCTGGTCTCTATACCTCAAGTCAGTCGAACGAGGGTCGGGGCTGTAAACCGCAGGTAGACAATTCGCTACCAAGCGACCTCAAAGCGATCCGAAAGTAATCTAACCAGAGCCTATTTTGATGGCGTTTCGAGCGCTCGAGTATTATCAGTGGATACCTCTTTCAAATAATCGTCGTATATATCTGCATCGAGTATCTCACGAAAAGCATCTGAATCGCCATTCGTAGTATAACTCCCGAGAACACCTAGCCCTGCTCCTGCAACCGCTCCTTGTCGTCGACTACCGGTAACATCGTCACTCATTGCGAACTCTGCACCTGCTTCGGCCCCTGCGAGAATTGCTTCCGGATCAGCGGCGGTAATCCATTTTGCGTATTCTTCGGGGGCGAGTTGGCTTCCAAGGTGTGTGAATGCACCGAGTAACGTACCGGCTACCTCACCATCGACGTTTTCGAGACCTTTCCCTGCCTGTGCAAGCGCGGTCATGTGGGCAGCGAGTGCCTCGGGATCTACATCAGCTAATGGTGATGCTTGACTCCCACTGGCGTGAACGCCAGCAGCACCACCGAGAACGAAATACGCGGCCAGCCACAGAGGTGTTGAACCTGGCGCTACCATGGCTAATGGAAGGGCCGCCTGTCCGACGCTTGCACCCCATCTCCCGACCTCTTCCGGATCCGACTGTTTGAAGGTCTCACGAGCCTGTTCATATTTTTGTTCAGCCCGCTCTTTTGTCCGCCGTTGGGCGCGTTCTGCCGGCGTCTCGAGTTCGCGGCGAAGCTCTTCAACCGATGACGCCTCACTTACCATCTCGTCAAGCGATCGGCTCGATTGCTCTTCCCGTTCGATGAGGCTATTTAGTTGAGGGACGAGAATCTCGGGATCGTTTGTTTTTGCCAGTAATTCATTGGCTTCGTCCATGGCAGCGTCTGGAACCCGATCAAGTCTCGCCCGGACGTCGGCTTTACTGTACTCAATCGAATCGTTTCCAGCGATTGTGTACCCTGCATCATCCGAATTGATTGCAACGGCACCGGCTATCGCTCCGTGAGTCTCCTGAAGATAGTAGGTCAACTGTTCGAGAGCTACCACCCCATAATCGTTTGAAACTGGAATTGTATAGTGAGCACTTTCAGTTTCCAACGCGAACAGGTTTCTCGAAAAACTCGAACGAAGTGAATTACCGGTTTCGTAGTTCGTAGCTTTGATCTCGTCCAGAACGATTTCGTGTTTCTGGTCTCCGTGTCGGTTACCAGCGACCATTAACCACCTCGAATCAGTGATGAGGTGAAGAACCCGAAACCGACGTGATCGTTGAATCTCCTTTGGGGCTGAAGGGCCATTGAACGAGGGTGTATGCCGATTTGAATGGAATAGAAAATGGGGCTGTTCATCGCCCCGAAGGAGTCGGTATAATGGGTCGTCGTGTAGCCGGTACCGTTGGATCCCGACCTTGTTTTCAGTCAAACGCTCCGCTGTGACTGACTCGTGTTTCGCTTGTCTGGCGAGTATTTGTGCACGCTCAATATCGGGATCGATCATACTTCGACAAGGTACATGTTGGTAATATATGTTTTTGCCAGGAACGGATGAGGCTTGAATGCTCTTGACTGGGAAGCTTGACGTGTGCTGGTTCCGAATATAGCAGCACTGACGTATTCCACTGTATCTCTCCGGCGTTTTCTCACCGGTTAAAGCATACCACTTGTTGGTAGTGATTCGCGACACTACTATATGGGTTCTCTTTGACACACAGGTATGGATGAAAACGCTCGAACGCTCTACAACACCTACATTGACTACGACCATGTTGACCTCGACATCAATGCGGTCGCAGATCATGTCGCGATGCAGCAAATCGCGGGTGAGAATTTCGAGATGGAAAAGAGAACGTTAGAAGACGTTCTCTCAGATCGGACGTTTAACGTTCCGGAATACCAGCGTCTGTTCTCATGGAAAGAAAAGCATCATCGACAACTGTGGTCTGACCTTCAACAGTTTGCGGAGGCCGATCTCGTCGAGGACTCAGACGTCTCCGACGTGTTCTTCAGTTCGATGTACTTCGCTGTCGACAAAGACAGCAACACACACGAGATCATCGACGGCCAACAGCGACTCACGTCGATCAATATCCTTTTACTCTCCATTCTCGAGGAACTCCGCTCCCTCGATGCTGAGTCGATCGAGCAGGAGACAGTCAATCAACTACGGAAAGGGAGCATCAAGCAGATCGAGTCACTCCTCTACCGCTTCGAGAACCCTCTTAAGGGAGACGTCCCACGTCTATCGCTCAATAAACACGACGATGACGACGACGCAGACCTGGGGTTCTTTGAAGCCCTCATGCTGGGCCCCGAAACCCGATTGGAGTATCTCTGTTCAGACGAACGTGAATACGTCGACGGTCGACGTGGCGATGCAACGCGAATCTCGAAACTCGTCCAGGAATTCCGGATTAGCGATCAAGTCCTCGAGGAAAAGAATCCTGATACGTCGTCGTTCTCAAACTTTACGCCGGTCTACGACTCGAACTGGCGGTTGCTCGACGCCTACAACTTCTACAAAGACCGTGTCGGGGAGGCCGTCGACGCGGCAAATGATAGCGACAGCGAGGCGCTAGCGCTAATTAACCTCAGCCACTACATCCAGAACTCGTACCACGTTGGCGAGTTCATCATCCGGAACGCAGCACCGGATTTCCGGATGCAGATCTTCGAAATTCTCAACGATCGTGGGCTTGAACTCACTAAGATCGACCGCATTCGAGCAGCGGTTGTGAACGCGTTTTTTGATGCCGATGATCGACAAGAGTACGTCGAGAAGTGGGAGGACATCGTGGTCGCGTTCGCTACAGACGACGACCAGATCGACGACTATCTCTCCGTCCACCTCAGCATTGTCGACCCCGAGATCGAGACCGTGGGGGAGGCCAGTGCAGAACTCACCAACGCGTTCGCGACCCGTAATCTCGAATCCGACGTTCGGCCACGATTGCGACATCTCGACGACGCCCGAGACTTTCTCGACCACGCCCACGATCTCGTTCAGTACTATAAGGACATCACAAATTCAGTACTGGAACCCACCGACCTTGCTCTCACTGAGGCACACGAGAAGTGCCATGAGGTGCTGATTCGTCTCAACGGCCAACAGATGAATCAGTGGCGTCCATTCATCTTGGCGCTCTACTACCACACAGCAACGGAGTCGAACGCGAGCGGCGAACAGCTCTACGAAGTGCTCGACACAGTCGAGAAACTCAACTTCAGACGGCTTCTCGTGGGGGAAGACCCAAATATCTTCCAGGAGATCTTCATCGAGACGATCCACCGATTCTCACTCTCGCCCGAAATGGAGAACCGCGAGAACGTATACGATGACTCGCGCCGATACCTGATTGACGAGATGCGATCGTCGACCCCATCGATGTTCTCCGATAGGTTCGTAGATATCGTCACTCAGGCGCAGGCGTGGAACCCACAGAACGTGAAACTACTATTCGGCAAAATCGCAAACGTGCACTTCCGTGAGGACGGCATGTACGTCGAACGCCGGCTGAACATGGACAGTATCCACCTCGAACACGTTCTCCCACAGAGTCTGATACACAATGCCGACAACCCGATATGGCTGACCGAATTCTTCCAACTCGAAGAAGACGAAGTCGAAATCACTGAGGCGATTCGAACCTATATCGAGTTGTGCCGGCGGGACGACAACGACCTCAGCGAAGACGAGCGTCAACGCCGCGACAGCATTGAGGAGTTCATCACCCAGCGATTCGTCAACGACCTCGGAAACTTCCTCTTGCTCCGTGACAGCGACAACATCAGAGCGAGTAATCTCCCCCTCGCCGAGAAAATGCCACAGTACTTTGACACTGGTAAGGACTTCCGGAGTATTCACCCGAACCGATACTTCACCGAAACTGATGGGGTGGTTGACCGAGGAAAACTCAAGGATCTGCTCGAACAGTCTCGAGCCGTCCAGCAAGGAAAACGCGACGAGATTGATCCTATCTTGGCCGACTATTTCAATTCCCTCTGGACGTACGAGGCGTTGCAGGACAGACGTGTAGGCCTTCTAGAAAATATACTCGATATCGTAGAGTTCGAGCAACTCAACGACGAGTTCGGACTTACGTCCGACATCCATGGTGTCCGGGAACAGATCCGGAGGCAAACTGACCGGGAGTTCGAGAAACGGCTCTCGCTTCGATCGCTCTAACAAACTGATTATAACGTTCCGGCATGTTGAGTTGGTAGTTGGTCTGTTTTCCAATGGACGAATCGATGATCTTAGCGAGTTTACTTCTTGCCTCTTGCTTTGAAGGAGTGGTCGGTCTGACCCATTTATCTCGACCAATATCGATCCAAATTCTCGGTGGTGTCGTCGATTACCCCCTCATCTCGGAGTTTGTATAGAGGACGTATACCGTTTCCTCGGGTTGGTAGTTTCGACCTTCTCGTCGCGATCGAGCGTCACGTACGCGAGTAAAATATTATTCATCAGGGTGGTGGCAATGGACGAGCCGGTCGTTAGACTCGGGAACGTGCCGGGGCACATAGTGGCAATTTTTTGGATCACAGCAAATCCGAATTCGGCTATCTCGACCGACTGAAATACTGGTCTTCGCGATAGAACGGAGAACTCGGAACCCGACTCCCTGTAGTCGGTATCGCTCCTGTCGGATCACAGCATACCGTCTCCAAGGGAGTAGCTCTTGTTACCCGAGTCGATATAGTCGGCGAGACCGGTACGTAGACCCGGGTCGGGTCGGGAGCTGTTTGTTGGCGTCAGGTTAAATACGAATACGGCTATTTCGACCGACTGAGATACTCGTTTTGGCGACAGAACGCGAACTCGAGACCCGACTCCTGATAGTCGGGTTGCGGAGTCAATATGCTCCTTCTCAACGGCCGTTCAACCTCCGAGCCGGGAGAACGGTAATGAGATCGAAGAAACCCGACTATTGCTAGTCGGCTATTATCACTCGACCTCTTCTTCAAACTGCAATTTCATGTATTTCAGGCGACCCAGATGCGTCTTTTCGCGGTTGAACTGATCTGAGCACGAGATCGAATAGCACTGAGGCACAAGGGGGTTATTCCATTCCGGTATAGAGTTCAATGCTGCCCCTTTGCAAATCATCCACTGGCCAGAAAGACGAGTTGGTAAAGTTGGTGGAGTTGGTGATTATATCGACGCTTACTATTTCGCGTCGAAACCGGCGAGGTAAGGGCCAGTAGCAAAATAGAGTCTCTCGGCCCGATCAATCAACCACTCACAGTAGTCCCCCATTCATCTCTTCTATTTTCAAGATCGGCTTCCCGCCTGAGAACAAGCTTATACGTTCCATCAGACGGTCTCCACTCTAACGGATCCTCGAATGCTCCTTCAATTTCCTCTCGATATTCACTGAGATGTTCAAAGATGGCTTCCCTATCCCGCGATCTTCTGGCTACGAGGTACACCATGATCTCGTTGTTCCGCATGCGGAGATTGAAACTGTAGCCAACCGAATCCGTCAAATGACGTTGTGGTCTCCAATTGTCGTTCTCAGAATCAGTTTTTGTGAATTGGGATCATGGCCGATTTTACTATGAGGGATCGTTGAAGACACCTGCGTCTATGAGTCGCGTTTTGAGTTCATCCTTGAGCTGACTATAGCCGGGTTCGCGATCTAACGGTCGCAGTGGAATGTGTTGTACTTCGAAATCACGAATTCCCCGGCTCTCTGGGGGTCTCTTAGAGTCGGCATAAAGAATCGTCCCAGTATCGCCAGCTTTGAGAAAATCAAGGATATACGTGAAAAATCGTTGGTAGTCGCTGAGTTCCAGTGTCGTCCAGCTCTTGCACTTTGCGTCCCCGATCCAGACGACTTCATCGCCATAGCTAAGGGCGAAATCAGGCCGGCCCGATCCAACATTAAATTCAGGACTCAAGTAGTTGCTATGCCTTCGCAATTTGCTATCGTAGTGGAGTTTGGCCCCTGTGTCACCGAACGTGTAGAGATCGCCAAGTTCGCCTGTATCGGGCGGGCAGTTGGTGAGGGTCATCAACATATCAAGCAACAGGCCAAGACACCACAGCTCGTATAATTTGCTGAGTGGTTTGACGGCGGTTTGGAGCAGATCAGAGATGCGAAGCTCAAGCCGGCGTTGACGTTGGAACGTTTCCCAGAGGTCTACAAGTTCCAATACAGGCCCCGTCTGGCCCTCTCGAATCGCGGTGATGAGATTTGGTTCGGCTGCGTCCATCTCGATCGCAGCATCGTATAGCTGTCGCGGGAGTGGCTCTTCCAGAAACGCCTCGTGGTACTGTAGTTGGTCGCTGAATGCAGATTCATACGTCTTGTAGCGGTCTGTTAGTTCGTGGAGCCGGTCAGCGAGAACGGCATGGAACTGCACCAAGAGCCGGTTTGCAGGCGTATTAAACGAGAACTGGAGATTTTCCGAGACCACCGTAGGCGTACCACGTGCTTCGGCCTGCATCGTCGCGTGAAGGAGTGGCCGGCCAGTTGTGGCGGAACCTCGTTCCTGGTCACGATTGACCTGTGTCGGCAGCCGTTGAGTGCGGAGCACCTCCGTGATATCGATGAGTGCGCTGCTGTATCCTCCCAATTGCGTGCGATTATCCAAGAGGATGTCCGGCGACACAGGAAAGGCAGCCTCGAAGGTTGTCGCCCCGATCATATCGGCCCATTCGGCGACCGTCGAGACGAGTGAGTTTTGTTCCTCTTTATCGAACCGATTCGCTACGACATGGATGTCGCCTGGGTACTGCCCGATCCAACCTCCAGGATCGAACGTGCCGTTCCGGATTGCCGGTGGTGATTCCTCGATATCACTAACGCCAAGTGCATCGCTTGCAGCTCGATCCAGATCGCTGGCAAGATCCTCAAGATACGTCCTCAATTCGTCCCACTGAGCATCCGACAGCGAGAGCTGCGCTTGCGTCGCCTTGCTGTAGGTCTCGATTTCAGTCATCAGTCGAGAATCTGCTTCGATTCTTTAGCACGTTCGAGCTGGCGTGCGGTGTCGGGCCAATCGAGGATCCGGGCGACATTGATAATGTAGTCATATCGTTCGGGCGCATCGCTTTCAATATCTACCGTCTCTGCCCGCCGAAGTTCCGACATAAACTGCTCGAACTGCGGAACGATGTAAGCACGGACAGCTATGTCGACAGTTTCCCAGCCCGTCTCCTCCGGGAAGAGCAGGTTGTGAGCGACAATGAACTGTACCGCGTCGATTATCAGCGCCTGCCCGATGTCGATCACGTCGGTCTCGGTGACGATTTGCCCGAACAGCGCAAGCGCTTCAATGCAGTTCATGTCCTCTCGATGGAACGAGTCATCTGCCAGTAGGTCGTCGAGAATGCTTTTTGCACGCTCTTCTTCAGCGAACGCCGAGAACACGGGTGCGACGTCGGCTGACAACTCGACTGCTGTCGTCTCAAAGAACTCGGGGACTGATTTCTCAACGATTGTGGTCACCTGTTTCGATCGTTCAGACAGAGACTCCCCAAGTGTGTCCAGAGTGGACTCCGAGGTCGAGCCTGTCTCAGAGTCGTTGAAGAGCGGTGGCACTTCGACGAACGCAAACCGGCGGCGGAAGGCGTATCCAAGCGAGAACAACTGGGCCTGATCATAGGTGTTCATTGTCCCGATGATGCGGAAGGACAGCGGGACATACACTGGATCATCCCCGTAGTCAATCGGTACGCTATCGCGGTAGTCGATGTCCAGCAGTGTGAACGCCTCGCCGAAAGCTTCGTCCAAGTTAGCTCGATTCAACTCATCGATAATGAGCCACGACGGATCCCCCATTTTAGCAAGCGACTCGCGACAGCTTTGTGCCGACGCCGTAAGGACTCCAGGTGTCGATTCCCAACTGTCGCCCGTTGGCTCGTAGCCACCGACCACGTGATGGTTAGACCACTCTGCGTTAGCGGTGACGAGATCCGCGTTCGCACAGACGGCGTCCGTCAGCATCCTTGCGGCCCGGGTTTTCCCGGTTCCGGGCGGACCGTAGAACAGCAGGTTCTTGCCTGCAACGAGGTGGGACAGCGCCTCGCGATAGATATGTGCTTGCGCTGCTTCGGCTTCTAGAAGTGCGTCGATTGCATTTCGATCAAGGCCGCTTGCTTGTGGTTCTCCACTAGGTGTTTGTGTCGACGAGACACGTCGACGAGAAATCCCGAGTAGGCTGTCGTATGTCTCGGCGTCGATTTCCAGTGGCTGATCAAACTCAATGAGATCGTCTCGCGTGTGCCCAGGGATTTTATCGGCAATCGGCCGATCCAGTGAATGATACTCTCGGATTTTGAGCCCGTCTTTGATAGATGACTCTGACTTGCCAAATCTACCACAAGAAATGATCTGTTCGTCTTCCAGAGCGACGAAGAGTCCACGATCAACTATATCGTCGGGAAACACGGTGGTCTCGTCTTCTCCCAAATCCCCGTGTTGCAGATCATGGAAGTCCTCGCCAGAGAGAGCTAGGTGGGTGATTTCTTTAGGTCTATCAAGTGTTTCTGTTAGCCAGCGCTGTTCGATTTCCTTGAGAGCGGGATTGAAATACCCTACCTGGTATCCATCCTCTTCGTCTTTCTCATCCCAAATCTCGCGGCCGCATTTCGATTGCACTGTGTTCTTCTCAACTCTTTTACGCTCCGCGACGATTTCCTGTGCTTCTCCCCGCCGATTCGAGAGTTCTGCCGAGGGATCCGTTTCGTGAAGAAAGTTCCGTGCCACCGCGAGGAGTTGTTCCTCTTTAGAAATGGATGAGTCCCATCCGGCTGGGAGTACGTCGTTGACGAGTGCTCGGAGTCGGGGCGTACGTGAGCACTGTTCCAATTCGCTAATAATGTCGTCGGGAGTGGGCGGCATACTCTCCTGACCAAGCCCATACACGAGATCGACGAACAGGTCGGCCTCTATCGATTGGACAGCCTCAGTCGGAAAGTCATCAACTGGCGCTTTGTTAAGTCCCTCACCATTGGAGGCCATCGTCACCCAACGAACCGGAATATCGTTCGGAGCGTCTTCACTCGAGTCCAGCCCGGGGGCGATCGGCTGATCAACAACACCGATTCCATAGGTGTAATCGGGACCGTCATTGATTTGTTGCGCCAGAACAATATCATTTGGATCAATTTGATTATATATCCTCTGTGCAGCATCCATATCTGGCGGATCGGCCGGGAAGATGGCAACACCTTGTCCGTCCCACTCATACCAATCCTCACAGTGGATCGCAAAAATCCGGCGGTCGGCGACAAATTTCGTCACCTTGTTTCGGAAGGCAGATTCGGGACCATTAGCCATACTCTCCATGAGGAACTGGTAATCTCTTAGAGGTGTTGGTTTGGCGATTTGTTCGTTTCTGTGGTTGATAGACTATTTCACTATCTTCAGTAAGAGCCTCAACCATTATCGAGGCTCTCGAGCGGGGCGACGTGAATTTCCTTATTTCGTACATTCTTCGATGGTAGCAAGCACGTAGGGCAGAACTCGGAGCGGATGAAACCGATTCTCGCCTGGATGATGAGATGGCGGTGTCAGCGTTTGCACGTCGTCTGATCCGCTGTGTGATACGTTGATCTTATCTGCGTCAGGAGGGTGTATCCATCGGAGGAGTGGGGAGTCACCGTTCTCACGGTTCGTCTGATACGTGATGATGAAATCTCTCGTTTCGTACCATCGTACCTCGAGAACGCCAGGTGCTATCGGCGAACCCCGTTCACTAACGGTTGCACGTACCAGACGCGGGTGGGAACTACGTGGCTCGAGACTGACGTTCTCGATCGCCTCACGACGGCTCAGAAAGCGGTAAATCACTCGCAGGGATTCCCTATCCGGATTGGTGTCCCAGCGCTTGACCGTCGGGATGTGGTTCGTGGTAGTCATTGCGACTCGGAGGAAGCACGGTCATCGGTGTGGGTATCAACGAACGCCGATATCAGGCGACCATCGTTCTGTTGGAGTTGGCGCGCTGCCTCGTAGAGGCGGATATCCCGTTGAATACCGTTCCATGTCCCGATCGTCTGCATCAGCTCATGTATTGGCCGATCACTGTCGGATCTGTATACCGAGGCGGTATCCGGTTCTTCAACGCCGAATTCTTCTTTGAGTTCGGCTTCTTTCACTTCAAGCTCACGAACCCATTCAGCAAGATCTTGGATCGAGTGATCTTTCGCGATCTGGGTAACCTCTCGCCATTCCAGGTACGCGTCGTTCCGACGGAACATGAGGGCACGACCTGATTTGCGGAATTCGGTGATACCCATCTGGTTCAGCCGTCTCAAATGCTTCTTTGCGGTATTGGGTGCACATCTGGCGACCTCAGCAATATCATCGTGTCTCGTAAATTCAGAAATTCCCAGAATCGCTTCATAAACGCGGCCAAACGCGTCGTTTTCTACCTCCCATGAATTACGGATATCGGTGACGATGTCCTCTGAAGGTTCCATACGAATTGCTATCCGACTCGCGCAAACTATTTTTCGGTCGCGCAATTATCTGGCCTCATCAACCTATTTTTATCCAAGGTTCCTCGTACTGAGTGTGAAGCATGCATCGGCTCTTGAAGGAAACCAACGATTGCTGGCCCACACATCGAGAGCCAGTAGATCTCCCCACGGAGTCGAGAATCACTTGATGCCGTAACCGGCAACACAACGAACTCAAGAATATGCCTACAGGAACGATTAGCATCCGCTCTAGCGAACGTACCGTCCGCAAATCGACCGTCCAGACGGAGGGAGAGCAATGAGTAGCCAGAATCCAATCTCCGAAGTGAGCCACTACGCGAATCGAAACACAGAGTTCCTGTCCCGGGTTCTCGCCTACGGTGACACGGAAGCGCGAGCGTATGCTCTGGCTCTCCTCTCGAACGGTGCTTCCGCTGAGGACATCGACAAAATTCAGGCAGAACTCGATCGGATACGACGCAACATCAAATAATGGCGCTACTCGTCCGAGAGGGACTCGGCGAACGCTTGTGCATCTTCGAGGATATCGGGATTGTCGTCGACGATCTCGGAGAAATTTCTCGCTTGCTGGATGTCCTCGAGGAACTCCGGGTTTTCCTGCGCGAGCCGGAATACCTGATCCCGGATCTCTTTCTGATCGTCTTCGATCGATTCGATCGCGCCGTACTCGAGTGGCTGATTACACCAGACGCACGTTTCCCGATGGCGCGGTGTCTCCTTTTCACACCGAGGACACTCAACCGGGCCGATCGGCTCGTTTTCTTCTTCCTCGACCTCGAGCCCGTGGAGCCGGGCGTACTCGGCTTCGCTATCAGTTCCGAAGCGGGCAACGTAGTGGGCGGTCGCGTCACTCCCACGTTTTCGCCCTTGGCGATCCTCGATGAACGCCTGATTCATACTCTTCCGCGCGAGGTAGGTTGCGTTGGACTTTCTGAAATTGGTTGGCGTTACGGGTTTGGTGACGCCGGCTCGTTCTGCGGCGTCTTTGAAACAGTTCAGGAACTGCCGATAGCTAATCCCGTCAGCGGTGTTCAGCTTCGACCAGAGCGGTGCGGTACTATCCTCCGGTGCTGGATGATCACTGAGCCAGCGCTTGAGAAATGGAACACTGGGTATGAGGTCGACAGACCGCTGTCCGGTCTTCCCGTCGACCCAGATCCGGAGTCCATGTTCGCTATCACTCACGTCGCCGATGGAAAGATTCCGGACTTCGTCGGCTCGAGGCCCAGCGTCAAATGCGACGGCAATGAGTGCCTCATCGCGGGAGTTTCTCGCGGAGTTAATCATCGGCACGATATCCGCTTCCCACTCGAGCATATCCGCCGGATCGGGAACGGGATCGTGGCTACTGGACGTACCCGATGGAATCCACTCGATGCTCGAGGGGTAGTCTCCACCCTCGGTAACGCGTTTGCCGAATACGCGAAGGGCTGTTCGGTAGTCGTGATTCGTGTACTCGTTGTCGTACGTTCGGTTGATCCAGCGGACGATGTCTTTCGCGGCGTCTTCGTCCTCGAGTGCCGCGGCGAGCTCCCCTGCTTGTTCGGCCATGATGGTGCAGTGGCGGAGGAGTTTGTTGTGACGATGGTCGGAATACTTGGATTTGAGGAGGTCGAGTTCGTCGCTGAACGCGATGAGGAGTTGCTTATCTTTCTCACTGATGTCATTAGATTCCTCGATTCTCTCGTGCAAGTTCGTAATCTGCTTTCGGATATCGGGCATGTTTTGATTGGGGTATCTTTAATAAGTGGGACATTGAACCTTTCGTTAATGTCCCGGCCTAGGCTTGATACGATTCTCGAGTGCTGGTCCAAACGTTCACCTGTGGCGCCGTCCTTCGGCCATTTATCAAACTGACAAGGGGACTGTTTCACGATTGAAACGGTTGCTCGACGCGAAAGTTACGGTTAGTAGGCCGATAGCAATACGGAACTTTGTGGTGGCTGGCGTATGCCGACATTCGACAGACGAAGCGTTATCGTATCCGGATCGGCCCTGTTGACGACTGGCGTCTTCGCGACGGTGGGTTCGGGAAGCGCCGAGAACGACACGGAGAACTCGAGCGACGCGGACAACGACGGCGAAACGGAGGTCGCCACCGAATCGACGTTCGACGCCGAACCGTCCGACGGTTGGTACTCGTTTTACGCGAATAGCGGCAGTACGCGTGCAGTCTCCGCCGCGAACGAACCGAGCGAACTCGAGGGGGTCGCCTGGAGTTACGGACACGTAGAGGCGAACGACGGGATCGCCATCAGCGACGGGCACGTGTACCGCCACGATGGCAACGGTCGGATTCACGCCCTCGATGCAGAAACGGGCTCGCTGCAGTGGGTGAGCCCCGACGTCGGAGTCGACGACGGCCCGAACCTCGCACCGGTCGTCGTCGGGGACTGGATCTTCGTCGGTGGCGAGGCGCTGACCGCCCTCGACGCCGACACCGGGTCCGTTCGATGGCGGCAGTGGTTCGGCGAGGGCGACGAGACGCCGTCGGTCTACCAGCCGGAGTTCGCCAACGGACTGCTCTACGTCTGTGGTGACGACGACGAGCGTCTGTACGCCGTCAACCCAGGTGACGGATCGATCGCATGGGAACGCCATTCGATCGACGAGATCGACGAAGGCGATTCCCTTCTCGGTCGGTTCGACACGTTCCATGCGTACTCGCTGGCCGTTACGGACGACGGGGTCTACGCGACGGTCGGCATCGATGGAGACACGGCTCACGTCGTCGCGCTCGATCCGGAGACCGGCGAGACGCTGTGGGTATCCGAGACCGGCTGGATGTGGCAGATGCGCCCCGTGGCGACCGATCAGTACGTCCTGATTCACGACGGAAACAACAGAGAAGTGCTGCTCCTGGACCCGGAAACGGGCGAGACTGTGGGCTCGGTTTCGTCCCGCAGGAGCACCTTCGCCGCCGACGACGTCCTCGCGTTCGCAACGATCGGCGAGGATCAGACGCTCCGTGTGACGAACCTCGACACCGGATCCGACGGCTCGAGCGAGCGCTGGTCCGTCGACGAGATGCGCCTGTACAGCGACCCGGTCGTCGTGGGGGATACGGTCATCGCGATCACGGCCGACTGGAACGGCAACGAGTTCCTCAAGGGTTACCACGTCGAAGACGGCAGCGAAGCGTGGTGTCTCCACCTCGAGGACGTGCCGCAGTTCGAAGACGATCACCGCGTCCTCCGTGATCACCTCGCGGTGAGCAACGGAACGGTCTATCTTGGCGGGGAGGACGGACTGTTCGCGGTTCGCTGAATTCGTCGACGGAGTCGCTTTCACGACCCAGCCGTCTCTCGACACCAGTCGACTCTCGGCGGGCAAATTGGTTGTCTGTGCCGTCGCTCGTACTGCCCGGGCTTGAGTCTCGAGTCTCGGCCCTTGGTTACTGACTCTCGAGTTTCCAGTCTCGAAACAAGCAACGGAATCGTCTGCCGCCCCTGTCGACCAGGCGCCGCGTTCGTGGTGACTCAGAGACCGTCTCGAGAGCGCGCGCGAGCGCGTTCGAGGGCAGTTTGGGCCGATTCGAGGGGGTCCGACGCCCGCCGGAATTTCCTTCGACATATACTTTCTGGTGGGTGGTGTGCGTAAAGACGGTCTATCGGGCCGCTCGAGCCCGAATTCGCCGCTCACAAACAGAACCTTTATAGTAGGGAAACGGGAACGGGTATTCTGTATGGCAGACCTTATCGTCAAAGCCGCCGTAAAGGAAGCACTCGATGACAAGAACGTCGCTTCGGACTTCTACGAAGCACTCGACGAGGAAGTGTCCGAGCTGCTCGAGGACGCTGCCCGACGTGCCGAAGACAACGACCGGAAGACGGTCCAGCCCCGCGACCTGTAAGGAACGCCACTGACTACCATTTTATCGAGCACTACCCGTGAGCGACGGCTCCAGCTTGTCCGTGCTGGCTTTTCCCGAGGAGTGACGCGGCCAGTTCGACCTTATTCACACGTCAGTTGCTCGTTCGATTCGGGTGAGATGCGAGGTTAGCGGACGGCGTCCGAGAGCGGCCACCGTCCGTCGGTCAGGGACTCGAGTCGGGACCGCCCGTCGTCCGTGAGTCGGTAGTGGACGCTCGCGGTATCGTCGTCAGCCTCGCCCACTTCGTGGTTGGCGGTCAAAGCGCCGCGGTCACGCAGGTGCTCGAGGTGGGCGTACGCCTCACCGGGCCCGTGGAGGATGTGGATGTCGGTGAGGTCGCCGAAGAGACGAGCGCTGACCGTCCAGGCGTCTGTGGGACCAGCGTCGGCCAGCACGTTTGCGACCCGGTAGGCGCGCTCCTCGTGGTGAGTCAGGATGTAGCGAGCGCGTGCTGCGGGGTCGTCGATCGGCTCACGGTGTCCCGGCCAGGCGCGTGAGTAGTCAGCCTCGATCAAAGTTTCGAGCGTCTCCACGTACGCCGAGAGCGCTCCCTCGAGGCGGACGTCGGCGCCACCGACGTTCGGGGTGTATTCGGGGAGGAGGGCGTCGCCGGTGTAGACCTCGTCGGGTGCGTCGGCGGGTACGAAACAGCTCAGGCCGGCCGTGTGTCCGGGCGCGTGACGAACCTCGAGCGCCAGGTCGCCGAACGAGAGGTGGTCGCCGTCCTCGAACGCCATCACGTCGACGGACTCGCCGTAAATCCCCATCCCCTCGCCGGCGTCGAGAAACCCGAGGAGTTCCTCGCGCGCGTCGCTTGGCATACCCCAGTCGGCGAACAACCGTCGCTGGCGGGCCTCGAGGTCGTCCCAGGCGTCCCCATCGTGAGCGATCAGCGGTGCGTCGGCGACGTGAGCGTGGACGGTCGCCCCGCTTTCGGCCTGGATCTCGCCGGCGAGGCCGGCGTGGTCGGCGTGGTAGTGGGTGAGGACGACCGCATCGAGGTCCGCGAACTCGACCTCCAGTTCGCGAAGGCCCGCCTCGAGTTCGGCCCGGGTGTCCGGGACGGCGACGCCCGTATCGAGCAGGACGGTCGCCTCGCCGTCGAACAGATACGCGTTGTTGGCTCCCTCGAAGACGGTGTTCCCGAGGGCAATCCGGTGAAACGTCATCGGTCGAGGTTTGGACTCGAGGGGTTACCCTGTTTTGATCTGTCGCGGGCAGCTAGGTCATTGCACTGGCAAGCCCAATCGGTTTTCTCGACGGAAGCGACCCCCACGGTATGGCAACACGCATCGACGACGGACGGCAGTTATTGGTCGCCCTCGAGGGGCAACTCTGTCCGTCCTGTCGAGCCGGATCGCTCGTTCGAACGGAGTACAAGGGCAACAGTGCGGTCTGTTGTGAGGAGTGCGGGACGCCGCGGGTTCAGCTCTGGTAACTGGTAATCGCGACGAACGGCTGTTCTTGGAGGCGTTGATCGATCGGATCGATGGGTCGAACCGGATACGAGGTCTCGGTTCAGCTGATCACTGCAGGCTCGACCACCACTAGCGCCACAGCCGACCGACGAGCGGCGCCCGTTCGCGGGCGAGTGCCCTGACCAGCGAGACGGCCTCGTCGGCCGTGGATTCGTCGACGCCACCGCCGTAGCGAGCCCGCTCGTAGCACTCCAGTACGCGTCGCGGCCGCGGGTCCGTCAGGCCGACCCGCTCGAGCGAATCGACGTACTGGCGCGGCGACTCCCCGCGTTCGCGGGGCCGGAAGCGACGCGCGAGGACGAGCTCGAGGCGCTCGTAAGCCCGGACGGTGTCCTCGGTCGGATCGCCGCGGAAGCCGTGCCAGTAGCGGCTGACTTCGCGACTCACGAGCGAGCCGACGCCGGCCCGGTGGCCGCCGGCGGCGAGGCCGATCAGGAGTGCGACGCCGACGAGGAGGTCGCCGGGAGCGAGCGGGATCAAGTCGTCTTCTTCGTCCCCATTCCCGTCAGTTGAATCGACGCCGGTACCGCCCGTACCGTCTCCAGACGGGTTGCCGGGCTGGAGGGGATCCTGGGGGCCGCCCGGATTGGTGGGAGTCCCGTTCGTGTCGTTCGTGTCGTTCCCCGACGGATCGTCGTTCGTCTCGTTCGGTTCGAGCAGGTCGTCGATGTCGCCGTCGAGGTCGGGCACCGACTCGTTCTCTTCCGGGCCGTCGACGGGAACGTCCTCGCTCTGGTCCGTATCGACGCCCGATTCGTTGTCCTCGCGGGCCTGCTCGAGTCGCTCCTGGTGGGTCGCGTCCCGGGACGAGGAGGGCGTCGGCTCGAAGACGACCCAGCCCTGGTCGGGGAAGTAGACCTCGACCCAGGCGTGGGCATCGAGACCGCGGACGACGTACTCGTTGTCGTCGACCTGCTGGCCTGTGGTGTAACCCGTGGCGTACCTGGCGGGGATGCCCTCCGAGCGCAGCATCTGGGTCATCGTCGTCGCGAAGTAGACGCAGTAGCCCTCGTCCATCTCGAGCAGGAATTCCTCGGCGGCATTGCCCCCCGGCCGATCGACCTCGAGGGAGTAGTCGTAGCCGTCCTGGAAGTACCGCTCGATGGCGGCGGCCTTCTCGTAGGGAGTCTCCGCGTCGGATTCGGCGAGGATCTCGTCGGTTCGGGTGGCGAACTCGTCCGATCGGCTCTCGGGCATCTGGAGGTAGTACTCCGTGATCGGCTCGGGATACTCCGTCCCGGCCTCGTTGAGCGTGGTGGGGTCGGCCTCGAGGACCGCGCTCTCGACGTTGTAGGTGTCGCCGGCGATGAGCGGACCGTCGGGCATCGGCTGACCGTGATCGGACACGCGCGTGTGTGCCGTCACGTCGCCGTCGAGTGCGGTCGGACCGGTGGGAACCGGCATCACCTCGAGCTGGCGCTCGATGGTAATCGTGTGCCTGGCCGTCTCGTACTCCCCGTCCGGTTCGGGGAGGCCGACGTCGTCGTAGGGTGCGTCCGGGCCGCTCCTGATCCACGAATCGCCCGTGTAGCGGTCGTACACCCCCGTTCGCCAGTAAGACGGTTCCTCGGTCACGACGGTGAAGTGGACCTCCGGCGAGAGGTCGACGCTGCCGGTGATCGTCGACCGATCGGGGTCACCGTCGACGGCACCGTCGAGCGTGCCCGGTTCGCTCTCGAGCAAGAACGTAGGGCTAGCAGCGCCCCCGGGGACGAACGTGATGGTCATCGAGAGGAAGACGATGATCGCGAACATGATCGCCAGGACGTCGGCCTGAGCGATCGAGCCCTCGTGCCGGTCGAGTTCGCCGAACCCGACCGCGGCGATGCCGCCGACGACGCCCACTAGGGTCACGCCGATGCCGGCGTCCGTCGTCAACACGAGAAACAGGAGGGCTACGCCGCCGGGAACGACGCTCAGGACGTACCGCTCGCGCATCGCGAGATACCACGTGAGAAAGACCGGGGCGGGCGCAAATCCCAGCGTCCAGATGCCCGCCTCGAGCATCTGAATCAGCGGCATTCCGGTCGCGAGCGTGATCGTGTCCGAGAGGAACTTGTCGGCCTGGGCGGCTGCGGCTCCCGGCGAGTAGCCGGCGGCCTCGAGGTAGTACAGGAAGCCAATCGCCGTCGCGCCCAGGCCGATCGCGAGGGCTATCCGCGGGCGGATCGCGTGGGCGAGAATTGTCGCCGCGATCACCATCGTGAGCACGAGGAGGTACAGCGACTGCGTGCCGCCGACGGTTCGGGTGATCTCGCTCAGCGTGAATACGATTGCTGCGAGGAGCACGAGCACGCCCGCCAGTGCGAGGGTCCGAAAGAGCGTCGTCGTCGATCCCTCGAGCGAGGTGGCAATCGAGTTCGGGACGGTGCGCGTACTCATGCCGACACCCCCGTGCCGGGCTCCTCGAGGTCGTCACTTGAGGCGCCGGAGCCATCGGAGTCACCCGAGGCGCCGAATCCACCAGACCTGTCGGTGCTCGAGCTACCGGACCCGTCGGCAGCTATCGCCGTCGATCCGGCCGAGGACTCGTCGACGGAGCCGTCGCGACGCCCGTAGCGCCCGCGAAGCCGGTCGAACGGAATCTCGTGTCCGTCGACGAGCACCAGGACGCCCGACGCGTCCGCCTGGATCAGGACGTCCGCTTCCCGGCGAACGCGGTCGTCGAGTTCGCCGGGACCGACCACGGCGAGTTGTCGCAGCACCTCGAGGTGGTGACGTTCGCCCGCGTCGGCCTCGAGGGTGCCCTCCACGGTCGAGACGCCGACGGCGACATCCTCTCTGAGCAGGTACGTGGCCACGCTGGCGATGGCGGCGGCGAGGTCGTCGTCGCGTCCAGGAATGCACTCACCGACGAGGTCGACTGAGCCGACTCGGCCGTCGGCGACGAACTCCTTGACGACGAGTTCGTCGTCGGCTCGTTTGGCAGCGGACTTCCAGTGAATGTCTCGAAGCGAATCGCCGCGCGTGTACTCGCGGAGGTGGTCGAACTCCTCGCGGTCGTAGGCGCCGACGGCGTCGTGAAGTAGCTGTAAGTCGTGTTTCGCGCCGCCCCGGAGGTCGTGGACCCGGGGATAGACCAGCACCTCGTCGGTCTGGTCGTACTCGAACCGTTGCTCGACGAGCCCGAAGACGTCGCTGACGACGACCGTGACCGGGCCGATTTCGTGGGCGCCGCGCCCCTCGAGGTTGATCTCGTAGGTGAGCGAGTTCCCGTCGACGAGGGTCGTCTCCCTGACGTTGCCGTTGTCGACCGCCGACACGCCGGCGGGGAGGTCGTCGCGGACGGTAGCCGATAGCGGCGACTCGACGTCGACGGTGAGTTCGACCGTTCGTCGGTCACCTGGATACCCCTCTCCGGTCGGAACCCGACGAAGTCGCGGGCGGTCGACCCGCGCGGCCGCGATCACACCGGCGACGAGGACGAACGCCAGCGGCGCGACGACCGCGTCGAGCGCTCGCGAGCCGAAACTGACGCCCATCCAGAGACAGAAGCCGACGACGGCGATGGTCCCCCAGCCGCGTCGCGTGAGTCTCATGGCACGCGGACGTGCTCGAGGGCGTCCTCGACGACGGCCGCACCGTCCGTTTCGCGGCCGTTCGCGTTCGTCTTGATCCGGTGAGCGAAAACGTACGGCGCCTCGTGCTGGATGTCGTCCGGGATGACGTACTCCCGTTCGTCGAGTACGGCACGCGCCTGGGCCGCACGCAGGAGGGCGATGGTTCCGCGCGGGCTCGCGCCGATGTGGGCGTGCTCGCGGGTGTAGCCGGCCAGTTCGCTCGCGTACTCGCGGACGGGCGGTTCGACGGCGACGTTAGCCACCGTCTCGCGCGCGCGGACGATCGACTCGAGGTCGGTGACCGGCTCGAGCCCCTCGATGGGGTGGTGGCCGACGGTGCGACCGAGCATCTCGGCTTCCTCGTCGGTGTTCGGGTAGCCGAGCGAGAGTTTCTTCATGAAGCGATCGACCTCCGCGAACGGGAGTTCGTAGGTCCGATTGGGCTCGATGGCGTTCTGGGTGGCGATGACGACGAACGGGTTCGGCAGCGGGCGGGTGTCGCCGTCGACGGTCACCTGGCGTTCCTCCATGGCCTCGAGCAGGGCCGACTGGGTCTTCGGCGGGGCGCGGTTAATCTCGTCGCCGAGCACCATGTTCGCGAAGACGGGGCCGTGCTGGAACTCGAACTCGCGGGTCTTCTGGTTGAATACGTTGACGCCGGTGATGTCAGAGGGGAGGAGGTCGGGCGTGAACTGAACCCGTCGGAAGCTACAGTCGATCGAGCGCGCGATCGAACGGGCGAGCATCGTCTTGCCGACGCCGGGTACGTCGTCGAGGAGCACGTGACCGCGAGCGAGGATGGTGGTGATGACGTGGTCGACCTCGTCGTCGTGACCGATGATCACACGTGTCACGTTCTCTCGAACCGTCTCGACGAGGTCCGCGACGGCTGAAACGGGGAGTGGATCGATGGTTCCGAGCTGATTCGTCGTCTCCGGCTGGGATGAAGGATTGGCGTCGGTCATGGTGGCTGCGTGTCTGGAGGCCAGCGTAGCGGGCATACCCTGGATACACAGTCGATAGTGCTCCTTGTGCGATTGATCGACATATGTTTTGTGTCTTTCAGGTATGTGGGTTCGTCGAGGGGCGGTCGACGACGCGTCGAGACGAACCCGGGTGTCTGGATGGTAGTGATAGACTCTCGGATTGCCAGCGGGAAATAGTTGTACCTGCCCGTGACCGACCGACGACGCTGTCGGCACTCACGTCGTAACGATCAGAAAACGATACCTCCGTCTGGCTCGACTGACTCAGAGTCGCTCGAGATTCGTCGCGCGCGGGCCTTTGTCGGCCTGCTCGATGTCGAACTCGACTTCCTGCCCCTCCTCGAGGTCAGGACCGCCAACGTCTTCCATGTGGAAGAACACGTCGTCGTCCGCGTCGTCAGTTTCGATGAATCCGTATCCGCCAGTGTCGTTGAAGAATGCGACCGTACCTTTCGCCATTGCATTCGTACTAAGTGACGACGGAAGCATAAAGCTTCTGGAGGGGACAGTCGACCGCTTCCACGTCGATTTTGGCCAAAGGCGGCCTCGAGAGGGCCACAGAGCCACTATTGCCGCGCCGATCACCACTCCTTACACGACGGACACACCAGGCCTCCGTCGTCTCGCCAGACCCGGTCGACGCCCGAGTCACAGCGATTGCAGGTGTAGGTTCCCCAGGCATACGTCGAGAGGGATGTGTCCTGGCCGTTCGACGACGACGGGTCGGATTCGTCCGCCTCGACTGTGTTTTGGGCGCTCGAAGCAGCTGTTTCGCCCGACGAGACGGCGGCTGTGTCCTCGGTACTCGCTTCCTCAGTATCCGCTTTCGCGGCATCTGCCTCCTCGGTATCAGCTTCCGCGGTGTCCGCCGCCGACGCGGACGACTCCTCGTTCTGGCCGTAGTCGGTGAGTCGGCTGTCCTTGGTCACGCGTACCGATACGAACGCCCGGGGTTTATACTGTTTGTCGAAGCCGAATCGCCGTTCTCAGGCCATCGTTTCGATGCTCGTGACCCGAAGGCCGACGAGCGCAGCTCTGGAGCCGGGTCCGAATTCGAGGTCGAGTTTGAGTCCGAACCCTGGTCAGAGCCGGCAATAAACGACGCACCTCGAGCGACGCCGACCGCTCAGGTATGGACGACCATCGACCAGACCGACATCGCCAAGTACCATCGCTAACAATCGTCGCACATGGTTTCCGTTCCGTTCCTCGACCCGATCGTCAGCAACCTGGTCGAAATGATCAACCTGTTCTCGAACGTCGCCACCGGCGAGGGGCTCGCTCCTCTCCTCTTATTGATCGGGGCAATCCTGGTCGCCTTTAGCATGGGCGTCTTTGGCGTGCTCACCCTCGGCGGACTGGGCAGTCTCTTCTCGCTCGAGTAGGGCGTTTCCTCACCCAATCCTCGACCTTCCGGCCGGCCCGTCTCACTCCTGTGCCTGCTCGAGCGCCCGGGCCGCCTGCTCGACCGCCACCTCGAGGTCCGGCCCCAGCGGCGACCCGACGACGACCCCGTCGACGAACTCGAGGATCGCCTCGAACCGGTCGGCCACCGTCTCGGGAGTACCCGCGACGGCGAACGCGTCGATCATTTCCGGGGTGACGGCGTCGAACGCCGCCGAGAGGTCGCCGGCCTCGAGGTGCTGACCGATCGTCTCCACTGCCCCCTCGTCGAGCCCGTGACGCTCGATCACGGGCGGGGCGGCCCCGCCGGCGATGAACGCGACCGGCGGACGTGCGGCCTCTCGCGCCGCGGTTTCCTCGTCGGCGACGCTCACACTCGAGAAGGCGAGCGCCTCGAACGGGCCGCGGTCGTCGGGGCGGTCCGCGAGGCCGATATCGAGCTGGTCGGCGGCCCACTCGATGTCGTGCGGGTGGGAGGCGTTGACGAGCACGCCGTCGGCGTGTTTCGCGCTCATGCGGAGCATGTGGGGGCCCTGGGCACCGACGTAGACCGGGATCTCGGTCGCCTCGAGATTGAGCGAGGCGTCCCGGGCGGTGAACGTCCCGTCGTGGGTGACGGTCTCGCCGGCCCAGAGGTCTCGTGCCACCGAGAACGCCTCGAGGACGCGCCGGAGGGGGCGGTCGTGCTCGAAGCCGAGGTTCGACAGTGCCGAGCGGTCCCCGGCACCGATGCCGTACACACCACGACCCCCCGAAACCTCGTCGATCGTCGCCATCCGGGCCGCGAGCGTCACCGGATGGTCCTGGAACGGGTTGACGACGCCGGGGCCGAGGGCGATCGAGTCGGTCCGCTCGGCCATCCGCGAGAGCGTTACGAACGGGTCCCGGTTGAAGTAGTGGCTGCTCGAGAATGCGACGTCGAAGGCCTCGGTTTCGGCGAGGGCCGCGAGGTCGGCGATCCGGTCCGGCGGATGTTCGGGGGTGAGCTCGATTCCCCAGGTGGGACTCGAGCCACTCGCGTCGCTCGCGCCGGTCGAGTCAGTCGAGTCGCACGAATCGTTCGCGTCGGTCGCATCGCTCGAGGCAGGGTCCTCGGCCGTCATCAGCCCTCGTACCTCCACTCACGCAACGCCTGGCGCACGAAGTCCCCCTCGAGGTCGCGAAAGAGCGCGTCGCTTCCCCCGTGATCGCCGAAGTCCCAGTCGCGGACGACGACGGTGGGCGTCCCACCGGCGCCCTCGCCGGTCACCAGGTTCGCCGCCGACGCGAGCTCGTCGACGACGGACTGGACGGTGACGCCCAGTTCGCGGCCGTCACGGTCGTGCTCGCCCCGCCAGTCGCGGCTCGCGGGCATGCCGTCCCAGCCCAGGGCGACGCCGCGCTGGCCATGGCGAAACGGCCGGCCACAGGTGTCGGTGACGATCACGGCGACGTCTTCGATCCCGCGCTCGAGCAGTCCGGTCCGGATTCGCTCGGCGCTCGCCGTCGGTCGCTTCGGCAACAGGAGCAGGTCGTGATCCGGGACGTTCGAGCGATCGATCCCCGCGTTCACGCAGACGTGGCCGAAGCGCGTCTCGGTCAGCAGGAAGGGCGCCTCCATCACGAGCTCCGTGCTCTCCTCGAGGACCGCCTGGGCGAACCGGGGATCTTTCTCCTCGTCGGCGATTCCCTCCAGCCGTGTCGCGATCTCTCGGGCGCGCGGGCCCGCCGGGAAGTCGGCGAGGTCCGCCGCTCGACCCTCGGCCTTCGAGACGACCGTGCTCGCCACCGTCAGCACGTCGCCGGCCTCGAGGTCGATCCGGTCGGCGACGAGTCCCGCCAGGTCGTCGCCCGGGCGGATCTCGGGGAGGTCCGGCACCGCGTTGAGTTCCATACTCGAGGGTGGGTCAGGAGGGTGAAAAACGCACCGTCACCGGCCGCTGTCTCCGGTACGGAACGGCTCCGTCGAGGGCCGGTACGCTCTGGCCGAGCGACCGGTGTCGGAAGGTGCACGCCTCGCGATTAAGGCAACGTCCGTGGTAGGTCATCGTCGTGACCACGATGGCTGTGGCTGACCACCTCCGACGGCTGCGTTCGATCGCCAAGACCGAGGGCCGCTCGAGTGAGGCAGACGACCGCCCACGCGAGTACCACGTTGCCGACGCCGTCGCTCGAGGCGTCCAGGCCGGCTTCGTCGCGACGCTGATCATGACCGCCTTTCGCCTGCCGATCCTGCGCTCACTGCCGCCGTCGGCGAACTTCTGGTCCCGGTACGTGACCGGCGACGATCCGAGCGACCACCCGGTCGCCGGCCTCGTCTTGCACTTCGTCTACGGAATCCAGGCGGGCGCAATCTTCGGTGCGCTGTTCTCGCTGTACGACGCCGACCGGGCCATCGAACCCGAACAGCGTGGCCTCGTCTGGGGTGCGGTGTACGGCATGGCGCTGTCGGCGTTCGGCTCGCAGGTAATGCTGAAGGAGGTCCTCGACATCCGCCTCGAGTCCGACGAACTCGCGCTGTTTCACGCGGGCCACCTGGTGTACGGCCTCTCGCTGGGTGCCTGGGTCGGCTCGCGAACCGAGGGTGTCGAGGATCCCGAGGAGTACGAGTACGGCGACGGCAACTGAGGGGCCGGGTGACAGACGCAGATATCGATCTCCGAAAACGCTACCCCGCGAGCGCGCCTCGTTTTTCGTATGACCGATTCGACGAACGGCGACGAACCGAGTCACGTCGTCACCGCCTTTCTCCGCAACGCCGGCGAGGTCCTGCTGGCGCGTCGCAGCGACGCCGTCGGCACCTACACTGGAACCTGGGGCGGCATCTCCGGCTTCGCGGAGGGCGACCCCGACGCACAGGTTCGCCGCGAAATCGCCGAGGAGACCGGCCTCGAGGACGCCTGCACACTCGTTCGGTCGGGTCGGCCGCTCGAGGTGGCCGACGCCGATACCGGCCGAGAGTGGGTCGTCCACCCCTACCTGTTCGACTGCGACGCCCGCGAGGTCGACCTGAGCGAGGAACACGCCGCGCTCGAGTGGGTCCACCCGACGGCGATGCTCACGGACGAGTACGAGACGGTTCCCGGTCTCTGGGCGGCCTACGAACGGGTCGCACCCTCCGTCCGCTCGATCGCCGCGGACGCCGACCACGGTGCCGCGTGGCTCTCGATCCGGGGACTCGAGGTCCTGCGGGATCGAGCGGGGCTGATCGTCAGCGAACGCGAGGACGACGAAAAGGCGCTCGAGGGGAGCGAACTCGACGACGGACAGGCGCCCGAGAACGAGGGACAGACGCCCGCTCCCGACAATGAGTGGGACGAACTCGCGGCCCTCGCCGATCGACTGCTCGAGGCCCGACCGTCGATGGCGGTCCTCCGGAACCGGATCGATCGAGCGATGGGGACGGCGCTCGAGACCAGTCGAGAAGGCGACGAGGGTGACGCGGCGAGCGAGGACGAAACCCCGGCCCCGGGCGCCGCCGCGGTCCTCGAGGCGACGACGACCGTCCTCGAGGGCGCCGTGACCGCCGACGACGAGGCAGCGACTCGGGCGGGCCAGCGCCTCGAGGGAACCGTGATGACGCTCTCGCGGTCGGGCACCGCGCTTGAGGCGATTCGGGCGAGCGACACGAGTCGCGTTTACGTCGCCGAATCCCGCCCCAGACTCGAGGGCGTCGACGTTGCCGAGTCGCTGGCCGACGAGCGCCCCGTGACGCTCCACACCGACGCTGCGGCCGCGTCGCTCCTCTCGCGCGAATCGGTCGACCAGGTGGTCGTCGGCGCCGACACTATTCGCCCCGACGGCGCCGTCGTCAACAAGACCGGCACCAGGGGACTGGCGCTCGCGGCCGCTCACGAAGGGGTTCCCGTGACAGTCGTCGCAGCGAGTGACAAGATTTCGACGCGCGAGGACATTTCCCTCGAGTCCGGCTCGAAGAACGACGTTTACGACGGCGACGCCGAGATCGACGTCGCCAACCCGACCTTCGACGTGACACCTGCCGAGTGCGTCGACGAACTCGTTTCCGAGCGCGGCATCCTCGAGTCCGACGACGTCGCGGCCCTCGTCGAGGAGGCGTGCACACTCGCAGCCTGGCGGGAGAAACGATAGACCGAAACCCGCTCGTGCCCTACCGACGAGCGGGCGGCGGTGACGAGGAGTTACCCCCACCGAGCCCCGTGTGACGAGGGATTCAATACCGAGCCGCCCACTCCTACTCGCCGCAGGAACGTTGAACTACCAGTCGTCCGTACCGCCAGTCATGGCTGATTTCGATGCCGCGCCCGATATCGACCTCGAGCACCTCGGCGTCCACGAGTCCGTTTCGGCCGTGTTCCCGCCCGAGGAACTGATCGAAACGCTCGAAGACCTCCCCGTGACGGTTTCGCTCGTCGAGGACGAGAATCGCGACGACGCCGACTGCGAAGCCGTCGTCACCTTCGAGCACCGGGCGTGGTTCGCCGACCTCGAGTGGGTCCACTCGATTCAGGCGGGCATCGACCGGTTCCCGATGGACACCTTCGAACGAGAGGGTGTGATCCTCACCAACAGCACCGGTATCCACGACCGAACGGTCGGTGAGACGGTAGCGGGCTACCTGTTGGCGTTCTCCCGGCGACTCCACCGTCACGTGGCCAATCAGCAGCGCCGGGAGTGGACCCAACCTGACTGGAACGAGGCGTTTACCCTGCCCGGAGCGACGGCCTGCGTCGTCGGCACCGGCACCCTCGGCCGGGGCGTCGCCGAGGTCGCCGGTTCCCTGGGCGTTTCGATGCGCGGCGTCCGTCGCACCGCCGAAGACGTCCCCGGATTCGACGACATCTACACGACCGACGCCCTGCTCGAGGCCGTCTCCGGCGCCGACTTCGTCGTCTCGACGCTCCCGTTGACCGACGACACGCACGGCCTGCTCGACGTCGCCGTCTTCGAGGCGATGGACGATGACGCCTACGTCGTCAACGTCGGCCGTGGACCAGTCGTCGACGAGGCGGCCCTGATCGACGCGCTCGAGGCGGGCGAGGTCGCGGGAGCGGCCCTCGACGTGTTCGAGACCGAACCCCTCCCGTCCGACTCGCCCCTCTGGGCGATGGACGACGTGATAGTCACGCCCCACAGCGCGGCGTTCACTGTCGATTACTATCGGGACATCGCCGGCCTCGTCCAGGAGAACGTCCGTCGACTCGAGGCTGGCGAGGCGTTCACGAACCGGGTCGTGTGAGGAGGTCGACGGTGGCAGTACCGAGGATGATAACGGTATCGACGACAGTGACGGGGTGCCGACAGCAGCGGTATCGACGACGACGGCAGTATCGACGACGGCAGTATCGACGACGATGACAGTCGAGTCTGCCTGATCGACAGGCACAGTGGCACCCGTCCCGTACCGGTCCGTATGGTCGAAATCCGCCCCGCTCGAGCGACCGACGGCACTGACCTCGTGTCGGTCCACATCGCCGCCGTCCGCGAACTCGGGGCCGCCGCCTACGAGTCAGCGCAGGTCGACGCCTGGGCGGCCGACAAATCGCCCGATAGCTACCCCGTCGATGTGGATACCGCACACTTCGTCGTCGCCACGCGAAACGGCGCGGTCGTCGGCTTCGGTCACCTCGAGTTCGGCGTGGACGAAGTCCAGGCCGTCTACGTCCACCCCGACCACGCGCGAACGGGGGTGGGGCGAGCGCTCCTCGACCACCTCGAAGCAACGGCCCGCGCGACCGGACTCGAGCGTCTGACGCTGCTCGCGTCGAAAAACGCCGTCGAGTTCTACGAACGCCACGGCTGGCGAGGGCTCGAGTGGGTCGACCACGAGTCGACCGGTGGGGTCGTCCTCGAGTGCCTGCGGATGGAAAAGTCGGTCGGCCAGTCGTCCAGAAGCGAGTGACGAAGGATCGGTATTCTGGATGAATATAAAGACTTATTCACATGCTGACGTTTCGATTCGATATGCCACGAAAGGTATCCCGCAGAACGGTCGGTATCGGTCTCGCGACCGCAGTCGCTCTCCCACTCGCCGGTTGTACGAGCGATGACGATGATCAGGAGGGAAACGGCGATAATAACAATACTAGCGACGACAACACCAGTGACGACACCAACAATAGCAACGACACCGACTCCGACGGGAGTGGAAACGAATCAGACGAGAATTCGGCCAACGAGACTGACGACGGTGAAGAGTACGCCGTTACTATCACCATTGAAAACGAGGACGGCCAGACGGTCTCCGAGGGCGTCATCGTAACCATCGAACCGGCAGACGGTTCGTTCGGCAAACAACAGATCTACGATTCCGACATCTCCGAAGGCGTAGCCGAAGCGACCCTCGAGGAAGGCGAGTACGTCGTCACCGTGGAAGCAGACGAGTACAGCGAAAACGACTTCGAGCCCCAGGAACAGGAACTGACGCTCGAGGAGGACGCCGAACTCGCGTTCACCGTCGATGCAATCGGCGACGACGAGCGCGAGAACTCGTCGTCAGAAGAATCGGAATAGATCGTCCCGTTTTTGTTCGTGCAGGTGCGTGCGAACCGCCTCCTCGAGCGCGTCGATCTGCCCCCGTTTGGCCGTGATCGGGGCGATCGTGTCCTGCCACTGTTTCCACGGCGGGAGCAGACCTAGTCGATCGCACAGTTCGTCGAGTCGCTCGTCCCGGTCGTCGACCTTGTCCATCTTGTTGACGGCGACCACTGTCGGCACGTCGAGTTCTCGGAGGAAGTGAAACATCTCGACGTCGTAGGGAATCTCGTCCTCGCCGGAGTGACGGTCGATGATGTCGATGACGCTCTTGCCGTCGACGACGAGGATGCCGACGAGGATCGAATCGGCGTGGGCCTCGAGGTATCGGACGATGTCCGTCTTGATCTGGTCCTGGCGATCCGCTTCGACGCCGCTCATGAAGCCGAACCCGGGGAGGTCCGTAATGACGAAGTCCTCGGCCGTCCAGTCGTAGTGGTTGGGCGTCCGGGTGACACCGGGCTTGCCCCCGGTGTCGAATTTGTGGCCCGTAAGCTCTCGCATCAGCGTCGACTTGCCGACGTTCGACCGGCCGACGAGGACTACCTCGGCGTCGCGGTCGGGTCGCGTCTCGAAGGGATTCACGTACTCGCCATCGGGCGGGGCGGGTATAAACGCGCCGAGAGCGGGCGAGGCTGGTTCGCCACCGGTGCTACTCGAGCCAACGCTCGAGGCACTCGTCGCTACAGAAGTGCCGGTGGACCACCGCTTCGTCCTCGACGGCAGTGAGTACCCGCTGATCCGGTGTGTCGGCGAGAGACTCACCACACGTCCGACAGTCCCGTTCGTCGGCCGTTCCGCCGTCAGTTCGACACGTGCGCATGCTATCTCGTCCCAGGGGCGTGTCACACTTGAACGAACCTGTTGCGGCGGTATCGGCCACCGTCAGCGCCGGGCGCGCTCGAGTGCGTGCGAATCGGGATTCACGATTTACGACGAGGCGCTTGACGATTCACGACGAGGTACGACGCCGCCCGATAGCTGCGACCACCAGCGATATAATCGCGAACCCGGCTACACCTGCACCGAAGCCCGGCTGAGCGTCGTCGCTCGCGCCGGCGGTCTCGTCGTCTTCGGGGTCGTCTTCCAGGACGGAGCCGTCGCTGGAGCGGTCGTCTGCCCCGGTACCGTCGCCGTCCGTTTCGGTATCGTCGGCGTCGCCGTTATCGTCGCCGTCGCCCTTCGTCTCCTCGCCATCGCCGTCGGATCCATCCCCGTCGTCTCCGTCCGAATCCGAACTCGAGTTGTCCGTTCCGTTTTCGGACCCTTCGTCGTACCCGCCGTCTCCATCGCCTTCGTCATCACCAGCCGTGTCGTCGACGAGTTGCAGGACGACCGTCACCTGCCCGTGCGAGGAATCGGGCGTGAACGTCCAGCCGCCGCCGGCTTCCTCGTAAGCGACCGCGTCCGCGACGGGGTCGACGCTCGAGTCCCAGCCGGTGCCGGCGGGTTCCTGCTGGATGTAGCCGACGACCTCGATGCGGTCGGCGTGCTCGCCCTCGACGACGGCCTCGCCGTACTCGACGCTGTCGCCTTCCTCTGAGAGGCCGTGGATCTCGATGCAGTGGCTGTCAAGGTAGCCGTCGCCCTGTGGGAGGTCGGAGACACCGAACTGGTCGGCGTCCAGCGGACGTTCGTAGTGGTCGGTGAGCGGATACTGAGTGACGAACGGGTCGGCGTGGGAGTGCCACGCGACGGAGTCGCCCATCGGGACCGTGACGGTCGTGTTCGGAACCGTTTCGCCCGTGATCGGGTCGCCCGCCTCGTTGACTAGCGTCGTACAGACTTTCGAGGAACCGTCTCCGAGATACGGGGTCCGGTACTCGTCGCGCGGATTGATGTAACTGATCCAGCTTCCGTCAGCGGCGGCCGCCTCGAACCAGGGGTCCCCGCGTTCGGGAACCGGTTCCTCGGCGGCCGGTTCGCTGACGTTTTCCGGACCTGGATCGACGGGACCAGTAGCGGGTGCGAGCGGTCCCGCGCCGACGAGGGCGCCGACGGTGAGGCCGGCAAGCAAGAGGGTGAGGCCGGCGAGCGATACGACTTTCCAGCGATCGGGTAGCGTATGCGACATGAGCGTGATTCTGACTCGTCGCCGCTCGAGACTCCCGCGAGCGCGAGCAAGCGGACCTCGAGGCGACGAACGTGGATCAGCCCACGACAGTCACCGGTTTGGGTATATCACGCGTACCTGACCGTACGGACTCGATACGTGACGGTACGCCGCGGCTACCGGTCGCTCGAGTCCTTTCAGCAACTGCGTAACTGCGTCCCTTCGAACCTACGGACGCGTCGCTCGCCGGTCAAAAATGGTAAAATGTGAAATCCGGGCGTCGGAACGAAAAGCCGTGTTACAGGCGGGTGACGTTCGTCGCGCGGGGGCCCTTGGGGGCCTGTTCGATGTCGAATTCGATGTCTGTGCCTTCTTCGAGGTCCGGACCGCCGACGTCTTCCATGTGGAAGAATACGTCATCGTCCGCGTCGTCCGTCGAAATGAAACCGTAGCCGCCTGTGTCGTTGAAGAAATCAACGTTGCCTTTCGCCATTGCTTCTGAACACAGTGCCGATAGACGGATAAGACTTGCGTGGGCCCCGTTCACTCGGGTCCCGATGTAAAAAACTCGATACCACCGGAATCTCCACCCGTTGTGACCGATTCGGAACGTGGTGCGATCAGGAGCTCAAATACAAACGTTCTGGAGACGTACGTAGAAATAATCGCCCTGGCGGGCAAACTCCCACCATCGATATTCTCTGAATCACACTCGGAGAAGCTTTTCGCTACGACTTTATCCGCGTACTCGTGAAGGGTGGGTATGACTCAGTCCCAGACTCGAGCCGGGCCGACGGTCGTCCAGGTCTCGCTCATCGCCGTGTTCGTCACGGCGCTGGTCACGGCCCAGGTGACGGCGGCGAAGGTGCTCGCGTTCGAACTGCCAGTAGCGCTCCCGATAGCGGGCGACGAACTTTTCCTGCCGGGGGCTGCACTCGCGTACGCACTTACCTTCCTGGCGAGCGATTGCTACTCGGAACTGTACGGACGGAAGGCCGCCCAGGTCGTGGTCAACGTCGCGTTCGCGATGAACTTCCTCCTGCTGGCGCTCGTCTGGTCGACGATCGCGGCCCCTGCCGCGCCGACGAGCATCGACCCGGCCACCTTCGAATCGGTCCTCGGCGCGTCGACGAACATCGTCGCCGGGAGCCTGCTCGCGTACCTGGTCAGCCAGAACTGGGACGTCTGGGTGTTCCACGAGATCCGCGAGTACACCGACGGGGACGCCCTCTGGCTGCGCAACATCGCCTCGACGGCGAGCAGCCAGGCCATCGACACCGTCATCTTCGTCTCAGTCGCGTTCGCGCTCGCACCAATGGTCCTCGGCGTCGGTCCCGTCCTCCAGCCCGGGGACATCGCCACCCTGATCGTCGGTCAGTACCTCCTCAAACTCCTGATCGCCCTCCTCGACACGCCCGTCGTCTACGCCGTCGTCGGGTTCGTTCGCTCGCGGGACTCGCATTCGCAATCGACACCCGTCTGAGCGGCGCGCTCGAGGCGCGATGGATTCGGCAAAACTATACTTTCTATAGCAATAACGAACGGCGGTGACGTCGAGACGAGTCGTCGACGCCGCGAGGCGAACCGCTGGATTTAGTGCCCGACTCGAGTCAGGTGAGGTATGGACGAACGCGTACGCGAACACGCATCGGTGCTGGTCGACTGGAGTGCTCGGATCGAGGCAGGCGACGACGTGGTACTCTCCGTCGGCCCCGAGGCCCACGAACTGGCGGTTGCCGTCGCCACCGAACTCGGCGAGCGAGGGGCGAACCTGCTCACGACCTACGGTTCCGGGGAGGTGAGTCGAGCGTACCTCCAGGCGCACGACGGCGACTTCGACGAGGATCCCGAGTACGAACGCCGTCTCTACGAGGCGGCTGACGTCGTGCTCTCCATCGGGGGCGGGCGAAACACCGCGGCGATGGCCGACGTGCCGAGCGAGACTCGACAGGCCTACCGCACGGCCCGATCGGGGGTCCGCGAGGCGCGCTACGACACCCGCTGGGTCTCGACGGTCCACCCGACGCGCTCGCTCGCCCAGCAGGCCGGGATGTCCTACGAGGAGTACCAGGACTTCGCCTACGACGCCATCCTCCGGGACTGGGAGGCCCTGGCCGAGGAGATGGCGAAGATGAAGGACGTCCTGGACGCTGGCTCGGAGGTTCGATTGGTCAAGGAGGGAACGGACCTCACCATGTCGATCGAGGGCCGGACGGCGGTCAACAGCGCCGCGTCCGTGGCTTACGACTCGCACAACCTCCCGAGCGGCGAGGTGTTTACCGCGCCCTACGACACGGAGGGGACCGTCACGTTCGACGTCCCGATGACCATCGACGGCGAGGCCGTTCGGGACGTCCGCCTCGAGTTCGAGGACGGCGAGGTGGTCGACCACGAGGCCGCTCAGGGCGAGGACGTTCTGACGGACATCCTCGAGACCGACGAGGGTGCCCGACGACTCGGTGAACTCGGAATCGGCATGAATCGCGGTATCGACCGATTTACCGACAGCATCCTCTTCGACGAGAAGATGGGCGACACCGTCCACCTGGCGGTGGGTCGGGCCTACGACGCCTGTCTGCCGAAGGGCCAGACGGGCAACGAGTCGGCCGTCCACACCGACATGATTACGGACATGAGCGAGGAGTCTCGCCTTGAAGTGGACGGAGAAGTTGTGCAGCGAAACGGGACGTTCAGGTGGGAACGCGAGACGTGAGGGAACGAACGTCTCGGAAATCCGAACGGGGAGGAACGACCCGTGAGGAACGCGAGTTCGAGGCTTGAGAAGGTACTTTTTGATCCAGCGTTTCCGAACGAGTCGCGAAGCAAGAGTGAGACGATGGGCGCGAGCGAGACGCTCGAGGCCGACCGGCAGACGCACGGTTGGGCGGCCCCTACCATCCGCAAACGACTGCATACTCTTGTGGTGCGTCCTCGTCGATTTCCTCACCGCTCGATCGGCGGCGGTGGCCGTCGGCGCGCTCGAGCCGCCTCGAGGCGACCGACGGCCAGAACAGTCGATCAGTCGATACGGACGGTGGGTTGCTCGTCCCCACATCGCTGACCTGCCCGCCCCGCCGGAGGCGGCACGTATCCGGCTTTTTATACGCTCGACACGATATGCACGGCTATGCGCGACGCGCTCCGGGCCGGCATCGCCATCTATAACGACGGCTACTACCACGCCGCCCACGACGCCTGGGAGGCCCACTGGCTCGACCTCGAGGCGGGCACCGACGACGAGCGCCTGCTCCACGGGCTGATCCAGTTCACCGCGGCGATCTACCACGCACGGAACCGCAACTGGGCGGGGGCGACGGGGCTGGCCGCGAGCGCCCGCGAGTACCTCGAGGATCTTCCGACGGACTACCGCGGGGTCGACGTGGCCGCCGTCCGCCGCTCCCTTCGAACCCTCGAGAACGATCCGGAGGTGATCGAGCGTCGTCGTCCCCCGACTCTCGAGTACGCCGGCGCGACGCTCGAACTGGCGGATCTCGACCTCGAGGCGACGTTCCTGGCGGCGGGCGTCCTGGCCGAGGAGTTCGGCTACGACGAGACGATCCTCCAGGACGCGGTCGCGTTCGCCCGAACGGACCTCGAGGCCGAACGGGCGACCAGTCGCTTCCTGGCGCTGGTCCAGGACTTCGTCCGCGAGCCGGCCAACCGTGCGCTAGTGTACGATCGGCTCTCGGCTCACGTCGAGCGCCGCCGAGCGAAGCGGCGGGACGTCGAGGGGTTGTTCGATCCGTGATCGTGACCGACCAGACGGGCGCGGAGCGCGAACTGATCTGCACTATTGTACCACCGACGTATTTTTTATCCCACCAGTCGACGTGACGAACATGTCTGCAGGCCTCTCTCGAACGATCGATCGACTGCGCCAGCCCGAGTACACGGGCGAGAATCGGTGCACGCCGTGCACCGCCGTCAACGTCGTCATCGCCGGCGTCCTCGCGATCGCTGTCGGCGCGGTCGTCCCGCTCGCGGGCATCGCGGTGTTCGCCGCGTCCGCGTTCGCGATCTACGTCCGCGGCTACCTCGTCCCCGGCACGCCCGCGCTGACGAAACGGTACTTCCCCGACTGGCTCCTGGCGAAGTTCGACAAGGCGCCGGCGGGGTACGGACTCGAGACTGACTCCGACCCCGACCTCGACTCGACAGCGGGCCACGGACCCGACCCGATCCACGAGCGCGAAACGCGTCTCACTCCAGAGGAGACGCTGCTCGAGGCGAACGTCGTCGAACCCTGCGTCGACGAGGATGACCTGTGTCTCCGCGAGGACGTCCGACGCGAGTGGCACGAGCGCATGGACGTGGTCCGGGACGGTGACCGAACCCAACAGCTTGGCCCCCTGCTCGAGGCCGACCCCGACGAGATCGAAGTCAGCGGCGAGCGCCCGGACGATCCGGTCGTCGTCCGCGTCGACGGCTACGTCGCCGCCCGCTGGGAGTCCGACGCCGCCCTCGTCGCCGACCTCGCCGGGCTCGAGGTCCTCGCCGAGCGCGTGCCGGGGTGGGAGTCCCTGCCCGCCGACCAGCGGAGCCAGCTCGCGAGCGGGCTGCGCGCGTTTATCGACACCTGTCCGGCGTGTGGCGGGTCCATCTCGATCGACGCCGAGACCGTCGAGTCGTGCTGTCGCTCCTACGAGGTCTACGCCATCACCTGCGACGACTGCGAGGCGCGGTTGCTCGAGGTCGAAGCCTGATCTCGGACCGGCTCGAAGCCGTACCGGTCTCCGTCTCAGATCGCGGCGAACCTACAACCGACCGAAGGAGTGTTTTGTCTCCAGCGCCTGTATTCGCGTAATGAGCCACCAGCACCAGCGCGAAGGCGCCGACCCCCTCGACGTCGCCTCTCTCCGCGAGGACTACCCCATTCTCGATCGCGAGTTCGACGGGAGTCGCCTCGTCTACCTCGACAACGCGGCGACGACGCAGACCCCGGACCAGGTCGTCGACGCCATGAGCGACTACTACCGCGAGTCGAACGCGAACGTCCACCGGGGCATCCACCACCTCAGCCAGGAGGCCTCCATTCTCTACGAGGAGGCCCACGATCGGATCGCCGAGTTTATCGGGGCAGCGGGTCGCGAGGAGATCGTCTTCACGAAGAACACGACCGAGAGTGAGAACCTGCTCGCCTACGCCTGGGGACTGACCGAGCTCGGCCCCGGTGACGAGGTCGTCCTCACGGAGATGGAACACCACGCCTCGCTGGTCACCTGGCAGCAGATCGCCAGGCGCACCGGGTCCGACGTGAAGTACATTCAGATTACGGACGATGGGCGCCTCGACATGGACCACGCCCGCGACCTCGTCACCGACGACACCGCGATCGTCTCGGCGGTCCACGTCTCGAACGCCCTCGGGACCGTCAATCCCGTCTCGGAACTGGCGGATCTCGCTCACGACCACGGCGCCTACGCCTTCATCGACGGGGCACAGGCCGTCCCGAACCGGCCCGTCGACGTCGAGGCCATCGACGCCGACTTCTACGCCTTCTCGGGGCACAAGATGGCCGGCCCCACCGGAATCGGCGTCCTCTACGGGAAACAACACCTGCTCGAGGACCTCGAGCCCTACCTCTACGGCGGCGGCATGATCGAGAAGGTCACCTTCGAGGACTCGACCTGGGCCGACCTTCCCTGGAAGTTCGAACCCGGCACCCCGCCCATCGCCGAAGCCGTCGGCCTCGAGGCGGCGATCGACTACCTCGAGGGGATCGGTATGGACCGCGTCCGCGCTCACGAGGAGGAACTGGCGGGGTACGCCTACGACCGGCTGACCGAGTTCGACGACATCGAGGTGTACGGCCCCGAACCCGGCCCCGACCGCGGCGGCCTCGTGAGTTTCAACCTCGAGTCCGTCCACGCCCACGACCTGGCCTCGATCATGAACGACCACGCGGTCGCCATCCGCGCGGGCGACCACTGCACCCAGCCGCTGCACGACAAACTCGGCGTCGCCGCCTCCGCGCGAGCGTCCTTCTACGTCTACAATACACGCGAGGAGGTCGACGCGCTGGTCGAGGCGATCGACGGGGCGCGCGAGTTGTTCGCCTGACCCGCGTTTTCGTCTCGAACGGCCGTGCGAGCGACACTGCTTTCGTCACTTTCGGGCCGAGTGTGGACGCCCTGTTGCCTGGGAACGAGTAACGCGCCGAGAAACAATGCAACGATTCGGCTTTTCCCTCGAGCGACGGTAGGTCGGACGTCGAAGTGAGTACGATGATAGAGACGACTCGCGAGCGACCGGTCGGCAGTCGCATCGTTGCGGCCCTCGATACCGCCGAAAATGGCGGTTCTATCCCCTCGAGGCACGACCTCACGCTCGGAATCGTTCCGTCCGCGTACGCGATCGCGCTCGCCGCGACGATTCCGACCGCGTTGTCAGTTCTCCAGTCGCTAGCGGCGGCCTCGACTGTCGGCCTCCTCGCTATCGCCGACGCGTGTTACGTGTGTCCGCCCGAGACTGACGGGCGGGACGGTGACCGCGATCACGACCGCTCGTCCGAAACTCGACGGGTCCACGAACCATCTCCGGGCCGTTCGCTCCCGAGCGCCCCCGGAACCCTTTTCCACGCCACCGACCTACGTCTCGGCAAATGGGACTCGGCTCCGATATGTACCGGCAGCAGATCCTCGATCACTACAAGAGCCCCCGCAACTACGGGGAACTCGAGGACCCCACGTTCACCCACGTCGGGGAGAACCCGATGTGCGGCGACGAGATCCGTATGGACGTCGTCCTCGCCGACGACGGCGAGGCGATCGAGCGGGTCGCCTTCTCCGGCGACGGCTGTGCGATCAGCCAGGCGTCGGCGAGTATGCTCTCGACGGAGCTGCCGGGCACCACGATCGACGAACTGCTCGAGATGGACCGCGACGACATCGTCGACATGCTCGGCGTCGAAATCTCGCCGATGCGGATCAAGTGCGCGGTGTTAGCCGAAAAGGTCGCCCAGGACGGGGCGGAGATCTATCGCGGCGAACTCGAGAAGGACAGGACGACGACCGAAGACTGAGCACGCACGTTTTTACTCGAGTTCGACCTGTAGGCGCCCGCTACTCGTTTGAGACGTTACGAATCAACCGAACGGCGACGATAGGCTTCTGACAACAGATACAACCCCGCCAGAATCGCTAGCACGGCACCAAAGAGTGACAGCGGCCAGAACGTTCCGCTCTCGAAGCCAGCTTTGGATGCGAGAGGGCCAGCGAGGAGCATCAGGCTGCCCGCCACAACGAGGATCAGTCCTGCACCTCAGGTGTTTTCCATCGGGAATTTCGATTAGGTATAATTCCGCCAACTGGAAAAATGCTGGGCGTTGGATCGAAGAGAGCTGTAGCCGTGATTACTCGGGCATCAGTCCGCCGTCCTGGACGCGCATGACGGCCTCGCCATCGGCGAGGTTGGGGGCGTCGACCAGCTTGACGATCCGCTTGTCGCCCTTGGACTTGCGGAGGTACATTCGGAAGGTGGACTTGTGGCCGAGGATGTTGCCACCGATGGGTTTCGTTGGGTCGCCGAAGAACGCGTCGGGGTTCGAGGTGACCTGGTTCGTGACGATGACTGCGGCGTTGTAGAGGTTGCCGACCTTGTCGATGTCGTGGAGGTGCTTGTTGAGCTTCTGCTGGCGGTTCGCGAGGTTGCCACGGCCGACGTACTCCGCGCGGAAGTGGGCGGTCAGCGAGTCGACACAGAGCAGGCGAACGGGGAACTCCGAGTCCTCGTGCTCGCCGGCGATCTCCTTGGCCTTCTCGGCCAGCAGCATCTGGTGGTTGGAGTTGAACGCCTTCGCGACGTGAATCTTCTCGAGCATGTCCGCGACGAGTTCGTCGAGTGCGTCCTCGTCGCCCGCCGATCCCTCGATCTCGCGATCCTCGAGGGCGGCGTCGATGGCTTCATCGGGGAGTCCGCGGACCATGTCGTCGATTCGCTCGGGGCGGAAGGTGTCCTCGGAGTCGATGAAGATGACGCTCCCGTGGAGGCCGCCGACCTCTTTGGGAAGCTGGACGTTGACGGCCATCTGGTGGGTGACCTGGGACTTGCCGGCACCGAACTCGCCGTACACCTCGGTGATCGACTGGGTTTCGATGCCGCCGCCGAGGAGGTCATCGACCTCGTCGATGTTCCAGGTGAGTTTGCCGATCTGGTTTCGGCGCTCGAGGACGGTCGAGCCGGTCTCGAAGCCACCGATGTCCGCGGCGTCGCGGGCCGCGCGGACGATGTCGCCCGCGGTGGACTCGCCGACGTCGGCGGTGTTCGATAGTTCCGAGGGGGAGGCGACGGCCAGACTCTGGTAGGAGTCGTAGCCGGCTTCGGTGAGTTTGTCCGCGGTTGCCGGTCCAACGCCGGGAAGGGATTCGAGGTCTACGTCTGCCATACCCGGTCGTTGTGCCGGATGGGGTATAAACCCTCGTTAACAGTAGAGTGGAAGTGAAAGTGATGGACGTGAAGGGGGCGTTCTCGAGCGGGAGGCGAGAGTTTCTATAGGAAGGGGCACGCCGAGGGGCGTACGAGTCAGTACTGTCGGTTCACCGATCGGCGTCCCACGCGAGACAGCGAAGCCGACCCGCCTCGTCCCCAACGAATAGGCGGACGCTCGAGGGTTCGTCGCCGAACGAGTTCGCCTCGAGGGCGGGCGCGGGCGTGCTCGCGATTCCGGACTCGAGCGAGAGGTGCCAGCGAAAGTCCGGATCGCCGGCGTCCACGCCGTAGAGGCCGCCTCCGCGGTCGCCGACGAGGACGACGTCGCCGATCACGATCGGATCGGTGGCGGGCACGTCGTCGAGCGGGAGGCCGGGCTTCGAGAACAGGAGTCCGCGGAGTTTGCGATTGCCGAACGTCGTGTCGGTCACGTGGAGAGTATCGTCGTCGGCGGCGACGAAGAGCGTGTCCCCTCCCTCGAGGACGGTCGGCGCCGAGGCGAATGCCCCGTCGATTTTGTAGGTGAACCAGGTCTGGCCCGTCTCCGCGTCGAGCGCGAGGACCGTCCCGCTCTCGTCGGCGACGTAGGCGCGGTTGTCTGCGAGCGTCGGACCGCCGACGACGACTCCGTCGGCCGGAGCGCGCCAGACTTCCTCGCCCGAGTCGCGGTCCATTGCGGCAACCGACTCGTCCTGGACCGCGACGTACGCTCGCTCGTCGTCGACGGCAATCGCGCCGACCGGGGGTGCCTCGAGGTCGGCCGTCCAGATTTCTTCGTCGGTCTCCGCGCGAATCGCGGTGATGCCCTGGGCGTCTCCCACCAGCAGCAGACCGCCCGTGAGCGTCGGCGGCGTCGTGTAGAGCCCCGACGCCTCGCGCGTCCAGGCGGGGTCGCCCGTCTCGGTCTCGAGCGCGAGGAGCGCGTCCTCGAGACTGCAGTAGACGTGGTCACCGACGGCGGGGGTCAGCGTGGTCGACGCGTTCGTCTCGTACACCCAGCGCCGCCGGCCCTGGAAGTCGAGCGCGTAGAGGTCTCCACCGGTCGTGCCGACGTAGATACCGTCTCGATCGACGACGGGCGGACAGCCGACCGGATCTCGGAGGTCGGCCGTCCAGCGCTCGGCGGGCTTCCGTCGGGGTCCCTCGAGGTCCGTATCTGCACCGATTCGGGCGGTCTTGCGCTCGTCGCCGCGGTACTGGTTCCACTCGGTCACTGCTCGATGCATGTGAGGCGGGGACGATAAGACCGACGGAACGGAGGCTCGCCGCTGACGTCTCGAGTCTCGACCGTCCTCGATGCTGCCCGAACGACCGCTCCCGCGCGAAGGGTTATCCCGCTTCCCGTGGTTCGCCAGCACGATGGCTCGCCTCCACGCCGGCCAACTGCTGGCTCGCCTCGAGCGCCCGCGGACCCCAGAGCCGACCGTTCTGGCGGTGGGTTCGGACGTACACCTGGCTACCGACGCCACGGGCACGTGGAAGGTCTTTCACCGGACCGAGCGCCACCTCCGGGCGGCCGTTCAGGCGGTCAACGAGCGCGACGTCGACGGCGTCCTCCTCGCAGGCGACCTGACGCGAAACGGGACGCGGGCGGAGTTCGACCGCTTCGACGAACTCGCGGCGTTCGACCCACCGACGGCCGCGGTTCCGGGTAACCACGACGAGCCGACGACCTTCGACGAACGCGAGTCGCTGCCGGTCGAGGCCTTCGAAGCCCGGTACACGCCTGACGGGCTCCCGTTCCGAGTTCGCGTGGGCGGCCTCGAGGTGATCGGCCTCGACAGCCACGCCGCCGAACCCGACTCGCCCGCCGAGACCTGGGACGGACGCGTCGACGCCGAGACGCTGATGTGGCTCGACGAGACCCTCGAGACGACGCCCGTCGACGCCACGATTGTCGCCATCCACCACAACCTCCCCGCGACCGGCCGACTCTACGAGCGCTGGCGCGACGAGTTGCCCGTCGAGGGACGCGTTCCTGGCTTCTCGAATCCCGAACCCCTGCTCGAGGTGCTCGCCGACCACGACGTCGGACTGGTCGTCACCGGTCACCTCCACTTTCCAGCGATCGAATCGAGCGGCGGCGTCAGAGAACTCACGGTTCCGGCCGTCTCCTCGTTTCCCCACGCCCTGCTCGTCCTCGAGGTCGACGAACGGGGCACGACCGTCCGCCAGGTGCCCCTGACCGATAGCGACGGTATGGTCGAGTCGATCGCCCACGGCTACGAGAAAGATCGGGTCCTGCTCTCGGCGGCCCAGCACGCGGCGTACCCGCTGCTCGAGGAGTGGTGACTTGGGAACGCGGCGGCGCGGTACGTTCCGGCTATCGCCGGACGCGAACCGGGACGGGACCGTCCGGGCGAGACGTCAGCGCCGGCGTCGGCGACCACCCGGTTTCGGACGTCGCCTCGAGCGAGACCGTCCGCAGGATCCTCGCCAGCGCGAGTCGTAACTCGAGGAGGGCGAATCGACGCCCGATGCAGGCACGCGGCCCGCCGCCGAACGGGAAGTACGCGAAGTCGGGGTAGGTGTCGGGGTCGAGCCACCGATCCGGACGGAACGAACGGGGCGCGTCGAACAGGCGTTCGTCCCGGTGGATGCCCCACTGGGGCAGGCAGATCCTCGTACCCGCCGGAATCTCGTAGCCGGCGACCACGTCATCGACGACGGCCTGCCGGAAGAGGAGGTACGTCGGCGGATAGAGCCGAAGCGTCTCCTGGATAGCTCGGTCCGTGCGAGGCAACGCGGTACTGGTGTCGATGGTCTCCGGTTCGCGCACTTCCTCGAGCACGCGCGCCTGTTCGTCCGGGTGGGTCGCCAGCAACGCCATCGCGTACGTGAGCGCGATAGCTGTCGTCTCGTGACCGGCGAGCAGCATGGTGAGGAGGTGGTCGCGGACCTGTTCGTCCGACATCGTGCCGCCGTCGGCCGCCGCGAGTAGCGTCGCACAGAGATCGTCTCCGGAATCCGGCGACGCGCGCCGACGGTCGAGCAGATCCGCGACGACGCCGTTCAGGTCGCCGACGGCTCGTCGGTAGCGACGATTCGCCGTCGTCGGCACCCAGAGCGGGACCTCGAACGGTACGCTCGAGGGCTCGAACCGGCCCGTGATGGCGTCAGCGGCGCGGGAAATCGTCCGCATCTCCTCGATGCCCTCGACGCCGAAGACGACCGTTCCGACGATCGACAGGGTGAGCCCTCGTGCCCACTCGTACGCGTCGACACGCTGGCCGTCGGACCAGTCTCGGACGAATCCGTCGGTTCGCTCGAGCATGACCTCGCCGTACGCTCGAAGTCGACCGGGATAGAACGCTGGCTGGACCTGCTCGCGCCCGCGCTCCCAGGTTTCACCTCGCGCAGTCAGGAGGCCGTCGCCCAGGAGCGGACCGAGCAGGTTCCGTTCACGGGGGTCCTTCTCGTAGCGGTCGCGCTCGGTGACGAGGACCCGTTCGACGAGCGCGGGCTCTGCGTAACAGACGAACGAGAGCCCCGGCACGGAGACGCGAATGACTGGGCCGTGGTCGGCCACGGCGTCCTCGACGAACCCGAACGGGTCTCGACCGATCGACAACGCGTTCCCGAGCAGCGGGAGGCCGCCGGGTACGGGTATCGACTCGTTCATACTCGAGTTCGGTGCGCCTCGGGGCGTAGCCCTGGTGCCGGTTGGACACGGTGTTTTATATGTGGTGGACGAACGCTTCCCCTCATGCACTACGCTCGCGTTCGTATCGCTGCGCCGGGTCCGGAGACGCCCGTGACGGCCCTGGCGGCCCACGAGCACGTCGACGCGGTTCACCTGCTCGCGGGCGGCGTCGCTGACACGGACACGCCGACGTACTCGCTCTCGATTGACGGCAACGTGACGGCCGTCCGTGCCGTCCTCGAGGCCGAGTCCGACGTCCTCGAGTGGGACGTCGCCAGCGCCGAAGCGGGATCGGTGTTCGCCTACGTCAGATTCTGCGCACCGCCGGCGGTCGGCGCGCTTCGAGAGCGACTCACCCGCAAGAGCCTCGTCGTCCTGCTGCCGGCGACGTTCCAGGCGGACGGGAGCGTCGAGCTGACAGTCGTTGGCACCCAGACGGACCTTTCGACGACGCTCACCGACCTTCCGGACCCGCTCGAGGCGACGATTCTCGAGGTCGGCCCGTATCGCGCCGATCGGCTCGTGGGCGGCCGGGCGTTGACCGCTCGTCAGCGTGAGGTTCTGGCCGCCGCGTTCGAGCACGGCTATTACGACGTGCCGCGAACAGCGAGCCACGAGGACCTCGCGGCCGTCCTCGAGTGTGCGCCGAGTACCGTTGGCGAGCACCTGCGAAAGGCCGAGCGACGCCTCGTCGAGAGCGCACTCGAGTGAGCGACTGCACGCGTTCGAGTACGCGAAAGTCGTCAGCTGGTGACAGCCAGTATCGACCGATGGACCCCGACCAGCACCGCCACCGCGAGCACGATGAACGCCCCCTCGAGGACCGTCGAGAGCAGCCCAAGCGAGACGATCAAGGTGGTCGCGCACGCGGGTGGGTGACGGGTGTCTGTCGCGAGCATGCCGCCGGCGGTGGCCGTCGTTGCGAGCACGCCGCTGGTCGCCAGGCGCAGTCCCTCGAGCGAGCCGGGTTCGTACGCGACGGTCATGGCGGAGTCGCCGGCGACGACGTGGTAGGCGAGCAATCCGGCGACGACGCCGATGAGGTGGCCGCCGACGACGCGCCGCGGACGGGTCGCCTCGCTGCGTTCGAAGAGTGCGAGGACGAACGCCGAGGGGCCCAGGCTCGGAAAGAGGAGGGGGAGGCCAGAGAGCCACGCGAGCGTGCCGGTCACGGCGAGTAACAGGCCGGTGTGAAGTGTCGTCCCCACGCGGTCGTCCATCACCCGCCCTTTCGAGTCCGGATAAAAAGGGCCGCCGGTTTCACCCGCCGCTCGAGAGCGCCAATACTACAAAATCTATATCTTGGTCTGCGTGCTGAAACCCGAGCCATCGGAACGACTCGAGGGTGGGCGACGAGTCCGATCCCGGCCTCGGATCAGACGATCGTCACCGGAACCTCGACACGCCGGGCGACCCCCTCGGCGACGCTCCCCAGCAGCATCCGTGAGACGCCGGAACGGCCCTCGCTCCCGACGACGACGCCGTCGACGTCGCTCGAGCGGACGTACTCGAGGATGGCGTCGACGGGGGTTCCCTCGAGCACCTCGAGCGCGATGTCGCCCTCGTGGCCCTCGGCGAGCCGGCGGACGTCAGCGAAGAACGCGGGTTCGTCCTGGTCGCGGGCCGCCTCGGCGGTCGGTCCGCCGCCGTAGCCCGCCTCGAGGTCGTCGACGACGTGGACCACCGTCACTCTCGACTCGGGAAACGTCGAGAGTGCGTACTCGAGGGCCGTTCTGGCGGGCTCGGAGTCGTCCATGGCGACGAGGAGGTGTCGACTCACGTCCGTACCGTCGACTGTCGTGGTCAAAAATCCTCGTGGGCTTTTCGTCTCGTCACGGTGGCGCCGCGCTCGAGTCACGATGGTCGCCGCCTTCGAGGGCCATCTGTTTGCGAGCGCTACCTGTCTGCGAGCAGCTCCTGGAGTTCCTCACGCGCGTCTCGAACTCCCTCGAGCTCCGCGTCGATGTCCCGATTCTGGAGGCGCTCGCGTTCGGCCGCCGAGAGCTGGTCGAGCGCGCTCCCGGCGGTCTGCAGTCGGCCGTAGTCGTCGTCGAACGTCCGCTGCCGAACCGCGAGCAGGGGTTCGACGAGTTCCTGTCCGCCGACGCGTTCGACCAGCGGTCGTCGGTCCCGGATCGCGTACCGCAGGGTCGTCGCGTCCGCGGGCGGCCACGACAGCGTCAGCGGCGTCGCGTCGATCCGCTCGAGGTACGTCTGGCGTGTGGCTATTCGGCGCTTGAGTTCGTCTGGGTCGTCGACGTAGTGATCCAGTTTCGACCGGGAGTACCCCGCGTACTCGAGGAGCTCTGGGATCGAGTAGGTGCCCGCGTCGTTTTCTTCGACGTACTCGCGCAGTTCCGGCGGCGGCGTCTCGAAGTCGACGAACGGCCGGAGTCGGCTGCGCTCGAGCAGGTCGAACACCGCCCGTGCAGATTGGTCGTACAGGAACGACTCGAAGGCCTCCCGGATCGACTCGTTGTAGGCATCGATGGGGTCTCGAAGGCGGTCCACCGGGGCCTCGAGGTCGGCGTCGGCGAGCGAGCGCAGTCGCTGCAGATTCGAGCGTTCGTCCTCGAGCGCGTCGACCTGGTCGGTCGCCGCCTTTCGCGCGAGCGTCAGTTCCTCCTCGGCGGCCGCCTCCTCCTTGAGCAGGTCGACGAAGCGCTCGGCCGGTTCGAGCGCCGCTTCCGCTCGCTCGAAGTCCGACTCGTGCAGCCGACGCTTGTCGACGGCCTCGAACGACGCCTCGAACGCCTCGCGGTGGGGGAGGTCCGCGGGTAACCCCTCGACGAGCGTCGAGTACTCGCCCTCGAGGTTGATGTAGTGCTGGAACGTCTCTCGCCCCGTGCCGGTCGCCAGGTCGACGTACCGGTCGAGGAGCCTCGCGGCCGTTCGGTAGGCCTCGGCCCCCGTCTCGACGGTCTCGCGGCCGCCGGCCTCGTCGATCGCCGTCTTCGCGGCCTCGAGACGCTCGCTGGCGCGCTCGAGTCGCTCTCTCGCCGCGTCGGCGTCGGCTCTCGGGTCCGACCCGTCGTCCGTCGTCGGATCGTGAGTGGCGTCTGGCATCGTTCGTCAGTCGTTCTCGCTGGTGTCCTCGATGCCATTTCCGCTGCCGTTTTTGCTGTCGCCCTCGTTGTCGTCCCCGTCGTAAACCGCATCCGGATCGAACACTCGCTCGCCGACGCGTTCGCCCTCGACCGTCCGGTAGAAACACGACCGGTGGCCGGTGTGACAGGCACCGCCGGTCTGGTCGACGAGGTACAGGAGGGCGTCGGCGTCGCAGTCGGCGCGCACCTCCTCGACAGATTGGGTGTGGCCGCTCGTCGCCCCCTTCTCCCACAGCTCCTCGCGGCTCCGCGAGTAGTAGTGGGCCGTGCCGGTCTCGAGGGTCGCCTCGAGCGCCGCCGGTGAGACGTACGCGAGCATCAGTACTTCCCCGGAGTCGGCGTCCTGGGCGACGGTGGGGACGAGTCCGTCGTCGCCGAAGTCCACGTCGATCGGCTCCTCGAGGCCGGACTCGTCGGCCCCGCCGGTCCCGCCGCTCCCGTCTCCGGCCGGAGTCGGTTCGGTCATACTCGCTTCGATGACGGTTGGGGCTATGGGTCTTTTGCTGACTCCTGGGGGTGTGGGTCTTTCGCTGACTCCTGGAGCGGTAGTCACCGACAGGTCTCGGCCACGACCCGTGCGACCGTTCCGTCGTCGTCCGAGAGGTGAACCCGCACGACGGTACCCTCAGCGAGCGCCGGCGAGTTCGTCGCGGCGAGACGAATCGTCGCGCGTTCGCCGACGGTCCAGGTCGGATCGGTCGCGGCGTTGAACGGCCCCGAGGGAGAACCGCGAAACCCCGTCGCCCCGACGAACGGCACCGGGGGCTGGTGGGCGAGCGGTTCGCCGTCGACGGTCACCTCGAGCGTCAGGTGCCGGACGTCGAGTGCGTCGCCGCCTGCGTGTTCGAAGACGAGTTCGTTCCGGTCGGCGTCGACCTCGAACTCGATGGCCGCGGTGGATGTATCGGTCTCGAGCGAGAGCGACCCCATCGCTGTCGCGACGGTTGCTGCCAGCAAGACCGTGATCGCGACGAGTAAGATCGTCCCGACGAGTGGGCTGACGGCTCGATCGCGGTTGCTCTCCAGGTCGACCGGAAGAGCCGATCGAGCGTCCGGTACGGGTCGAGGCGTGGACACGGGCCATCCTGGCCGCGCCATTGGATATAAATGGTCGGACGACTGCTCCACGAGGGATCGGTGTGCGAGGCGGCGAGTTGCGTGGCGTCGCTCGCGCCCATTCCCGGTGGTACTGACCTGCTGTGAGCCGGGTTTCTCGAGAGAGAAGGCAGACGACGGGCTGACGAACCGGGTATCTCGAGGTGCTGGGTCGACGACGGCTGTCGCGACGGGGTGTTACGTGGCCGGCGTGATCGTCACCGTTTCGTCTGCCGTCTCTACTTCGATTTCGTAGTCGCCCGCCGGCGTTGCCAGCCAGCGGTGTCCGTTGCTCCCCGTCTGTCCGACGGCGACGCCATCGAGACGGATGGTCGCCTCGACCGGTTCGCCGGTCTCGAGGTCGGTCACGCGGATCTCCGCGGGCCCGTCTCCGGGGGTTCGGTTCAGGGTGATCGCGACGGTGTCTCGCTCCCAAGTGTTCTGGTGTTCGATCGGCAGTCGCGAGACGACGAGCGACTGGTGTTCGCGGGCGACGGCTTCGGTCGCCCCGTCGATGTAGCTGTATAGTTCGCCGTGGTCGTGGGAGATTTCGGTCAGGTAGAGGTTCGGACTGGCCGTCGAAGAGAAGTGGTACGAGTTCATGTTGTCCTGCGCCCACGGGTACCGTTCGGACGCGTGGTTCTCGGCCGCGGAGATCGAGTCGAACTGGGAATCGCCGTCTCGGTCACGGAGATCGAAGCGAGTCACCTCTTGGTAGTATTGGCCGCCCGAGATCAGGGAGAGTCGGTACCCAACGTCGCTCGTTTCGATGGTCACCATCGGTGATCGGTCAGTCGTCGAGGCGGCGGCGATTTCGGCGCGCGCCTGGCTCTGGTGGGTCGCGATGGTTCGCGCCATGGGGAGGATGCTATTGCGACTGTATCCGGGAGCCCGGTTGACGACGTACTCGTAGAGGTCGTGGTACTGTCGCTCCAGTTCGTTCGCCTCGTTGTAGTTACGCAACAGTACCTGCGTGAACTCCTGTTCGGTGATGGTGCCGTTCGCGTACGCCTGGACGGCCCGCTGTTCGCGCTCGTCGAGAGCCTGTACGCGCGCTTCTAACCTGTCGCGCGATGCATCGATCAGGTCGGCGCGTTCGTTCGAATCGGTCGTCTCGCCGAACGCTTGCTCGAACGCGAAGTGGCCGGCGTCGGCGCGAACCTCGTCGTCGGCCGACGCGACAGCCGTTCCGAAATCTTGCGTCGGCGAGGTATACGTCCGCTTACTCTCCTCGGGGACGGTGAGTCGATTCGCCGTGTTCTCGAGTTCGAGGAAGGGGCCGCTCGAGTCGTGCGGTGTCAGGGTCGTCGATTGCGTCTCGGTTCCGGTCGTCGACCCGGGAGCGGGGGCGGCAGCGACCAGCGTCACCGCCGGAAGCGCACAGACCAGTAACAACGCCAGGAGGGCGGGGGACGCCTTGGTCATTAGCCACTGCTATAGAACCCCTGGTACAAAAACCCGCCCGTCTCCTAATCGGTCTGGCGTAGCGACAGATAAAACCGCGTTACGAAACGCCTCGAGAGCGTCGGAGACGGTTTACAAGCGGAAATAACGTTTTATTTGGGATGGAAAGGGTTTTTTGCCCTGGGAGATACCCGTTGAGACGTATGCGGTTTCCCCGCGCGAGTGTCGTTGCCCTCACGGTCCTCCTCGTGGCCGCCGCCAGTGTCGGCGTCGTGGCCGCGACCCCGCCCTCCGACCACTCGGCTCACGGACCGTCGTCGCTCGAGCAGTCGCCACTCGTCGTCCAGGACGACGACAGCGACGGTGATGGCGGCCAGCTCCAGCCGGCTGACCCGCAGCAAGTGATCAAGATCAACGTCACGGACAGCGGCGACGCCCGGTGGACGATCGAGAGTCGCTTCCTCCTCGAGGACGCCGAGGACGAGGAGGCGTTCCAGTCGTACGCTGCCTCGGTCGCCAACGGCGAGCGTGACGCCGGCTACGACGCGTCGACATACGAGCGGTACGTGGCCGCGGCCTCGGAGGCGACCGGCCGCGAGATGGCGCTCGTCGACGCCGGGTACGACGAGCCGAGAATCGAAGAGGTCAATCGAAGCAGTCCGATGGGCGAGCAGTCGACCGATCGCGTCGGAGTCGTCGCCTACTCGTTCACGTGGGAGTCGTTCGCGACGACCGAAGGGAGTGAGATTCACGTCGGTGACGCGTTCGAGACACCGGAGGGTGACGGCTCCTGGTTTCCGGCGCTGAACGCCGACCAGCAACTCGTCGTAGATATCCCATCTAACTACGGGTTTCAGTCGTTTCCCGACGATTTCTCGAGACGGGACGATGGGGCACTCGTCTGGGACGGCCCAGTAGAATTCGTCGAGGACGGCGACGACAAACGTGAATTCGTGTTGCTGCGGGGAGAATCTTCTGGCGACGGGACCGACGGGCCCGACGGGACCGGCGGCGAGACACCGCCACCTGAGGATCCGGAATCGTGGGCCTCGACGAGCGTCCTCCTCGGCGGAGCCGCCCTCGCGTTGCTCACCGTGGCCGTCGTCGGTGGCTATCTCGTGACTCAGCGCTCGAGTTCGAGTTCGAGTTCGGGGTCGGGGTCGGGATCGTCCTCAGCACCTGCCTGGCTCCCGGCCCTTGTTCGCGACCGACTCGAGGACGACGAACCGGACGCGCGAGACTCCACGACTCCGCCCGTCGCCCCACCGGATGATCCCCTCGAGGAACCCGACGACGGGGGCGGGATCGACCCCGACCTGCTCAGTGACGAAGAGCGAGTGCTTCGACTCCTGCGGGGCAACGGCGGTCGGATGAAACAGGCCTCGATCGTCAAGGAGACCGGCTGGTCGAACGCCAAGGTCTCCCAGCTGCTCTCGAAGATGGACGACGACGACGAGATCGAGAAACTCCGTATCGGTCGGGAGAACCTCATTACGCTGCCCGAGATCGATCCGACCGAACTCGATTGACGCGCTCCCCGTCGACCATTCAGGTTCACGGCTGCTGGTTTTGCCCTCGAGACTTCGCCCGCCTCGACTCTTCGTCGACCTCGACACCTGTCGAATAGATTCATACCTGCGTCGCGCTGACACGACTCGAGCGGTGTGCTCACGATTTAAGGTCCTCCCGCTACACTGTCCGGCTAGTAATCGAGTATGTCTCAAGAGACGGTATACGCCATCGCGAGTGGAAAAGGCGGTGTCGGGAAGACGACGACGACGGTGAATCTCGGGACGGCCCTCGCCCAGGCGGGCAAACGCGTCGCCATCGTCGACGTCGACCTCGGCATGGCGAACCTGGCCGGGTTCGTGAGCCTGACCCCCGAGTCGACGACGCTCCACGACGTGCTGGCGTCCGACGCGTCGATCGAAGACGCCACGTACAACCTCGCCGAGAACATCGTCGCGATCCCGAGCGGGACGGGGCTCGACGACTACGCCGAAACGAGCCCCGAGGGGCTCCGCGAGGTCGTCGAGACGCTTCGTGAGCAATTCGAGTACGTCCTGCTCGACGTCGGCGCAGGCGTGAGCCACGAGACCGTCCTCCCGCTGGGGCTTGCCGACGCGGTCTTTCTCGTCTCCACCCCGGAACCGGCATCGGTTCACGACGTGAAAAAGACCATCGAGTTGACCGAACGGGCGGGTGGCTCGACGGCCGGGCTGATCGTCACCCGGACGCGCCCGGCGGGCGACGTCTCATACGATGAGATCGCCGACCGACTCGACGTGGCCCTCCTCGGTACGATTCCGGACGATTCACTCGTTCGCGAGAGCGTGTACGCGGGAACGCCCCTCGTCGTGCACGATCCGGAGACTCCAGCTGCGGTCGCCTATCGACGACTCGCCGCGGATCTCGCCGGGATCGAATCGCCTGACGCCCCGAACGACTCCTCGGACGAGGACGCCGAATCCGACGCGACGACGCCCGATCCGTCCTCACCGCTCGCCTCGTCCGACAGGTCGTCGGACGAGGACGCCGAATCGAGCCAGGCGGCCTCCCACGACGACGTCTCGAGCGCGATTACCGAGGCGGAGTCGGACTCGAGCTAGCGCCTCACGCCGGTTTACCCGTTCGAGCGGGTTTCGGAGGTGGGTTTTACCGTCAGACGCGAAATACCTTCTCGAGAGTGCGTCGTGACGACGACCGATCGCCGGAAAGACGAACCCGCAGACGACTACGGCGGCGATCCTCGGCGCGACCGTCGCGCTCGCCCGCAAGTCGTTCGTCGTCGACGGCGTCCTCGATCCGTTCACCGTCGCGCTCGCGACGATCACGTTCGCCCTCTTTCGGCGCGGGGTCGACGCCGTCTACCTAATCTTTGGAGGCGGAAGCGTCGGAATCGCGGCATTCTTCTTGCTGTGACTGCGCTGGCGCGCCGAAACGGGCTCGCTCGAGTGTCGTTGAACGGTCGGCTCGAGGGCGGTTACGACGATCGATCGCCTTGAGCACGTTTGCGACACTCGACAGCCCCGAGTGCCGAATCGCAATCGATCCGTCAGTCGCCCACGTAGTCGAGATAGCCCAGCACGCCGCGGGCGTTCATCGCGGTTTCGGCGCGCGTCTTTCGCTCGCCCCAGACCTCGACGAATCGCTCGTCGGCCTCCGCAGCGAGTGCGTCGACCACGGCCTCGTCGTCCTCGAGTTCCGCTCGCTTTCGTTCCACCCGGCCGACCCACGACTCGAGGACGTCACCGTAGGTCTCGAGCGCGGCCCCCAGGTCGTCGACCTCGCGCGGGCCGAAGTGGGTGTAGAGGAGGACCGACGGATCGATCTCGCGGATCGTCTCGAGGTCGTCCAGGCAGCTCTCGAGGTCGAACTGTGCGGGCGGGGAGGTTTCACGAATCGTCTCGAGTGAGGGGACCCAGATGCCGGCGGCGTCGCCGGTGAAGACGGCGTCCATCTCGGGGACCTCGAAGACGGCCTGGTGGGGCGCGTGGCCGGGCGCGTCGTGGGCGATCAGCGAGTAGTTCCCGAGGTCGATGACGTCGCCGTCTTCGAACGCGACGACGCGCTCTTCCGAGACTGGTTCGGGGTCGACGTAGAACTCCCACTGGTCGCCGACGGCGGCTTTCGTTCCGGCGACGAGGCGCTCGGGATCGATCAGGTGGGGGGCGCCGACGTGGTGGACGTAGACGTCGACGTTCGGGCAGGCCTCGGCAATGAAGCCAGCCCCGCCGGCGTGATCCAGATGGATGTGGGTGACGACGATGGCCTCGAGGTCCCCGCGATCGATTCCGATGGCGTCGAGGGCCTCGAGGATGCGCTCGTGGTTGGTCCCGATGCCCGTCTCGACGACGGCCGGACGCTCGGCGTCGAGGACGTACGCCGCGCCGTACTCGCTCGTACCGTACATGCCGGTGTCGACGTAGTAGAGGTCGTCGCAGCCGCCGGCGTTGACTTCGCGGACGGTTCCGACGTCCGTGTCCGTATTCGTGTCCGCGTCCGTGTCCATACGGAGACGGCGAGGCCGCGGCCGATAAAACCTGCCCCCGAGGCGGTTCCTGAAACGGCCGTCAGGCGGACTACTATAGTGACTCGACGAGAAGGGCCACCGATGGAACGCGGTACCGGCATCGACGAACCCGCACCGAGCACGGCGCTGCTAATCGGCGCCCCGGATTGGATCGAGGCGGTGCGCGCGACCCTCGAGGCGACGGTCCCGAACCTCGAGCCTGTGACGGTTTCGACGGTCGATTCGAACGATCCGCTGGCGTCGTGGGACGGCGACGACCCGGCCGTCGTCCTCGTCGACGGGACTGCGTCGCCAGACGACGGGCGCTCGTTCGTCGAGCGCGTGCGAGCGCGCTGGCCGACCCGGCCGCTGGTGAGCGTTCCGGTCGACGGCGACGAACGCCTCGCCAGCCGGCACCTCGCGGCGGGCGCGAGCGGCTACGTGCCGTTCGACGACCGGGAGTCGCTCCTCCAGGAGATGCTCGACACGGTCCTCGAGGATCGAGACGACTCCGGGAGAGGCCGTTCGGCGTCCGTCGCCCGCCAGCGGGCCCGCCAGTTCGACGCCGTCGCCGACGGACCACCGAGTGGCGATGGCGGCGACGCGTCGGACGCCGGAACGTACCTCTGGGTGCTCGAGGCCGACGGCACGATCGCCGACACCAACCCGGCCGTCCGCGAGGGCCTCGAGACGGGGGCCGATCCGGTCGGCCGCTCGTTCGTGGACCGTCGCTACTGGGCCGTCGAGGCGGTCAGTCCACTCGAGTCGGGGCTCGAGGCCGCCCGATCGGGCGCGTACGCGGAGCGAGAAGTGACGCTCTCGCGTCAGGACGGCGAGGAACGAGCACCTCCGGACGCCGAGGAACGAACGCTCGCGCTCTCGTTTCACCCGATCGAGTCGGGCGAACAGGGGGTGGTGGTCCTCGGCCGCGACGTCACCGAACGCGTCGAGACGATCCGCGAACTCCGGCGCTCGGAGGAACTCCACCGGGTGACGCTCGCGCACATGACCGATACCGTGTTGCTCACCGACGAGGAGGGGCGCTTTACCTACGTCTGCCCGAACGTCCACTTCATCTTCGGCTACACCGCCGCGGAAATCCACGAACTGGGAACGATCGACGCCCTGCTGGGGGAGTTCTACGACGAAGCGGCGCTCGCCGAGAAGGGCGTCCTCACGAACGTCGAGTGCACGGCGACCGACCGGGACGGCGACGAGCACGCGCTGCTCGTGAACGTCCGCGAAGTCTCGATTCAGGACGGCCGCCGGCTGTTTAGCTGCCGCGACGTCACTACTCGCAAGCAGCGCGAGCGCGCGCTCACATCGCTCCACGAGACGGCTCGCGCGCTCCTGTACGCCGAGTCCGAGGTCGAGATCTCTCAGCGCGTCGTCGACGACGTCGAGGCCGTCCTCTCGCTCCCCTCGGCCGCGGTCTATCGCTTCGACACAGCGGCGAACGCGCTCGAGGTGGCGGCCTACAGCGGCGCCGGCGACCGCGGCCGACTCGAGGCGATCTCGCTGGGAGCCGACGACGCGCTCGCGAACGCGTTCGTCGAGGACGAGACGCACGTCTTCGAGGAGCTCGACCCGTCCGATTCGCCCGTCGATGGGCTTCGAAGCGGCGTCATCGTTCCGCTCGCCGACCACGGCGTCTTCCTCGCCGGGACCGCCGATCCCGCCGCGCTCGACGACGTCACGGTCGAGGTCGCGGACCTGCTGGCGGCGACGGCCGAGGCCGCCCTCGACCGGGTGGAACGGAACTCGCGTCTCAGGGCGCGAGATCGGGAACTCAAGCGGCAGAACCAGCGCCTGAGCGCGCTCGATCGAATCAACGAGATCATCCGCGAAATCGGACGGGACCTCGTCCGGGCCGACACCCGCGACGACATCGAGGACGCCGTCTGCGATCGCCTCACCGACGCCGACCGATTTACGTTCGCCTGGATCGGGTCGCTCGACCCGCGAACCGACGAGGTCACGCCCCGCGCCTGGGCCGGCGACGGCCAGGGCTACCTCGACGCGCTCGAGACGCTCGCGGCCGATTCGACGGCAACGGAGCCAGCCTCGCACACCCTCGAGACCCGGTCGCCGACGGTCGTCGAGAACGTCGCGAGCGATCTGCGGGCTGGCGAGTGGCGCTCGCCGGCGCTGACCCGGGGATTCCAATCCATCGCCAGCGTTCCCCTCGCGTACGACGAGTTCAGCTACGGAGCGCTGACGGTCTACGCCGACAGACCCGGCGCCTTCGACGAGACCGCGCGGGAAGTGCTCCGGGAACTCGGCGAGACCATCGCCTCAGCGATCGGGTCGGTCGAACGAACTCACGCCCTGCTAGGCGGGCGCGTAGCCGAACTCACCTACGAGACCGACGTCGAGAACACGGGAACGGCGATCGATCGCCTCGCCCGAACCCTCGAGTGCCGGCTGGACCTCGAGGGAGGCATCCAGCGCCTGGAATCGGGCGTGTTGACGTTCGTCACCGTCTCCGGCTGCTCGGCCGAGGTGGTCGTCGATCGGGCCTCGTCCCTGACCGGTGTCGAGGATGCACACGTCGTCAGCGCGAGCGCGAGTGCGAGCGCGGACGGAGGGCTCGTCCGACTCACGCTCTCCGAGCTGGCGCTCGCGACTCGACTGGCCGAACACGGTGGCGTCGTCCGCCGGCTCACCGCTGATCCCGACGGAACGACGCTCTCGGTGGACGTGCCGAGTCCGGTCGAAACCGCGTCGATCGACGACCTCGTCCGGTCGACCTACCCCGACGCGAGGCTCGCGACCCGCCGGGAACGAACCGGCCCCCCGACGACCGGCGACCGCCTTGAGTCCGCAGTACTGGAGTCGCTCACCGACCGCCAGCTCGAGGTGGTTCGGACTGCCTACCACGCCGGCTACTTCGCGACGCCACGAGCACGAACCGGCTCGGCCGTCGCTGACTCGCTAGATATCTCTCCAACGGCCTTTTCGAACCACGTCAGGGCGGTCGAGCGAACGCTCTTTTCGATCCTGTTCGAGGACTCGTACGCGACGAGGGTTCAATAGTAAACCCTGTATGGCGGCGAGAGGTTTAGAAATGAACCACCACGCCCATCGGCGTCGGGCAAATATTGCACCACGTGGCCACCGACCGTCGCGTGGCCGGCTACCCATGAAGGACGCTCCATACGACCCAGCGGCCGAATCGACTTACGAGTGCCTCGAGTGCGGGGACACGGTCACCGCGACGACGAACCCCGGAACCTGCCCCACGTGCGGGGTCGCTTACCGGAACACGGCGATGCCGATCGAGTGAGAGGCCGGTACGAACAGCAACGGTAGGTGCGGGACGGTCCCCGCTGCCCCGTCTCGTCGCTCGAGACGGGACTCTTTTCTGCGTACTGGACGTTTCCGTCGAGCGGTGCGTTCGTGCGAGCGCGAGCGATTCTGACGATCCTCAGTCGGCGAAGACGACTCGTTTCACGTCGTCGACCCCTGCTCGCCGGACCACCGCCCGGACGGGGTCGCGAACGCCCGCGAGGTTCGGCGAATCGCCGTCGAGCACCAGGACGCGAGCGACGTTTCCAGCCTCGATCGAGCCGTACTCTAGATCCATCAACGCGGCCCCGTTGACCGTCGCCATCCGCAGGATCTCTCGAGCGGAGAGGTCCGAGAGTTTGGCGAGAAACTCCATCTCTCGGAACATCGACGGCGAGTTGAGCATCACGTTGTCGGTGCCCAACGCGAGCGTCGTTCGCTCGACCAGTTCCTCGACGGGCGGGAGGCCGACCCTGGTGACGAGGTTCGAGCGCGGACAGACCACGATGGGAATTTCCTCGCGTGCGATCCGCTCGAGGTGGTCGTCCTCGGGGTGGACGACGTGGACCAGGAACTCCGGCTCGAGGTCCATCGCCGGGTGGAGGTCGCTGGGGTCGGCCTCGCCCGCGTGGATGGCGAAGGGCTTGCCGGCCTCCTGGGTCGCCTCGCGCTCGCGGTCGAAGGAGTCGTCGTTGGCCCCACTGGCTCCGAATCCGTCGCCCGCCTCCATCGCCTCGGGCGATTCGCGGGCGAACGCGTAGGCGTCGATCGCCCGATCCGAGGCGGCCTCGCGAAGCATCTCGACCCCCGCGACGCCGCCCTCTCGAAAGTCGAAGCAGGCCGCCGTGCCGCCGCGTTCCATGTACTCGAGCGAGGTTTGGACGGCCGCGACGAGTTCCTCGCGGCTGGCGTCCCGGAGGAGACGATGTTTGAGGCCGTCGGGCGGCGCGACCAATTCCTCGAGGGTGAGCCCGCCGCCGGCCTCCTTCGCGATGGAGTCGCCGATGTGCGTGTGGGCGTTGATAAACGCCGGGAGCACGACGTCGTCGCTCTCGACCGTTTCCTCCTCGATGGCCTCGATTCGGCCATCGTCGCCGACGATCAGTCGGCCCTCGACTGGCTCGAGGTCCGCTCCCCGAAGGATCGTTCCGGTGAGTTCCATACCGGTCGTTTCGGTCCGGAACCCTTCAACAGTTCGCGTTTCGATGGGGGTCTCGAGTCCAGTTCCTGTACCGCCCTCGCTCGAGTCTGGTTTCTGCTCCTCGCTCGTTCGAGTCCGGCCCCGGTCGCTTCGAAATGAGCGGCGGATTCGCTGGCGCTCGAGGTGACCTCACTCTACGAACTGATCCAGCGTCGCGTACAACCCGTCGCGCACTTCGGTGACGAGCGGACCATCGATGTCGAGGCCCAGCACGTCGACGGCGGCCCGACCGACGGGCTCGCGCACCTCGTCGGGCGAGTAGACGCCGAGTCGCCACTGGGAGTACTGGGCGGCCCGGAGCGCGTCCACGAGCGGGGACTGGCGACCCAGCTGGCGGACGTCGCCATTGACCAGCACGCGCGTCGTGGACTCCTTCATCGACGGCCTCGACGGCACGTCGATGATGACCGTCTCGGGGTCGACGCCCGCGAGGTCGGCAATCTCGCGCTCGAACTCCCGGATAGCCTCGTGGTCGGCCTCGATGATTCCGCCCGGGACGTCGTCGATCTCGGCCCAGACGGCTCGCTTGTACAGGTCACGGTGGTCGAGGCGCCGGGAAAATTCTTCGGTCGCGCTGCTCGAGCGCAACGCGACGATCAGGTCGTGATCGTCCATCCGCTGGAGGGTGTGGGCGTCGGTTTCCTCGGCCTCGAGCAACTGTTCGCCCGCGCGACGGAGCATCGCCTTGCTGATGCGGGCGACGCTGTGGCTGTAGACGGTCGGATTCATCAGCGCGCGAGCGACCAGGAGGCTCTCGGCGGTCTGGACGTTCCCCTCCGCGAGGACGAGTTCGCCGTCGGCGAAGCGAAGCTCGCGAACCAGCCGTCCGTGGTCGATTGTCCCGTAGGGAACCCCCGTGTGGTGGGCGTCGCGCACGAGGTAGTCCATCCGGTCGACGTCCAGTTCTCCGGAGACAATCTGGCCGAAGCGGCCGTTTCCGGCAACTAGGTCCGCGACGGCGTCGGGATCGAGGTCGTGCTCGCGGAGGACGTCGCCGATCTCGCCCGCGGCCAGCAGGTCGTGGACGTCGTCGTGGTACCGACCCGTCTTTCGGTGAGTCAGCTCCTCGAGGTTGTGGCTGAACGGGCCGTGGCCGACGTCGTGGAGGATCGCGGCGGCCTGGACGCGCTCGGCCTCGCGACCCTCGATGCCGAGGTGCTCGAGGGCCTCGCAGGCGAGGTGGTAGACGCCGAGGCTGTGCTCGAAGCGGGTGTGGTTCGCGGAGGGGTAGACGAGCGAGACGGTGCCCAGCTGGGCGACGTTCCGGAGGCGCTGGACGGCGGGCGTGTCGAGGAGGTCCCGCGCCACGCCGTCGACCACGATGTGGTCGTGGACGCTGTCCTTGATGGTTTTCATGCCATCGCATTCGGCGGTCTCGTACAAAAACCGTCGGACACCCGTCGCTCAGGCAGTCTTCTCCGCCTCGAGCGCGTACTCGAGGAACTTCGGCATCAGAACGGCGTCGACGACGGCGAGTCCGAGCGCGAGATAGCGAACGAGCCCCTCGAGGTAGACGATGGCGACGAAGGCGATGATCGTCGCCCCGGAGAGACCGAGTGCGTAGCGGACCATCGGATTCTCGAACGGGTTCGCCTGTTGCGTGTCGGAGGTGCTCATACGAGGAATTCCAGGACGGGCCGGCAAAAGTATACTGGTTCTAACCATTCAAACGCGAATATAAAGTCGATCGACTCGAGACGATGCATGAACGTGAATATGGAAACCCCTTTACTGTCCGACTTTCACCACCTAGGTGAATGAGTGAAGCCGACTCGGACCACGAACTGATCGTCGCCGAACTGGGCCGGGAACCCACACCAGCGGAGGCGGCGCTGTTCGAGAACCTCTGGAGCGAACACTGCGCTTACCGATCCTCGAGACCGCTGCTGTCGGCGTTCGAGAGCGAGGGCGAGCAGGTCGTCGTCGGGCCGGGCGACGACGCGGCAGTCGTGGCGCTGCCTGCTAGTGAGAATACTGGAGAGCAAGACATCTATATCACTCTCGGCATCGAAAGCCACAACCATCCCTCCTACGTCGACCCCTTCGACGGCGCCGCCACCGGTGTCGGCGGCATTGTCCGGGACACCCTCTCGATGGGGGCCTACCCAATCGCACTCACCGACAGCCTCTACTTCGGCCCGTTCGAGAACGAACACTCCCGATACCTCCTCGAGGGCGTCGTCGAAGGAATCAGCCACTACGGGAACTGCATCGGCGTCCCCACCGTCGGCGGCAGTGTCGACTTCCACCCCGACTACGAGGGGAACCCGCTGGTGAACGTCGCCTGCGTCGGCCTCCTCACCGAGGACCGACTCGTGACGGCCGTCGCACAGGACCCAGGGAACGAGCTCGTGCTCGTGGGCAACGCCACCGGCCGCGACGGCCTCGGCGGCGCAAGTTTCGCCAGCGAGGACCTGGCCGAGGACGCCGAAACTGAGGACCGCCCCGCGGTGCAGGTGGGCGACCCCTACGCCGAAAAGCTGCTTATCGAGGCCAACGAGGTCATGATCGACGAGGGGCTGATCGAGTCGGCCCGTGACCTCGGCGCTGCGGGACTGGGCGGCGCCTCGAGCGAACTCGTCGCCAAGGGTGGCCTCGGCGCCGAAATCGCCCTCGAGACGGTCCACCAGCGCGAACCGAACATGTCGGCCCTCGAGATCCTGCTCGCCGAGTCCCAGGAACGGATGTGTTACGAGGTCGATCCCGAAAACGTCGAGCGCGTCCGAGAGATCGCCGAACGCTTCGATCTGGGCTGTTCGGTCATCGGCAAGGTCACGGACGGCAACTACGTCTGTACCTACCAGGGAGAGACCGTCGTCGACGTCGACGCCGAGTTCCTCGGGGACGGGGCACCGATGAACGACCTGCCGTGGGAGGAGCCGAGTGAACCCGAGACCGAGCTCTCCGACACCGATCTCGAGGCCGCCTTCGACGCCGTCGTCGGCTCTCCGAATACCGCCTCCAAGCGGTGGGTCTACCGCCAGTACGACCACGAGGTGGGGGTCCGGACGAGCGTTCCGCCGGGTGACGACGCGGCGATCCTCGCTGTCCGGGACATCGAAACTGGTCTCGCCATCTCCGCCGGTGCCGCCCCGAACTGGACCGCCGCGAACCCGAGAGACGGCGCTCGAGCCGTCGCCCTCGAGAACGCGACCAACCTCGCCGTCAAGGGGGCGACCCCCCTCGCGGCCGTGGACTGTCTCAACGGCGGCAACCCCGAGAAGCCGGACGTCTACGGCGGGTTCAAGGCCATTGTCGACGGCCTGGCCGAAATGTGCGCCGACCTCTCGGTGCCGGTCGTCGGCGGTAACGTCTCCCTGTACAACGACTCGGTGAGCGGCCCCATCCCGCCGACGCCGACGCTCGCGATGGTCGGCACGAAGGCGAGCTACGACGCGCCGGGCCTCGAGGCGCGTTCCGAGGCGTCGTCGCTCCTCCTGGTCGGCGACGACGCCCTCGAGCGCGATTCCTTCGCCCTCGGCGGCTCCGAACTCCTGGCCCAGTTCGGGGGGAGCGACCGGTTTCCCGTCCTCCCCGAGACGCCCACCGAACGGCTCGAGACGCTCGCCGCCGTCGCGAACGCCGACTCGACGCTCGCCACCCACGACGTGAGTCACGGCGGCCTCGCGGTGGCGCTCGCGGAGATGGTGACCGCGGACGTCGGCCTCGAGGTGGCGCTGCCGACCGACGACCTGGAGGCGGGACTGTTTCACGAACTCCCCGGACGGGCAGTGATCCAGACGACCGACCCCGACGCCGTGGTCGAGGCGTTCGATGGCGTCGCGCCCGTCGTCGAGCTGGGCTCGCCAACCGCCGACGGGACGCTGTCGATGACGGTCACGACGGAGGGCGGAAACGAGACGACCGTCCTCGAGCGAACGGCGGCCGACATCGCCGCTCTTCGTACCGTGCTCGAGGCGGAACTCGAGTAGCGACCCGATCGTTCTCGGGTTCGTTCGAACCGTTTATTCAGTTCAGCGGCGTTTTCCAGATCCATCCGCCCGATATATTCATATGGCTCCGTGAGAAGCCTGTCAACTGTCAGCCGATACTGGAGACTATCCCGATGCCATCTGAACCCCACGTCCTGATCGTCGAAGACGAACCCGACCTGGCGACGCTCTACAGCGCCTGGCTCGAGGACGAAGTGACCGTCGAGACCGCCTACGACGGTTCGGACGCCCTCGACGCCATCGACGAGACGATCGACGTCGTGCTCCTCGACCGCCGAATGCCGGGTCTCCCGGGCGACACCGTCCTCGAGACGATTCGGGAACGCGGCCTCGACTGTCGCGTGGCCATGGTGACGGCGGTCGAACCGGACTTCGACATCATCGGACTGGGATTCGACGACTACCTCGTCAAACCGGTCTCGAAGGCCGAACTCACCTCGTTGATCGACCAGTTGCTGTTGCGCTCGAGCTACGACGACCAGCTCCAGCAATTCTTCGCACTCGCGTCGAAAAAGGCGCTCCTGGACGGGCAGAAAACCGCTGCTGAACGACGGGCCAGCCAGGAGTACGCCGTTCTCGAGGACCGCCTGGCGGTGTTGCGGGCGACCGTCGACGATACTATGATGGAGTTATTGGAGCGGGACGTTTACCGCCGCCTCTGTGAAGATCTCTCCAGACAGCCGATTGCAACCGAGTAGTAGAAAAACCGGGCGACTGTGCCCCGATAGGTTGTCGGAACAGTTATTTTCTGGTGGCATCTCACTCTGAACTGAATGACGGAGACTGGCGGCTCGAGCGAGCCGACCGACCGCGTTTCGATACTGCCGTTCGAACTGCAGACGGACGGCTACTGCGTCGAATCCGACCGAGTCTCGTCGGTGCTGGGTGTCGGTGACATCGGCGTCGTCGACGACGCCGAGGATCCCTGGAACGCGGGCGAAATCGCCGTCGGCGGCGAGCGAATCCGGGTCGTCGACCTCGCTCGCGTGTTCGCTGCGCCGACGGCGTCGGTCGATCGCTCGACCGATCCCATGCTCCTCGTGTTCGGCGTCACCGACGACGCCGGCGCCTACTACGGGTGGCTGGTCGACGACGTCGGCATCACCCGACGAGTGGATCGGGACCGCATCGATCCCAATCCGCGGGGCGGCGCGTTCGTTGCGGGTCACCTTTCACTGGAGGAAGAGACGTACCGCTGGCTCGACGAACGAGCGATTCACGACTAGTTGAGATCGTCGTCGATGGCTCCGGACCAGTCACGAAGTCGCTGGCTCCAGTTCAATCTTGACGTCTTCGTACGGCTCGTCGAATCGTCTCGAACTCCCCCTCGTCGTAGGCGATGAATCGCACCTCCTCGAGCGTGGTCGGTTCGTAGGCCTGAATCTCTCGAGCGATGATCTCGGCACCCTCGGCGAGGTCGAAGCCGGCGACGCCACAGCCGAGGGCGGGGATCACGAGCGACTGACAGCCCAGGCCGTCGGCGCGCTCGAGGCTATTCCGGGTGGCGTCGCGAATGCTCTTCACGGTGGCCTCCCCGTCGCCGTAGTGGGGCATCGCCGCCGCGTGGACGACGTACTCGGCCTCGAGGTCGTAGGCGTCCGTGACGGCGACTTCCCCGAGGTCGACCGGTCCGTTCGCCATCGCCTCCTCGTTGATCTCCGGGCCGGCCCCGCGCCGAAGCGCGCCGGCGACGCCCGACCCCATCCGGAGGCTCGTTCCGGCGGCGTTGACGAGGGCGTCTGCGGACTGGTTCGCGATGTCGCCCTGGATGACGTCGAAGTCCATACTCGCGGTACGGTCGGGATCGACAAAAATCGTCGGAGTGACCGATTCTCGCTCGCTCTGCCTGCACGACCGCCGACTCTCGGGCCTCGAGATCGGAGAGTCGAGAGTCGAGACTTGAGCCTCGAGACCCGCCCTCGAACCGAGCGCTCAGTAGTCGATCCGCGTAATCTCCTCGACGGGCCACTGGCTCAGGATCTCGACGCCGTTCTCGCGGACGACGACCATCTCCTCGACGCGTACGCCCTGGTTCTCCGCGGGTTCCTGGGTCTCGACGGCCATCGTCATCCCCTCCTCGATCTCGATCGGATGCTCGGGGGAGAGGCCGCGCCAGATCAGCGGCACCTCGTACAGTTGCAGTCCGAGGCCATGGCCCCAGTGGTTGGTCGTCATTTGCCAGTGTTCGTCGGCGTCGTAGAAGTCGGCGTGCTCGCCTTCCATGTCCGGGAACCCCTGGCAGATTTCGTCGGTCGTGGCACCGGGTTCGATGCGCTCGAGGACGTCGTAGAGGTTGTCGCGGGCGATCTCGTAGGCGTCCTGCTGGGCCTGGGTTGGCTCGCCCATGCTGAAGGTGCGGTAGTAACACGACCGGTAGCCGAGGTAGCCGATGTTGTAGAAGTCGGCGTAGACGAGGTCGCCGGGCCGGATCATCCGGTCGGTGGTGTTCGCCTGGTGTTTCGGCCAGGTGTTCGGCCCGGAGGTGACGTAACCGCCGCCGACGAACGCCCCCTGCTTCCAGAGTTCCTCCGCGGCGGCCCCCCAGAGTTCGGTCTCTTTCGCTCCAGGACGGGCGGTCTCAGTGATCCGCTGGAACCCGGCCTCGCAGATGGCGGCGACCTGGCGCAGACACTCGATCTCGTCGCGGGTCTTGACTTTGCGGGCGTCCTCCATTACCTTCGGGACGGTCTCGGTGTCGACCTCGATTCCGCGGTCCTCGAAGGCGCTCACCAGGCCGGCGTTCCCGACGTCGACGCCCAGCACCTCGTCGTCGACGCCGTACTCCTCGAGGGCGGTCGCCACGGTGTCGGCCATCTTCGCTTTGAGGAAGTCCCGCGCGGAGTCTCGCCCGGAGGCGCGGGGGACGTTGCCGAGTCCGGGGCAGGCGTAGCGGATGTCCTGCAGCCACGGACAGTTGAAGCGCTGGTTGCTTGCGTGGTCGGCGGTATCCCAGTGGATCACGTCGCCTTCCTCGGTGAGAACGGTGTAATGGTCGGCCCCGCTGCCGCCGGTCATCGCCAGGCCGGTGACGTAACGGATGTTCGGGTCCGAAACGAGGAGCATGGCGCCGAGTTCGGTCTCCTGGAGACGCTCGAGGGCGCGCTCCTTTCGCTCGCGGCGCATCCGCTTGACGTCGATGCGCTCCTCCCAGTCGACGGCCTGGGTCCCGCGCGTTCCCTCCATGAAGTCCCGCTGGTACATACTCCTAGGTCACGAACGATCCCTAAGAAACCTATCGACACGCGGACGGCGTGGGGATTACTATACTTTCTATAGTGTGGCGATGCGTTCGAAAATCGTCCTCGTCGTTCTCGCTTCCCTCGAGAGGAGACGAAAGAGATTCGCGGTTGCGGGCCAGGTTCCGGAGGCGAGCCCGGTCAGGACTCGACGTGATCCTTCCACTCGCCGATCCCCGAGGGATCGAGATGGACGTGGGCGTCCCCGACGTCGTCCTGTTCGCGCAGGGCCGTCACGAGCGCCGTCTCGAGGTCGTGGGCGTCCCGCAGGGGCATCTCGCCGTCTACCTCCACGTGGACCTCCACCTCGAGGACCGTCCCGTCGTAGTAGACGGTGAGATCGTGGATCCCCTGTACGCCCGGATGATCCCGGAGCGTCCTGGAGATGGCCTCGCGCTTCTCGCTCGAGGGGGCGGCCCCGACGAGGTAGTCGACGTTCTCGCGGGCGATGGAGACGCCCTGGGAGACGACGATCAGGCTCACGAGGCCGCCCGCGACGGCGTCAAGTTCGGGAACGCCGAAGACGACGCCGAGGACGCCGATCACTGCCGCGAGGGAGGTGTAGATGTCGTTCAGACAGTCGATCGCGAGGGCGTCGAGTGCGGTCGACCCGATCTCGCGGTTGATCGCCTGCGTGTATCGGTAGACGAGGTACATGTCGGCGATCGCGAACGCCAGCGCGCCGAGCAGGAGGGGACTGAAGCTGACGTCGGTGCTATAGAGGAGGCCCTGAACCGACTGGTTGAGCAGGGAGAGGCCCAGCAGGGCGATGACCGCGCCGACGAACAGCGCCGTCAGGGGTTCGATCCGGTCGTGGCCGTGGGGGTGGGTGTCGTCGGGTTCGTCGTAACTGCTCGTCCCCCAGACGAGGACGACGACGCTGGCGACGAGGTCGGCCAGGGAGTGGGCGGCGTCGGCGAGCAGCGAGAAACTGCCAAAGGCGAGACCTGCGGCCCCCTCGACCCCGATTTTGGCGGCGTTACCGAGGACGTTCACCCAGGCTGCTCGCCTGAAGCCGCGCCGGTGCCGGTGTACGTCCTCGCTCATACCCGGTTTAGAGTGAGTCTATCCTTCAACGTTGTCACTCGAGTTCGGGACGCCCCGATACGTTCGAATCCACGTGTTTCGACACGCTCATAGGACCCGCATCCAAATCACGGCGTAGTTGGGCGATGGGGCCCGCCTGATCCAACCGCCGACCGCCACCTCGACGGCGGTCGGCTGACGGTCCCTGGATCAGTCAGCCATGTCCGACACCACACTCACCCGACTCGAGACGCTCGCCCTGATCGCCATCGGTGGCTTCGTCGGGTCGAACCTTCGATTCGTTGCGTTCGGCGCGCTTCCCGAAGAACTCGCCCTCCTCACCGTCAACGTCGTCGGGAGTGCCGTCCTCGGCTTCCTGGTCTACGAGGCCCAGTACCGGGGACGGATCGATCCGGCGACCCGGATCTTTCTGACGACGGGCTTCCTCTCGTCGCTGACGACCTACAGCGGCTTCGCGTTGCAAGCGGGGACCGCCGACGGGCCGCTGCTATTCGGCGCCGTCGTCGTCGGCAACTACGCGCTCGGCTTCGCCGGCGTCCTCGTCGGACGGTCGCTGGCTCGAGCGACGGGTGGTGATCGCTCGTGAACGCCGACCTCCCGCTCGTGTTCGCGAGTGCGGTGGCTCGACTTGCGGACGGCCTCGAGCCAGCCCACCTCGTCGGCGTCGGTGGTGCCGTAGGAGCACTTGCTCGTCACTGGGTGTACCAGCGCCTCTCCTGGGACTCGTTCCCGATCGCGACCCTCGCGGTCAACGTGCTGGGAAGTTTCCTGCTGGGCGTGGTCGCGTTCGCGGATCCGGGACTCGCGACCGCCCAGTTCGTCGGGACGGGAATCTGCGGCGCGTTCACGACGTTTTCGACGTTCTCGGTGGAGACCGTTCAGTTGCTCGAGCGCGGCGACCGTCGCCCGGCAGCCATCGCGGCCGGGTCGAATCTGCTCGCCTCGATAGGCGGGATCTGGCTGGCGTGGTGGCTGGTCACGCTCTGAGCAACGGATTGACGACGGTCGAGCGTACACTGTCGGGTGTTACCACGGGCTGTGCGGAGGAAAACGCCTATCAGACTCGTCTCGGTAACGAACGTACATGTTCACGTGGGCCGCCACTCCCGTCGATCGACACCGACACCGAACTGCGCATCCGGTGTGTCCCCACGCACCGGCGGACGGTTCCGTCGACGAGAGACGCGTCGGCCCGCGTCGCCATCGCTGCTCGCACGTCCGGGGTGAAGTCTATGGGGGCCGCTAAACGGCGATCACCGGGACCGAGCGGGCGAGCGGCGTTCGAGATTGCGACCAGTGAGGATCGACGTGGGGCGTTCGAGGCCGAAACGAGTGAGTCCGGTACCGTACGCGACGCTCGAGCAACCCCGTGCAACCGTACGGAGGCCGCCTCATGAGCGCTCGCGAGGAGTTCGTGTCGATCTATCGGGAGACGCTCCCGGTTCTGTTGATCGCGCTCGGTGGCGGGCTCGTGTCCGGCGTCGTCCTCGAGAACCTCCTCGCGAGCGTCGAACGGTTTCCCGGGCTACTCGTGATGGTACCCGTCTTCCTCGCTACCCGCGGAAACGTCTACGGCGCGCTCGGGGGACGACTCGCCAGCGGCCTCCACCAGGGGCTAATCGAGCCGCGCTTCACGTGGGACGAACGGCTGGTCAACGCAGTCGTGGCCTCCTTCGTCAACGGCATCGGCATCTCGGTCGTCATTGCCGTGATCACGCGACTCGCGCTCGCGGTGCTGGGCTGGGAGTCCGCGGCGCTCTGGGAGTTTCTCGCCATCATGCTCATTTCGGGCGTGCTCACCTCGACTGTGTTGATCTTCGGCCTGCTCCTGGTGCTCTTCGGCGGATACAAGGCGGGCTACGACCCCGACAACCTCGTTGGCCCCATCGTGACGACGCTGGGTGACATCTTCGGCATGCTCTTTCTCGTCTTCGCCGTCACGCTCGTCGGGGTGATCCCCTGATGTCGATTCTCTCTACGGATCGCTCGCTGGGCTCCTGGAGCGCTCGATCGATCGTTACCACGATGTTCCCCCTGTTGATCGTGCTCTCGATCATCGTCCTCGCGGCCGGGATCACTCTGGACCGGGCCGAGGCGCTCCTCGAGGAATATCGCGTGCTCGCGATCATGGTTCCCACCATGGTCGGACTCGGCGGTAATCTCGGCGCAATCTTGAGTTCGCGGCTCTCGAGTCGCCTCCACCTGGGCGTCGCGACGTTCGACGTGCGAGACACGGGTCTCTGGGCGAATATTGCCGCCGTCCTCGCGCTGGCGGTGACAGTCTTTACGGTGCTCGCTATTGGGTCGTATCTGCTCGGTCTCGTGCTCGGTATCGCCGTCGCGCTCCCGGCGCTGCTGTTCATCGCCCTAGTCAGCGGCATCTCGACCGCCGTCATCGCCATCGTCTGCAGTTTCGGCGCGACGTACGCCTCATATCGGCTCGGCGTCGATCCCGACGACCTGACGATCCCGATCGTGACGAATGTCGTTGACGTCTTCGGCATGCTCATCTTCGTCGGGGTCTCGTGGGTCGTGCTGGGGTTCTGACCTCGCCGAATCCGACGCGGCTTTGTACGCCCGGCCGAAAGATCGAAACGTGTCATCGTCACCGGACCGCCCGGAGCGCCCGCCGACAGCGGCTCTAGTCGAAGCCCTCGACGTCAAGCGAAACGCCGTCATCTCGCTGTTCGTCGGGGTCGCGTTTACCGCTGCGGTCTTCGCCTTCTTCGTCGTCATCCCCGGCTCGAGCCAGCAGTCGGGGTACCTGCTCGCGCTGGCGTTCGTCCTCGCGACGACCAGCGCCGGTACCGTCTGGATCGCGTTAACGGTGTACGCCGCCGTCGGTCTCTCACGGGAACTCTCAGCGGGCGAATAGTCTATATCGAATCGATCGTCGGCCGAGCGAGAGCCGACCCGAGCCCGACCCTTCGATATTCTGATCCGATGGATATGCCGATGCAGGCGCCGGGACGAGTGGCGTGGTGCCAACGGGCAAACGGCAATACTTTTCCAATCCCGCACGAAAGTTCCTGCTATGGCTGACGATCTGAAGAAAGGGCTCGAGGGTGTGTTGGTTGCCGAATCCCAGCTCAGCTCGATCGACGGTGACGCCGGTCGACTGATCTACCGTGGATACCCGATCGAGGACCTCGCGGAGGGGGCCAGCTACGAGGAGGTACTCTACTTGCTCTGGCACGGCGAGCTCCCCGACGCGGGCGAACTCGAGTCGTTCACTGACGCGATGGTTGCCGAGCGGGCCGTCGACGACGCCATCCTCGAGGCCGTTCGCAGCCTGGCCGAGGCCGACGAAACGCCGATGGCCGCACTTCGGACCGCGACGTCGATGCTCTCGGCGATGGAATCCGAGAGCGACGCCGGTGCCGAGGATTTCGAGGCCTCGCTACGAAAGGGACGCCGGATCACCGCCAAGATCCCGACCGTCCTGGCCGCCTTCGAGCGCTTTCGTCAAGGAGAGGAGCCGGTCGACCCCGACCCGGAACTCGGACACGCGGCGAACTTCCTCTACATGTTCACGGGCGAGGAACCCGACGACGTCGCCGCCGAGACGTTCGACCAGGCGCTCATCCTCCACGCGGACCACGGCCTGAACGCCTCGACGTTCACCGCGATGGTCATCGGTTCGACGATGGCCGACGTCTACAGTTCGCTGACCGGCGGTATCGGGGCGCTCTCGGGGCCGCTTCACGGCGGCGCCAACCAGGACGTCATGGAGGTCCTCTTCGAGATCGAGGAGAGCCACCTCGATCCCCGCGACTGGGTCGAGCAGGCGACCGACGAGGGTCGACGAATTCCCGGCTTCGGCCACCGCGTCTACAACGTCAAGGACCCCCGCGCGAAGATTCTGCAGCGACGAAGCGAGGAACTCGCCGAGACCGGCGACGACACCTGGTACGAGATCACCACGACCATCGAGGACTACCTCACCGAGGAGAAGGGCCTCGTCGAGAAGGGAATCGCCCCCAACGTCGACTTCTACTCCGGGTCGGTTTACTACCAGCTTGGCATCCCAATCGACACGTACACGCCCATCTTCGCGATGAGCCGTGCCGGCGGCTGGATCGCCCACGTGCTCGAGTACCAGCGCGACAATCGACTCATCCGCCCGCGTGCGCGCTACACGGGTCCCGAGGACCAGACGTTCGTGCCGCTCGAGGAGCGGTAGATCCGGTCAGGTTCTTTCTCTGCGGTTGCCTCGAGTTCACTCGAGTTGCGTTGCTCGCTACTCGAGTTGCGTCGCCCGATACCCCGATACGGATTCGACGGCGAGGTACACCAGCGCCGTGAACGCGAGCACCGCGAGGCCGACCTGTCGGACGGTCACGGGGCCGAGCGCGGCGTCGCCAGCGACCCATAGGAGCCCGCCGACCAGGAGGAAGATGGCGACGACGGCCACGTACCGCCAGCGGGATTCGGCCGGGACCATGCCGTCGTCGCCGCGAGCGGCCAGGTAGAGGTGCGCGCCGCCGAAGATGATGCCGTAGCTCACGAGAAAGGCGACGAGGTATTCGGGACCGTCGGTCGCGAAGTCGAACCTCGAGACGACGGCGAAGATGGCAATCGCGAGAGCGATGGCAACGAGGTGGACGCGAGTGTCGCGGGAGACCATGCGATCGTGTTTCATTTCAGACTATTTGACGTTTTCGAGGGCGTGGCCTCGAGGACGGTTCGGAGGAGTCGGTGTACTCGAGTGCACGGTGGCCTCCCTCGAGGTCGGGATTATCTGTCGCTCGAGGCGTTGTCGTCTGTGTCCTCGGTTCCATCGTCGGTACTCTCGCCGTCGCCACTCCCTTCGGCGTCTGTGCCATCCGTTTGGCCACCTCCTGTGTCGCTCGTCTCGTTTGTATCGTCGGTTGCGTCGCCGTTTTCACTACCTTCGCTATCGGTCTCGCCATCGCCGTCTGTGTTCGCTCTGTCGGCTGTCTCACCACCATCGTCAGTTTCCGCGCCGTCGTCACTACTGGACTCCTCGCCGTCACCGTACGCACTCGCCGCCTGCGTCGCCACTCGAACTGGTTCCTGATCCCCGAACGCCGAGAGGTCGACCGTCCACTCGAGGCGCTCGTCCCCGCTCTGGGGCGTCCACCGGGTGGTGAACGACCCGCCGCCGGCCGCGAGTTCGTTCGGAGGCTGACTGCTCGCAGTCCCCACGGTGAACGAACTCTCGACGATTATCGAGACCTCGTTGTCGTTCGTATAGCCGAAGGTCACGTCGTAGCCGTCCCCCGCAGGTGAGACGGACGCGACCTCGAGTTCCGGCGGAGCCGGGGCGATCGATCCGCTGCAATCGTGGGGATTCGAGTGGGTCGTCTCGGGGCCGATCGCGCTCGGGCCGCCGATTCCGGTGATCGCCGTCCCCAGGACGCCGTAGTCCTGGACGGTGACGGTAGCGCTCGAGTCGTCGCCGGAGACGCCGCGCTCGTCGCCGATTTCGAAGACGACGGTGCCCGAGAAGGGGGCGGGGACGTGCTCGCCGATGGTGACGAAGTCCTCGCCAGAGGTCGTTCCGATTCCGTGGTCGGTGTTGAAGGCGGTGTGGACCATGATCGTGTCGCCGTCCTCGAAGGTGCCGGTGACCTCGACGTGCGAGCAGTCGACGAAAGTGACCTCGAGGTCCCCGATTTCGTCGTCTTCGCCGTCGCCGTCTTCCTCTTCATCGTCGTCGCCGTCACTCTCGTCTCCGTCCCCGCCATCGCCCTCCCCGTCTACGCCGCGAACCGCCACCGTCCGCTCGTCTCGCTCCTCGCCCGCGACGACGGTGATTGGGAACTCGACGTCCTGACGGACGGGGTAGGTCTCGTAGCCCAGCGCGAGCGTCTCCGTCTCTCCGCCGTCGACGGTCACCGACGCCAAATCGACCACTTCGCCGCCGACGACCAGCGAGATGTCCTCGGTCGCGCGCCCGTCGCCCCGGTTCTCGAGTTCGACCGTCGCCTCGAGGCGCTCGCCCCCGGTAACGGGATCGTTGACCTCGACGATTCGCGGCACGAGCGCGGGGAGTCCATTGGCGTACACACGCACGAGGCGGCGGTCGCAGGCTCCGTCGGTCTCCATCGACACGGGAAACTCCACGTTTCGGCGGACGGGATAGGTCTCGTATCCTAACTCGAGGGTCTCGGTTGCGCCAGGCTCGAGGGACACCTTCTCGCTCGCAACGCGATCACCCGCCACGAGGTGGATGTCTCGCGTCACGGATTCGGTTCCCACGTTCTCGACCGCCGCGAGCACCGAGAGGACTTCGCCCGCCGCCACGGGCGCGTTCGTCTCGAGGATCCGAATCTCGAGATCGGCCACGCCGTCGGCGTACACTGAGACAGTTCGGTGGTCCGCGTCGTCGCCGGTCGTCACCCAGACGGGAAACTCGACGTCCTGGCGGACGGGGTAGGTGTCGTAGCCGAGGGTCGCCGAACCCGTCCCGCCGCCGTCGACCGTCACCGAGCGAGCGTCGACGACCTCGCCGCCGACGACCATCGCGACCTCCCTGGTCGCCGACTTCGAGCCGACGTTCTCGAGGTCGAGGACGAACTCGAGGGGCTCGCCGGCGCCGACCGGGTCGTTCGACTCGCGGATCGAGACGTGCAGGTGGCCGCCGTCGGGTTCGACGGGCGTCCACGGCTGGGCCGTCGTCACGGTGCCGTCGCTCGAGCGAACCCAGACGATCACCGGACACCCGTGACAGAGCGAGGCCCCGTCGACCTCGAGCGTCGCGGTATCCGACGAGCCCGAGACCGAGGAGATGTCCAGGATGCGGTCGGCGTGGCCGAGCCACCAGACGACCTCCTCGAGACGTCCCTCGGCGTCACTTACGTCGACGGCGAGTTCGACCGTCTCCTCGTTACCGACGGCGAGCCGGCCGGGCGCCGGCCGAACCTCCTCGACGGCCGGGCCGCCGTGCCCGCCCTCGGCGACCTCGACGGTCCACTCGGCGGTCGCGTTCGCCCCTTCCTGGACGACGCTCGCTCGAACGGTGTACGTGCCGGGCTCGTCGAAGGTGTACTGCCAGTAGTCACGACCCGTCCAGCCGAAGTACTCCGCCTGCCACGGCCCCATCGCCCACCCGGCGTAGTCGTCGTCGACGTACCAGTGCGTGACCCCGCCGTAGCCCTCGGTGTCGTCGGGTTCGGTCTCGAACTGGATCGTCGATCCAGGTGCGACCGTGACCTGCGAGTCGGGTCGCACGCGCTCGGCCGGCAAGTCGTCGATGCCGGTCACGGTGACGAGTCGCTCGTCGCTCCCGTCTCGTGTCTCCACGCGGACGGGGAACTCGACGTCCTGGCGAACGGGATAGGTCAGGTGGCTGAACTCGAGGTCGCGGGTCTCGCCGCCCTCGAGCTGGAAAATCCACCGTCCACCCACCGGATCGCCGCCCACGAGGAACTCGGCCGTGACCTCGAGTTCCGACGCGGTCGTGTTCGTTACCTCCGCCGTGACGGTCAGGTACTCGCCGGCCTCGACGGGGTCGTTCGTCTCGCGGATCCGCACCGACAGGTCCGTGGCCGTCGCGAGCCCTCCATCGGTGACCGAGACGAGCACTCCGACGCCGGTGCCGAGTCCCACCAGATAGCCTCTTCGGCGCATGCGAGTGGTTACGCGGGCGAAAGGCAATATATCCTCCCAGATAAATTAGAAATTAACCACGCGGCGGTGAGTTTCACGGTCGGTGACATTGGTTCGACGAGCCTCCCGTGGCCGGAAACGCGAGTACGTCCTCGCTACGCGGACTGTCACCCTCGAGCGACCGTCGTAGGGCAAGGCTGCATTCCGACTGTCACCGCAACTGACGTAGTAGTTTATCCGTTCGCCGTCCGCCGACTTCCCCATGCCACTCTCACGACGACGAACGCTCGCCGCCCTCGGCATCGCCGGCGGGGCGGCCACGACCAGCGGGATCGTCTTCGGACGCGGGGAACACGAGGACGACGAACGAGAAGGGGACCCGAACGACCAGGAGGCGAACGGCGCGGACGAGCGAGGGGCGCCACTGACCGCCGTCCGCGTCGCCCACCTCTCGCCGGACGCGCCAGGCGTCGACGTCCTCGTCGACGGCGAACGCGTCGTCTCGGGTCTCGAGTACGACACCCTGACGCCGTATCTCGAGCTCGAACCGGGCACCGCCACCATCACCGTCACGGCCGCCGACGACGCCGACACCGTCATCTTCGAGCGCGAGTACTGGTTCGGACAGGCGTTCTACACCGCCGCCGCCATCGGCGAACTCGAAGCCGGAACCATCCGCCCGCACGTCCTGGTCGACGACGGCTCCGTCCTGTTCCGGGCCGTTCACGGCTCGCCAGACGCGCCGGCCGTCGACCTCTACGCCAACGACGGCGACAACCCGATCGTGACGGACCTCGCCTACGGCGAGACCTCCAACTACGTCGCGGTCCCGGCCGCCGAGTACACGCTCGACGTGCGGCCGGCCGGCGATCCCGAAACGACCGTCGCCTCGGTCGACCTCGACCTCGAGCGCGGCGGCGCTTACACCGGGTACGCGGTGGGCGCTCTCGAACCGAACGACGGCGACGCCGAATTCACCATTCGCGCGACCCTCGACGGCCCGATGGCTGCGGCGAGCGATCGCTAATCGTCGCTCGAAACCGCCGTCGCGCGGTTCACTCCTCGGCTGGAGCCCTGCTTCGCCCCCTCGACCTCCACTGACGGACTCGAGCGAACCAGCGCCGTGGAAATGTTTTTACGCTTATCTGATGAGTGAGAAACGAGATGGTTCGCCCGCCCGGCACCCTGCATCGAGGGAGCGAAGTCGTGCTCGCAGTCTTCGTGCTATTCGTCGACGTCGTCCTGCTCGCCAATCGGCCCCTGCCGTGGCCGTCGTGGCCGGAACTGGGTTCCGTGCCGATCGACCCCGAACTCGTGTTGCCTGGCGTGCTGGCGATCCTCGTCATCACCGGCGTGGTGAGAGAGGGACTGGGACTCCGCGTCGGTCAGTTGCTGGCGCTCGGTCTCGGGGCGCTGACGCTCTGGTGGGCGTCACTCAGCCTCTACACGCTCTACGCCGGAACCGGCGGCGGGGTCTTCTTCGGCGGCCTGTTCACCCTCGCCAGCGCCACTCCGCTGGCCGTCGTCGTCCTCGCTCGAGCGGGCGTTCGCCGAGACCTCCACCATCGCCTGGTCGCGTCCGTTCGGCAGGCGGGGACCTGACCGATCCGTCTCAATCCCCGCCGTCGGCCATCGCCTCGAGCGCCTCGTCGAGCGTCCCGGCCTGGGCCTCCCACAGCGTCGCGTAGCGTCCCCCGGCCGCGAGCAGCTCCTCGTGGTCGCCGCGTTCGACGACCCGGCCGCCCTCGAGGATGAGGATCGCGTCCGCCTCGCGAATCGTCGAGAGGCGGTGGGCGATTGCGAGGGTGGTCCGCCCCTCCGTCAGGCGGTCGATCGAGCGCTGGATCAGGAGCTCGGTCTTCGTGTCGACGGCGCTCGTCGCCTCGTCCAGGATCAGGATCTCGGGGTCCTGCAGGACCGTCCGCGCGATGGCGATCCGCTGGCGCTGGCCGCCCGAGAGTTTGACGCCGCGTTCGCCCACCCGCGTCTCGTAGCCATCGGGGAGGTCTTCGATGAACTCGTGGGCCTGGGCGGCCTTCGCTGCCTCGCGAACCGCCTCGTCGGAGGCGTCGAAGTGGCCGTACCGGACGTTGTCCGCGATGGTGCCGTCGAAGAGGAACGTGTCCTGGCTGACGTAGCCGACGGACTCCCGGAGGTCCGCGAGTCGAACGTCGCGGACGTCGTGGCCGTCGACCCGAATCTCGCCGTCGTCGACGTCGTAGAGCCGCAGGAGGAGTTTGAGTGCGGTCGACTTTCCGGCGCCGGTCGGTCCCACGAGCGCGACGGTGTCCCCGGGTTCCGCCGTGAACGAGACGTCCTCGACGACGATTTCCGCGTCGTCCTCGCCATTACTTTTGCCGCCGTCATCGTTCTCGAGACCGTCACCCGACGCGTCGTCCCCGCCGACGGCCCGCCGCTCGCCGGTCGCGTAACTGAACGTCACGTCGTCGTACTCGACGCGACCCGCGACGTCCTCGAGCGGTTCGGGGTCATCGGGATCGGAGACGTAAACCGGGATGTCTCGCAGGCCGAAGACCCGCTCGCTCGAGGCCTTGGCGTTCTCGTACTGGTCGACGATGTTCGAGACCTCCGCGAGCGGGGCGACGATCCGCTGGGTCAGAAAGAGGAAGGTGACGAAGTTGCCGACCGAGAGCGTTCCCGTGAACGGGCCCGGCGCCGCGCCGTTGGTGAGCCAGAGGCCGCCGACGAGGAAGGTGGCGGCGAAGGCGAGGCCGGCGAGCAGTTCCATCCCCGGTCGGTAGACGTACGAGAGTTTGAGGACGGCCATCGTGTCGTCGAACAGTCGCTTCGAGGCTTTCCGGACCCGCGAGACCTCGTACTCCTCGCTGGCGGTGGTCTTCGTCAGGTCCATCCCCGAGAGGCTGTTCTCGAGGCGGGTGTTGAGCCACCCGACCGAGGACCGCTGGCGGACGTACCGGGGCTCGATGACGCGCATGAACCACAGCGTGAAGGCGAACATGACGGGAACGGCTACGAGCGTGACGAGCGCCAGTTGCCAGTTCAGGTAGAAGAGGACGCCCGCGATGCCTCCGACCATCACGAGCAGCCGGGCGGAGTTCATCAGGGCGTTATCCAGGAATCGCTCTAAGTTCTGGGTGTCGTTGTTGAGGACGGCCATGACCTCGCCGGTCTGCTTGTCGTCGAAGAAGGTCATGTCGAGGTTCTGCATCTTCCGGAAGCAGTCGACCCGGACGGCGTGCATGACGCTGTGGGCGAAGAGGTTCGCCGACACCCCGTAGATCCAGGTAAAGAGGGCGACGGCAACGAACGCGCCTGCGATGGCCGTGATCGAGAACCAGAACTGCTCGAGGCTCTCCGTCGGGAGCCACGCGTCGGGGACGACGGGGAGGCTGTAGTCTCCTTCGCCGACGAAGACGGCGTCGATAGCCGCCCCCAGCACCAGCGGCGGCACCAGGCTGGCCATTCGGGCCAGGAAGTTGGCGACCATGCCGATACTGAACCAGCCTAACCGACCGGGCCCGTACTCGCGAAAGAGCCGCCAGAGCGGTCGATCGACGTGCTCCCGGTAGGCATCGAACGGGGTTTCGTCCTCGGTACTCACTGCTGGTGGGCTACTGTTTCGAATCGTAAATGCGTACGGATTCGAGAGCGAACGATGTGCCAACATATGCGCCCGTTCTTGTTTCTGCCCGTGGTGATGTCACTGGGCGTCTCCCTCCGTCCCAGGAGCGATACGCTTCCTTCCGTACGGCCGTCTCGACGACCGATAGTCCGCTCGAAGCGTTTCGGGCGTGTCCCAATTTCGCGGATCCGCTCGAGTCGGTGTCCGGCGAGAAATCGACGTTCCCGTTCGCGCTCTCGGTGATCTCGAGGCTCCCGATTCCGGATGGATCTCGTCGTACACCGGCGGACGGACACGAGCGCCCTCGAGTTCACGATCGAGAGGGACAGCGCGCCCGGCCCCTCGGGACGGATACCGATCACACAGCCGCTCAAGTCGAGCCTGGGGCAGGTTCGGTTCAGAAACGTCCTTAGTTTCCAGGGAGATCGTCCGGGGAGCGGGGAAGATTGCCGGAGGGTCGTTACAGCCTCATTTCGCTGTCGTTTTCCTCGTCCTCGTCTTCATCTTCTTCGTCGCCCTCTTCCTCCCGCTCTCGTTCCTCCCGGTCTTCCTCTTCCACGTCTTCGGGCGTCTCCTCTTCCTCCCGCTCCGGGAAATCGTACTCGCGGGGCGCGTCTTCGGACGTCTCGGTCGTAAAGACGAAGATGCGGTCGTCGGAGGCGACGGTCACGAACCCTTGTCCGATCTCGGGATCGTCCCAGACGACTGGTGAGGCCGTGATCCGCCCTTCGGTGTCGTAGCGCCACAGCTCCTCCAGGTTCTCGTCGTCGAGAGCCACGAAGGCACCTTCCGGCGAACCGCTGAACACGACCTCTCCGGCGGTCGCGCGCACGCCGGGACCCCACACCTTGCCGTCGGCGTCGTCGAAGACGTACTCCGACTCGACCGTTCCGCGTTCGGGATCGAGGCCGATCACGCGCAGTTCGGCGTCGTACTCGCCGGGGTCGGTCGTTCCGCCGCTCTGGAGGAAGCTAGCCTCCTCCGGGTCGAACTCCCAGTCGGTGTAGAAGTACCCGGTCTGGGACCCGTTACTGTTGATGTACCGGAGCCCGGTATTGCGGCTGTACGCGTCGCCAGGCCACTCGGTCGCGCCGGCGAAGTGCGGCGCCATGCGGCCGGCATTTTCCTCCCCTTTCGGGGGATAGTTGAGGAACCTGGAATCAGGCCACGCGCCGAACTCGTGTTCCTGGGTCTCCCACGGGTCGGAGCGCCGGAGCAACTGGCCGGTCTCCGCGTCGAGAACGAACGTCCACGCCGTTTTGCTGTCGTGTCCCACCACGCGTCGCGTTTCCCCGTCGACCTCCATGTCGAAGACGTACGCCTGCGTGTGACCGTCGTAGTCCCACACCTCGTGTGGGTAGAGCTGGTGGGTCCACTCGATGTCGCCCGATTCCACGTCCACCGCGATTATCGAGTTCGTGTGTTTGTTCGGGCCCGGACGGACTACGCCGTTCGCGACGGGCATCGGGTTCCCCGTCACGTAGAAAGCGAGACCGGTCTCGGGATCGACCGTCGGCCCCATCCACGCGGCGCCGCTCGCGTACTTCCAGGTTTCGCCGACCCACTCGTCCTCGGGGCCCGTCTTGTACTGCCACTGGATCTCGCCCGATTCGGCGTCGACGCCGGAGATCGTCGTCCACCCGATCATATCGCCCGACTGACCGATGAAGACCGTTCCGTCGTAGACCAACGGCGCCGCCGTGTGGCTCACGCGTTCGTCACCGATGGGCATCTCCTTCTGCCCGTCGGTCAGGAGGTCGGTCGTCCACTCGAGTTCACCCGTGTACCGGTTCAGCGCGAGCAGGAACGTGTCGTGCGGGCCGAAGTACACTTTGTCCTCCCAGACGCTCACGCCGCGGTTCTTCTCGCCTTGTCCGAAGCCGCGCTGGGTGCTGTAATGGAACTCCCAGAAGGGCTCGCCGGTTCGCGCGTTGACGGCGCCCACGACCATGTTCCCTTGCGTGTAGTACATGACCGGCGGCTCCCCGTCGTCGCCGGGAACGATGATCGGGTTCGTCTGCAGGCCGGCCGAGCCCGTGTTGATCACGTACTCGAGTTCGAGGTCCCCGACGTTCTCCGGCGTGAGTTCTTCGGCGGCGGCGAACCCGTCCTGCAGCAGGTTTCCGTTGTACTGCATCGAGGACGCCGGGTTCGTAACGTCGTCGACGATTCGTTCCTGACTGACGTCCGATCCGGGCACTTCCTCGTGGGTGATCGTCTCGTGTTCGTCGGCTTGTCGGCCGACGTCGACGAGACCGATCCGCTCTTCCGGTTCGACTTCGTGCCGTTTCTCCAGTTCTTTCGCGCGTTCGTTGGATTCTGTGACCATCGTCGTTCACCTCGGCTGGGCCTGCGATGCGCGCATTTCTTCCGTGATCCAGTACGCATCAGGCGGCAGCAATGCCTGTCCGATCGCCTGTACGGCGAAACTCGTCGAGAGCAGCGCGCCTAATTCGCCGTCGGATAGCTCGCTCGACTCTGCACCGATCGCTCTCGCCCCCTCGGTCATCAGGTGGAAGCCCGCGGCCATCGCCTGGGCGTCCCAGACGGCGTCCGCGACGATGTCGTCGGTCAACAGCACCTGCTTCTGCCAGAGGTGGCCATCGAGATCCTCGAGCCAAAGCAGGACGCCGCCCGCCGCTGCTCGCGTCATCGCGGGAATCGTCTCGCCGAGTTCGATCTGCTCTCTGGGAATCTTGTCCGTCGCGACCCAGTGATAGTGACTGAGTTCTTCCGCGCGGTTCACCATCGGAACGAGGAGGTCGACGGCGACCTCCTCGGAGAATCCGAGTTCTTCGAGGGGTGCGGTGAGCGCCTCCGACCCGACGAACGCCTCGGCGCTCGAGGTGACGTACTCGGGCGTAAACTCGGGCAGGTGGCTCGTCGTGCTCTCGAAGAACCCCGTCTCGACCAGGTGGTCGTAGATCGGGCGCCCCGCCTCGGCGACGCTCGCGAACTCGGTACGCGGCTCGGCTTCCGGTACTCCGCGCTCGACGACGGCCGGGAGTTCACTCGCCAGTTCGGCGAACGCCCCCTGCTGCGTCGCGAGGAACTCGGCGTCGAGCGTGCCGGACAGGTCGGACTCGATCGCCCGACCGATCGACGCAAACTCCTCGGCTGTGCCGCTGCCGACCTCCTCTCGAACCTCGCTGATCGTCGCGCCGCCGACGCTCACGGCGCCGACGACGCCGAGCGCCTTGAGGAACGCTCGACGATCCTCCTCGTCGATTTTCTGGTGGTGCTCATAGCCCATGGCTAGTGTTATCGTACAACTCGCAGAGGGTTAAATCCCACACGGGATTCCGAGTAATTATGTGTTAAGTACAACAAACGTCCGTGTCGGGTCCAGTTAACTGACCTGACAAGATCAGTAAGCGGTTCGTACTGTACCAGCGACCGATCGCGACAAGTATAGTGAACGAACGCGCCGAACACAGAATCGGGCGGGTAACGAATCGAAACGTCGAGGAACGCAAGCCGAGGCGTCCCCTCCCCCGGCTATTTGAATCATCTCGTCGTAAAATCCCTATGACTCTCGCGACACGTCGCGAGTTCGTCGGCTGGAGTGCCGGCGTCGTCGGCGGCTGGCTCGGAACGAACGGCGATCCGACCGAACCTGGCGACCAGCGGTCGGAAAGCGGCGGCCACGACCGACTGACCGGAATCGAGGACGAGGACGGCGACGACGGGGATCCGCACTGGCGGGAGGGGCCGCCGATGCCGGACGAACGGACCGAGGTCGCGGCGGCGGTCCTCGAGGGACGACTGTACGTCGTTGGCGGGTTCGTTCCCAACGACGAAACCCGTCCGGTGACCGACGAGGTAGCGGTCTACGATCCGGACGGGGACCGCTGGGAGTACGCGGAACCGATGCCGGCGGCGCTCCACCACGCCGGCGTCGCCGCGACCAATGACGAGATTTTCGTCGTTGGCGGGTTCGAGGGCGACTTCGAACCGGTCGACTCCGTCTGGATCTTCAACGGAGAGGGGTGGCGAGCGGGTGAGCCACTTCCGACTCCGCGAGGCGCCCTGACGGCGGGACTTGTCGACGACCGGATCCACGCTATCGGCGGCGAAAACGGTGACGGCGCGCTGCCGACCAACGAGACCTACGACCTTAAGGCGGATACCTGGGACGAAGCGGCGCCGATGCCGACGCCGAGGGAGCACGTGACGTCCGGAACCATCGACGGCGCCGTGTACGCGATCGGGGGCCGGGTCAACTTCGACAACCGCGGCACGACCGAGGTTTACGACCCCCATTCTGACACCTGGTCCGAGACGGCGCCGATGCCCACCCCCCGAAGCGGCCACGCGGCGGCGGCAGTCGACGGCCAGATCTACGTCGTCGGCGGTGAGAGCCGGGAGCAGACGTACGACGAGGTCGAACGCTACGATCCGGACGAGAATCGCTGGGAGATGCTCGAGTCGATGCCGACGCCGCGACACGGACTCGGAGTGGCCGCCATCGGCGGCGACGTTTACGTCGCGTCGGGCGGACCGGAACCAGGCTTCAGCTACTCGGACGTGCTCGAGGTTCTCGAGCGCGAGTGACCGCGTCGCCGCGGTTACGCTACAACGAAAGGGCACGCCTCGAACCCGAATCGAGCGCCGCCGAAGCGTTGCGGTCAGTTACCGCTTCCGTCGTCCTCATCTTCGTCGTCTTCTGCCTCCTCCTTCCCTTCTTTGCGTTCTTCGCGTTCGGGGGACTTTTCGTCGTCTTCCGCCGTTTCGTCTCCATCGTCTTCGTCGTCTTCGTCGCCGTTGCCACCGGCGACCTTGATGTCTCCCCCGACGTCAAGTTGCCGCTCGTCGATGTATTCGACCATGTCGTCTTCGGCAGTGAAGACGATCGAGTCTGACTCGCCCTCGCCGAGGTAGTTCGTGTTGATGACGTGCTGTCCGTCCTCGTCGACGATCGTGAGCGCGTGTCCCGTCTGGTGTTCCTCGCGTTCGATTTCGACCGTGACTACGATCTCGTACACCTCGCCAGCGTCCAGTTCGAGGGTCGGGTTCGCCTCGTCGGCGATTTCGTCCGGTGACTGTCCCACCCAGCACCTATCCGTGAGGGTGAGATCGTACGTTTCTACCGGTTCTTCGTCGGGTTCTTCCTGCTCGTCGCCATCCTCCTCCTGGTCCGCCTCGTCGTCCTCCTGATCCGTCGGCGAGATGGCGTCCTCGTCGTCCGGGTCGTCCGTGAGTTCGATGCTGCCGCGCATGGAGTCGGGGTGTGGTTGACAGTAGTACTCGTGCATCTCCTCGCTGGCGGTGAACTCGACGGTCTGGCCGCCGCTAGAGATGATGTCCGTTGCCAGGAGGTCCTCTCCGCCCTCGGTTTCGATGCTGAAGTTGTGCGGCCGCCCGTCCCCGTTTCGCCACTCGAGGACGTAGTCCTCGCCCTCGACCAGTGTCAGCGTCGGGTTCTCCTCATCCGCGATAGCCTCCGGGGCGACGCCCTGCCAGCCGCTTATCCGGCCCTCGAGTTCGAGGTCGGGCTCGGTATTGTCCTCCTGTGCAACGGCCGTCAACCCGGCGCTCGCCCCGCCGACGACGAGCGCTACCTCAAGGAATCGTCTCCGAGTGTGTCTCTCACGCATGAGCCGACGTACACCGCCCCCGCATATATCTCTTTTATGATATATTGTGATAATTCACGGTCCTGTGAATGGATTCCTGCCGACCGGGCGTCCCTCAGAGGGGCTCTGCGTAGTTTGCGATCCAGTACGCGATGTAGAGGACGAGTAGCGTCGCACCTCCCGACCGCGTCACCCGACCGCGGGCGAGCATGATCACGACGACGAACAGGCACGCGGCGAACATCGGCCAGTGAACGGTCATCACCGCGCCGGTGGTGTGGACGGGACGGAGCATCGCGATGAGGCCGACGTTCGCCGTCACGTAAAACACCGTGCTGCCGACGACGTTGCCCACGGCGAGCTCAGGTCGGTTTCGGCGGACGGGCTCGACGGTGAGTGCCAACTCCTCGATCGAGGCGATGAAACTCAACACCGTCGCCCCGAAGGCGAGCTCCGAAATTCCGAACGCGACGAAGATCCCCTCGGCGCTGAAGACGGTGAGCAGCGATCCGGCGGTTAATCCGCCGACGGCGAGCATCGCCACCCCGAGGTTGAACGGTCCGCTCCGGTGGGCGAGAGCCGGGACGAACTCGTCGAGGTCGAGATCGAGATCGAGATCCAGGTCCCACTGATCGGTCGTCGAGTCGGCGGATCCGCCGATCCGCCCGCCGTTCGTCGATCCCTCGACCGACGACCGCTCGACCATTCCCGTCCCCTCGAGTTCGATCGCCTCCCCGACCTCCTCCGCGAGCAGGTATCTCGTCTCCGACCGGCTCTCGCGCCAGTAGATGCCCCCCAGGAGCGGGACGAACAGGGCGGTGAGTAGCGCCCCGCCGCGCCAGTCGATCGTTCCGCTTGCGGACATCGCGAACGCCGGCAGCGGTACGAGGACGAGCAGCGCCAGGTAGACGACGGGAACGTTCATCCGGAACGGAACGAGTAGTCCCGCGATGCCGACGGCGACTGCGAGGACGAACAGGGCCTCGCCGAACACCGTCCCCAGCGCCAGGGCCGGAAGGTCGACGAAGGCCGCGGTGACGCCGAGAATCCCGTTCTCGAGGTCGACGCCAGCGAGGATGACCGCGAGAAAGAACCCGGAGACGCCGAGCGAGATGGCGCTCTGGGCGACGGCCTCGATGAACACCTCGACGCTGTAGATGACCGTCGCTACGCCCACCAGGAAGAGCGCGACGAGGATCACCAGTTCGGAAGCGCCCGCGACCATACGGGCGCCTATATGCGGAGCGCGCACTTAATTCGGCGCCCGCGACCGACCGGAACCGCACCGACGCGCACCGCGTACTGTCACGACGGCACGCGTTCGAAACGTCGATCCACGCCCGTTCCCGATGCGAGTCGCCGGCGGTTGGCGTTTGCCCGATGATCTCCGGCAATAGGGGCCGGCGTCAGAACCCGTGTATACTCGTTCAGTGAACGAGTATACACGCATTTACGTGTACGATCGTTCAATGAACGTCGCTATACGGCACCAAATCGATAAGGTTGTTTCCGTCGTCTGAAGGTATCATGACGACTGACGGCCTTCGACTCGGCGCTGTGTTGGTTGCCGCGGTACTCCTCGTCGCCGCGGGCGGGGGCGTCGCCGTAGCGCAAGAGGACGTTGAGTCCGGCGAGGACGAACTAGTGGAGGTGTCGGGCTGGACCGCGGTGGCGGTGCTGCTCGCCGGAACGATCCTCCTGATGGCGAGCATCGAGTTGCTGATCCACGCGCTCGTGCGGACCGCCGTCCGGTTCGGAATTTCGGCTTTTTTGCTCGCGGTGGTCTTCTCCGGCTGGGAGTTCGACAACGTCGCGTTCGGCATCTTCACGGGGTTTCGAGAGATGCAAAACGTCGCGTTCGGACTCGCGATCGGCAACGCCGTTTCGATCTTCGGCCTGACGCTCGCCCTCGGTGCGCTCCTCTTTCCGTTCGTGATCGACGTTCCGAACGATTACCTCGCAATGATGGCCGCCGCGCCGCTCGTGTTGATCCCGGTGATCATCTCGGGGACGCTGACGCCCGCGCTCAGCGTGATGTTCATCATGATGTACGTCGTGATCTTCGCGTACGTTCTCCAGCGCGAGCGCCAGATGGACCGGACGTTCATGCAGTCCGAGGAGGTCAAGCGGGCCGTCACGGTTCCGGACGGGCAACGCGACGTCGCGGGGGATCTTCCGTCGCCGCTGCGGCGATTCGCCCGAAAGAAGTGGTTCTGGCCGTCGATGTTGCTGGTTTCTGTCCTCGGAATCGTCGTCGGCGCAGAGGGGGCGGCGATCGGCGTCGAGGGAATCCTCGAGACGTGGCACCTGACCGGCACGTTCGTCGGCGTCACTCTCATCACGATCCTCTTCACCATCGACGACATCCTGCTCATCGTCGAGCCGCTTCGGCTAGGGTATCCAGACGTCGCTGTCGGGGGCGTCATCGGCAGCCTGCTCTTCTTCGTGACCGCGAACGTCGGCATCGTCGGCCTGCTGGGCGAGATCCAGTTCCGATCGGAGACGGTGTTCTTCCACCTTCCCGTCCTCCTCGGGTTCACCGGACTGGCGAGTTACCTGCTCTGGCGGGGGAAACTGACGCGCAAACACGGGGTGCTCCTCCTCGGGCTGTACGTCCTCTATCTTCTCGTCAACGTCCGGTTCTTCGCGACGGTACCCCTGGGAGAGTGATCTCGCCGTTCGCCTCGCTACTCGGTCGACTGCGCTTCCTGAGACAGCTCCATAGTCTGAAGGACGAACGTTCGTTCGGGCGGCGGAGCGATCCGCAACTCGAGCGACCGGTTCAACTCGTAGTATTTCCGGTTGCCGCGCATGTACCAGTTCACCATCCCGGCCTCCTCGAGGGTCGAGAGGTGGTGCACCGCGGTCTTTCCGTCCATCCCGACCGACTCCGTCAGTTCAGTGACGTACTTCGGTCGCTGCGAGAGCTCTCGAAGGATCTTCAGCCGCGTGCCGTTTCCAAGCGCGTCGATGAGCGTCATGACCGTGGTTCGACGCCTGTGATACAAAGGATTTTGCCGGTTTCCGTGACCGTTCGACGAACGTGAACGCCCCGCTCGAGCGGGGTGCCGAAAGGGGGCAAGATGACCGTACCGTCGGGCTCGAGGCCGGCGGGGACGATGGTGACGCGACGGCGACCGCCTGAGCCGGAGTACTCGTCCTCGACGGCGGGCTCCTCATGAGTTTGTTCGACCGGACGCCGTCCAGGACAAAACATCAGATCTCGTGTAATTATTCCAAGCTTCGTCGAACTGTCGGTCATATTTATGCCGACAAGCGTATTACAATAACGCATGAACGACCGCGTGACGCTTCCCGAAGATCGCGACGACGACCGGCGGACGATCACTGATGGGTTCTTCGAGCGCGAGGTGTACCTTTCCCGTCGAGAGACGGCGGCGTTCCTGCGCGAACTCGCCGATCAGATCGAAGCTGACACGTCGCTGACGATCAGCGCGTCCGACTGGGAGATTCCGTTCGAGTATCGCGAACCGATCGAAGTCGAAATCGAGTTCGCGAAGCACCACGAGGGAGAACTCGAGGTCGAACTCGAGTTCTCCGAGTCGGCCGAGAACCGGAACATCTCCGTCCGATAGCGCCTCTTCGCGGCGGTTGCGAGCACAAGCGGTGTCGACGAATCGTCTGCTCCTATCGCGACGCGCATCAGGGCAGCGCTCCGAGGCTGCTCCGAGCGGGCGATGCGGACGCACGACAGGACTACGAGCCACAGCGCCTCTCGAGATACGACTTCAGTTAATAATTGCAGAAAAATCCTTAACTATTCAAGAATGTGGTGGTTAGTAGAATAAAACGCTACGAATATCCTCTAACAGGCAGTGGTATTTAAACATTCTACGAAATCGTTTTTTATCCCTTCGGGTGGTCGATCGGTACTATGGGACTCGAGAGACGAACGATCCTCGCGGCGACGGCGGGAGGAGTCGCGAGCACCGTCCTGGCGGGGTGTCTGTCCGAGAGGGGTCCGAGCGCGCAGGAATCGCTCGAGCCCGACGTCGACAGCGTCGGGCTGTTACTCAACTGGAATCCGAGCGGGCTTCACGCGCCGTACTTCGTCGCGGCGGATCGGGGCTTCTACGAGGCGGAAGGGATCGAGGAGGTGACCATCGAGAGCGGCGATGGGTCGGACTTCTCGGCCCAGCAAGCCGGGCTGGGAAACGTCGAGTTCGCGATCACGAGCAGCGACCAGATCCTCAACGTCAACAGCCGCGAACTCTCCCCGCTCGCAGTCGGAATCGTGATGCAGCACAACCCGGTGGTCGTCTTCGCGCCCCGGGAGCGCTTCGACGGACTGTCGGATCCCTCGCAGTTGGAGGGGACCACCATCGGTAGCGGTCCCGGAATGGTCCGGCAGATGACCGAGGCGTTTCTCGAGTACCACGACGTTCGCGAGTCCGTCGAGTACGTCGACAGCGGATTCGACACCGTCCAGCAGGTGCTCACGGGCGAAATCGACGCCGCGGGGGGCGTGTTCGGCGACGTGGTCGACGCCGAGCAGCAGGGGGTCGAGATCGACTCGCTCTCGGTTCAGGAGGCGGTCCCGTCGTACGGCCACCTCGTCGCGACGAGCGAGGAGTTCGCGGCGAACGACCCGGACGCAATACGGGCGTTCCTGCGTGCGACCGCTCGAGGTGCCGTCTGGGCGACCCAGAACCCGGGGGACGCGATCGACGTCGTGGTCGACGCACAGCCCGAACTCGAGGAGGTCCGCGAGAACCAGCGCGAGAAGTGGGAGCTGATGCGCACCGAGTACATGCTTTCGGAGGCCGTTCGCGATCACGGCTGGGGGTGGAGCGAGCCCGAACCGTGGGAATCGACCTACGAGACGCTCGCCGCCGCCGACTTCTTCGCGGACGAGATCGATCCCGGGTCGGTGTGGGAGAATGAACACCTCGACGCCGACTACGAGTACATAGGCGAGTACGCGGACCTCGTCACGGAGTGATTCGACGTGGCAACGACGCCGCTGGCCGGGTCGACGCGGCACGGAACGCCCTTCGAATCATGACCGATGGGAACCGCGAACGGCGTGCCCGGCGAGAGGCGGTGATTTCGACGCCGGAACGCCGATCGATCGTCGTCGACCGGGTCCGTCCCGGCCTCGTTCGTGTCGGACCGCCGCTCGCGACGCTCGCGTGCGTGCTCGCGCTCTGGCAGGGAGTTGCGGTCGTTTACGACGTGCCGACCGTCATCCTGCCCACGCCGATTGACGTCGGCGCGGCGCTCGTCGAAGGGTATCCGACGCTCCTTGCCGACGCCGCCGTCACCGCTGCGACGGCCGCGCTCGGCCTGGGAGGGGGCGCCGCCGTCGGACTGGTGCTCGCGTTCGCGATGACTCGTTCGAGATCGGCCACCAGGACGATCCTCCCGTACGTCGTCGCGCTACGCATCGCGCCGCTGATCGCCGTTGCGCCACTGCTGTTCCTCTGGTTCGGGCGGGGAATCCCCGCGAGGGCGCTGCTCGTCGCGACGCTGACGCTGTTTCCGATGACCATAGCGACGCTCGACGGACTGCGCTCGACGCCATCGGCGTTCCTCGATCTCGCGGCGTCCGTCGGCGCGTCGTCGCTCGAGACGTTCCTGCGGGTTCGAGTTCCGGCGGCCGCTCCCAGCGTCTTCGCGGGCTTCAAGATCGCCGCGACGCTCGCAGTCGTGGGAGCGGTGGTCGCGGAGTTCGTCACCCTTCGATCGGGAATCGGCTATCGAGTGTTCTACAGCGCGACGCGGCTCGAGACCGCGACGTCCTACGCCGCGCTCGCGATGCTCTCGCTGGTCGGCGTCGGATTCTACCTCCTGCCGGCGTTGCTCGAACGGCGCATCTGGACGACGTGATCGGGCGGTCGCGTCAGGCGGCGGCGTACCGATCGACACCGCGCTGGAGCGCGACCACGCCGCCGTAGAGGACGACTCCCTCGACGAGCAGGACGAGTAGCGCCGCGAGCATCGTATCGGTCCGCACGTTCTCGGCAGCCAGCAGGATCAAGAAGCCGAGCCCGCCGTCGGCGACGAGCCACTCGGCGATCACCGCCCCCACGACCGCGAGCGTCGTGGACTGCTTGAGCCCGGCGAAGACGTCCGGGAGGGCGTACGGGAGCCGAACCCGAACGAACGTCTCGACCGGATGAGCGTTCACGGACCGCAACAGGTCTAACTGTTCCTCCGGCGTCCGGCCGAGTCCGGCGACCGTGTTGAGGACGAGCGGGAAGAACGCGATGAGCGCAACGAACACGACCGCGGTCCCCATCCCCGTGCCCAGATAGATCAACAGCAGCGGGGCGATCGCGATCTTCGGGACCACGCGCACCGTCACGAGGTAGGGGTAGACCGACCGCCGGAACCAGGGAAGCGAGTCGATCAAAATCGCGAGAACGAACCCGGCGAGCACACCGAGACCGCCGCCGTAGGCGACCTTCTCGAGCGTGAGCCACGCGTTGCGGAGGTAGAGGTGCGGATTCGCGACGAGCCGCGCCGCGACGGCGTCCGGTGGCGGTAACAGGAACTGCGGCACCTCGAGCACCGCCACGGTCGTCCACCAGAGCGCGGTGCCGACGGCGAGCGCGCCGACGGGATAGAGGACGTCCGCTGCCGTGGTTCGCACGCGCTCACTCATCGCCATCGTCGTCGACCCCGTGTAGCATCCGCCGTACGGTTGCGACCCGTTCCTGGAACGCCCGCGAGCTGAGAACCGCCTCGTCGCGGGGGCTTGGCAAGTCGACGTCGACGATCGCTTCGATTTGACCGGGTTCGTCCCGCATCACGACGCAGCGATCGCCCAGGAAGACCGCTTCTGGAACGCTGTGGGTGACGAAGACGACGGTTTTGCGCTCCCGGCGCCAGAGCTCTCGAATCTCGACGCCGAGTTCGTCCCGGGTGATCTCGTCGAGTTCGCCGAACGGTTCGTCCAGCAGGAGGACGTCAGCGCCGAGGTGTAACGCCCGGGCGATCGCGACCCGCTGTTTCATCCCGCCCGAGAGTGCCGCCGGGCGCGCCCCTTCGAATCCCTCGAGACCGACGGTCTCGAGCAGCGACCGCGCCTCGTCGGTCGCCGGCTTTCGGCCCGCCATCGTCCGGAGGAAGGTCACGTTCTGGAGCGACGTTTTCCAGGGAAACAGGGTGTGTTGCTGGAAGACGAATCCGACGTTCGCCTCGCGCTGGGCGGACGCCGGGTCGCGTCCGGCGATCGACACCCGCCCGCGGGTCGGCTCTTCGAGTCCGCCGATCGTCCGCAGCAGCGTCGTCTTCCCGCACCCGGAAGGCCCGACGACGGTCACGAACTCCCCGGCGTCGACCTCGAGGTTGACGTCCCGAATTGCGGTCACGCTCTCGTAGGCGACGGCGACGTCGGCGACCTCAATCACGGTCGAACACCCCGCCCTGGGAAAGCGCGGTTCGAAGGTCGCGCCACGCCGCCGGCGAGTGCCACCCCCACCCTCGCTTTCGCACCGTCTCGGTCGCGCCGAAACGGACCGCCGCTCGGTCGAACGTCCGCTCGATCCGGTCGGCCGGTTCCGCCGACCGCTCCGCGGCGTCGGCCGCTGCTACCGACGGGTCGGCCCTCGCGGTCGCCCACCCGTCAGTCGCCGCGGCGAGGAACGTCGCCAGGCGCTCCCGGTCGGCAGCGAGTCCGTCGCGGGTCGCGATCAGCGTCGGACCGTACACGGGGAACTGGTCCGCGATCGTGACGGCGTCGGTCGTCTGCCCGTTCCGCTCGAGACGCCGCGGGTCGGGGTACATTCCCGTGACGGCGTCGACCGTCCCCGTTTCCAGCGCCTCCCGCTCTTCGCCCTCGAGTGACACGATTTCGACTGTCTCGCGAACGCCCGCCTGTTCGAGCATGAGTCGGCCGAGCAGTTCCGTCTCCGAGGATGCCGACGTTCCGAGGCGCCGGCCGCGTAGTCGGTCGATCCGATCGAATGGGCCGCCGAACGCTTCCCGCGTCGCGTAGATGACGGCCGTCGAGCGCGGAAAGAGGACGGCCACGGGGACGATGGGTCGGCCGAGAGCGCGCTCGCGCAGAACGGTCGCGGCGCCGGCGACGCCGACGTCGACGTCGCCGGCCGCGACGGCACGGGCCGCGGCGCTCGAGCCGTCGTACTCTTCGAACGAAATCGCGAGGCCTCCGGCGTCGTTGGTTCGCGCGGCGAATAGGGGGAGGTGAAGCGCGTTCGCCCGCCAGTTGAGTCCGACGACGAACTCGTCGTGCGCCTCCGTTTCGCTTTCGTCGCGCCTTTCGCGATCTGCTCCCGCATCGTGCTCGTCGAAGCGTTCCCCTTGCTCGAGCAGCCGGTCCGCGTGTCGGTCGAACGCTCGGCGGATCGTCGGCTCCGGCCGGTCTCTCGCATACCAGGCGTTCGGCGGCCGCCCGGCTGACGCCGTTCGAACGGTCGTCCGATCGACGACCTTCACCGACTCGAGTTCGTCTAGCCCCTCCCTGGCCGCCGACTCGCTCAGTCCGGTCCCGATTCGGATCGCGGTCGACGTCGCAGCGTTCTCTAGGGCGGGGTCCTCGTCCCGACGCAGCAGGTACGCCAGGACGCGACCGGCGTTCTCGCCGAGGCCCGCTGAGAGCCGATCGACCAGCGCTCGATCCCCGTCGCTCAGGACGGGAAACTCCCGGACGTCCATCGGGTCGGGCTACGACGTCCAGCGCCATAAAATCGGAGCGGTTACCCGGTGGATTTCGGCGAGTGTTCGTCTCGAGTACGTTTCGGAAAGAACACTCCCTTTCGACCGCCGTTACGGTCGACGATCCAATCGCTGGCGATGCGTCGAGGCGAAAAAATCGTGATCGGTCGCGAGCGGTTCGATCGAGCAGTAGGTGTCGCCGGGCGAGTTCTACATCATGCCGCCCATGCCGCCCATGCCGCCGGCACCAGGGGCGCCTTCCTCGTCGTCGCCCTTGTCCGTCGACAGGTCGCCGGCGGAGATGATGTCGTCGATCTTGAGCACGAGGTTTGCCGCCTCGGTGGCCGAGGAGACGGCCTGCTCCTTGGCGTGGGCCGGCTCGACGACGCCCGCCTCGAAGGTGTCCTCGACGTCGCCCGAGAACACGTTCAGGCCGGCGCGGATTTCGCCGTCCTCGTGGGCCGCGCGGAGGTCGACCAGCGTGTCGATGCTGTCCAGGCCGGCGTTCTCGGCGAGCACGCGGGGGACGAGTTCGAGCGAGTCCGCGAACGCCTCGACGGCCAGCTGCTCGCGGCCGGAGACGGAGTCGGCGTAGTCACGCAGTCGCGAGGCGAGTTCGACCTCGATGGCGCCACCGCCCGCGAGAACGCGGCCGTCGGAGACGGTCTGGGCGACCACGTCGAGGGCGTCGTTGACGCCGCGTTCAAGTTCGTCGACGACGTGCTCGGTGGAGCCACGAAGCAAGAGGGTGACGCCGTGGGCGTCGTCGCCCTCGACGTAGAACAGGTCGTCCTCGTCGTCGCGGGTGACGTCACCGAAGCCGAGGTCGTCCTCGGTCGCGCTCTCGAGGTCGGAGACGATCGAGGCCCCGACGACCTCCGTCAGGAACTCGAGGTCGCTCTTCTTCGCGCGGCGGACGGCCAGGATGCCCTCCTTCGCGAGGTAGTGCTGGGCGAGGTCGTCGATGCCCTTCTGACAGAAGACGACGTCCGCGCCGAGGTCGACGATGTGCTGGACCTTGTCCTTGAGCTGTTTCTCCTCGCGGTCGAGGAACTTCTGGAGCTGATCGGGGTCGGTGACGGAGACTTCGGTGTCGACGTCGGTCTCCTCGACCTCGATGGGGTCGTTCAGCAGGAGGATGTTCGCGTCCGTCGCCTCGGTGGGCATGTTGTCGTGGACGGGATCCTTGCTGACGATGGCCCCCTGGAGGAGTTCGGACTGGTCGACGGCGCGACCGGTCTGGGTCTCGATGTTGAGGAACTCGAGGTCGACAACGCTGTCGCCCTCGTCGGTCTCGACGGTGACGCCGGAGACGGCGTCGACGATGAGCTGGGCGAGGTGTTCCTTGTTGACCTCGGCGCCCTTGCCGGTCATCGAGGTTTCGGCGGTCTTCTTGAGCAGGTCCTCGTCGGAGGTGTCGATCTCGGTCGCGATGTCGTCGATCTCCTCGCGAGCCTGCTCGGCGGCCATGTGGAAGCCCTTGATGATGGCCGTCGGGTGGATCTCCTGCTCGAGGAGGTCCTCGGCGTTCTTGAGGAGTTCGCCAGCGATCGCGACGGCGGTCGTGGTGCCGTCACCCGCCTCGTCCTCCTGGGTCTCGGCGACCTCGACGATCATCTCGGCCGTCGGGTTGTCGATGTCCATCTCCTGCAGGATGGTGACGCCGTCGTTGGTAATCGTTACGGAGCCCATCGAGTCGACGAGCATCTTGTCCATCCCTTTCGGGCCGAGTGTGGAGCGTACGGCCTCCGCAACCGCTCGAGCGGCCTGGATGTTGTAATCCTGCGCGTCGCGGTCTTTGACGCGCTGGGAGTCCTCGCTCATCACGATCATCGGCTGTCCCTGTTGCATTCGCTGACTCATAGTCGCTCGAATCATTGTTTGTCCTTCTATATAAAAATACCGTTTATCGTGCACTCGCGCTACGTCTCCAACGCCCGCTCGAGATCACCAAAACCACCGGACGGAACGACCCGGGTCCGCAGCCCTTGCTACTCTCTGACGCAGACGATCACGGCGAATGGAGGCCCCGGCCCTCCGTCTTTTATATAAGTTCACCGGACGATCGTCGGGCGTGGAATCGGCGATCCCGTACCTGAAATCGGCAGCGATTACTGTCGTTCCCGCCAACGGCGCTTATGGACCGCGCTATGCGCCACTCGCTCGTGACAGGCGGGGCCGGCTTCATCGGTTCTCACCTGACCGAGTACTTGCTCGAGGCCGGCGAGGCGGTGACGGTCGTCGACGACTGCTCGAACGGCGACCGCGACCGCGTCCCGTCCGAGGCCGAGTTCGTCGAGGTCGACCTGACCGACCCCGACTCACTCGAGGGCCTGCTCGACGACGTCGACCGCGTCTACCACCTCGCGGCCTCGAAACACGTCGATACCGACCGCCCGCACGGCCAGTTCGACGACAACACGCGGATGACCCGGACGGTCCTCGAGGCGATGGCCGACGCCGACGTTACCGAACTCGTCTACACCTCCTCGTCGACGGTCTACGGCGAAGCACCCCGGCCGACCCCCGAGGACTACGCGCCGCTCGAGCCGATCAGTGCCTACGGGGCGAGCAAACTCGCCGACGAGGGACTCCTCTCGGCGCGCGCCCACAGCCACGGGCTCACCGTCTGGAACGTCCGCTTCGCGAACGTCGTCGGCCCGCGACTCCGGGGGGCCGTGATCCCCGACTTCATCGAGAAGCTTCGGGACGACCCCGAGACACTCACCATCCTCGGCGACGGTCGCCAGGAGAAGTCCTACCTGCACGTCGAGGACTGTCTGGCTGCGATCGAGCACGTCGTCGCCCACGCTGGCGCAGTGGACGGGGACGGGGACACCTCGAGCGAGGGCGACGAGGAGGGAGCGATACACACCTACAACCTCGGCACGCAGACGACCACCTCTGTCGACCGCATCGCGGCCATCGTCGCCGACGAACTCGGTCTCGACCCAACGTTCGAGTACACCGGCGGCGACCGGGGCTGGACCGGCGACGTGCCGAAAATGCGCCTCTCGATCGAGAAGTTGTCCGCACTGGGCTTCGAACCCAGGCGCTCGAGCGACGAGGCCGTCCGCGCGGCCACGCGAGAGCTCCTGGCCGAACTCGAGTAACCGCTGCTGCTGGTCGAACTCGAGTACCTCTCTGCTGCTGGCCGAATTCGAGTCGATCTCTGTTACTAAACGCCCGCGAGAACGAATCTTGGTCGCGTTTCGACGAGTTTTAGGTGGGCTTAAATATCTGGGTCCTGCACGAGGTCGTATGGACGGCGGACGGGACCAACTCGAGGACGATTCGACGACACGCCCTCGCCGGACAGCGTCGGCCGACGAGAGACGGGGGCGCTCGCTCGAGGCCGGCCTCCGACGATACGGGCCGTTCGTCGCCGCGATCGGCATCGTTCTCGGCCTGTTCGTCGCGTTTCGATCGGTCGAACTCGAGACGATACTCGCGGAGGTCACTCACGCCGATCGTCGGCTGCTGGCAGGGGCCGTCGTGGTCTACCTCCTCTCGTGGCCGCTTCGCGGGCGGCGCTACGGCGACGTGCTGGGGACGATGTACTACCGCGTCGGAACCGTACCGCTGACCGCCGCGATCTTCGTGAGTCAGCTGGCGAACCTCGCGCTCCCCGCGCGGGCCGGCGACGGCGCGCGTGCGTACATTATCAAGAGCCGGTGGGGCGTTCCCTACCCGACCGGCGGCGCGTCGCTGGTCGTCGAACGCCTCTTCGATCTGGCGACGATCACCGCCCTCGCGATCGGGGCGGCCGGCTGGCTCGCGCTCAGCGGGACCGCGACTCCGCTCGAGGTGTTCGCCACCGACGGCGCTCGACGTGCCGTGCTGGCCGCGTCCGTCGTCAGCACCGCCACCGTGGGCGTCGGGTTCGTGCTGGTCGCCTCCGCTCGCTACGGCTCCCCCGCCGGTCTCGCCGCACGCATTCGCTCGCACGTCCGAAGCGATCGACTCGAGACCACACTCGAGGGCGGATTCCAGTTCGTCGGCCACCTCCAGGCGATCACCCGACGGCCTCGCTCCCTCACGGCCGTCGCGACGACGAGCCTGGCGATCTGGTCGCTCGACGTGGTGACCGCCGTACTTGTGCTCGCGGCGTTCGGAACCGGGCTCGAGGTCATCCCCCTGCTGGCCGTCGGGACGCTCGCGGTGAGCGTCGGCAACCTGGCGAAGGTGTTACCGCTCTCACAGGGTGGGGTCGGACTGTACGAGGCCGCGTTCACGGCTCTCATCGTGTCGATCACCCCCATCGGTGCCAGCACGGCGCTGGCTGCGGCAATCGTCGATCACGCGCTGAAAAACGGCGTCACCCTCGTCGGCGGCTGCCTGAGCGCCGGAGCGCTCGGGCTGTCGGTTTCGGTGCTCACCGACGAACGCTCGGAGTGAATCGGTACTGTTTTAGGCTAGCCTAAAAAATTACGAGTCAATGAGTCAGCGTACGGATCGAGACCGGGTCCCCGATATCTGCGTCGTCGTGCCGACCATCCGCGAGTACGAGTGCGTGCGCTCCTACCTCCAGAACGCCCGCGACCACGGCTTCGGCCTCGAGCGCCTGCACGTCGTGCTGGTCACTGAGGACTTCTGTGACACCGACGCCATGGCGGCGATGCTCGAGGAGGAGGGCGTCTCCGGGGAGGTCTTCGACGGCACCCGTCGAGAGGAGTGGTACGAAGCGCACGGAATCGCCGAGTACGGCCACCTCGTGCCGACGGCGAGTCACGCCGAAACGAGTTTCGGACTGCTCTATCTCTGGGCTGACGACCGCTTCGAGTACGGCGTCTTCATCGACGACGACACGCTCCCGCACGCGGACGTGGACTTCTTCGGGACCCACCTCGAGAACCTCGCGTTCGAGGGCGAGGTCGAGTCCGTTCGATCGGACGAACAGTGGGTGAACGTCCTCTACCAGAACGCCGAGGAGCACGGCCTCTACCCGCGGGGCTACCCCTACGCCGCGATGGACGAGACCGTCGAGACCGGGACGACGACCCTCGAGTCCGGCGACGTGGTTGCCTCTCAGGGGCTGTGGACCAACGTCCCCGACCTCGACGCCGTCCGGATTTTGATGGACGGCGACCTCGAGGGGCAGGCGCAGACGCGAACGACGCGCGAGGATTTTGCGGGGGACTTCGTCGCCGAACCTGGACAGTACCTGACGGTCTGTTCGATGAACCTCGCGTTCCGCCGAGAAGTCGTCCCCGCGTTCTACCAGTTGCCGATGGACGACAACGAGTGGAACGTCGGCCGCTTCGACGACATCTGGAGCGGCGTCTTCCTCAAGCGTGCCTGCGACGTCCTCGGGAAGCAGATCTACAATGGGGACCCGCTGTGTGAACACAACAAGGCGCCGCGAAGCACGTTCGACGATCTGAACAACGAAGTGCCGGGCCTCGAGCTCAACGAACACCTCTGGGAAGTCGTCGACGACGTCGGCGGCGACCGCGAGAGTTACGCGGGCGTGTTCGAGGCGATGGGCCGGGCGCTCGCCGAGGGCAACTGGGACGAGTACACCAACGGCGCGTTCTTCACTCACGTGGGCGAGTACATGCTCGAGTGGCTCGAGTGTCTCGAACGTCTCGAGGGATCGACTGCGACGACCCGTGTCGAAGCCGTCCGCCACTGACGCCCGACAAACATCGACGCTTATAAATATATTTAGGCAAACCTAAAAACATGACTCGACGATCAAATTCACCTTCTCGGCGCACCTTTCTGGCTGGCTCGGCCGCGCTCGGTACCGCGAGCGTCGCCGGCTGTCTCGGCCTGATCGGAAGCGACGACGACGCACCAAACACGTTTGGCCAGATCGGCTCCGGGCGGGCCGGACGCCCCGAACCGGGCGGGACTCGCGTCGAGGACCTTCCGGACCTCGAGGGCGAACTCACCGTCTACTCCGGGCGCGGCAAGTTCCTCGTCGGGACGCTGCTCGGCGACCTCGAGGATTACTACGAGGACTTCTCGGTCGACGTTCGCTACGACAACTCCTCGGAACTGGTCAATCAGATCGCCGAAGAGGGCTCTGGAACCCCCGCGGACGTGTTCTACACCGTCGACGCGGCGGCTCTCGGTGCGCTCGCCGACGAGGGCCGAACGCAGGCGCTCTCAGACGACGTCACCTCGATGGTCGGCGAGGAGTTCCGGACCGATCAGTGGGTCGGCACCTCGGGGCGCGCTCGAATCGTCCCCTACAACACCAACTCCCTCTCGGCCGAGGACACGTTCGACAGCATCCAGGCGTACGCGACCGACTTCGACGGCGACCTGGGCTGGGCCCCCTCTTACGGTTCCTGCCAGGGCTTCGTGACCGCCATGCGCCTGCTCGAGGGTGAGGAGACGACCCGCGAGTGGCTCGAGGGCGTCGTCGACGCGGGAATCGCAGAGTACGCAGACGAGTTCGCGGTCTGTCAGGCCGTCGCCAACGGCGAAATCGACGCCGGGTTCACGAATCACTACTACGTCCAGCGGGTGCTCGACGGGTCGCCGGACGCTCCCATCGCCACGTCGTTTACCGAAGGCGACGCGGGCGCCGTCTTCGACGTCGCTGGCGCGGCCGTCACGGACGCGACCGACGACGCTGACCTCGCTCAGAACTTCGTGCGTCACCTGCTCTCGGCGCAAGCCCAGGAGTACTTCGCCACGGAGACCTACGAGTACCCGCTGATCTCGGACGTCGACCCGGTCGGCGACCTGCCGCCTATCGACGAACTCGACGTCCCGAACCTCGACCTCTCGAAGCTCTCAGACCTCGAGCCGACGATCGACCTCATGCGGGAGGTCGGCATCAACACCTGAGGCATGGGCGACCCCCGCCAGCACCGACTCCGAAGCCACGTCCCCTCGCGTCGCTCCGTTCGTTCCGTTCTCCGGGCCGCCACCCGCCCGCGCGAGCGCCGCTACGCGCTCCTCGTGAGCGTCCTCGCCGGCCTCGTCGTCTTCACCCTCGCGAGCGAGCTGTTTCCGTACCACTCGAGCAACGACGACGAGGCCGTCTACCTGTTGCAGGCCGCGATGTTGCTCGAGGGCCACCTTCAGATTCACGCGGGAGACCTCGCCGAGGCCGTCAGACCGTGGTTCTTCGTCCTCGAGGACGGTCGGCTGTACTCGAAGTACGCGCCCGTCCCCGCCGGCATGTACGCCGTTTCGATGGCCCTGTTCGACGAGCCTCGGGTCACGCTGGCGGTCGTGGCGGCGCTCAACGCCTACCTGACTTACGTCCTCGGCTCGATGGTCGCCGACCGCCGAGTTGGCCTCGTGTCGTCCGTCCTCTTCGCGGCCTCGCCGATGGCGCTCCTGTCCTCGTCCGTCTTCCTTCCCTACGCCCCGACGACGCTGTGGAACCTCCTCTTCGCCGTCTGCTACCTGCGCGGCGTCCGCTTCGGGGACTCCCGAATGGCCGCTATCGCTGGAATCGCCGTGGGCATCGCGTTCTTCGCCCGGCCGTACACTGCCGTCTTGTTCGCCCTGCCGTTCATCGTCCACGCCGGCTGGCAGACGGTGACCGCTCTCCGACGAGGCCGCCCGCGGGCCGATCCCGTCCGCCGGAACCTGCTCACGGGGGCGATCGGTCTCGCGTTCGTCGCTCTCGCGCTCGCGTACAACGCACGACTGACCGGGTCGCCCCTCGAGTTTCCCTTCCAGGCGTTCGCGCCGCTGGACGGCCCCGGGTTCGGCTATCGCGAGATCGTGGGCCACGGCATCGAGTACACGCCCGCGCTGGCGCTCGAGGCCAACGGCTACGTGCTGTGGTACTTCGCCACCCGCTGGGTCGTCGCCGGGCCGGTCGGCACCCTGGCGGCGGTCGCGGGACTCGCGCTGGCGGGTCGGCAGTGGCTCGAGGGACACCGGACCGGATCGCGAGCGCGAGGTCGCCTGGTCGCCGTATCCCCGCTGCCCGCCGCGCTTCTCGCGGGCGTCGTCATCACCGTCGTCCTGGGCAACGTCGCCTTCTGGGGCAATTTCAACATTCTGGCGACGATGGACGATCCGACGAACGGCCTCGTCAGTCGGTTCGGCCCCTTCTATCACTTCGACCTGCTCGCTCCGTTCGCCGTCTTCGCCGCCGTCGCGCTCGTGACGGCGTGGCGTCTCGCTCGAGTTCGCGTCCCCGAACTCCTCGAGCGGATCGACACCCCGGGTTCGCCTCGCAGGGTCCTCGTTTCCCTCGCCCTGGTGGCGACGCTCGTCCTCGCGGCGACGACCGTCGCGCTCATCTCGGGACCGATCGATCGCAACGCCGACTACACCCGGAGTGCTGAGGCGGCCTACGAACCGTTCGACGACCGCGACCTCGAGAACGCCCTCGTCTTCCAGCCCGCACCCTACGGCCAGTGGACCAACCATCCCTTCCAGGCGCTGCGGAACGACCCCGACCTCGAGGGCGACGTCGTCTACGTCCTCGAGGGCGACGCCGGACGGGAGTTCGCCGTTCTCGACGCCTATCCCGACCGCGACCCTTACCGGTACACCTACCGCGGCGCGTGGGGCGCGAGCCCCGACGAGATCGAGGCCGTTCTCCAGCCCCTCGAGATCCGGCGAGGTGCGACGATGGACGGCGAGACGACAGTCGGCGTCCCCGACCGGGTCAGCCGTGCCGTCGTCACCCTCGAGGGGGCGAACGGCTCCGTCGAGTACCACCTGGAGGACCCGACCGACGAGATCCGCGTCGCCTGGACGGTGGCGGCCGCGAGCGACGACGCCGGTAACGCTACCCTGTCGGTCCCCCCGGAGGCGACTCGCGGGCCGACCGAAGACGGGGTCGAACTCGCTGCCACTAACCGATTCGTCCTCTCGGTCACGCTCGTCCAGCCCGACGGCGGCACCTACACCTACCGCCAGGAGACCACGGTTCGGGTCGCAGACGGCACGCTCGAGGTCGTCTGGCCGCCGGAAACGCGGGGTTGCCGTCTCGTCACCGACTGCGGGCGGGAGGGGACGCTGCTCGAGGACGCTGAATTGCCCGAGTGGGAACGGCTTGAGACGGAACTCGAAGTGACTGCGGACTAACGACGAACGTTCTTCACAAGCAGAGTGCTGGTGGGAGCACTGCCATTGGAACGGTGACGGGCACCGATGATGCGTTAGAACTTCCCGTAGCCGAGCGCCTCCAGGTGTTCCTCGACGGTTCCATCGTCTTCCGTGGGATCCGCCGCTGGACTCGCAATATCGTCAGTCGCGACCGATTCGTAGTCGGTCGCAGTCGTCGTCGCCCACGGAACTCGTTTCACGTGTGGGTGTGGAAGGCCGGTTGGGTGTCCCTGGATTCCCCACTCGCCGAATGCCTCGCCGTGGTCGGCCGAGAGTACGACCGTCTCCGCGTCGAGGTTTTCGAGGAGCACGCCGACCGAATCGAGCGCGTGGCGAAGGTTGTTGAGATACATTCGCCACACCACTTCGTTCGGCACTGAACCTTGCTTGAGCGCTCCCCACGCATTCTGCTCGATGTCTGTCAGCTCTCTCCCACCGTCGGTTGCTGCATCGGCAATATAGGGCGTGTGTGGCTGAGCGTAGTGAACGACGAGTCGGTCGGCACCGGCCTCTCGTCCGGCCAGGATGGCTCGGTTCGTCGTCGCTTCCGGGGGAACCGTATCCAGCCGTTCGTCTCGACAGTCGCGCCACACCGGATCGTATCTGAGGAAATCGTGTTCCGTGACCGGCTCTGCACCTGGCCAGCAGAACGGGACGGCGATCCCGGGGAGGTATCGGTCGTTCATGAAGATATCCCGGTCGAAGCCATTGGCTGTGACGAGCGCGGTTTCCTGGACGTCCTCGAGACGGTCCTCGTTGAACGTTTTGACCAGCCACTCCCGCGAACCACTTCCCACGGACAGTATCGAGTCGATGCTCCTCGCGTCCAGAAAGTCGTATTCGGGCGCGAGGTACCGAAGCGCATCCACCCTGCACGCATCCAGAATAATGAGTGCGTCCCACTCGAGGTCGTACACGTTCGTCCCGATGGGACGTCGGGATGTCGCCGTGAACCACGGCCCAAGATACAGACAGTAGGCCGCCTCCATGACCGCTCGCTTCTTGTCCGACTGCCAGTTTCGCTTCGCTCGGTCGATCCAGGAGCGGACGCTAAGTTCCCTCATGCGGCGTGCCCATCCCCGTTGCCCGCCCAGTGACCGTCGCCGACCAGCTCCCCAGTGTTTTCCTGGTGTGCGACCAATTGGTTTCGGTTATCCCGGTTCAGCCCCCTGCGTGTTTGCTGGCTACAGCCGTTTGAACGCGTGACCCGTGTCCCTGTACGGCGGTGTGCGCTGGTAGAAAGGCGTCCTGTCGTCCTCCGATGTCGGTGTCGGTCCTCGAGGCGCCCCGACCGGTCTCGATGATCGATCAATGGGTGTCTCGTCATAATGTGCGGAATTGTCGGTTGTAGAGGGAACTCCATTCCATACGATACCCTGGAGTATGTCCCTTTATTTATCAATTCTCTAAACGCCCGACTGCGGACGCCTTTATAAACGCCTGGGAATTTGGTGACTATTCCCTACTGAACATAGCCTCTACTGGCCTCGTCGACCAGACGAAGTTCTTTCAGCAGGTGAGAATTGTACGGTGACAACAGTTGAGAGAAACGAAATTGACCACGTCTTGAATTCGAGTCGAACAAACATACGTCAGCAGACGATCCAAGTCGAACGATAGATTCAGCGGACGGGTTTCCACTCTCCTCGGCGTTCAATGGTCGGTACCGTTCTGAATCACAATTCGCAGGGATGCTCCCATGCGGTCAACGGTGGCGATACGGTACTCTGCACTGTTTCGCTGGCTGAAAACGACAGAACGAGACCGTCTCATGGTGGACCGGATTACCGAAACCCGCCCGCAGTTGATGGATCGGTCCCTCGTGACGCTCTCCTCCGAACGAACCACACTGGGTGGCAGTGTAGACGTAGTCGGGTAATCCCGTATCAATACCTTCGTCTGCGACCGTTCCAGTGGCAGCGCTCACCAGCACGCTGTTTCTGAAGAGCGACGACGAATAGTGTCACAGTGTGGTACTCCGATGTAGTCGGTGTCCACCTACCGATCCTGCTGCGGCTCGTGTGGCAACTCCCGCATGCGCTCCTCGAGGGCAACCTTGACGATCGATCGCGCGATCTCGTAGCCTCCCTGGAAGGGGTCGAGCTTGGTCTCACCTGCGCGCTCGGCGTAGGTGATGGGGTGTTCGACCACGTCGTAGCCCCGCATCAGGGGCCGGATCAGGAGTTCGGCCGAGAGGCCGGTGTTCTCGGACCACTCAATGTCCTGGATGACCTCGCGGCGGTAGGCCCGCATGCCTGTGGTGGTGTCGTGGACGCGCGTACCCATCAGGACGCTGGCGAGGGACGCGAAGGCGTGGTTGCCGAGGCGGTTGAGCGCCGGCATCGCCTCGGCGCCGTGGTAGAGGCGGTCGCCGCTGACGACGTCGTGACCTCGGTTGATCAACTCGAGGAATTCCGGTAACTGATCCATCGGGTAGGTGTCGTCGCAGTCAGTGGTGACGATCACCGGGCGTTCGGGCGCCGTGATGGCCTCGTGGACGGCAACGCCGTAGCCCTGTGGTTCCTGTTCGATCACGGTCGCGCCGTGTTCGCGCGCGATTTCTGGCGTGCGGTCCGAGGACCCGTCGACGCAGACGACCTCGGCGCGGTCGTCGGTCACGCGCTCGATGTCAGCGAGAACGGTCCCGATCGCTTGCTCCTCGTTGTACGTCCCCATCACGACAGCGACGTCGTCGAAGGTGTACTCGTCAGTGCCGCTCCCGTCGGTGGCCTCTCGCGTCGATTCGTCGTCGAAGTCTGCACCATTGTCGGCATCGATCGACTCCCCGGGTCGATCCGAGGGTGTGGCGTCGACCTCGAGTTCGTCGCCGTCGTCCGCGGGTGTCTCCACGCTCATTACCGGTACTCTCATCGGGTGTCACTTAAGGTTTTAGGTTTGCCTAAAACAGAGGGGGGGGGGGGAGGTGGGATGGTGGCGAGCGCTAGAGAGCGTCCTCGATCGCCTCGGCTGCCCGCAACGCGAGGGCGGCGATGGTCAGCGTCGGATTCATCGCGCCACCGGTGGGGAAGACCGAACTCGAGACGAGCCAGCAGTTCTCGAGGTCGTGAGTCCGCAGCGTGGGATCGACGACGCTCTCGGACGGATCGTCACCCATCCGGGTCGTCCCCATGTGGTGGTAGGCGGGTCCGGTGTTCTCCGGCCCGACCTGCCAGGTGATCTCGGCGCCCAGTTCCTCCAGGATCGATCGCTGGATCTCGTTGACCCGCTCGATGGTTCGCAGCGCCCGCTCGCCGACGTTCCAGTGGACGTCCGGGATCGGAACGCCGTTGTCGTCCGTGCGTTCGGGGTCGAGCCCGACGTAACTGTCCTCGCGGGGGAGTTGCTCGACGAGCGCGCCGACGCCGACGTGGGTGCCGTACTCCGCCCGGAGGCGCTCGAGGAGGGCGTCGCCCCAGTCGTCGCCGGTGAGCGCCAGTTCCACCGGCGAGGGGCCGGCGTAGTTGAAGAACTCGAGTTTGAACGGGGCGACCTCCTCGTCGGCCTCGTCGTAGAACTGGTGGCACTCGCTGGTGAGAAAGCCGACGTGGTTCTGGCGGGTCGACTCCTCGAGGACGCCACCCATCCCGGCGAAGAGGTGATCCATGAAGTATCGCCCGACGAGGCCGCTCGAGTTTGCGAGGCCGTCGGGGTAGTGGTCGGATTCCGAAACCAGCAGCAGTCGCGGCGTCTCGACGCCCCCGCAGGCGACGATGAAGGCGTCGGCCTCCTGGCGGTACGTGTCACCGTCCGGGGTCGCGTAGACCGCCGCCTCGACCGCGTCGGGACCGTGCTCGAGTCGCGTGACCGGAACCCGGTCGAGCACCGTCGCCCCCGCGGCTTCTGCGCGTTCGACGTGGACGGTCGCGTCGTACTTCGCGCCGGACGGACAGACGGGCTGGCAGGTGCCGTAGCCGACGCAGCCGCCGCGACCGTCGTAGGCTTCGGAGTTCCGGGCGTTCGGGACCGGGTGCATCGCGATCTCGAGGGCGTCGCAGGCCGGCGCGAACAGGCTATCGCTGTAGGAGGGAGGAAACGCCGGCAGCGGGTGGGGTTCCTCTCGTGGCGGACCGAAGGGATTGTCGGCACCCGAGACCCCGAGTTCTCGCTCGGCGTCGGCGTAGTACGGCCGGAGGTCGGCGTAGTCGATCGGCCAGTCGACGCCAGCCCCGCGGACGCTCGCCGACTCGAAGTCGTCCTCGTGGAGGCGCATGACCATCCCCTGCCAGTGGAGCGTCGAGCCGCCGACGCCCTTGACGCGGGCGTGATTCAGGGGATAGAACCACTCCCCGGAGGCGGCGTGAGCGTCGCGTTCAGGGTCGCCGTCCCAGACGTCCGGCCGGTCGTAGGCGGGTCGGATCGCGCGCTCCTGTCTGGCCAGTCGATCGGCCGGATCGAATCGAGGCCCGGCCTCGAGGATCACCACCTCGTGACCCGCCTCCGCGAGTCGCGTCGCGACGATACTGCCGGCGGGTCCGGCGCCGATCACGCACACGTCTGCTTCCGTCACCGGGGTCCGGTCGCCGGATCCGACCGACTCGTTCGTCGCCTCTGCGGGTGGCCGACTCCAGCTCACGAGTCTGGCCTCCGTTGGAAGGAACTCACGAATCTGGCCCCCGCTGATAGGTGTCGATCCCGCCCGCGTGCCCCTGAGGATTCTCGAGGCCGACCAGTTCGCCCCCCGTCGGCGACGCGTACAGCGCGAGCAGGAGCTCGTTGACGACGTAGTACCGAACTCGCTCGGCGGTCGTGCCCTCCGGCGCTTCCGAGGCGGCGTCCGCCCCGAGTTCACGGAGGAATCGATCCCGGTCCGCGACTGACAGTGCAACGAACCGCGACCCGTGCCACGACTCGGCCAACTCCTCGAGTTTCGCGACGGTCTCGTCCATCGCCGCCGCGTGGTCGGGGTCGGCCAGTCGTCCCTCGAGGAAGGTCTCGACGAACGGCTCGACGCCGTCGGTTGCCGAGGGGTAGACGACGTCGGCAGCGGCGACCAGCGTCGCTTGAATGCGTTCTTCGTCGACGGGTGCTGGGTCGCTCGTCCTCCTCGAGCGGCCATACCGGAGGGTCGCGGCGGCACCCCCGCCGACGCCCAGCGCCGCGAGGGCGGCCACGGCGTCCCGTCGCGTCAGGTCCATCACCGCGAGTTAGGCACACCTAAAACTTATACCCGTTGAAACCGGAGTGGCCGGCAAACGACACCGGCAAATACGCCGGGACTCGAGAATCGCGTACCTGCAGATGCCACGACCGTCATTCGTCCGCCGAATCGCAGCCGACGAGGAGCTCCCGCTGGGGTTGACGGCCCTCGTTGCGGCGATCGCCGCGACCCTGCTGTTTCCGCTCTCGTGGCTCCTGGTCGAGGCCACCCGGATCGACGGCGGTCGCGCCTGGCGCCTGCTCGTGCGACCCAAGACGGTCGAAATCGTCGGGAACAGCCTCCTGTTGATGGTCGGCGTCACCGTCTGCTCGGTTCTCGTCGGCGTCCCGCTGGCGTGGCTCACCGTCCAGACCGATCTCCCCCTTCGGCGCTTCTGGGCCGTCGCCGTCGCCCTGCCGCTGGTCGTCCCGAGCTACATCGGCGCCTTCGCGTTCGTCTCGGCCTTCGGCCCCCGCGGCGAGTTCCAGTCGATCCTCGAGCCCCTCGGCATCGAACGGCTACCCGAGATCTACGGTCTCTGGGGATCGATTCTCGTCATCACGCTCTACACGTACCCCTACGTCTACCTCACCACCCGCGCGGCGTTGCTCTCCTTCGACACGCGACTGTTAGACGCCGCCCGGACGCTCAATCACGACACCTGGGGGGCCTTCCGCCGGGTGACGCTCCCCCAGATCCGACCCGCCGTCGTCGCGGGGGCGCTGCTCGCCGCGCTGTACGCCGTCTCGGACTTCGGGACGCCCGCGATCATGCAACTGCCCGTCTTCACGCGACAGATTTACGTCGAGTTCCAGCAGTGGAACCGGGAGTACGCGGCCTTCCTCTCCCTCCAGTTGCTCGCCATCGTCCTCGTCGTCCTCGCCCTCGAGTGGAAGGTCCGCTCGAACCGGACGGTCCACGGGGACGGCGGCGGCCGTTCGAGAACCGTCGTCGAACTCGGCCGCTGGCGCTGGCCCGCGACGCTCCTGCCCGTCGGCGTCACGGCCGTCTCCCTGCTCGTTCCGCTGTGGATCCTGGGACTGTGGCTCGTGACTGCCGACCCCTACGCCCGCCCCGAACTGGCCTTCGAGTTCGAATACGCGTACAACTCGCTTCTCGTCTCGGGGGCCGCCGCGCTCCTCTCCGTCGCGGCTGCGATCCCGGTCGCCTATCTGGCGGCCAGGTCCGACGCCACGCTCGCCTCGGTGCTCGAGCGGGCGACGTACGTCGGCTTCGCCGTCCCCGGCGTCGTTCTCGGCCTCGCGCTCGTCTCCGTCGGAACGGACTACGAGGCGCTCGACCTGCCCTATGCCCCGGTGCTGTACCAGACGCTCCCGCTCTTGATCTTCGCCTACGTGATCCGGTTTCTCCCCCAGGCGGTCGGCTCGATTCGATCGACGACTCTGCAGGTCGATCCGACCCTCGTCGAGGCCGCTCGCACCCTCGGTGACACGCCCCTGAAGTCGTTCCGCCGGGTGACGCTCCCCCTCATCGCGCCGGGGATCACCGCGGGAGCTGCACTCGTCTTCCTGACGACGATGAAGGAACTGCCCGCGACCCTCTTCTTGCGCCCGACCGGGTTCGACACCCTCGTGACCGTGATCTGGCGCGCTCAGGAGGCCGCCTACTTCCAGTACGCCGCCATCCCCGCGCTCATGTTGATCGTCGTCTCGGGGCTCTCGATGGTCGTGCTCCTCACGCAGGGGGGTCGCGAGGGGCTCTAGACGGCTCGAGTTTTTGTCCCGGCCAAACTCAAACCTCCTCGAGCGGTTCCACCAGCGACGCCTCGTCCACTGCCGGACTGTTGACCGCCGTCGACACCGGATAGGCCCGCATCTCCTCGGCGGGGTAGGGCTCGAGCAGGTCCCGCGGGTCGTCGGCGGTCAGCCACTCGCGTTCGCGATCCGGCTCGAGGATCACCGCCATGCGGTCGTGCAGGTCGGCGACCAGGTCGTTCGGACGAGTCGTGAGCACGGTGAACGTCTCGACGGGTCCGGGTTCGCGTTCGGCGGCGCTCTCGCCATCCCCTTCGCTCGAGCCGCCGCCGAAAGCCTCGAGGCCGGCCTGGGTGGTCTCCGGGTCGGGCTCCCAGCGCTCCCACAGACCGGCCATCGCGAACGGGCGGTCGTCCGCGAGCGCGACCCGGTAGGGTTGCTTGCCCCCGTTTCCGGTTTCGACCCACTCGTAGAAGCCGTCGGCGGGGACCAGACACCGACCTCGGGAGACGGGCGTCCGGTCCCGATCTCCTGCGTCCGATTCATTCCGTTCAGACGGTTCATTCGCGTCGCCTGAACGGTCGACTCGGTCACTCTTCATCTCGTACGCCGGGCGAAAACTCGGTTTCTCGGCCACCGTTTCCGCCCTGGCGTTGATCAGGCCGTTAGACCTGCTCGAGCTACTCGAGCCGCCTGAGGCCCGCACGTCCTCGCGCCAGGCTGGACGTAGCCCCCACTCGAGGCGCTGGAACGTGGCGGGTTCGTCGTTCGTGATCACCGGCAGGCGCTGTCCTGGCGCCGCGTTGTACCGCGGTGCAAACGTTTCGTCGGACGGGAACCTGGCGTCGAACCGGTCCTCGAGGTCGCCCTGCTCGAGAAAGAGGGTGTAACGGCCACACATACGTCCCTAGGGGGGTGCCAGGAACAAACCGGTATCGCCCCTCGGGACGATCGACTATCGTCTTGAGCGAAATCCCGATCGTTTCCCGTGGTATGCAGTCGCTAAGGACTGATTAAGAACTGGCTGCAATGGGATGGGCCGGATTAACACGTTCGTACTCATGACCCTCGGTCTCCTCGACACGAGTATGTCCGCCGAGCATACGGACGCCTACGAAGCGTCGTTCACCGACGACGGATGGTTCGAGATTCGCGAGTACGACCAGCCCGAGCGCTGGATCACGACGGACTCGCCGGTCGAGTGCGAGCGGTGATCGCCGGCGCCTCCTCGAGACCGACGTTCGGTTCCCGGATGCGGCTCCGACTCGAGTCCGTTTCAGACGGCTCGAGTTCGCCCCAGATGACTCGAGGGAGAGTCCGACCCGTCCCGCGGAGAGCCGTCGCTCGAGGGGGTAACAGCGTGAGTGAAAACCGGCGGCCTGTCTAGGCCTCGAGATCCGTGGTTGCCAGCAGCACCTGCAACGCGTCGGTCGGCGACATGTCGTCGTCGAGCTGCCCGGCGTACCAGGTCAGGAGGTCGGCGAACACCTCGCGAACGTCGTGAGACGTCGCGCGGTGGTGTGCGATTTCGCCGTCGGTCTTCAAGGTGATCTCGACCCCGTGGGGTTCGGACGCGGCCGCGAGCCACTCGTCGGGCTCGCGTGTTGCATCCGAACCGTTGGAATCGGTTCCGAACTCGAGCCCTCCATCGGCCTCGAGACCGATATCGGCACGCTGGCGTGTGCGTTCACCAGCCGCCTCGGTCTCGAGGCCGCGTTCGCCGTCGGGTGACGGCAACGAGGGGGACTCGAGGTCGGAACTCGAATTTGACTCCGACCGCACGACGTACCGATTCTCACCCAACTGTGTGACGGTCTCGTTGTCAGGCGTGACCTCGAGGTCATCGGGGGTGAGGATTGCGTTGTCGTATGTCGGATTGGGGGTCATAGATTTAATTAGTTACAGTGTGTGATTAGACTTCGACAACCGTCTGGCTGTCACTTACCGTTTGTGGCATCGTTACACCGTAACTGAACTGTGCCCCCGACTGATCAACGAGTTCCACTGTTGCACTGTCACTTGTTTGGAGTGCGGATGGTTGATCAGGAGTCCCCAGATCAATAGTTAGTTCAATCCGGTCACTTGTAGCCGTTAATGAATTATCTTGACTGTCGGCGGTGGCTGCAGTAGTACTGAATACTGAAGCCGCGGATCCTGAATCATGGCCGAGGGTGATTGAGTCACTTTCATCCGTATATTGAACGGTAAGTGAAGTTAAATCAATCACATCGGAGCCTGCTGACTTCTTCACAACCAAGTTTAGTGAGTCAAAGTCACCATTATCGTCGGTATCCTCAGCATATGCTTGGACAACTTCAACCTGGTTCGCTACAGCCTGCTGGGTTTCTGTACCCGTGTCGGACGCCTGGCTCTGCAACGAACCAGCCGTGTTGATCAGTACACCTGCCGCGATCGCCGCGACAAGGACCATTGCAATGAACACGATGAGGGTACCGATACCCACCTGACCGCGTTCTTCGGAATTGTGGATTTGCTCAAACATTATCAGACCTCAACAATATTGGCATCACTACTGAACGTTGCTGGGACAGTCACACCATAACTGAATTGCGCACCAGACTGGTCTACAAGTTCAATTGTTGCGCTAGCACCAGGCTGAAGTTCACCACTGGCTTCATTCGTATCGCTGAGAGCGATATTTATCTCAATCCTATCACTTGTTTCAGTCAGCGCAGTCGCATCAGTAGTGTCAGCCAATGCAGTCGTGTCGAACGAATCTGCACCACCGCCGTCAACATACTCAAGCGTATCAGAGGTCGTTTCACTTGTATACTGAACAGTAAGCGAAGTTATATCAATCACATCCGATCCTGCCGATTTCTTAACAACTAGATTAATATTCTCAACAGTATCGTTAGTACCAAGGTCACCATACGCGTGGACGACCTCAACCTGGTTCGCTACAGCCTGCTGGGTTTCCGTACCCGTGTCGGACGCCTGGCTCTGCAACGAACCAGCCGTGTTGATCAGTACACCTGCCGCGATCGCCGCGACAAGGACCATTGCAATGAACACGATGAGGGTACCGATACCCACCTGACCGCGTTCGTCGTTTTCTGTTATTGTTTCGAACATGTATGCGTACACCCTGTGTGCCCTCTCGAGCCGCCGATCGCAATAGTAGTCAACCCACCATTGTCCCTCGAGGCACCCTGTCGGTCCCTCGAGCCTGTCTCCGCCGACTCGACGGGCACAGCCCGTCGCTTCCTGGGGGGACGTAGCGACGGAGTCGTGTGGACGCGAACGGACGCGTCTGAACCCCGTCGAAAGTCGGCGTGCGGCGATATCGTTGGCATCACAGATTCTGGGGATGTACCCCGTTCGACTCATAGCCTAGTTGGGTAATCAACCTCTGTAGAATATCGAGCGGCGTATCGAACGCCGACTCACGACTCGATACGCGGGCCGAATCGGGGGGCGAACTCGAGCGTACTACTATACCGCTACTGTGACTACTGAGTGATGAATGACTGTAACTGCGCGACGTGACGATGGGCTCGCCTCCAGCTCGCGTCACCGCCTTTTTGGTGCCTTCGGCCGTCGTCAGGGTTCCGGCCGCAGTCCCGTTTTCGCTTTTGGTTCCGTTTTGGATTCTGCTTTCGCTTCCAATCTCGCTCTCCCTCTCGCCCTCACACCCAAACCCGCTCCCGTTTCCACCCACCACACGCGACGCCCCACACGCGCGGTGATCCGATGAATCTTGGTCTCGGAAACCTCCGCGAGCTGCTCGAGAACTTCCTCGGGAACTCCGGGGGCCGACGAGGGCGGGATCGGGAGGCAGAGCGGCAGGCGAACGCGGAGGCCGAAGCCGGAGCCGCCGACACTGACGCCGCACACGACGGCGACGAACCCGGACCCGACGAAGCCGCGACTGGCCAGTCCGAAGCCACGACCTTCGAACGCGAGGAACGTCCCGACCCCGACGACCTGGACGAGGACGAGGTCGTCGACGACCTCTACCACCGCATCGAGAACCTCGAGGACGACCTCGAGCAGAAGGGCAACACGCTGGGCTCGATTCAGGACTCCACCCAGCACGTCTCGAGTCAGGTCGAGGACGTCAACGACACGATTCGCCAGTTGCTGGGGATCTACGACCGGCTGACCGACGACGTGAACCCCTTTACGGGGAGCGGCGAGGAGCGCCACGGGTTCGGGGTCTTCGACGACGAGGACGAACCCGAGGGCTTCGGTCTCGGAAAACCGGCGGCGGAGGCGACCGACGCAAACGATGACGGCCTCGAGATGGGTACCGACCCTGAAGCGGAATCCGTCTCCTTCGACGACCTGAAGGGGATGATCGAGGACGCGGCGGCCGACGCGAGTTCCGACGAAACTGGACAGACCATCACGTTCGACGAGGACGACGTCGACGACACGCACGTCGAGGTACAGGCGACCGACAGCGTCGATGGTGCGGACGAAGAGGCAGCCGAGGATGAGGACGACGCCAACGCGAGCGACGTCACGCTCGCGCGACTCTCGAACACGTACGCGAGCGACATCATCGTCTTCGAGTGGCTCACCGCTCTCGTACGGACCGGCGGCCCGGCCGCCACACTGCGGGCCATCTCGTACTACCGCGAGATCGGCTGGATTAGCGAGGACGTCAAGGACCACCTCGAGAGCGTCCTCAGCGGGCCGGACCTCGACATGCACGTCGATCCGGAGACGACGCCCGACGAACTCACCGCCGAGGACCACGCCGACAGCTACACGTACATCATGAAACTCCAGGAAATCCACGAGACCAAGCGGGAAGTAACCCCCCAGAGGTGACAGGATGGGATTCAGCACCAGCGGGGCCGTGGCGATCCTCTTCATCGGGCTGCTCGTCGCCGTCGGCATCGTCTACCCGACCGTCGAGACCGCCCACGAGCGACGGGCCGACGCGATCGACGAACGGGACGAGCGCGCGCTCGACCTGCGGAACTCGGACGTCGCGCTCGAGGCGACCTACGACGACGGGGCGAACGAACTCCGCGTGAACGTGACGAACACAGGGACGACGACGCTCTCGGTGACCGAGACGACGCTGCTCGTCGACGGCGCCGTCCGGACGGACGCCGCAACCAGCGTCGAGGGCGACGCGACGCGAGAGCGCGTTCACAGCGGCGAGGTACTCCGGTTCACCGTCACGGACGTTACCAACTACCCCAACCGGGTCAAGGTCGTCACCGAACACGGCCTCGCCCGGATCCTCATGGAGGTGTGACCGATGGGCAGTGAATCCGTCTCGACCCTGATCCTGTTCATCGCCGCGATGCTCGTCGCGGCGGGAATCGCGGGCACGCTCGTGGCGAACGTCAACGAACTCAGCAACTCGATCGACACCAAGAGCAGCAGCGTCAAGCAGGAGATCGACACCGATATCGAGATCATCAGCGACGCCGGAAGCGACGCCGTCTACAACGATACCGTGGGCGAGGAACGGATCACGCTCCTCGTCAAGAACACCGGCGAGCGAACGCTCCCCACCGACGGCGCGAGCCTGGACGTCCTCGTCGACGGAACCTACGTCCAGAGCGACGGCCTCGAGGTGTCGGTCCTCACCGACGGCCCGACCTGGCGACGCGGCGAGGTCGCCGAACTCGTCGTCGCCGTCGACGGTGGGCTCGACCCCGGCGACCACCGCGTCGTCGTCGACGTCGGCGGCGACAGGGAGGTGTTCGAATTCTACGTATGACCGATCACTACTCACTCGGATTGACGGAGACGGATCGCGTGGACAACGCCATCGGCGGCGGCCTGCCGGAGGGGAGCGTCGTGCTCATCGAGGGCGAAGACGGCGCCGGCAAGAGCGCCCTCTCCCAGCGCTTCTCCTACGGGATGGCCGAGGAAGGGACCTACGTCACCTACGTCTCGACGGAACTCGAGTCCTGGGAGTTCGTCCAGCAGATGCACTCGCTGTCCTACGACGTCGTCGATCACCTGCTCGGTGAGCAGTTGCTGTTCCTGCACGCGAACGTCGACACCCACTCGAGAGGGAAGAAGCGCCAGTTGCTGGCGCGACTGGCCGACGCCGAGACGCTCTGGCGGGCGGACGTGGTTTACGTCGACACGCTCTCGGCACTGTTGCGAAACGATCCCAACTTCGAGGCGGCCGACCCGGCCGACACCGATCACGTCCTCCAGCGACTGGTCACGTTCCTCCGGCAGGTCACGCTCCAGGACAAGACGGTCGTCCTGACGGTCGATCCGACGAGCGTCGACGACGACGCGCTCCGCCCGCTTCGGAACGTCGCGGACGTCTACTTCGACATCGAGACGTCCGCAGTCGGCCAGGAGATTCGCCGCCAGATCAGGGTGCGTCGCTTCCAGAACATGAAGAGCCCGGTCGATGACTCCATCGGGTTCAACGTCCAGCAGGGCCGGGGCGTCTCGATCGTCAGCCGGACGGTGGCCTGAGATGGCGGACTTCGGCACCGCGCGACTCTCGAACGAACTCGAGGCACTGGCGACTGAGTACCCCCACCTTCGCGAGCACCTCGAGTGGTTCCACGAGGAGTACGGTGAGTACCCGACGCTCATCGAGGAGCCGTCGGGCGAGTGGGAGTCCCACCGCCCGAACGTGATCTACGAGGCGGAGGCACCAATCTTCTGCCACGTTCACGGTGACGTGGGCATCGACAAGACGTACTACTGCGTCGAACCCATCCTGGACGAGGCCGACAAGGCGCTGTACAACCAGATCAGACAGCGGATCCTCGACAAGAGCGTCACCCGGCCCGCCCCGAGCGACAACGAGGAGTTCGAGGGCCACCTCGACGAACTGCTGGGCGAGGTCGCCGAGGTGACCTCGGGAATCACCGGCCAGTCGATCGGTCGACTGCGCGCCTTCGGGGGCGGAAAGATCAGTCTCACCCGGGCGCAGTACGACAAGATCCGCTACCAGCTCCAGCGCGACATCGTGGGCCTCGGTCCCCTGGAACCGGTGATGGTCGACACGGCCAACGAGGACATCCACGTCATCGGTCCCCATCAGTGTTACATCGATCACGGCACTTACGGGATGGTCGAGGCGACGGTCGACTTCGGTTCCTCCGAGGAGTTCGAGCAGTGGCTCCGGAATATGGGCGAGCGGATGAATCACCCTATCTCGGACTCTGACCCGGTGATCGACGCCACCCTGCCCGACGGCTCGCGTATCAACATCATCTACTCCGACGACGTCTCCGTGCAAGGACCATCGCTGACGATCCGGCAGGGCGAGGAGATTCCGCTCACCATCCTCCAGATCACGAAGTGGGGAACGCTCAGCCCCGAACTCGCGGCCTACCTCTGGCTCTGTCTGGAGAACGAGCAGACGGTGTTCGTCGTCGGCGAGACGGCCTCCGGGAAGACGACGACGCTCAACGCGATGCTCTCGTTCATCCCACGGGACGCCAAGATCTACACCGCGGAGGACACCGCCGAGGTCGTGCCGCCTCACAGTACCTGGCAGCAGCTCCTCACCAGGGAGGGCTCGAGCGACGGCAACGCTGACGTCGACATGTTCGATCTCGTGGCGGCCGCCCTCCGTTCCCGCCCCGACTACATCATCGTCGGTGAGGTTCGTGGTGCGGAAGGACAGATGGCGTTCCAGGCCGCCCAGACTGGTCACCCGGTCATCCTGACGTTCCACGCGAGCGACATCGTCTCGATGATTCAGCGTTTCACCGGGAACCCGATCAACGTCCCGGAGACGTTCATGGACAACTGCGACGTCGCGCTGTTCCAGAACCGGGTGAAACAGGGCGACGACATCCTTCGACGGGTCACCTCGGTCCAGGAGATCGAAGGCTACTCCGACTACGAGGGCGGCGTCGTCACCCGTGAAGCCTTCAGCTGGGATCCCAGGGACGACAATGTGACGTTCACCGGGCGGAACAACTCGTACGTCCTCGAAGAACAGATTGCGACCCTGCTCGGCTATCAGGACACCCGCGACATCTACAACGAACTCGACCGTCGTGCGGAGATCATCCGCCAGCTCATCGACGCCGACGTGCTGGGCTACAACGAAGTCAACAAGGCCATCACGGACTTCCAGCGCGACGGCGTTCAGGGGCTCCCGATCCAGGTTCGCGGGCTCGAGCAGTTCGCGTAACGATCACCGAAATCATGGCGACCGACACCCAGACTCAACCGCCCGACCTCTCCACTCGCTCGGCGCTGGCCTCGATCAACGCGGCCTACGAGACTATGGAGATGTCCGTCGAGCGGTACCTCCTGCTCGTCGTTCTCCCGGCGTTCGCCATTTTCGTCGCATCGGTCGTCGTGCCGTTCGTGCTCGGCTTCTCGCTCATGGTGTCGGTTCCCGCCGTCGTCTTCGGGCTGTTCGCCGTCGTCGTCGCCGTCGTCTACCCGAAGATCGCCCAGGATCGCAGGCGCAAGGAAGTTCGCCAGCGCTTTCACCTCTTCCTGACTCATATCACCGTCCTTTCGACGACCAACGTCAACCGCGTCGAGGTGTTCCGGATCCTCGCGGAGGAAGACGAGTACCAGGCCATCGCCGAGGAGATGGGCCACCTCGTCGCGCTGGTCGACACCTGGAACCTGAGTCTCGACGACGCCTGCCGCATCCGGGCGAAACAGACCCAGAGCCCCCTGCTCTCGGACTTTCTCGAGCGACTGGCGTACACCGTCGGCGGCGGTCAGGAGATCAGCGACTTCCTGATGGACGAACAGGACACGATTATCCAGCAGTTCGTCACCCGCTACGAGGGCGACCTGACCAAACTCGACGTGATGAAAGAGCTGTATCTGTCGATGATGCTCTCGGTAGCGTTCGTCCTCGTGTTCGCCATCATCCTCCCGATCCTGATCGGGACGAGCCCGACCCTGCTCATCGCCGGAACGATCGTCATGTTCGCGTTCGTCCAGGCGGGTTTCGTCTACGCCGTCCACACAATCTCGCCGTACGACCCACTCTGGTACATCGAGGAGACCGACGGCGAGGGGCCGCTCGTCCGCATTCCGCAGGCGCTCGTGATCGGCGTCGGCGCGAGCCTCCTGCTCGCCGTCGTCGTCATCGCCGTCGCCCTCGGATTCACGCCGCTCGCGCCGGATCGGATCCCGCTCCCGATCATGGCGGCGATTCCAGTCACGCCGCTGTTGCTCCCCGGGTGGCGGATGCGCCAGGAGGAACAGAAGGTCAAGGACCGCGACAGCGAGTTTCCGAGTTTCATCCGTGCCCTCGGGGCCGTCGAGAGCGTCAAACAGACCTCGACCGGGAGCGTCCTCGAGAGTCTCCGCCACAAGGACTTCGGCTCGCTCACGAAGAACGTCGACGCGCTCTACAAGCGGCTGAACATGCGGATCGACGACGTCCGCTCGTGGCGGCTGTTCGCCGCGGAGACGGGATCGTACCTGATCCAGAAGTTCGGCGACATGTACGTCGTCGGTCGCCAGATGGGCGGCGACCCGAAGGTGCTCGGTCAGGTCATCAGCAAGAACCAGAACCAGGTGCTGAAGGTGCGCGAGAAGCGCCAACAGGCGACGACCACGCTCATCGGGGTCCTCTACGGGATCACCGCCTCGAGCGTCTTCGCCTTCTTCATCGGCCTCGAGGTCGTCGAGATCATGATGGACATCACCGCCGAGATGGACCTGGATCAGCAACTCGTCGGCGATCTGCTCAACACGAGCCAGTACAACCTCGTCGTGATGGAGTACCTGTTGATCACGACGATCTTCATCAACGCCGCGCTCTCTGCCATCATGATTCGGCTCACCGATCGGGGGCACATCCTCAGCGGACTCGTCCACTTCGTGTTCATGTCCTGGCTGGGTGCCATCGTCGCCGCGATCACGACCTACGTCGTCAACGCGGTCGTCGCCGTCTAAGGGACTCGTTCTTCGCGCTGAAGCTCGAGAGAGCCGTCTCTCGAGCCCACTATCTCGACGGAGAACAGCGGTCGCTGGCGATTGCTGCGTGCTGCGTCGAAGGGCGCCGACCACCCCGCTGGCGGCCGACGCCCGGCCCGGGACCGCTCCCGGGCTACAGTAACAGCGACGCCACGGCCAGTACCAGGAAGATCAGGACCAGCCACTTGGCGATGGTCATGCTCAGGCCTGCTACACCGCCTGCCCCGAGGGCGGCGGCGATCAATGCTATCACGAAGAACAGCAGTGCCAGTTCGAGCATACCATCTGTTCGAATCACGGATTTCTGCATACCAGTGCGGCCTGCAGGTGCCACTAACTCACAAGGGGGGAGATAGTAAATGTCGAGTGAACGTCACGATAGATGACGAGAATCGTTCTCGCTGCCGAGTAGCAGATTGTTCGCGGCTCGAGTTAGAAACGGCACCTGACGTGGCCAGCGAACGCCGATCACTCGAGCGGTTCCGGCGCGGGTGGGGCCCGACGCTTGTGCGCGCTGGCCTCGTACAACCCTCGGACCATCTCGACCGTTTCGGGATCGACCTCGAGGCGCCGAGCCGTCGCCGCGACCGAGAGCGGCCCATCGACGTGGCTCACGAGTATCGCGTCGAGGGTATCGTATTCGATACCGAGTTCGTCCTCGTCGGTCTGGTCGGCCCAGAGCTCGGCCGTCGGCGTCTTCGTAACCAGGTCCTCTGGAGCGCCCAGGGCGCGGGCGAGCTGACGAACCTGCTGTTTGTACAGGTTGCCGATGGGGTGGCAGTCGACCGCGCCGTCGCCGTACTTCGTGAAGTAGCCCACGGCGGCCTCGCTGCGGTTGCCGGTCCCCAGCACCAGTCGCCCGTCGTGGTTCGCTACCAGGTAGTTGAACACCGCCCGGACGCGAGCGCGGGCATTGCCGACCGCCACGTGGTCGCCCTCGGCTTCGGGGTAGGCCGCGAGCAGCGCCTCGACGACGGGTTCGACCTCGATCACGTCGTAACTCATCTCGAGGTCCCGTGCTACCCGCTCGGCGTCGCTCATGTTGTCCTCGCTGCTGACGCGGGCAGGGAGCACGAGACCGTGGACGCGCTCAGCACCGAGGGCCTCGACGGCGAGGTAGGCGACGGTCGTACTGTCGATCCCACCGGAGAGCCCGAGGACGACGCCGTCGACGCCCGCGGCTTCGACCTGGTCGCGGACGAACTGCACTACGTGGTCGCGTCGCGCCTCGAGTTCCGCCTCCGAGAATCGAAGATCGATCATCGCGCGTGTGTTTGCTCGAGAGCGACTAATAGGCTCGCCTCGAGCGGGAAAAGTGGACGGGCGTTCGATTTGGCGACGCCCACCGCATAGCGTTCATCGTTTGCCCATTCTCGAGAGAGGATTGAGAATTCGAGTTAGTACTCTATTTATGGCCGTATTCATAATCCACCGTCTCGACTTGCTACGCACTTATTGGCACAGAAATTACTCGATCATTACCTCAAAATCTTCCATGAGTATATGCAGCGCAAGGTGTTGACGTTTGGTTAGTACAATGATGTTGTCGGGAGTGTTGAGCCACGGAATCGGCTTTTTGTGATGAATTTGCTTGTCCACTACTGCGTCAAATCCGAACTCAGGTACCGCGAGAAGACGATGAACGCTAACCTCAGATTGCTCTCCCTCGTACGTATGCACCCACCGCTCGTAGCCGCTTGAGTCTGGATGGTACGGGACGTGATCGTATGCTTCCCCGACTTGATCGTACGTCTCAATACCTGCCGCTTCCTTCGCTTTATTCCATCCTCCTACAATATCGCAGATATGGGTTACGCACGGCGAAAGATTGAGTTCTCTATATTCGGCTTGCGTGGGTGACTTCTCGAGCTTCTGAGCCGCTTTCTGGAGTGATGAGATACAATCAGCCTTTGTGTAGACTGTCGCCATATGAAACCACTTCGAGCGTTCTCACAAATAAACTGATTCTTCAGCGATCCAACAGTCAGGATGATGGATCTCATCCCGACGATCATCGGAACAACTCACGAAACAAACTGACGCGATCTCGAGACTCTCGTAGCTACCTTCTTCCCGAAGGACTGATTAAGAAGTGCGCGGTCCGGGAATTGAACCCGGGCTCTAAGCTTGGGAAGCTTATGTCCTGCCACTGGACCAACCGCGCTCGCCCACTCCTACCACCTCCTCGTTTAAGTGCATTCCTTTCTACGTCACCCAACTCGAGAGCGTGCGCTTTTCATACTCGAGGCTCGGACTCATGGATATGCGAACCAAGGGGACGGTCACACTGGCGACGCGAGGCTCCACCCTCGCCCGGCGTCAGGCGGACCTCGTGGGTGAGGCCCTCGAGAACCGCCGCTACGACGTCGCGTTCGAGACCGTCGAAACCACGGGCGACCAGCTACGAGACGAGTTGATCCATCGACTGGGGAAAACCGGCGCGTTCGTTCGCGAACTCGACGACCACGTCCTGGAGGGGAGCGCCGACGGCGCGGTCCACTCGATGAAGGACATGCCGACCGAACAGCCCGGCGACCTCGTCACCGCGGCGGTGCCGGAACGCGCTCGACCTGGCGACGTGCTAGTGACCCCCGACGGAGCGAGCCTCGAAGACCTCCCCCATGGTGCTGTTGTGGGAACCTCGAGCTTGCGCCGACGGGCCCAGCTCCTCTCGGAGCGCCCGGACCTCGAGATCGAACCGATCCGCGGCAACGTCGACACCCGCCTCGAGAAGGTGCTGGCGCCCGCGCTCCGAGCCGAGCGCGAGGAACGACGAGAGGCGGACGCAGAGCGGCGGGGGAACGCGAATAACGGTGGCGAGAGCTACAAACCGACCTACGACGACAGCGACGGGAACGCAGACGGCAGCGACGGCGACGCCGAAGACGCTGACGACGGGATCACCACCGTCGACGACTGGCACGCCACCCTGAGCGACCTCGAGCAACGCGCCCTCGAGCGCGACGTCGACGTCGCGTACGACGCGCTCGTCCTCGCCGAGGCTGGCCTCGAGCGCAGCGGATTGAACGAGTACGTCGAGTATCGGCGACTCTCCCCCCAGAGGTTCGTCCCTGCCCCCGGCCAGGGCGCGCTCGCGGTGACAGCCGTCGACGGCGAGACTGCCGGCGAACTCAACGAGGTTCTCGACCATCCCCGGACCCGCGTCGAGACGACCGTCGAGCGGACGATCCTCGCGGAACTCGGCGGCGGGTGTATCGCCCCGGTGGGCATCTACGCCATCCTGCAGGGGGAGTACGTCCACGCGAACGTGCAGGTGTTCGACCGGGACGGCCAGGAATCGGTGACCGGCAGCCGCGACCTACCGGTGGAACGCCACGCCGAGGCCGCCCGACAGTTTGCCCGCGACCTGGCCGAACGCGGCGCCGCCGAGTTGATCGAGGGCGCTCGAGACACAGAAGACGAAGAGAACGAAGCGGGCGCGGCGGACGTCCAGACCGAAGAGGGCCGCGATGACTGAGGCTGAGGCCGACGTCGGCACCGTCTACCTCATCGGCAGCGGGCCGGGCGATCCCGACCTGCTCACCGTGAAAGCGAAACGGCTGCTCGAGACCTGCGACGTCGTCCTCCACGACAAGTTGCCGGGCCCCGAGATCCTCGAGTCGCTCCCCGACGACGCCGAGGACGTCGGCAAGCGCGCCGGCGGCGAGCGCACATCCCAAGCGGAGATCAACGAACGGCTGGTCGCGCTGGCCCGGGAGGGCACGGACGTCGCCCGCCTCAAGGGTGGCGACCCGTTCGTCTTCGGGCGGGGTGGCGAGGAAGCGGAGTACCTCGCCGAGCACGAAATTCCGTTTGAGGTCGTCCCCGCGGTCACGTCGGCGGTCGCCGCGCCCGCCGTGGCCGGCATCCCGGTCACCCACCGCGATCACGCCTCCTCGGTGTCGTTCGTCACGGGCCACGAGGACCCCACGAAACCCGAGTCGGCCGTCGACTGGGAGGCACTGGCTGCCACGGGCGGGACCATCGTGGTCCTGATGGGCGTCGGCCGCCTCCCCGACTACACCGCGGCCCTGCTCGAGGCCGGGCTAGCTCCCGAGACGCCCGTCGCCCTCGTCGAGCGCGGCACCTGGCCCGGCCAGCGGGTCGCGACGGGAACCCTCGAGACCATCGTCGACGTTCGCGACGAGGCCGGCATCGAACCGCCCGCGGTGACGGTTATCGGCGACGTGGCGGGAACGCGCGAACGGGTGCTCGAGTTCCTGGCGAACGAGCGAGAGCGGGCCGACGACCGGATCGAGAACGAGGGGAACTGACCCGTGCGGGATCTCACCGTCGCCGTCTTTCGCCCCGACGACGATCGCCTTGAAGACGCCGTCGAGTTGCTCGAGTCCCTCGGCACGACGCCCGTTCCCGACCCGATGCTGGCCGTCGAGCCGACCGGCGCGAGTCCGCGCGAAGACGCTGACTACGCGATCTTGACGAGCAAGACGGGAGCCGAACTCGTCGCTGGCGCCTACCCCGACGCCGACGCCAGCGTGGACGTGGACGGGCGGACGGATCGCTGGAACCCCGGCGAGGCTACCCTCTGTGCGGTCGGTCCGAAGACCGCCGACGCCCTCCGCGAACAGGGATACGACCCCGACATCGTCCCCGAGGAGTACACCTCGAGCGGCCTCGTGGCCGCCCTCGAGGACCACGTCGACGGTGCTCGCGTCGAGGTCGCCCGGAGCGACCACGGGAGTTCGGTCCTGCTCGAGGGGCTCGAGGCCGCCGGGGCCTACGTCCACGAGACCGTCCTCTACCGACTCGTCCGGCCCGACGGGAGCGGCGACTCCACGGAACTCGCCGCCGCGGGGGACCTCGACGTGGCCTGTTTCACCTCCTCGCTGACGGTCACCAACTGGCTCGAGGCCGCAGACGAGCGGGGAGTGAGAGACGCGGCGCTCGAGGGACTCTCGAACGCCACGGTCGGCGTCATCGGCGAGCCGACCCGCGAGACCGCAGCCGCGGCAGGAATCGACATCGACCTGGTCGCGAGCGAGGCGACGTTCGAGACGCTGGCGACCGAGACGGTCGAACTGGCGGCGCCGACGTATTACGAGTGATCGGTCGTCACCGCCGTGGCCGACCGCAGCCGTTTACGCTCCTGCTTTCGTCACCCGGTACCACTCGCCGTTCCAGCTGATCACGTACTCGAGGACGGCCTTGAGCGTCAGGACGCCGAAGGCGGGCACGACGAAGATGACGAAACAGGCGCTCCAGTGGAGTCCGTCGATGCGCCCGTCCTGAACGTCTCTGAGTGCGACGCCGCCGATCAGCGCTAGGAGGCAGGCCACGGGCACGAGCAGGGCCGATTCGGTGTCGAGCATGAGCAAGAGGGCGATTTTGCCGGCCAGCAAGAGGACGGCGAGGGTGCCCAGCAGGGCGGACGACAGGCGCCCGATTGAAACTAGGCCGCGCCGATCGATCCCCTCCGTGAGGGCCTCACGAAGCGTCCGGTGGAGCACCTCGACCTGGCCGATGCGCCAGCGCTTCCGTTGGCCCCACAGGTCCCGGAGCGTGTGAGGTGCTTCCATCGTGTTCGTCCACTGGCGTGCCTGTGTGACCGAACAGCCCGCCCGGTAGCAGTCGTGGGCGAACGCCAGGTCCTCGGTGAGCACGTCGTCGAACCCCCCGACGCGCTCGAGGGCCTCGCGGGTGAAGACGGTCGAGGAACTTCGGCAGTTCGCGAAGCCGAACAGTTCGACGAGCTTGTAGCTCGAGTGAAAGAGGACGCGCTCGCAGTACGCCAGCGTCTCGACGGGGCCGGTCGCTCGCGGGACGCGACGGCCCTGGAATACGTCTGCGTCGCCGCCGTCAGCTTCGTCCTTGCCTTCGCCCTCTCCCTCGAGTTCGGCCATCGCCCGCGATAGAAACGCCGGATCGACCCATTCGTCGGCGTCGAAGACCGCGAAGTGGTCGGCGTCGCTCTCGGCGACCGTCCAATTGATCGCGCCCGCCTTCGAGCCGGGCCGGCCGTTGACGCGACACCGAACGCGGTCGTGACGGGCGGCCAGCCGCCGGGCCACCGATACGGTGGGCTCGTCGTTCGGTTCGACGACGACCGTCACGGCCAGGTTTTCGTACTCGCTCTCGACCAGACTCTCGACGCTGATCGGGAGCGTCTCCGCGTCCCCGTAGACGGGCACGATGGCCTCGAGTGGCGGCCCGTCGGTAATTCGCGGGTCGTCGTCGTTCGAGGCCCACACTTCCCGGAGCAATAGTGCGCCCGTCGCGAGGAGGAACGCCGTGAAGAGGGCGACGGCAGGCAAGGCCTCGAGGTAGACGACCTGAACGGTCACTAACAGTAACTCGACGGTGACCGTCTGGATGTCCGCCCCCTGGTAGAGGCCGGCGAGGACCAGCGATCCGGTCCCGACTCCCGTCCCGAACCGTTCGATCACTCGAAAAATCGGGGAACCCATACGGGGCAACGTTCCAACCGACCCGTCTTCAATATTATGAACGAGCGTTCGAACTGCACGCAACCGTGCTCGAGGCTGAAGGTTTTTGTCAGTTTGCTCGGTAGGTCGAGCAATGACGGAGCGACGGGTGACGCGCCGACGAGCGGTTCTCGCAAGCGGCGGTGCAGTGATGCTCTCGGGGTGCGCGTCGGTCCTCGACCGTTCGGACGGGGATGGAGCGCGACGGACGAACGAGGACGCGTCGCGTGGCGAGGAGGCGGGCCAGAAGCGAACCCGCATCGGCTTCGTCGGCGACGTCATGCTAGCACGAGGCGTCGAGGCCGAGCACGTCGACGGCGGTCCGTCCGACCCCTGGGAACCCGTCCTCCCGTACCTCGAGTCGCTCGACGGCCTGGTGGGGAACCTCGAGTGCTGTCTCTCGACTCGTGGCCAGCGGTTCCCCGACCGGGAGTTCTACTTCCGAGCAGATCCCTCGTGGGCGGCGCCGGCGCTCTCGCGGGCCGGATTCGACGCGCTCTCGCTCGCGAACAACCACCTGCTCGATTACGGTCCGACGGCGCTGCTCGACACGCTCGAGGCGCTGGACGAGGAGGGGATCGCCCACGCCGGCGCGGGTGCGACGCCTGACGATGCCTACGCACCGACGCGCGTCTCGGTCGACGGGATCGACCTCGCGGTCGTCTCCATCGCCGACCACTTCCAGTCCTACGGTGTCACCGACGACCGACCAGGGACGGCCTACCTGAAGTGCGACCCGACGGAAGCTCGGACCCAGGTTCGGCTGCGGAAGGCGCTCTCGCAGGCGAGGGCGTTCGATCCAGGCCCCGACCTCGTCGTCGTCTCGGTTCACTGGGGACCGAACTGGGTCGAGTACCCCAAATCGACGTATCGAAAGTTTGCCCGCTACCTGATCGATTCGGGCGCCGACGTTGTCCACGGCCACAGCGCCCACGTCTTCCAGGGCGTCGAGACCTACCACGACGGCGTCATCCTCCACGACACGGGCGACTTCGTCGACGACTACGTGATCAAGGAGGAACTGCGAAACGACCGCAGCTACTGCTTCGAACTCGTCCTCGAGGCGGGCGAACTCGAGGCGGTCCGACTGGTCCCCATCGAAATCGACGACTGCCGGGTGCACCACGCGAGCGACGACGCCGCCGACTGGGCGCGAGACACCATGCGCGAGCGCTCCGACCCGTTCGACACCGATTTCGAACTCGACGACGACAACGCGCTAGTGGTCACGCTCGAGCGGGAATGACGGCCTCGAGCGGTGTCACTCTCGAAATTACTTGTAACGAGACATACTATACCTTCTATAGTCTGAATCTCGCTCGAGCGATCTTCGACAGGTCACGACGGTCAGAAACGCGTGCTGGCCGGAAGCACACGTCGGCCGGAAGCATGCGCTCGCAATGGCGAGCGGGTGCGACCCGGGGAAGGGCAGGCGTCCGTCTCGGCGCGGTTCGAGAGCCAGTTGGCGACAGCAGCCCGATCTGGGAACGGCCTTCCCGACCTCGAGGACCCAGTTCCGCCTCGAACGTACCGAGGTCGCGGTCGCCGATGCGGAGTTCGATCACCATCCGACTGTGACCTCTCGTCCGAGATTGTCCGATCGCGGGCGGGGGACCGCGATCATCCCTACTGCATCATCTTTGCCGCGATTACCTCGTCCCCAGGAGGGACTCAGGAGTCGCGTGATCGACGGACGGTACCCACCTTCAGTGTCTCGACCCGTTCCAGCGCCGCTATCAGCACCTGTCGCCAGGGCGGCTCCTCCCGGTGCTCGAGTTCACGCCGGAGTTCCTCGTTCTCACGCTCGAGTCGGTCGACCGTCGACGCGAGCCGATCGACACGGGTCTCGAGGCCGCTCCGACGTGATCGCTGGGCGCGCAGGGTCGATCGAAGGTGATCGCGCTCACGTACGAGTCGGTTTCGTTGCTGTTCGAGTTGCTCGAGTTCCCGTTCGTGGGTGGCCTGTCTGGAGGGTGCTCGATCGAGGTCGTCTTCGTCCTCGAGGGTGAGCCGCCCCGCTGTCGTCGCGTTGACAACCGCGCCGACGAGCAACACCAGGCCACCGAAGTACAGCCAGGTCAACAACAGGAGGATGGCACCGATCGCCCCAGCGGAGTCGGTGCTGCTCGTGAGGGCGACGTACACCTGGAACAGCGCCTGGAGCGCCGCCCAGCCGACTGCGGCGACGACGACCCCCGGGAGAATCTCGCGGACGCCGACGTCGACGTCGGGGAAGAAGTAGTACATCGGGAGGAAGGCGAGCGTGAACCCGACGACGAGCATGAGCGGGTTCGCGATCCCGAGCAGCGGACTGTCGGGGAGGTACGCGAAGACCGCCGTTGCGACCACAGCGGCGAGCAGTGCGAGCCCAATCGCGGCGAAGACGACGAACGCGTCGCGGAGTTGCTCGAAAAAACTGTTCTCCGCGGCCGACTCGTAGATCTCAGAGAACGCGGTGTCGAGGCCGCGGAAGATCTTCAACGAACCCCACACCAGCGTCACGAGGCCGATGATCGACGCGCCCGTGCTCTCTGCGGAGCCGGCGATCGCCTCCTCGAGCAGCATCTGGCCACTCTCCGGGAGGACGCCTTCGGTCGTCGCGGCGACCTGTTCTGCGAGTTGTTCGTCACCGGCGATCGAGACGAGGAAGAACACGAGGACGAGCAGCGGAATCAGCGAAATGAACGCCTGGTAGGCGATGCTCGCCGCCATGAACGTCACGTTCTTCTGCTGGATGCCCGCGACGACGTCCTTTCCCGTCGATATCCTTCGGCGAACGTCGAGAGCCATATCTATAGCCGGACGCACCACGGCACCGTCGATAACGGGTTTGCTTGCACGCGTTCTGCGCTCGAGCGTCGCCGGTGCGGCGGTTACTGTTCGCCACGAACGCCTCGAGCGCTACTCGGCTGGTGCGTCAGAATCCCGGTCGACGTCTGTCGCGTCCGCTCCGCTCCTCGGCGCTCGAGGCCCACTCGCGTCGTCCTCGACGATCGCCTCGCGCCAGGTCCCGAGCCGGAACCAGACCACGGCGACGACGAACGTGGCACCCATGCCGACGGAGAACGCCCACCAGATGCCGTCGACGCCCCACTCGAGCCCCGAGACCGTGATGCCGAGGCCGGGAACCGTCACCGTCCAGACGAACGCGAGCACGAGTGCGACGGGGACGCGAAAGACCCACCGCGAGAGCATCGAGAGCGCCATCGCCTCGCGCGTGTTTCCGGCGCCACGGAACGCGCCCTGGATGACCATCACACCGGCGAAAACCCCCCAGAAGGGGGCGTTGATCCGGATGAAGACGATCCCTTCGGCGATCACGTCGGGATCCTTGACGAAGATGCCCATCGCCTGGGCGGGGAAGGCGAAGACGATAGCGGCGACCACGAAGATGAATCCGATCGTTCCCGCCGTCGCCGTCTTCGCGACGGTTGCCGCCCGATCGGGCGTCCGCGCGCCGAGGTTCTGACCGACGCCGGTCGCGGTCGCGTCGCCGACGGCGCCCGCGACGGACCACGTTACGGACATGAGGCGGACGACGATCCCGTAGGCGGCGGTCGGCGTCGCGCCGAAGCGGGCTACGAACGCGGCCATCGCGACCGATGCGAAGCTTCGCGCCCAGCCGTCGAACGTGGCCGGGTAGCCGACGTCGATTAGCCGGCGCTGGATCGTGAGGTTCGGCGTGAGGTCTCGAAGCCGGAGTCGAACCCCGTAACGACCGTCGAGGAGAATAGCGATTCCGGCGACCCCGGCGACGGCTCGCGAGAGGAAGGTCGCGACGGCCGCCCCGCGTGTCCCCCACTCGGGGAACGGCCCCCAGCCCAGGATGAGAAACGGATCGAGCACGACGTTCAGCCCGGCCGATATCAGGACCAGCCACATCGCCGTCTTCGTGTCGCCGGCGCCCTGGAGGGACGACCGGAAGGCGAAGAAGAGGAACGTCAGCGGCAGGGCGAGGAAGATCACTTCGATGTACGCCAGTGCCTCGACGAATACCTGATCGCGCGCGCCGATGAGCTGGAGTAACGGTCGCCGGAACGTCAGGCCGAGCGTCGCCAGGAGGCCGGAGACGACCACCGCAAGGAGGATAGTTTGGCCGACGACCCGGTCGGCCGCGCGCTGGTCGCCGGCGCCGACGTGCTGGGAGACGAGGGCGATGGTCGCCGCCGTCAGTCCCATCGCCGTCGAGACGAACATCCACGAGAGCGGGAACATCAGCGAGACGGCCGCTACCGCCTCCGAACTGACACGCCCGACCCAGAACATGTCCGCGAGGTTGTAGACGGTCTGCAGGAGGTTGCCGAGGACCAGCGGCCAGGCGAGTCGCGCGAGCTTCGGTGGTATCGACCCGGTCGTCATGTCGATCCCTTTTCGAGCTTCGACCTCGACCTCGCCGGATCGGGAACCAGCCCTGGCCTCGTGTGCGGCCGCTTCACCGTCGCTCGTCGACGAGTCGGACTCGAGCACGTCGTCGCTATCGTCGGCCCCCGAAGACACCACGTCGGTGATTCTCCTCGGGGAACCATCAAAAGGGCTCCCGTCTCGTTCGGCGTTGTCGACTTCTGGGCGCGGGTTGAGATACAATTCTTCCTTACGGGCTCAGCCAGGACACGACCGGGCCTGGTAACCCGCGATTACTACCGGATCTCGATGGCTGTAGTGGACGCACAGCGCGAATCAATCGCCGACGGCGGATTTACAAATTCGGAATATTGCTTTGGCTGCAACGAAGAGTTCCTTATCGGTTTAGACAATCTTATTAGGCGAAAGTAGCAATTACCGGGTGATGACGAGGTCCAACCAAGACTGGTGGCCGAACCAGTTGAACCTGAAGATTCTCGACCAGAACGCCCGCGACGTCGGTCCGATGGGCGAGGAGTTCGACTACGCCGAGGCGTTCCAGGAACTCGACCTCGAGGCCGTGAAGGCGGACCTCGAGGACGTGATGACGACGTCGGAGGACTGGTGGCCGGCCGACTACGGCCACTACGGTCCGCTCTTCATCCGGATGGCCTGGCACAGCGCCGGCACGTACCGTACCAGCGACGGTCGCGGCGGCGCCTCGGGCGGCACGCAACGGTTCGCCCCGCTCAACAGCTGGCCCGACAACGCGAACCTTGACAAAGCCCGCCGACTGCTCTGGCCGGTCAAACAGAAGTACGGCGAGAAGCTCTCGTGGGCCGACCTGATCGTCCTGGCCGGGAACGTCGCCCTCGAGTCGATGGGCTTCGAGACGTTTGGCTTCGCCGGCGGACGCGAGGACGCCTACGAACCCGACGAGGCCGTCGAGTGGGGGCCCGAAACCGAGTGGGAAGCGTCCGAGCGCTTCAGCGACGACGACGAACTCGCTGAGCCTCTCGCCGCCACCGTGATGGGGCTCATCTACGTGAATCCGGAGGGACCAGACGGCGAGCCGGAGCCGGAGAAGTCGGCAGAACGGATTCGAGAGTCCTTCGGTCGAATGGCGATGAACGACGAGGAGACGGCCGCGCTCATCGCCGGGGGGCACACCTTCGGGAAGGTCCACGGCGCCGACGACCCCAACGAACACATCGGCCCCGAGCCCGAGGCGGCCCCCATCGATCAGCAGGGGCTGGGCTGGGAGAGCAGCCACGGCTCCGGGAAGGGGACCGACACGATCACCAGCGGAATCGAGGGCCCGTGGAACGCCACGCCGACCCAGTGGGACATGGGGTACATCGACAACCTGCTCGACTACGAGTGGGAGCCCGAGACGGGCCCCGGCGGTGCGTGGCAGTGGACCGCGAAGAACGGCGAACTCGACGGCACCGCGCCGGGCGCCGAAGATCCGTCGGAGAAAGAGGACGTGATGATGCTGACGACGGACGTCGCCCTGAAGCGGGATCCCGACTACCGGGAGATCCTCGAGCGCTTCCGTGAGAACCCAGCAGAGTTCCAGGACGCCTTCGCGAAGGCGTGGTACAAGCTGATCCACCGCGACATGGGCCCGCCGGTGCGGTTCCTCGGTCCGGAGGTTCCCGACGAGGAGATGCTGTGGCAGGACCCCGTCCCCGACGTCGACCACGACCTGATCGGCGAGGCGGCGGTCGACGATCTCAAGGAGACGATCCTCGCGTCGGACCTCTCGGTTTCTCAGCTTGCCAAAACCGCCTGGGCAGCGGCGTCGACGTACCGCGACAGCGACAAGCGCGGTGGCGTCAACGGCGCTCGCATCCGCCTCGAGCCCCAGCGGAGCTGGGAGGTCAACGAGCCCGAGGAGCTGGAAACGGTGCTCGCGACGCTCGAGGAGATCCGCGAGGAGTTCAACGGCTCGCGAACCGACGACGTGCGCGTCTCGCTCGCCGACCTGATCGTGCTGGGCGGCAACGCGGCCGTCGAGCAGGCCGCAGCCAAGGCCGGCTATAACGTGGACGTGCCGTTCGAACCGGGCCGTACCGACGCCACGCAGGAACAGACCGACGTCGAGTCCTTCGAGGCGCTCGAGCCGGAGGCCGACGGGTTCCGCAACTACCTCGGCGAGGGCCACGATCGGTCGGCGGAGGAGTTGCTGGTCGACAAGGCCGACCTCCTGGACCTAACGGCACCCGAGATGACGGTGTTAGTCGGCGGCATGCGCGCGCTGGGCGCGAACTACAAGAATTCCGACCTCGGCGTCTTCACCGACCGGCCGGAGACGTTGACCAACGACTTCTTCGACACCGTCCTCTCCATGGACTACGAGTGGGAAGCCGTCTCGGACGCGGACTCCCAGGACGTTGTGGAGTGGGAAGCACCCTCGGAGGGCCACGACATCTACGAGTTGCGCGACCGCGAGACGGGCGACGTCGAGTGGGCGGGGACCCGTGTGGACCTGATCTTCGGATCGAACGCCCGGCTTCGAGCCATCGCGGACGTCTATGGGTCCGACGACGGTGAGGAGAAGTTCGTGCACGACTTCGTCGATACGTGGGGCAAAGTGATGCATCTCGACCGCTTCGACCTCGAGTGATCACGGCTGCGGGTTCGAGTCGGTAGTCGTGTAGGCCATCTCGACGACACACGGCGCCCTTACCGGCGTGAACGGTGAGGGACGACCTGTTGAAATTCTTAGCATTTGAGAAGATATGTCCGCCCAATAGCGGTAAGCAGCGCGTGGTTTGTACGAGCTTCTGCGGAGTTCATCGAAGCCGGAGATTCGACTGGTAGATGACGTAGCACTTCTATCACGGTCCGGGGGCCGCGATATCGGCTCCCACCGTCGCCAGTGCGTCGGCGGGGTTCGGGTCGCTGTCGGTCAGGTGCGAATGGAGGAATTCACAGAGGGATGAGCGCTTCTATGATCGTATGGGCCAGAACACTCGATGGTCATAACCACGACAGCTGTCCGGAAGATGTGTGTAGAGGTGGCCTATGGACGAATCTAGGAAAAGATGTTAGAGTAGGGCGTATATCGCTCGAGATGGGTTCCAGGACAGAGGGAGGCGTGAGCAGGACAAAGAGAGTAACCCGAAAAGAGGGAGAAATCACCTCTCAAAAATTCATAGTCGGTTTCCGTCTTGCGTTTTCCGGGTTGGCGGTCACCAGGAAGAGAAACGCTACGAAGAGAGCCTCAAGCCAGTTTTACGAAAATGAATTCGCTGGTTTAGAGCCTTCTCTACAGGGATCTTACTCACCCGCTCGAGTCGAACGTAGGGTCGTCCAGTACACGATTCAAAAGTTCATAATCGGTCCTCTGCTATCGATTTTGGGTACTAGACGACGCTCGAATGTCCAAACTGGTTGAGACACTTTTTGAGAAGGGAAACGCACTCGAGAGCGCGTCTCGAACCGATTGTGCACGTTTGGCGTTTCGAGTCCTGCATCTACGCAGCGAGCACCGATTACGAAACGGACCTCGTTCGCCCATCAGTCTGGAACTCATCGAGACACACGCGAAAGTATCCTAATCCCCTTGAGAAGCCTCCTACTCGACGATTGGGGCACAAGCCATATGCTCGAGGAAGATCCTCATCGTGCAACCTTTCCTAGACTATCTTCATAATCGGCTTTCGGAGCAGAGACCATACCCACTCTTCCGGATAGAGAACCCGATTATGAGGTATCTGAAACGCGGTTAGTACGTTTTGTTGTAATCTTCAGTAGATAACAAGAGTTGTCTGCTGAATACAGAGGATGAGTTCAGCACGACGATTTTGTTTGTTCCACGTCAGAACCGATGAGCCATCCGCTCACTACACGTGCATACGTATCGATAGACGTGACAATGATTATTGTAGAGTAGTGAATAATTAGAGCATGGTCTCCAACACATGTACCCGACGTCAGATTATTTCGGTAGGGATGGGGATTGCTTTTCCGCTCATTTCTGGCTGTTCAGCCCTCTCAAGCACCGAATCAGATTCCGAGCTCGGACAGATTACTGTCGAAAACAGTGACGATACATCGCATATAATCCACGTAGTCGTCGAACGGGATTCCGATCTCATCTATGGATCCACCCACGAACTCGAAGCGGTATCAGCACCTGAAGATGACGACAACTATGGCAGCATCGATAGTGCGATTCTTGAGAACAATAAATGGGACGGTACAACTGGTGGCTGGATGATCTATACAAGAGTTGATGGCCAGACATCGTGGAATGAACATGAAATTCCAGCTGACGATGAGTCAACGTGCTACTCCGTGCGACTCAAAATTGAAGTTGATTCTTCGGTAACAAGCTTCACGCCTGACTGTGATTCTTGGCCACCGAGTAGTGATACATAAGTCACCTATACTGAGCGTTCAACCTTCCGCGTTGATCCTTCCTCAGCCCGTGCAACATTCGCGCCCTGTATTCAGCAGAATCGCCAAAACCTATCATTACTCGAGGAATTCTACGATGCCCAGGGGAGTGAAAATTCCTCGAGCAGTCGAGCTTTTCCGACTGTGCCAATGTTTTCGGGTCGAATGATTCGAGAGTCCCTCGAGACGGGTCGCCTTTCGTCGCAATTCGTGTACTCCTCGCAGACGTCACCTTTGCCCACCCTAGGTTCCATCGTCGATCCTCGAGAGAGAACGCCATAGCTAAGGCGGCGGCGACGCTACCCGGTGTCGGTATGTTGATCGCGGGAACGGTCGTCGTCGACGCCGAGACGGTCATCCAGGACGGAGCCGTCGTCGTCGAGGGCGATCGAATCGTCGCCGTCGGCCCTCGAACCGAGTGTCTCGAACTGTACCCCGACCACGAGCGCCACGCCTGTGACATCGTGGCTCCGGGGACCGTCGGTGCGCACGTCCACTCCGTCCAGAGCCTCGGCCGTGGCATCGCGGACGACACGGAACTGCTGGAGTGGCTCTACGAGTACGTTCTTCCCATGGAAGCCGAACTGGACCCGGAGGCGATGCGCGTCGCCGCCGAACTCGGCTACCTCGAAATGCTCGAGAGCGGGACAACGACCTGCATCGACCATCTCTCGGTCCGCCACGCCGAGGAGGCCTTCGAGGCCGCGCGCGACATGGGCATCCGAGCGTGCCTCGGCAAGGTCATGATGGATACCGAGTCCCCGTCCGGCCTACTCGAGGACACCGACGAGGCGTTAGCCGAGAGCGAACGCCTCATCCGGCGCTACCACGGGGTCGACGGTGGCCGAATCCAGTACGCGGTCACCCCCCGATTCGCCGTGAGCTGCACCGAGGAGTGTCTGCGAGGGGCGAGACGGCTGGCCGACAGCTACGACGGCGTTCGCATCCACACCCACGCGAGCGAGAACCGTGGCGAAATCGCCGCGGTCGAGGAGCGGACCGGGTTGCGAAACGTCCACTGGCTGGACGAGGTCGGCATCACCGGCGAGGACGTCGTCCTGGCCCACTGCGTCTGGACCGACGAATCCGAACGCGAGGTGCTAGCCGAGACGGGGACCAACGTCACCTACTGCCCGTCGTCGAACATGAAGCTGGCGAGCGGCATCGCACCCATCACCGACTACCTCGAGCGCGGGATCAACGTCGCGCTTGGCAACGACGGGCCACCGTGTAACAACACGCTCGATCCGTTCACCGAGATGCGACAGGCGTCCCTGCTCCAGAAGGTCGAGGCCCTCGAGCCACGAGCACTCCCCGCGGAGACGGTCTTCGAGATGGCGACGGTCAACGGCGCGACGGCCGCGGGTTTCGACCGCGTCGGGAAACTCCGCGAGGGATGGAAAGCAGACGTAATCGGCCTGCGGACGGACCGCACACGAGCCACGCCGATTCACGACGTGCTCTCGCACCTCGTGTTCGCCGCCCACGGTGACGACGTGACGTTTACGATGGTCGACGGGGAGGTCCGGTTACGAGACGGGGAAGCGGTCGGTATCGACGCCGAAGGGCTTCGTGCCCGCGCGGCCGAAATCGCGTCGGGACTCGAGGCGGCGCCGTAACGGGCCGGACGTCGACCACTCGCGAGAACTGCGTCCGCTCCGCTCGCGGTCGGTGACGAGGCGTCCGACAGCATCCAGACCCACCGCTCACACGTCGGTGCGAGCACGGACTCGAACCCTGAAGCGCCTACAATCCGAGCGTTTCGAGCACGGTTGCGCCGAGTCCGGCCGTCTCCACGAACTTGTAGCCGAGGTAGATTCCCACGATGCCCAGTAGCCCGGGGAGTTCGGGCGGGGCCGGGATCGGCACGTCGACCAGCGCGAAGAACGCTCCGGTCAGGAATCCCGTCAGCAGCCCCAGCGCGATGAGCTTGACTGTCATACCGGACACCGGGGCGGCGGTACCAAAAAGGGCTCTGAGTTCGCTCCGATAAGTTACGTCAATTGTCGATACGAGGTTTTAATATCGTCGAACACTCGAGCCTGTAGTATGCAAACCGACGTTCGACAGCAGTCCCCGGTGGCGGTACCACCGGATATCGAATCGGCACAGGCGAAACTCATCTACCTCTCGCTCGCCGTCTGGGAGGGAACGTCCGTCGACGACCTCTGCACGGAACTCGACGTCGAGAAAGGCGCCGCGCTCTCGATCCTCGGAACGCTCAGGGAGCGCGGCCACGTCGAACGCCTCGACGGTCGATATCGCGTCTGCTGAAGGCTCCTGTTCTCGAAGCAATTACACCCCGTCGTGCCATCTCGACGACCGTCGATACTGGCCGGAGAGGCCACCAACCCATCGCCTGTCAGAAACGAGGCTGAGGCCGGCCACGTCCAGGACAACAAGCCTCGACGACTGATCGAACTGGCTCGTCGGCGAAGACGGTAGTTCGAGGCCTCGAGCAATCTCCTGCGAAACGGCACCCTGGACGATCAGTACGTTTCCGGGCTATCCCGCTTCGCAGCGGGTTGTCTCACAGTTCGATACGTTCGACGAGCTGTTCGCGGTTCTCGTTCGTGTTGACGGCGACGATTCGAATATCGTCCTCGAGCCCAGATCCTTTGAGTTTGGCCTTTAGCAGGTTGTCGACCTGGTAGACGCCGGCGGCGTTGGTCATCGCGATCTCGACCATCACGGGGCTGGATTCGCCCTCGTGAAGCGAGACGCGGCTGATCGCCTGGCTCGAGAGCGTGTTGATCCCACGACCACCCTGTTCGTACGGAATCCGTGAGCGACCCCGTTCCATGTCGAGGGCGTCCGACACCCGGATGACGCCCGCTTCGGTCGTCAGGGGCTTTTCGGCCGTGTGGTGACAGAGAATCGCGTGCAAGACCTCGCCCTTCACGCGGACGCGGTCGGCGACGTCGTAGAACTCCGGCAAGATTCGGTCGAGAATGTCGGCAGCAAGCGGGATCGAGTAGTAAGCGTGCTGGTCGCGGTGGACGATGTGGCCGACGTCGTGGAGCGTGGCCGCCAGCGCGATGATCACCGCCTCGTCGGCTTCCTCGAGGCCCTGCTGTCTGGCCCCGTTGAAGTCGACGTCGCCCGCTTTCAGCAGGTCGTAGAGACACAGCGCCCGGTGGCGAACGATCTCGATGTGTTTCGACCCGTGGTCGTTGTACCGCTTGCGATCGACTGCGTTGACGTTCTGGGCCTCGAGGTAAGTCTGGATCTCCTCGTCGGCCTCGACGAACTCGAGCACTGCGTTCAGTTTTTGGTCGGGGAAGTGGTGGTCTGCGTCGGGCTCGTAGACGCGGCCGGCGGAGGGAGTCTCGACGCGTTCGCTGTCGCTCATAGCCTAGCTGTCGTCGGGCAAGCAAAAAAGCCCTCCGCCGGCGGCGTCTACGGGTCGACTCGTGGTCGTCGCTAACTCGTGGTCGTCGCGAGCGTCGGCACGTTACGCCGCTCCCACATGGGTGGTCCCGATTGCGGTGAGAATCGTTCGGCCGGACCGACGGTCGCCGCTGGAGCCAAAGTGACGGAATTAACCGGTCATACCAACTACGGGCGAGTCAACAGTAGAGATGTCCTACCTGCACCCACTGAATTGGACGCACAGCGCCTCTCGAGCCCTTTTGTAGCTTCCTGTGGCTTCACTTGCCGGTCCAAAAAGGTTATAATTGCCAGCGGGTAATCTGCGGACAGAGATGGTAGCCGAAATCGCACCGCTTGTCATCCCCGGCGTCCCCGGGGGTCCGGAACTCCTGATCATCCTCTTCATCGCCATTTTGCTCTTTGGGGCGAACAAGATCCCCAAACTGGCACGGTCGACCGGAGAGGCCATGGGGGAGTTCAAGAAGGGTCAGGAAAAGGTCGAGAAAGAACTCGAGGAGATGCGCGAGACGGGGAACTACGACGACGAGGAAGAGGAGTTCGTCGACACGGAGCCCGTTACGGCTGAAGACGAGGAGACGGAAACCGAGACGGAAACGGAAACGGAAGCCAACTAACATTTTTCTCGGGGCGAGTGGCCTAGCGGAGAGGGCAGGAGGTTCCTAACCTTCTGATCGCGGGTTCGAATCCCGTCTCGCCCGTTTTCCTGCGAGCGTCAGCGAGCAGTGAAAACGGCACAGCGGGTTCGAAGTAGAGAACGGCGAGCAACGCGAGCCGTTCGCGTGGTTCGAATCCCGTCTCACCCGTCAACGTGCCGAGCGACGCGAGGCCGTTGACGAATCCCGTCTCGTCCGTTATCACCTCTGCAGGACTCAATACGATAACGGATCCCGAGACGCCACGTCTTCGTCTCGCTCCGTCGATCACTCGTGGCCTTGCCCAACGTCGAAAACCCGCAGGTGTGCTCGATCCAATCTCGCCAGGTCTTGAGCATCTCGAGGTGCACCCCGAAAGTCGCGATTTTCGTTTCGTCATCCCTCGAATCGGTCTAACTCGCTGCCTACCCGGCGGCTGTTCTTCCCGTCTCGACCCCGGGTGGCCTATACGTCACTGTCCGTGGTCGGAGTCTCCATGCGGTACCTCGAAATCGCCATTCCGGAGGGCCGTCGCCAGGCCGTACTCGACATCCTGGAGGACGAGGGAATCGACTACGTCGTCGGCGACGAAACGAGCGGGCGAGGGTACGCGGCCGTCGTCCGGTTTCCGCTTCCGACGCGAGCCGTCGAACCGCTTCTCGACCGATTGAATCGGGCTGGCGTAGACGACGAGGCACGCGTCGTCGTGATCAACGCCGAGACCGTCATCTCACGGAGTTTCGACGCCCTGCTGGACCAGTACAGCCACGGCGGCACGAAAGGGGAGCGAACATCGAGACAGGTGCTCCGAACCAGGGCCGACGAACTCACGCCGTCGTTTTCGATCTACGTGGTGATGTTGCTGATCAGTGCCGTCGTCGCGACCGCCGGCCTCCTGGCGGACTCGCCGGCAGTCGTCGTGGGATCGATGGTCATCGCGCCGCTAATCGGCCCCGCGCTGGCTGCGAACGTCGGCATCGTCACCGGCGACGGCGAACTCACGTCGACGGGGTTTCGTTACCAGGTCGTCGGCGTCGCTATCGTCGTCGCCGCGTCAGTCGGCCTCGCGACGCTCGCTCGGTTCGCCGGTCTCGAGCCCGCAGGCGTCGACATCGTCGTGGTCGCCGAACTGCAAGAGCGGGTGTCCCCGAACCTGCTCTCGCTCGCCGTCGCGCTGGGGGCCGGCGTCGCCGGCATCCTGAGTCTCACGCGGGGCTTTTCGGAGGCTATCGTCGGCGTGATGATCGCTGCCGCGCTCATCCCGCCGGCGGCCGCAGTCGGGATCACCGTCGCCTGGGGAATGTACGGCGCGGCACTCGGTGCCGCCGTGCTCGTGACCGTCAACGTGCTCTCGATCAATCTTGCCGCGCTGACCACGCTGTGGATCGCCGGCTACCGCCCGCAGGGGCTGTTCGAGGTGTCGCCGACTCGACGACCAACCTACACGTATGCGGCGGTTTTCGGGGTCGCGTTGCTCGTGCTGGCCGCCCCCCTCGTGAGCATTACTCTGCTCGACTTTCACACGACAGAACTGCGGTCGAGCGCGACCGACGAGGTCGACGCCGCACTCGAGCAACCGCGATTCGACGGTCTCGAGGTCGAGTCGGTCGAGGTGACGCTCGACGACGACTATCCCGTCCGGTCGGTCGACCAGGTCGTCGTCACCGTCTCTGGAGACGACCCCGGCCAGTTACCGGCACTGACCGAGCGGATCCAGGAGGGAATCGCAGCGCACACGGGCGAGTCGGTCGTCGTCGAGGTCCGGTTCGTCGTCTCCGAGCAGCGAGGCGAGACGCCCGGCGATCGGACGGACGCGGTCTCGAGGAGCGACGAACGACGTTCAACGACCGACTTGTCGCTCTGACTGACGGGATAGCCGGGACAGCTCCGACTCATCGCTCTGACGGATGGGGTTGCCGGCACGCTCCCAGCCGATTCCGACTGCTCACGTGCTAACGGTAGGGTAGGGGAGGGGGGGGGAGGGAGGATTCGACCGTTTCGAGCACGGTAGACGGACCTTCGGGCGTCCGATCACGACTCCCTGCTCCGGGCGTCGAGGCCGAGAACGACGAACGCGACGGCGAAGACCAGTACGCTGACTCCTAGCACCGTCACGCCCCGGGACTCGAGCGACCGGTCGGCGACCGGAACGAACAGTCGCAGATCGAAGAGCACGACCAGGAGCGCCCCGAGCACGTCGAAGACGAGGTCGAACGCCGTGTCGCGCCAGCCGTAGTGGACGAGGACGGGTTCGACGTCGTACCGAATTCCCACCCGACGCGCGAGGATCTCGAGCAGTTCCCACACCACGCCGACGACGAACGTGACACCGATGGTCAGGACCCCGATTCGCCACCACCCGAGCGCAGGGGTCAGCACCAGGAACCCGGCGTAGACCAGCGCTGCGACGAGGGCGGCGGACACCAGGTGAGTGAGGTGATCCCACCACCAGACCGAATCGTACGGACCCAGCATCCCGACGGCGTGTAAGAATCCCGCGACGGCGATCCAGAGTGGCAGGTCCGTTCCGAACGCGATGGATCCGTCGAATCCGGCCTCCGCGACGTACTCGACGGCTGCCGGAAGCAGCGTGACGGCAAACGACACGAGCGCGTTCGTGGCAGCGGCGGCGTCTCGGCGACGAAGCGCCTCCAGTAAGATGGCGAGAATCCCGACCTGGAACGAAACGAGTGCAACTGTCATCCATCCAGTCATCGCGAACGCCTTGCTGGTGACTGACGCCGAGTTGATATGATTCTTTGGTCGCCACTGCTATATATTCTATAGTGAAACCGTCGCTCGCATACTCAAGGCTACCGAGACCGGGTTGAACCGCGTTCCGCGTTGGTATCCAGATAACGAGTTGGAACGTACGCCAGGACGCGACTCGAGACGTTCGGGACCACGAGGTCGCCGATCAGTCGGCTGGCGACTGCGGGCAGGATCCGTCGAACGGTCGCGTACGTGACCGCGATAGCCAGGAACGCGACCACGAGCCACTCGAGCGCGCCCTCGAGAGCGACCACCAGCGGCACGGCGAGGGTGATCGACAGCGCCAGGTCCTCCGGCGCTCCGTCGTAGCGCACCCAGCGCCGGGGGGCGATCCATCGGCGGTTGTGGTGGTCGTAGACGGCCCGGTTCGAGGTGGCTTCCCACGGTCGAAGCTCCAGCCCGCCGCCGAAGACGTCGCCGACGCTGTGGAGGGCGGCACCGATCAGGAACCACGCGGCGACGACCGCGGGGAGGGTCGGCTGCAGGAGGGCGATCGGGACGACGAGCGTGGCGACCCCCGAGTAGTACACCGGGTAGTGCAGCGTCTTCCGGTGACCAGCGTACAGATCCAGGTCCGGAACGACGCCGCCGAGAAAGCCGGCGAGCAGGGCCACAGGGCCGAATTCGGGGAACGCGAGTGCGTACGGGAGGGCAATCACCATTCCCGCGAACGCGTGGGTCGGCAGCATCATTTTGTCGTCTTTGAGGGGACACGACAGTATGAATCCGTCGCCCGCCTCGAGTTCGTATCCGTGTCCGCGTTCGTGTCTGCGTCCACGTTCACGTTCGTCTTTGGGTTGCTCTTCCCGCACCACCGTTTGCTCCCTTCGCGGACCCTCGGTAGCCGACCTCTCCGGTAAAGTCGAACTATTCACACTGAAGGACGAAGAATCGGTACTCGAACTCGAGTCGGCGAGCGCCCTCGAGGTCGCTACAGTCCGTCGTAGGGACCCGCCTTCGCGGTCGTCAGGCGCTCGACCTGTTCGTCGGAGAGGTCGACTGCCGCGGCCGCGAGGTTCTCCTCGAGTTGTTCGACCGTCCGGGCGCCGACGATGGGTGCGCTGACGCCGTCGCGGTGGGAGAGCCACGCCAGCGCGACCTGGGCCGGCGACGCGTCGACCTCCTCGGCGACTGCGTCGAGTTCGTCGTGCAGGTCGAAGTTCTCCTCGGTGAGGTAATTCTCCCTGAACCGGCTCGATTCGGCGGACTTCGAGTCCTCCGGGACGTCCTCCTCTCGGGAGTACTTCCCGGTCAGGAAGCCCTGTCCGAGCGGACTCCACGGACAGACCGCGAGGTCGCGCTGGCGGGCGAACTCGAGGTAGTCGCCCTCGATTTCCCGGTCGACGAGGTTGTACCGTGGCTGGAGGACGGTGAAGGGCTCCCAGCCTTGGGCGTCGGCGATGGCGTTCGCACGAGCGACCTTCCAGGCGTTCGGTCGCATGGTCGACGCGCCGAGGTAGTGGACCTTCCCGTCCTCGACGAGCCCGTTCAGCGTCTTCATCAGCTCGCGGGTCGAGGTCGCGTCGTCCCACCGGTGGATGTAGAGGACGTCGACGTAGTCGGTGTCGAGACGATTCAGGAGGGCGTCGATGCGGTTTCGGACGGTCTTCCGGTTCGTCCCCTTGCTGTTCGGGTCGCCGTCGCGGATCTGCCAGTAAATCTTCGAGGCGATGGTGTAGCGCTCGCGGTCGCGGTCGGCGAGCCAGTCGCCGATCCAGCGCTCGCTGTCGCCGCCGCCGTAGACGTCGGCCGTGTCGATGTACCGACCGCCGGCCTCGGCGTAGGCGTCGAGCAATTCGTGGGCGCGTTCTTCGGTAATCTCGAGGTTCCCCTCCTCCGTCGTGCGGCCGAAACGCCAGGTCCCGAACTGGAGTTCGCTGGTCTGAATGCCGGTTCGACCGAGCGGAACGAACTCGAGGTCGACGTCGTCGAACGAGTCAGTCATGCACCGGTCGTTCGCGTCGAGGTGAAAAAAGCCCTGAGAAAGCGGCGATCACCTCGCCCACACGCTTTTGACGCCCACCGCCGTCTACGCGCCCATGATCGACGAACTCGCGATTGGCGAGTCGACCGTCCGGGACGCCTGCGGAGACGTCGTACTTCCGCGGATGGGCGTCATCGAACAGCGGTGGGAGACCGACCCGATCCCGCCCGAAGACGTTGCGGCCGAGGCAGCCGAGGCGGTAGCTGCCCTCGAGTTCGCGAATGTCCCCGCGGGCGGCGAGGTAGCCGTCGGCGTCGGCAGCCGCGGCATCGACAACCTCCCCGAGATCGTTCGCGGTGCCGTCGACGGCCTCCGCGACCGCGGGTACGAGCCCTTCGTCGTTCCCGCGATGGGGAGCCACGGAGGGGCGACCGCTTCCGGCCAGCGCGACAAACTCGAGACCCTCGGCGTCACCGAGGCGTCGATCGGCTGTGCGATCCGGGCGACCATGGACGTCGTCCAGGTCGGCGAGACGCCGGAGCGCGGGGTTCCCGTCTACACCGACGCGTACGCGGTCGAGGCGGACGCCATCGTGCCGGTAAACCGAATCAAGCCCCACACCGGATTCAGCGGCGACGTCGAGAGCGGTCTCTCGAAGATGCTCGTCATCGGGATGGGGAAACAGCGCGGCGCGAAACTCGCCCACGACTGGGCGGTCGAGTGGAGCCTCAGCAATATGATTCCCGAGATCGCCGATCAGTTGCTCCGGACGCTGCCGGTCGCTGGCGGCATCGCGGTCGTCGAGGACCAGCACGACGACACCACACTCGTCGAGGGCGTCCCACCGGAGGGATTTCTGACTCGAGAGGCCGACCTCCTCGACCTCGCCCGCGAGCGCATGCCGACGCTGCCGTTCGACGACCTGGACGTCCTCGTCGTCGATCGGCTCGGCAAGGACGTCAGCGGCCAGGGGATGGACCCTAACGTCACGGGTCGACGCCACTTCACGATCAACGAACCCGAACCGGACTCGCCCGAGATCAAGCGCGTCTTCGCTCGTGGCCTCACCGCGAAGACGAAGGGGAACGCGATGGGGATGGGCCAGGCGGACGTCGCCCACCGCGACATACTCGCCGAACTCGACTGGCCGAAATCCCTCATCAACGCCATCACCGCGAGCACGGTGCGCGGGGTCCGTCTCCCGCCGGTGGTCGAAACCGACCGCGCGGGACTCGTGGCCGCCCTCGGTACCATCGGCCCCGTTCCAGGTGAAGACGCTCGCGTTCTCAGAGTGACGGACACGATGCGCCTGAAGCGGTGTTACGCCTCGAGTCCACTCGTCGAAGTTGCGCGGGAACGCGAGGATCTCCAAATAATTTCGGAACCGGCGCCGCTCGAGTTCGACGACGACGGGCAGTTCGTCGCTCCTTCCCCAGAATAACGCTTGTCGGCGGTCACGTTCCGCTTCGCGTGGTTTCTTAGGCGACGAGTGCGAGGAATCTCTATGGGGTACGACGCAACCTCGTACGAGGATGTCGAACCGCGCGCGCCGGGTATGTCCTTCCTTCGGGACGCGCTCGACTGCGAGACGCACGGGCTAACCGTCATCGAAGCCGACGAGGGCTGGGACGGCCTGGAACACGACCACGAAGACGACGGCCAGGAGGAAGTGTACCTGTTGCTCGAGGGCGAGGCGACCATCCAAATCGACGGCGACCAGGTCGACCTCGCGTCCGGTGACGCCGTTCGCGTCGACCCGGAGACGACGCGCGAACTGCGGTTTACGGCGGACGACTCGCTGATGGTCGTTACGGGCGCACCGTAAGCGGACGCGACGGTCGCTGTTTCTGCACAACCCGGTAAAATCACGAGAGCGATCGAGTTTTGACGCCCTTCGAGCGCTACGACCGGTGGTTTCGGGCGGCTACGAGTCCACCCGATCGACCGAGATCAGATCGCTCGGTACGTACGCGGACGCCGAGACTGCCGGATCCGTCCCAGCCGTCGGTCCCGCTCGAGCGTCCTGCTGGTCGTCCTCATCCGAAGACTCGATCACCTCGACAGTCGTCGACGTCCGGTCGTCGACCGTGCGAACCCCGATCTCGAGGTCGCCCACGTCGCCCGGGCCGGTCTCGACGGTGACGACGAGCGTCGCCGTTTCGTCGGGAGAGAGCGAGACGAAATCGGTAGCGGCGTCGAAGCCGTCGATGTCGAACACCACTTCGGCTTCACCGGGAGCCTCACCGACGTTCGTCACCTCCGCGGCGACCTCGATAGACTCGCCCGCCTCGACGGTTTCGGGTGCGTCGAGGGCCGTCACCTCGAACGCCGGTTCGCCGGCCTCCTCGACGGTGACGGTCACCGAATCGCTTCCCTCCTCGGGCGCGGCCACGTCTGGGTCGTCGACGCGAACTGTCACCTCGAGTTCGCCGACGGCGTCGGTCGGCGGGTCGACGGCCACCGTGAGCGTCGTCGTCTCGCCGGGTGAAAGCGTGACGGACTCTTCGACGACCGCCTCCTGCGCGCCGACGTCGATCACCACGGGCGCCTCGCCGGATCCGGCGCCGCGGTTCTCCACCTCGACGGATAGTTCGATTGGCTGGTCGGGTTCGACGGTTTCGGGCGCGTCGACGATAGAGACGGCGAACTCGGCCGAGAGGGTGAGTTCGGCCTCGTCGGCGACGGGGTCGCCGTCCTCGTCGAGGTAGGGGCCGTCGTGGACGCCGATTTCGTCGACGCTCTCGAACGTAAACTGGCCGTCGTCGGTCAGATCGCGGTGGACGATCGCGACGAGCGTTCGGTCCTCGTCGATCGATTCCGCGAGGTCGACGGTGACGTTCTCGTGCTCGCCGGGCTCGAGGTACTCGGAGACGCCGAGGACGGTCTCGTTCTCGACCGGCGCTCCCGCCTCGTAGAGGGCGACGAAGCCGCCTTCCGAGAGGGAAACGGCGTCGACGGTCGCGCTCGTCCCGTCGGTCTCCTGGTCGCCGAACGCGACGTCGGCGGTCGGGCGCTCGCCGAAGCCGAGTTCCTGACAGTCCTCGACGGTCGCCGGGTGCGGATTCTCGACGACGTTTTTGTCGTCGGCTTCGGAGAGGGACGCGAATTCGACGTAGTGGGTGAACTCGCTGAAGGGGTACAGATCGGCCGTCGAGAGGACGGTCCCGTCTTCGATCGGGGCGTCGACCGTCTCCGCGAGCACTTCCTCCTCGAGTTCCGTCTCGTTACCCGCCAGCCCCTCCAGGTACGAGACGCGTAGCGAGAGGCGATCGATTTCGGCCGCGTCCCGGACCTCGAGCGTGGTACAATCGAGGAACGCCACCGGGGCCTCGACGGCGTACTCGATCGTCTGAACCGCCAGTTCCGAATCGTCGTCGTCGGCTCTGACGGCGACCTCGACGTCGCTGGTCTCCTCGAGGGGCGGATCGAGTTCGAGCGTCAGGTTCTCGACGACCTCGTCCGCGTCGAACGATTCGCTTTGCACCGCCTCATCGTCGTAACGAGCCTCGACGACGAAGTCGACAGTCGCGGTGGCGTTTTCGACGGCGAGGGTCCTCCCGTCGCCGGTCTGGTCCGTCACCTCGAGATCGGCCGTCGGCTCGACCGGTTCCGTATCGACGGCGTACTCGATCGCTTCGACAGCCAGGTCCTCGTCGTCTTCGGTCGTGACGACGGCGATCTCGACGTTCGCGTCCTCTTCGAGGGTCGGATCGAGTTCGAGGGTCAGGTTCTCGACCACTTCGTCCGCGTCGATAGCGTCGGTTCGCACCACCTCGCCGTCGTAGCGCGCTTCGACCGCGAACTCCTCGTCCGCTGTCGCCCGGTCGACGGACAGCGTCTCGCCGTCGCCGGCCTGGTCCGAAACGTTCAGGCTCGCCGTCGCCTCCGCCGGTTCGTCCGCTGGTTCGTCGGCACCGGCGGCGTCGACGTCGTACTCGAGCTCCGCCGACTCGAGTCCCTCACCGTCCTCGACGGCGCGGATCGTCACCTCGAGGTCGGTAGCCTCCTCGAGCGGCGGGTCCAGGTCGAGCGTCAAATTGGCGGCGGTCTCGTTCGCCCCGAATCCCTCGCTCTGGACGACCCGATCGCCGTCGCTCGCCTCGACGTAGAACTCGACGTTCGCCGTCGCGCGCTCGACGGTCACCGTTTCACCGTCCCCGGTCTGGTCGGCGACCTCGAGGTCGGCGGACCGTTCTTCGGCGACCGTCGCCTCGAGCGATGCCACCACCGGTTCGCCGCCCTGCCGGACGTACGGCGAATCCTCCCCGTCGTCGGTGTCGATGCGATCGAACTCCTGGTCGTTGTCGCCGTCGCGATACGGGACGGCGAAGAGCGAGTGCTCGCCGGGCTCGAGTGCGTCGACTTCGTACTCGGCACCGGGAACGTCCTCGAACAGGGTAACGGTCACCGATTCGTGCTCGCCGGGCTCGAGGTACTCGGAGACGCCGATTACGCTGTCGGCGCGTTCGCCTTCCAGCCACCTCCCGTCGTGGACGGCGACGAATCCGCCCTCCGAGAGCGTCACGTCGTCGATCGTGACCGTCTCCCCGTCGATCGTCTGACCGACGGTGCTCACCGTCGCCTCCCCCTCCGAAGGCTCTTCTTCGGCGGTTCTATCGACCGCGCTCGCCTCCGCACGCTCGCGGATGTCGACCTCGCGGTCGAGGTCATCGTCGACCGTCTGCTGGGTCGTGTCGGCAGCGGTACGTTCGCTGATCCGCTGGACCTGCTCGACGGTGACTCGCTGGTCCTGAACCGTCTCCGAGACCGACTGGCACGTTACTTCGGCCACCTTCTGTATCTGGAGGATCGTCACGCGCTGTTCTTGGGCGACCGACAGGACGCCTTTCGCTGCGCCGCGGGCGATCGTCTGTACCTGCTGTACGCGCACCGTCTGCGTCTGTTCGACGGCACCTTTTCCGGCGCCCATCGACGCGGCCTGGATCTGCGTGACAGTGACGGCCTGGTACTGGATCGCGGATTCGACGGCGCCCATCGCGGCGCCGCGAGCGGCGTACTGGACCTGCGTCACGTGAATTTCCTGTTTCTGGACGATCGTTCCCCTCGCTGCGCCGATCGCCGCCGCCTGGATCTGTTCGATCGTCGCCTCCTGGCTCTGGTAGATCGCGCCCGTCGCGGCGCCGGTCGCCGCCGCCTGGATCTGCGTGATCTCTACCCTCTGGATTTGCGTAACCGACAGCACGCCCTTCGCGGCGCCGCGTGCGGCGACCTGCGTCTGCTCGACGGTGACCCGTTGCTTCTGGACGAGCGCGCCCTTCGCGGCGCCCATCGCAGCCGTCTGGATCTGCTTGATCGACACGTGCTGTCGCTGCTCGACCCTGACGTGCTGTTCATGGTGCCCGTCGACGACCCCCGCTGCCGCCCCTGCCGCCGCGTGTTGAATTTGCTCGACGGTTATCTCCTGGCGCTGGACGACGTGCTGTCGAGAGGGGTGCTTCTGCTTCTTCGCGGCCTCGAGCGCCCCGTGGGCCGCACCCTGGGCCGCCTCCTGGATCACGCCGACGTGACCGACTCCCTTCTCGCCAGCCTCTCGTGCGGCGCCTGCGGCGGCCCCGCGAGCCGCGTACTGGATCTGTTCGACCGTCACCGTCTGGTGCTGGTCGAGCGCGCCGTGAGCGCCACCCCAAGCCGCGTTCTGTATCTGCGTGACGTTGGCCGACTGGTGCTGGCTCAGTGCACCGTCCGCGCTGCCGGTCACGGCCGACTGTAACTGCGTAACGTTGACCGCCTGGTGCTGAAGCAACGCGCCGTGAACCGCCCCCGTTGCGGCGCGCTGAACTTGCTCGACGGTCGCGTTCTGGTGCTGTTCGGCGGCTTCGATGGCCGCAGACGTCGCGGCCTCCCGGTGTTCCTGGGTGACGTTTACGCCCTGCGTCTGGGCGAGTTCAATTCCTCGCTCGGCGCCCTCCTCGGCCGCCTCTCGCTTCGACTGGGCAGTCGCTTCGTCCTGTCGTGCGCTCGAGTGCGTCTCGTCGAACTCGACGAGTTCGACACCGTTCTCCAAAACGTCGATTGCATCGCCACCAGCGGAGGATTCGGGTCGCGTCTCGCCGTCTCCCGGACCGGCGAGCGGAACGCTCCCGAGCGTCAGTCCGGAGGCACCGACGACCAACCCGCTCACGACCACGGCGACGAGAAACGCGAACAGAAGTCGCTTCATCGCTCGAAACGACCCCCGTGCCGTGAATCGAACGTTGCCTCGATAGACGGTGAAGCGCGATTTGTGGGGCTTTCACGACGCGGTACTGTGCACAAGGCGCGGAGGTTCGGAATCATCTTCCTATCCAGACCGCTGTGCGATAAAAACGGGGTTCATCGTTCCCTCACGGCTCGAGCCGGTAACCGTGCGTTCCGTTACACCAGCGCCTCGAGGAGTCGACTGCGACCGCTTCAGCCCGCAGGGTGGGACCGAAGAAGGGAGAGTAAATTCTTCGACTCCGCCACGAATTCTGAAACTTCTCCTCGAGTAATGCCCAGTTGCGAACGACGGAAACCACTCGCTGGGCTATCACCCGGTCGCTGATGCCTACGAAAGACCCTCACGGCAGCACGTACTCTCGGCTCACGAGATTGTTCGCTGAGAAGAGTGGGCCACCTCGGATTTGAACCATCTCGAGACGCTCCGGGTCGCTCGTTTCGCTCGCTTCCCGGGCTTGCGACTCACGTCATTCAAATTCGAGCAGGATCCAGTACTCGTCGCTCGCGAATTTGCTCGTGGAAAGAACATGGGCCAACTCGGATTTGAACCGAGAGCCTCCACCTTATCAGAGTGGCGCTCAACCTGATTGAGCTATTGGCCCGCGTCGCATCTGTGAGTTGCGCGGAGGGACGTTTAAACGTTTCTTTCTCTGGGGGCCGTGAGAACCGCTAGCGAGCGGAGGGGTCGTCGTGGTCGCCCCGGCTATCTCCCTCGTCGTCGAACCCCATGTGGCGACCGCTTGAGCCGGTATCGACCGAGTAGTCGTCTTCGTCGAGGTCGACCGTCGTGGCGTCGTCGCTGCGAGCGCCGGTTCCGGCTCCAGTCCCGGCCCCTGCGTCCCCCCCAGAACCGCTGGACCACGAGATGCCAGTCGACCCCTCTCCGGGGAACCCGCCTGTCCAGGTGACGCCGCTGGCGAACCCGTCGCTCTTCTTGTCGAGGTAGGGGACGATGACGAACCGCTTGAGTGCGGCGCGAATCGGCACTCGCGTGAACGGAATCACGAACAGGAAGCCGATGAGGTCGGTCACCAGCCCAGGGGTGAGCAAGAACGCACCGGCGGCGATCAACAGGGCCCCGTCGAGGAGCTGGTTGGTCGGCGGCTTGCCCTCCGCGAGCGACCGCTGGGTCTTCCGGAGCGTTCTGCGGCCTTCGGCGCGCACGAGTAACATGCCGACCAGGCCGGTGAGGACGACGAGGGCGACCATCCCGATCCAGCCGATGTACGTCGTCTGGCTCACGACGACGGCGAGCAACACGGCGTCGAGAAACGGAATGAGCAACAACGCGAGGATCCACCGAAGCATTACTCGAGATAGCCGCTCGAGGGTGAAAACCCTTTACTCTCGGTCGGTGCGGTCCGTTACTCGTTCGGTCGCCGGCCCATCAGCCGTCGATGAACGGCTACGGATATATAATACGAATATGTTCGACTATATTCCCGCCGACTGGTAATGACCGAGCAACTGACCCATTACCCGGACATACGCTCTGATAGCGACGAACAATGACTTCACACACTAGCAGTCGACGGACGTTCTTGCAGGTATCGGGCGGAACACTGGCGCTGGCTCTCGTGGCCGGTTGCGTCGAGGAAGACGAGGGAAGTAGCGGCAACGGGAACGGTGGCAACGGAAACGGAAACGGCGACGGCAACGGTGGCGGCGACTACGACTTCGACGGCTACCTCGACGACGCCAACAACTACGACGGCGTCGAGGACCACACCGGCGAGTCCGAGGTTACCGTCGACGTCGGCGCCGGCTCGGACGGCTTCGCGTACGGCCCCGCGGCCATCGTCGTCGACTCGGGAACGACCGTCGTCTGGGAGTGGACCGGCGCCGGCGGCAGCCACGACGTGATCGCCGAGGACGGAAGCTTCGAGAGCGATATGCTGAGCGACGAGGGGGACACCTTCGAACACACCTTCGAGGAGACCGGTACCTTCACCTACCACTGCTCGCCCCACGTCAGCATGGGCATGAAAGGCTCCGTCGTCGTCGAGTAAGGCCTCGTATACGTCCCCGTTTTTTCGCTTCCTCCTCTTTGCCTGTCGCCGACGGTCCGCGTTCGTTACTGACTCCCTGAGAGCATCGCCTTCAGATGCTCGAGGCTGGCGACCGACGTTGGTCGGTCCATGTGGACGCCGATTTCTCCGGCCGTCGCCGCCAAGCCGAGGCGCTGTACCGGTTCGGGGAGCGAGTACGCCCGTCGGAGCCAGTGGCCGAGTTCGATCTCGCGCTCGAGGTCGTCCCGCCAGGCGTGTTCGTAGGCGGCGAGGCTCGCCGGGTGGTCAGGATCGATCCGGTCGGCGGCGTGATCCGCGCAGGTCATCCCGTAGAGGATGCCCCCGCCGGTGAAGGGTTTGGTCTGGGCCGCCGCGTCGCCGACGAGAAAGCCCCGACGACTCGTGACTCGATCCGGCGGTCCGATGGGGATTAGCCCCGAGCAGCGGTGTGAGACCTCGACGTCGTAGCCGTCGATCAGGTCCTCGAAGTGACGATTGACGTGGACGCCCGGCGGCGCGGCCAGGCCGTACTCGACGCCGGCGTCGGCGCGCGGGATGCGCCAGGCGAAGAATTTCGGCGCCGTGAGGTGGACGTCGACGAAGTCGCCGGGGTCGTCCTCCGCGGAGAAGGCGAGCACGCCGTGGAGCAGTTCGTCCGGCTCGGGAAGCGAGAGCGCTTCACGGACTCGCGAGCGGGGGCCGTCGCAGCCAGCGACCATCTTCGCCTCGACAGTTTCGGTGCCGTTGGAGCCTTTGACCGTCAGTTCGACGGACCCCTCGCGCTCGTCGACGGCCGTCACGGTGTGCCCGTCTCGAACGTCGGCCCCGGCCTCGCGAGCGATGTCGGCGAGGTGGCGGTCGAGGCCGACCCGGTCGATCACGTTCGAGACGACCTCGCGCTTGTAAAACTGGTAGCTGTCGCGTCCGGCACCGTCGGCCTCGTGGGGCCCCCCGACGTGAAATCGGGCACCGTACACCTCGTTCTGGAGGAGCTCCTCGCGTGCGCCGTCGCCGGTGAACGACCAGACGTCGGTGCTGACGTGCCCGGAACACGCGAGTGGCTCGCCGATCCGGCCCTGCTCGAAGGCGACGACGTCGTATCCCGATTCGGCGGCACGCCGGGCAAAGCGCGCCCCAGCCGGGCCGACGCCGACGACGGCGAAGTCGTACATACCCGGGACGTACTCAGCCGACGGTAAATAGCTTCACGAAGCGCGGTAGCACGGGTTCCGGGAATCCTGCTATCCGCGGCGTAGAAACAGTGATATCCTCCTCACGCGAGCTATCGGGTACATGGACGTTCACGAACGGTTCAACGAAACGTACCCGTTCGGCGAGCATCTCGGGCTCGAGATCACGCGCGTCGAGGAGGGGTACGTGGAAGGGAAGATCGAACTCGAGGCTCACCACTCCCTCTCGGAGTCGACGCTGCTCGCCCACGGAGCCGTCCCCTTTGGACTGGCTGATTCCCTGTCGGCGGCTGCCCTCGCGTCGGTGGAAGGAGCCCCCGGTCCGACGCTGGACGTGCGAATCGACTACCTTCGACCGGCGACCGGGGACATCTACGGTTCTGCCGAAGTGGTACGATACGGTGCCGAAACCGGCGTTGTCGAGGCCGAAATCGTCGACGCGGACGATCGAACGCTCGCGACGAGTCGAGGCGTGTACAAGACGAATATGGTCGATGGAAACAATCCGTTCGTCGACTCCTGAGTCGGTGATCCAACGGACCCCGACTATCCTTCGAGCAGCGCCAGTGCTCGCTCGACGTCGCCGTCGAATCGCTCGAGCAGGTCTCGCGCGCTCGTCCGCGTCTCCGCGTCGACGATGACGTGAACCATCCCCACGTCGGGCTGGCCGTAGACGATGCTCGCACCCTCGGGCGCCGCGAGCAGGGCCGGCAGGACGGCCAGGTCTTCTTCGCCGTCGACGACGATGGTCACCGGTTCCGGTCGCTCGAGGCCTTCGACCAGCGCCTCGAGCAGCGATCGGGCCAACACGGCGGGCGGGTTCGCGACCTCGAGGATGGTGTGGTCGTCCTCGGGGCGTTCGTCGCTGACGACGCGTTCGACCTCCGCGTCGACGGTCTCCCGCTTGGTGTAGCCGTCGATCAGGGCGACGTCCGGCGTGCGTCCAGCCTGCAGGAGGTGGTAGGTCACGACGTCGCCGACGGCGATCAACGGTCCGTCGACGGCCTCGAGCAGGATCCCGGCGTCGGTCTCGATGGGTCCCATCGGATCCTTGAGCTCGTGGCGAAGCGATTCGGGGAGCGACAGCAGGGGCTGGTCGTCGTCGCTGGGGTCGATGCCGTCCGCGTCGTCTCGAGTCACGGCGTACGAATTGTGGACGTCGTCACCGAACCTTGAGCGCGTAGGCGCCTGGCTCGGTGACCTGCATCTCCGTCGCGATCTCGCTCTGCTCGGGGTGGGCGATGACGACGTAGCCGGCCCAGTCCTCGGTGAGCGAGGAGGAGGCACAGGACTCGCAAGTGGTAGCGTCGGCCGGGTTGACGAGGTGACACTCGCGACAGACGAGGCGGTTCGACGCCACGATTATTCACCCGCCGTTACTTCTTCGCGCTGCTCGAACTCCTCGGTCAGCCAGCCGTGTTTGCCCAGGCCGGGCTGTTTGGCCGTGAGACCGATCTTCGAGTCGCGCGGGTTACGTTCGTCGATGCTCTTCGTCACGATGCGCGCCCGGACGGCGTCGTCGACGCCGATGGCCCGATCGGACTCGCTCGAGGCCAGTCGCTGATTTTCCCGATCGAACGCGAGGTACTCGTCGGAGATCTGGGAGACGTGGAGCAGTCCGTCCACGGGGCCGATGCCGACGAAGGCGCCGAACTCGACGACCTCGACGATGGTCCCGTCGACGACCTCCTGCATCTGCGGATCGAAGGTGACCGCGTCGAACTCCGCCTCGTAGTAGACGCCGGGGCGGTTGGGCAGGACCGTCCCTTCACCGATGTCGTGGACCTCGGTGATGGAGACGACGCTGCCGACCTCCTCGTCCATGCGTCCCTCGAGTTTGTCCTGGAGCAGTTGCTTCACGAGCCCCGGCGAGACGTCGCCGAGGGCTTCCGGGGGCACTTCTACTGTATCCTTTAGTTTGACCCGTTTGTACATCTATGGTTGAGTGGTTGCTAACTTGTTTCTCCCGCGTAATGCAATTACCGGTATCCCCGCCTCGAGGACCCGGTCGCGAAGCGCGAGGTCGTTCGTGACGACGTAGTCGGCGACACCTTCGCGAGCGAGTTCGACCAGCGCGTCGTCGGCGTACGATTCCTCGGTGTCGACTACGAGACAGCGCTCGGTCGCGAGGTCGTGACCGACCGTCGCCGCGGTGCCTTCCTCGCCGCCTCGCTCGGACAGGCGCCTGAGTTCCTCGAGAACCGGCTGGGGCGTCGTCGGTTCGTACGAGCCGACGACCCGGTCGAGTTCGTCGAACAGACGCACGTCGAGTTCGACCGGCATCATGAGCGCGCTCGTGTCGAGGACTACCGTCGTGGTCATCTCTCCGGACTATTCCTGGAGCGTGCCGAGGCCGATCAGGCGCCAGCGAGCGCCGATCCGGCGATTGATGGCGATTTTCGCGCCGGGTTCGGCACAGACGGGGCGCTGGAGGTTGACCTCGCACTCGCCCTCGCGAGCGCTGGTGACGGCGCCGACGGTCGTCGAGGTACCGACGGTCATCATCAGCGGCTCGCCCGTGCTGATCGGGTCGATGGTCTCGCTCCCCTCGGCGCCGACGACGCGCTCGAGCAGGTCGACGCTCATGGTGAACTGCTCCCAGGTCGGCGGGAGCGACCCTGGTGGACCGGCGATGCGGCCCGCGAGGGCGTCGCCCTTCGTCAGCGACGGGTCCAGTCCGGTGCCGACGCCGAGCAGGCCGCCCGGCGTCGCCGTGTCGACGGACTGTCCGGCCGCCTGCAGCGAGCGGACCGTCGTCTCGATCGGGACGTACTCGGACTGGCCGCCCTCCTCGACCTGTCGGCCGGGACGGACCTCGAGTTCGTCGCCGACGTCGAGCTGCCCGGCGACGAGACTGCCGCCGAGGACACCGCCGGTGATGTTCTCGTAGGTCGTCCCGGGTTTGTTGATGTCGAAGCTCCGGGCGACGTGCATCCGGGGGTCGACGTCGGGGTCGCGCTCGGGCGTCGGAATCTCGTCCTCGATCGCGCCGATGAGATAGTCGATGTTGACCTCCTGGCCGGCGGAGATGGGGACGATGGGAGCGTCCTCAGCGACCGTCCCCTCGACGAAGTCCTTGATTTGCTGGTAGTTGTCACGGGCGGTTTCGGCGTCGACCAGATCGACCTTGTTCTGGGCGATGACGATGTTCTCGATGCCGATGATGTCCAGCGCCATCAGGTGCTCTTCGGTCTGGGGCTGTGGCACGGGCTCGGAGGCCGAGACGACGAGCACGGCACCGTCCATCAGCGAGGCGCCCGACAGCATCGTCGCCATCAGGGTCTCGTGCCCCGGGGCGTCGACGAACGACACGGTCCGGACGGGCTCGCTTTCGGAGCCGTCCGGACACTCCTCTTCGACGGTGAAACACTCGGGTTCGTCGACCCCGGGACAGCGACGGAACGTCGCGTCCGCGTAGCCCAGCCTGATGGAGATACCGCGTTTCATCTCCTCTGAGTGCTGGTCGGTCCACGAGCCGCTCAGGGCCTGCACCAGCGTCGTCTTGCCGTGATCGACGTGGCCGACGAGTCCGATGTTCACCTCCGGTTGTCCATTTCCTGCCATAAGACGGTAAGTAATTCTACTAGGGCTTCCGCCCTGCGATTGATAAACCTACTGTTCTGCAGGTGCGTGCGCCAGTCCCTGCCAGCCTCGCCTCGTCGTGCGATGGCTATTGCGCCTCGAGCGATGGCTATTGCGCGACCCGATACCTCGACACCGCTCGAGCGGCTCGCGTTCGGTTCGATTGCTCGAGGGAGGTGCATTCGGGAGCGACGAGTGCGCTAGGAGTGGTAGGCGCGGCAGATGCGGTGGGCATGGTCGGAGCGACGGGCACGACGAGCACGGCAGGCACAGCAGGTCCAACGAGCACGGTGGCGATAACCATCAGATAACTTACAAAAACCGAATTCAGCGAACGCTTTAGTCGTTCCTGGTCGATCATCCGATATGAGCAAACCCGAGGTCTCGAGCGACTCCACGATCCTCGAGTGCACGGACTGTCTCGGACCGGCTGAGGCCTTCGCCCTCATCGGCAACGAGACGCGCCTCTCGATCCTCGAGGCGCTGTGGGCCGCCGACGAACGCCCGGTGTCGTTTTCGGACCTCCGCCGGGCCGTCGACATGCGGGACTCGGCGCAGTTCAACTACCATCTCCAGAAGCTCTCGGGCCAGTTCGTGGTCCAGCGAGAAGGGGGCTACGACTTCAAACACGCCGGCGAGAAGGTCGTTAGATCTGTGATCGCCGGCACGTTCAACGAACACCCCGACCTCGAGCCGTTCCCCGTACAGGGCGGTTGCGTCACCTGCGGCGGCCCGCTCCAGGGCGTCTACGAGGACGAACGACTGGCCATCGAGTGTGCCGACTGCGGCCAGCGCCACGGCGAGTACTCGTTCCCGCCGGGTGGGCTGGCCGACCGGACCCACGAGGAGGTCGCTGAGGCGTTCGACAACCGGGTGCGTCACCTCCACTGTCTGGCCGCCGACGGCGTCTGTCCGGAGTGCAGCGGCCGTATGGAAACGCACGTCGTCGAGGAAGGCGCGTGCTGTCTCGGCGTCGACGTTCGCGTCGACCACGAGTGCGTCCAGTGCGGGCACACCCTCTGTTCGGCTGCCGGCCTCCGCCTGCTCGATCACTCCGCGGTCGTGACCTTCCACCGCGAGCGCGGGATCAACCTCGACGAGCGACCCTACTGGACGCTCCCGTGGTGTGTCAGCGACGAGTTCACCCGCGTCGTGGCTCGCGACCCGTATCGACTCGAGGTCCGGATGCCCGCCGGCGAGGACGTGATGACCGTCCGGCTGGACGACGACCTGGACGTGCTCGAGACGAGCGTCGACTCGCGGTCCTGTTGAAAACGAAGCCTCGAACCCGATTCTACTCTCGTTCGCCCGCGCCCAGCGCGCTCTCGCCCACTTTCTCGTGGCCCTCGATGATCTCCTGGCCACCCATGTACGGCCGGAGCGCCTCCGGGACGGTGACGGTGCCGTCCTCGTTCTGGTAGTACTCGAGGATCGCCACCATCACGCGCGGCAGCGCCAGCCCCGAGGCGTTGAGCGTATGGAGATATTCGGCCGACTCGTGGCGCTCGGGTCGGTAGCGCAGACCGGCACGACGGGCCTGGAAGTCCTCGAAGTTCGACGCGCTCGAGACCTCGAGCCACCGGCCTCCCTCCTCGGGACCGTCGTCCATGTCGTCGCCGGGAGCCCAGACCTCGATGTCGTAGGTCTTCGCGCTCGCGAACGTCAGGTCGCCGGTGCAGAGTTCCAGGATGCGGTAGGGGAGTTCCAGTCGCTCGAGGACTTCCTCGGCCTCGCCCAGCAGGGCCTCGAGGCGGTCGTAACTCGTCTCGGGTTCGACGAAGTTGACCAACTCGACCTTGTTGAATTGGTGAACGCGAACGATGCCGCGGGTCTCGGTGCCGTGTTCGCCGGCTTCCCGCCGGAAGTTGGGGGTGACCGCCTGGTGTTTCAGCGGCAGGTCGTCCTTCAGGAGGATCTCGTCGGCGTACATGTTGGTGACGGAGACCTCAGCGGTCGGGCAGAGCCAGAGGTCCTCGTCCTCGTACGCGTCCTCGTTGCTGCCGCCGAGTCGGTAGGCGTCGTCGACGAACTTGGGGAACTGGCCCGTCCCCCGCATCGATTCGCTCGAGACCGGGACCGGCGGCAGGAGGTCGACGTATCCCTGCTCGCGGTGGATCTCTAGCATGAACTGGATCAGCGCGTGCTCGAGGCGGGCGCCGTCGCCCTTGAGGAAGTAAAAGCCGGCGCCGGTGGTCTTCGCTGCTCGGGCTTCGTCGATGACGTCCAGATCCTCGCCGAGGTCGTAGTGGGGTGTCACCTCCGCGGGCAGGTCGCGCAGGTCGTCGAACCCCCACCGGCGGCGCTCGACGTTCTCGCCATCGTCCGCGCCGACTGGGACGCTCTCGTCGGGAATCTGCGGTAACTCGAGCATGCGCTTCTCGAGGTCGGCCTCGAGTTCGGTCGCCCGGTTCTCGACTTCCTCGATCTCGGTCTTGAGCGACTGCGAGCGCTCGATGGCCTTCTCGGCTGCCTCGTCCTCGCCGGCCTGTTTCAGTTCGCCGATTTTCGAACTCACCTCGTTTCGCTGGTGGCGAAGGTCGTCACCGCGGGCTTTCAGGTCGCGCCACTCCTCGTCGGCCTCCAGGATTGCCTCGAGGTCGACGTCGGTCCCTCGGTTCTCGAGGGCCGTGCGGACCGCCTCGGGGTCCTCGCGCAGGATCGTCCGGTCGAGCATTGGGCGTCGATTCCCACCCCCCGGCAAAAACCGTGTCGGATGTGTGTGACGGTGAGACAGTCGACTTTCCGTCTCCCGTGTATGTGTGAGCCGACTCGAGCCTTTGGCCGTTTCCAGCGTCAGTCGCCTCGAGCCTCCAGCCGACTCGAGGCCGAGGTGCCCACGGAAGACAGACTGTCTCGTGCTCGGCGCTCTCCGACCGACAGTCTTCAGGCACCGTTCGTCGTTCGAAAAGAACTGATGATTGCAACGTCACTCGAGGGCCGTTCCCCGCGAGTCTTGGGTTAGCGACCTGTTCACCTGACCAGGCCGGCGAGCCAGAGGAGGACTCCGGCCCCGACCATTATCATGCCTACCGTCGAGGTGATGGGCTCCGGGAAGAGAACGAGGACGACCCCGGCGGCGACGAGCAGGGTGCCGAGACCGTACTTCGCCCGCGCCCGGCTCAGCCAGCTGCCCGACTCGTCGTCGACCGTCTCTGATTCCGCACTCCGGCGACCGAACCAGCTTCCTCGCTCGTCCTGCCCTGGCCGCATGGAGTTCCACCGCCGCCAGCCGGATCGGCCGCTCGAGTCCTCCGGTGGCTCCGTCGCCGACCGCCGCCGTACTCGATCGAGCCAGGACCTCGATTCGTCTTCGGATCGGACGGACGTTTGTCTTCCTCGCATGTTCTCTCGTACCACCTCGGGGCCGAATAGCGAACCGCTTTCCAGTGCCTGCCATTGAAAGTCACCCCGATAGATAGGACACGACTGAGCGACGAGTGGCGTTCGGACCGCCTCGATCCGTTCCTCGAGAGTCGGCGAAACCACTCACTCGGACGCTCGAGCCATCGATCGCGTTTCAGTCATAGCCGACCGCCGCGACTGCGGGCGGGAAACGCTTTTTTCCACGCGGTGGGTGAGTTCGGGTATGGACCCGCTCGCGGACGAGGCGCCGTCGACGCCCATCGAGTACGAGCCGATCAGCGTCAAGGACGTGTTGATCGAGATGAAAGACACGGCCGAACTACTGATCGACCTCGCGTACTCCGCCGTGCTCCACCGGAACGAGGACCTCGCACGCGAGGTCCTGCGCCTCGAGTCGCGTATGGACCGCCTCGAGATGCGCGGACGAATGAGTCTCATGATGGCGGCCCGGAACCCGGACGACGCCGAACAGCTCGCGCCGGTGCTCGGCATCGTGGCCGCGGCCGACCAGATCAGCGACGCCGCCGGCGACATCGCGAAGGTCGTCCTCGAGGACATCGGGCTCCCGGAGGCGATGCGCGCGGCGCTCCCCGAGGCCGTCGAGACGCTCGTCCGCGAGGTCGTCGACGACGACTCGGCCTACGCCGGGCGAACCCTCGAAAACATCAACCTCGAGTCCGAGACGGGCGTCCGGATCATCGCGCTCCGGCGTGGCGACAAGTGGATTCTCAACCCCGGTCCCCAGACGACGGTCGAAGCCGCTGACGTTGCGTTCATGCGCGGTCCCGACGCCGGAATCGAGGAGGTCTGTGAGGCCATGACCGGCACGCCCCACGAGCCCCCGGTCGCCGCGACGCCCGACCTGCCCGACCTCGAGCGGGCCGTCGACGCCATCGTCCACATGAAGAACCTCTCGGAGCTGGCCGTCGACCTGGCCTACAGCAGCGTCCTCTTCGACAGCGACGGGCTGGCCGAGGAGGTCCAGAACCTCGAGGTCGAGGTCGACGCGCTCGAGTCGCGGTTCGAGGCGTGGGCGCTGCGGGCGGCCGCCGACGCGTCGGATCCGGTGCGACTGCGCGGGCTGATCCACCTGAGCAAGGCGACGGAGGTCATCAGCGACGCCGCCGTCGACATCACCGAGGGCGTCTTTCGCGAGATCGACGTCCACCCGGTCGTACAGATGGCCGTCGAGGAGAGCGACGAAATCATCACCCGCCTCGAGGTCGAGCCGGGGAGCCAGCTCGACGGCCAGTCGATCGTCGACGGGATGCCCGACACTGAGTCGACCATGTCGATCATCGCCATCCGCCGGCCCGAGGACGGCTGGTTGCTGGTCGGGGACGCCGACGCGAGCCTCCAGGCGGGCGACGTGTTGATCGCGAAGGGGACCAGGACGTCGGCGGCGGCGTTCGAGGACCTGGCTCGAGCCTGATCCGTTTTTCCGACCTTACCTGCCGTCCGTCCACTCCTCCGCCAGCAACCCGTACCGAAGGAGGTCCACGTACTCACCCTCGACGAACGCCTCTCGGCGCAACTCGCCTTCCTTCTGGAACCCCGCCTTCTCGAGCACGCGCGCCGAGGCCCTGTTCGTCGCGTAGACGCTCGCGTACACCTTGTTGAGCCGTCGTTCAGTGAACGCGTACCCGCAGAGGGCCTCGACCGCGTCGGTGGCGTAGCCGTTGCCCCACTCGGCCGGGGCGACCATGTACGCGATTTCGGCACAGCCCCAGACGTCGTTCGGCGGTTCGAGGGTGACGATGCCGACGGCCTCGCCGTCCACGCAGATCAGGAGCTTGACCGCGTCGTCTTCGCCAATCGATTCGATCCACTCGCGCTCCTGGTGGCCGGCGATGGGACGGTGGGCGAACAGGCTCGTCCGGACGGCCGGGTCGTTGATCAGTCCCTGTAAGAATTTTGCGTCCTCGAGTTCGACGGTTCGCAGTTCGACGTGCTCTCCCTCGAGGAATACGGCTCCGGGCATACGCGTCACTCGCGGACTACGTACTTCAACGTCGCCGTCGTGTGCTACGAATTCACTCTGACCGGGCGACCGGGATCACGCCGCCCGAACGACCGGAATCACGCTGTCTCTAATTGAGGAGTACGCGTCCAACTCACATCGACTCCGGTGCCTCGACCCCGAGCACGGACAGCGCATTGGCCATCGTGTGTCTCGAGGCGGCGACCAGCGCCAGGCGCGCCTCGCGCACGTCGGGTTCGACGTCGTCGGCGAGCACCGGACACTCGCGGTAGAAGGCGTTGAACGCCTCGGCGAACTCGCGGGTGAAAGTCGCCACCTGGTGGGGCTCGAGGTCGTCGGCGGCTTCCTCGACGACGGCCGGGAAGCGAGCGATGGTCTCGAGGAGGTCGCGTTCGGCGTCCGTGGTGAGCAGGTCGGCGTCCACGTCAGTTTCGAACTCGCCACCGACGCCGACACCGGCCTCGTCCAGGATCCCACAACAGCGCGCGTGGACGTATTGCACGTAGGGGGCTGACTGCGCCTCGAAGTCGAGCGCCTGGTCCCACTCGAAGGTAATCCCCTTCGTCGGCTGTTTGGAGACGATGTCGTAGCGGACCGCGCCGATGCCGACCTGGTGGGCGATGCGCTCGACGTCGTCCTCGTCGAGGTCGTCGTCGCGAATGCGGTCGTCCAGGCGGCTCTCGACCTCTTCACGGGCGCGATTGACGGCTTCGTCGAGCAAATCGTCGAGCATGACTCCCGTCCCGCGGCGGGTCGACATCCCCTCACCGCCGGGAAGGTTGACCCACGAGAAGTGAATCGAGTCCAGCGCGTCCGTGTCGTTGCCGAGCAGTTCTAGGGCCGCCTCAAGCTGATTCGCCTGGAGTTTGTGATCCTCCCCGAGAACCGTCACGGCGCGGTCGTAGTTGTCGAACTTCCACTCGTGATGGGCGAGGTCGCGGGTCGTGTACAGCGAGGTGCCGTCCGAACGCATGAAGACGAGTTTCTTCTCGATGCCCCACTCCTCGAGGTCGAGTTGCCAGGCCCCCTCCTCCAGGACGGCGTACTCGGTGTCCTGGAGGCGGTCGGCGAGGTCCTGGGTGCTTCCGTCGCGCATGAACCGGGTCTCCTTGACGAACTGGTCGAACGTCGCGGGGAGACGGGCCAGACACTGCTTCATTCCGCCGAGCACCTGATCGACTACCGTCTGGACGCGCTCGTAGGTCTCCTCGTCGCCCGCTTCGAGCCCCTGCAGGATCCCCTGGATTTCGGCTTCGGCCGCCTCGACCGCGTCCTCGTCGGCCTCCTCGAGGTAGGCGTTGCCTTTCTGGTAGTAGCGCACGAGGTCGTACTCGATGCGGTCGCGGTCGGGCTCGGAATCGAGGTCGTCCTCGTCGAAGGTCTCGTAGGCCCAGGTGAAGACGGCCATCTGGCGGCCGGCGTCGTTGACGTAGTAGTGGCGTTCGACGTCGTAGCCGGCGGCGTCGAGGACGTTCGCGACGGCGTCGCCGACGATCGGATTGCGGGCGCGGCCGACGTGGACCGGGCCGGTGGGGTTGGCGCTGGTGTGCTCGACGACGACCGAGGTGTCGCGGTCGGGCAGGTGGCCGTAGGCCTCGTCGGTGCCCGCCGCGAGAGTGTGGGCGAAGTAGGCGTCGCTCGGCAGGAAGTTGAGATAGGGCCCCTGGGTGTCGATCCGGCCGACGTACTCGAGATCGTCGACGTCGATTTCCTCGGCTAGCTGGGCCGCGACCTGTGGCGGGGCCGCCCCCATCTCGCCGGCCAGCCGGAAGGCGACGCTCGAGGCCAGAACGGCCGGGACGTCTTCCGGTGGCTCTTCGATCCCGAGGTCGTCGGTCGGAAGGTCGAGCGTAGAGAGCGCCCCCTCGAGGGCGGCCTCGACCTCCGCACGGAGTGAACGGAACATACCACCCCGTTTTCGGGGCTCGAGTAAAGGGGTGTCGGGTTTCTCCGACCGCCAACGGAGCCGGGATCCACTCGCCGCTGACGAGCTACGCGTCCGCGAGGACGTCCTCGATCAGATCGACGTACGCCTCGTTCCCGACGTACAGCGGCGTCCGCTGGTGAAGTTCGGTCGGCTCGACGGCGAGCAGGGAGCCGTGGCCGTCGCTCGAGCGACCCCCTGCTTGCTCGAGGATGTACCCGATGGGGTTGCCCTCGAACTGGACGCGCAGTTTCCCCTCGGGACTCGACTCGAGGGTCGGGTACGCGAAGAGGCCGCCGTAGGTCAACACCTGGTTGACGTCGCCGATCATCGCGCCGCCGTACCGGAGTTTGAGTTCGCTCTCGAGGCGGCTCACGTAGGCTTCGATCGCGGGCGGCCAGTCGGGGACGCGCCCGCCGACGCCGTAGACGACCGGATCGTCGGGGAGGGTCACGTCGGCCTGGACGACCGTCGCCTCGCCACCGCCGAGTTCGTACTCCGAGACGCCGTCCTCGGTGGCGACGACCATCGTGGTGATCGGTCCGTAGAGGACGTAACACGCGCCCAGGAGGGCCTCGCCTGGAGACGGGAGGGGCTCGTCGTAGATCCCGACGATGGTCCCCATCGTGTTGTTCGACTTCAGGTTCGAGGAGCCGTCGAGCGGGTCGAGGGCGACGGCTACGCCGTCGTCCAGGTCGACGTCGTCACCGCAGTCGAGCACCTCCTCGCGCTCCTCGCTCGCGTACTGGGCGACCCCCTCGATCCGGGAGAGCCGGTCGTAGAGGAGGTCGTCGGCCCAGACGTCCGCCTCGAGCTGGGTTTCGCCGCTGGGGTTCTCCTCGGCGGCGCTGCTCCGGCGGCCGATGAGGCCCTGGCGGATCTCCGTCGCCGACCGGGCGACCGTCCGCACGATCGAATTCACTGGCTCGACCGCGTCGTCGAGCGCCGTCGCCATCGTCACGCCTCGAGCGCGGCGTCGGCCGTCTCCCCCTCGTAGATGACCTTCTCGAGGGCGTCGAGCAGCCGTTCGGGGTTCTCGCGCTGCCAGACGTTTCGGCCCACGGCGAGGCCGTTGCCGCCGGCGGCGATCACGGCCTCGACCGTCGAGAGGAAGTCGAGGTCGTCGGTCTTCGAGCCCCCGCTCATGACGACCTTCATGTCGCCGGCACACTGGACGGCGTGTTCCATGGCGTCGGCGCTACCGGGGTACTTGACCTTCGCGATGTCGGCGCCCAGCTCGAGAGCTAGTCGGGTCGCGTAGGAGATCGTCCCCGGTTTCGTGTCGTTTTTCAGCCCCTGGCCGCGCGGGTACGACCACATGACGACGGGGAGGTCGTACTCGCGGGCGGCCTCGTGGATCTCGCGGAACTCCTCGGCCATCTCGACTTCGTTGTTCGACCCGCCGTAGAGGGTGAACCCGACCGCGTCGGCCCCGATTTCGGCAGCGTACTCCACCGAACAGTTGAGCGAGGAGTCCGGTTCGCCCATCCAGAGGTTCGACGTACCGTTGAGTTTCACCAGGAGGTTGACGTCGTCCTCGTAGCTCGGGTAGTAGCCCTCGGCGATTCCCTTCTGGACGGCGATGCACGTCACCGCGTCGTGGGTCGCCGTCTCGAACACGGTCGCGGGGTCGAGCTTCTCGGGCACCTCCTCGAAGTCGACCGGCCCGTGCTCGAGGCCGTGGTCCATCGCGAGAATGCAGGCGTTTCCGTCGCGAACGATCGGTGAGTCGTCGATGGGTCGCATCTGCCTGCAACTCCACCATCGACCCATATATCGTTGGCGGTCCTCTCAACTGAAAAATACTTTCTCGAGTAGTAAATTCGAGGTTCCTCGAGCCACACTCGCTGGTCGCCGTCTCGGTCCGAACTTCACGCTCGAGTATCTATCTGATTATTGATGCGTGTTTGGAGCGTGCTCGCTGGTCTCGAAGTGGAAGGCTCGAGTGCCTCGCTCAACTCCAACTTCGAGTGACTCGCTCAATCGACTAACTCGCGGGCGTTGTGACGCCACGTTCGGACGTGGAGGACGCTCAACTCGAGGACCTTCGCGACTTCGGTCGCGTGAATCGTCGCCAGTCGTTCCGCGGAGTTGATCCCCGCCTCGGCCAGCCTCGCGGCGTTTTCGGGACTGACACCGGTGACCGCCGTCACCGGCGTGGGTCGGGGCCAGGAGCGGTCGGACGCGTCCTCGGCCCCGATTTCGGTCCCGCTCGAGGAGACGGGCTCGAACGCCTGCCAGCCCTCGTCGGCGCTCGCGGCGACCCAGGCGCGTTCGGCCTCTCCCAGGCCGCGAACCTCGCTCGAGCGCCGGTCGAGGTCGCCGTCGGTCTCGAACGACCACGGCAGGGAGAACTGTCGGCGGAGCGCGTCGGCGACGTCCTCGTCGAGGCCGGCGTCGAGTAGCATCCGATAGGAGCAATGCTCTCTGGAAACGATTGCCGGTTCGATACCCGCGTCCTCGAGGGCCTCGCGGTGGCCCGGCTCGAGGATCCGTGCGGAGCCGTCTCTCGTTTCGGCCACGTTTTCCTTGCTCACGCGATTCACCGGAACTATCCGTATCTCACACGCCCGTAACTTGAACCTTCCCCTCGAGAAAATCGCCAGCAGTGGTGACGTCTGACGCCGCCTTCGTCGGTCGAAATTGCGGGCACCGACGGCGATCGAACGGCGTTCCGACGTATCGCTACACTTACCAGCGAATCGCAAGTATTGCCCGCCATGGTACGCCAGGACATCGAGCGAATCGGCGTCGTCGGCGCGGGGACGATGGGGAGCGGCATCGCCCAGGTCGCCGCCACGACCGGCTACGACGTGGTCATGCGCGACATCGAATCCGAGTACGTCGAGGGCGGATTCGACGCGATTGCCGACAGCCTCGAGCGCCTCGACGGGAAGGACGCACTACCCAACGACCCCGAAACGATTCGGGCGCGAATCGCCGGGACGACCGACCTCGCGGACCTCGCCGACTGCGACCTGGTCGTCGAAGCTGCCGTCGAAAATATGGATATCAAGCGGGACATCTTCCGTGATCTCGAGACCCACTGCGACGAGGACGTCGTGCTCGCGACCAACACGAGCACGCTCTCGATCACGTCGATCGCAGCGCCACTCGAGCACCCCGAACGCGTCGTCGGCCTGCACTTCATGAACCCCGTGCCGATCATGGAAGGCGTCGAAATCGTCGTCGGGGAGAAGACGACCGCCGCCGTTACCGACCTGGCGCACGAAATCGCGGAGGCCCTCGGAAAGACGACCTGGGAATCGGACGACAAGCCCGGCTTCGTCACGAACCGTATCCTGATGCCCTGGCTCAACGAGGGGATCAGGGCCTACGACGAGGGCGTCGCGAGCAAGGAGGACATCGACGCGGGGATGGAACTGGGGACGAACGTCCCGATGGGACCGCTGAAACTGGCCGATCACATCGGCCTCGACGTCTGCCTGCACGCCTCCGAGACCATGTACGAGGAACTCGGAGACCGGTACAAGCCTGCGTACCTCCTCAAGCGCAAGGTCGAAGCAGGCGACCTCGGCAAAAAGACCGGACGGGGCTTCTACGAGTACGACTAGCACTCGCACACCTCTTAGCGAGTCAACAGGTATATGAGTAACGCCGTTGAACTATCTGGTAGCCGATGCCCTCCACTCCAACGTACACTCGCCGGACAGTCCTCGGTCTCGGACTCGGCGGTCTCGGCACGTCCCTCACCGCCGCCGTCGCCTGGGGCCAGCGTTCCGACCCCGACACCTTTCGGATCGCCTCCCTCCACGTCGCGAACGACTCGAGCGAGCGTGCCACGGTCGAGATCGCCGTCGACACCGACCTCGAGACCGCCCGCGAGACCACCCGCTGGCTCGACCCCGCCGGCCACGAGAGCGGCCGCGACCGCCAGGCTGTCCGCGGCCCGTGGCACGAGACCGCCCGTCCCTACGGCATTCGCGCCCAGCTGGACGAGGAGTCGCTCCGCCTCTCGAGCGAGGCGATCGCCGACCAGCTCGAGGACGGCTGGGGCGTCACGGAGGCCCACGTGACGATCACCGTGACTCCCGACCGTCGGCTCGAGGCCGACGTCTTCGCGCTCGCGTAACGGCTGCGCTGCATTTTCACCTGCGTTTCCCCGGCGTTCGAGGTACCTTGACTCATCACCGACGATTTCTGCCGCTCGAGGTGCTCGCGCCGATTCAATACTATACTATTGATGGCAATATTCTATAATTTCTGTAGTAACGTACGGTCCGTCGAACAGCTCCTCTTTCTCGACTCCTCGCGAATCCGCTACCGGGAGACTCGAATCCGCTACCGGCAGACACCGCCCCATTGCCGATAGACGCGGCCCCGCTACTGGTGAAGCGGCTTCTCGGATATCTCACGTCGCAACTCCTCGAGCGCCGACCTCGAGAGGTCCTGTTCGAACCGTTGCATCACGGCGAAGACCTCCGCGCGCGAGATCTTGACGTTCCCCTCACGGACGACGTCCTCGGGTCGTTCGCGGAGTTCCCGCAGGGTGCCCACGGCCAGGAGGTACGGAATCGCCCACGCCGACAGCGTGTTCCCGTGGCGTTCGGGCACCACCTCGAGGTAGCGCTGGGCGCCGTCGAGGTATCCCTCCGCCCGCCCGGTCACCCGACGGATGACGTTCGTGACGCCGCCGTGGTGGGCCTCGTCGGTGACGCGTTCGACTGCGACGTCCTCTTCTGCGAGCCACTCGGCCGGCAGGTAGACGTTGTTCTCCTCGTGGTAATCGGTCTCGACGTCCTTCGCGATGTTGACCAGCTGCAAGAGCAGGGCGAACGATCGGGCGTTGTCCCGGAGCACCTCGGCGCGCTCGGGCGAGGTGCCGCGGGCGACGAGTCCCGTGATGAGCGTCCCGACGGTCCCGGCGGCGTACCAGCAGTACTCCTCGAGTTCCTCGAGCGTCTGGAGACGGAGACCGCCCTCGTCGGCGTACCGGCTGGTGAACATCGCCATCCCGTCGACGAGTTCCCTGACCGGTTCGCGCATGATCTCGCGAGGTTCGTCCTCGAATGATTCGAACGTCCGGACGACTCGCGGGGCGTGCGCGACGACGTCCCAGTCGTTCGACCGGTCCTCCGGGATCCAGGGTTGGACGGCCTCGCGGAAGTCTTCGGCCGTCGTGTCGGCGTCCGGATCGAGCACCCGATCGAACGCCTCGAGCAGGGCAGTCTGCTCGGCCGGTGGTATGTGACCGGCGTCCTCGATCGTATCGGCGATTCGACACAGGAGGTACCCCAGGCAGATGTGACGCGCCATCGGCTCCTCGAGTCGGTCGATGGTGATCGAGAAGGTGCGCGAAACGCCATGGACGGCGTCGTAGCACCACTCGATGTCGGATTCGGCGGCTGGAGGGGAGTGGCCCGTAGTCATCTAGGCCCCTTATTGGTCGTCGTTCCGGAAAAACACCCCGGTCGCGGACGATCCTGAAGATATGCGAACCGAACCGTCCGATTCAGCCTCATCGAGCCCGACGCAATGGGTCTCGATCGACGGTCGAATACACGCGAGTCAACGGGACGAGCGTACAACAACAATAAAGCGGCGGCCGCTCGATGGATCGATCATGGACTTCAGCCTCTCGCCGGAGCAGGCACAGATTCGGGACATGGTCGCGGAGTTCGTCGACGAGGAGATCGTGCCCGTCGCGAGCGAGATCGACCACGAAGACGAGTTCCCGCAGGATCTCGTCGATCAGATGGCCGACCTGGGCCTGATGGGGATGCCGTTCCCCGAGGAGTACGGCGGCGCCGGCCTCGACTACCACTCTTACGCGATCGGAATCGAGGAGATTTCCCGGGGGTCGGGCGGACTGGGAACCGTCGTCGCCGCGCACATCTCGTTGGCGGGGAACATGCTCTACGAGTTCGGCGACGAGTCCCAGAAGGAGACGTACCTGACTCCGCTCGCCGAGGGGAAAGACGTCGGCGCGTTCGCTCTCTCCGAAGCCGGGGCCGGCAGTGACGTCCCCTCGATGACGACGACGGCCGAACGGGACGGAGACGAATACGTCATCAACGGCGGCAAGCTCTGGATTTCGAACGGATCCGTCGCCGACACCGTCACCCTCTTTGCGAAGACTGATCCCGACGCCGGCAACCGCGGCATCTCCTCGTTCGTCGTGCGTCCCGAGGAGGACGACGGCTTCTACGTCGAGGGCACCGAGGAGAAACTCGGCGACAAGGGCTGTCCCACCGCCGAACTCCGGTTCGACGACCTCCGGATCCCCGCCGACCGCCGACTCGGCGAGGAGGGTGACGGCTTCGTCCAGGCGCTCAAGACGCTCAACGGCGGCCGCATCACCATCGCGGCCCGCGGCGTCGGCATCGCCCGCGCCGCCTTCGAAGAAGCTCGATCGTACGCCGGCGAGCGCGAACAGTTCGGCCAGCCCATCGGCGAGTTCCAGGCGATCAAGCATAAACTCGCGGACATGGACACGAAGATTCAGGCCGCAAAACTGCTGATGCACAGAGCCGCCGACAACAAGATCCGCGGCGAGGACTATATCACCGAGGCCGCCCAGGCGAAACTCTACGCCAGCGAGGTCTCCCGCGAAGTCGCCAACGAGGGCATCCAGATCCACGGCGGCTACGGCTACACCAAGGACTTCCCCGCCGAGCGCTTCTACCGCGACGCCAAACTCAACGAGATCTACGAGGGCACGAGCGAGATTCTGCGAAATACGATCGGGGACCGACTCCTCGAGTAAGTCGCGTTATTCGGAACCGTCGTTCCCGTTTTCGCCCTCGAGACACGCCCGCACCCACGACCCGTGTTCGCGCACGCGAGCCTCGCCGGCGTCGGTCAGGCGATAGACGTCGTGGAGTCCCTCGACGTCCTTCTCGACGAACCCCGCGTCGACGAGTGCCGACAGGGAGCCGTAGAACGCCTTCGGCTCGAGGCGCTCGTCGTAGTGGGACTCGAGGGCCGACTTGAGTTCCTGGCCGCGCGCCGATTCCAGTTTTGCGAGGAGAAAACAGATATCGCGTCGCCGCCCGCTCTGGAGCCACCTGGTCATGTTGGATGTGGTAGGGACGGGGCTACAGTCGTTACGGTTCGTTCTCGAGCGTGGTGCCTGGCTCGAAGAATTGATATAAGATATTTGTCATAGTCCCGGGCGGATTCGAACCGCCGTCAATGGCTGTCTCCCGCAATAGGTGGGTTCCGATTGCGTCCAAAGGCCATTATGATTGGCCACTACACCACGGGACTGTACGCGTCTCCACAGTCAGCCGTCAGCTTGACAGTGGGTATCCAGTCGTAGTCGGTCGAAAAGTAATAGTGTTACCTTTTTCCGTCAGGTGAAACAGCGATCGACCCCTCCTCTGCCAGTCGATGACAGCGACGACTGAGTGAAACGACGTTGTCCAGCGTGTGGGCGTCTTCGAGATCGTCGAACGTTCGGACGGGGATGACGTGATGGACGTCGGGATTTCGTCCGATTTCCTGACGTCCACGGCCACACGACTGACACCGATACTCGTCTCGCTCGAGCGCTCGCCGGCGTATTTTCCACCACGCTCGCCGTACGATATCGGGCCACCAGCCCACTGGTGGTGGTTCTCGCCGACGACTGTCTCCGAGAGCCAGTTTCCATAACACGTCCGATCACAGAACACGCCGCGCTCGTTCGCCTCGACCACGGGACGGATAGACCTCGAGGTTAGCGTCACAGCTCGCACACGTGGTCGACACCCGTTTACTGGGCGTCGACGGATTGTCCGGGAGCAGGCCGTTGGCGTCGGCGACGCACGGCGGACAGTACACACCCTCCTTGTTCGAGGGATAGTACTCGAACGTCTCGTCACAACGCACGCACGACGCCTCCTCCCTGGCGTCCTTCCAGTTGCCGTTGTTCGAGCCGCCGTTCGGATTGCAGTCGTCGCAGTAGACTCGTCTCGACTTCGGGTCGTAGAACTCGAGGCCACAGCCCTTACATGTCCGGTTCGGCAGTGGCTCTCCGTGGACTTTCGTGTGGTGTTGTCGCATTCCCCGCTCCGTCTGCAGGGACTTCTCACAGGTCGGACAGCGCACGCCGGGTCTGGCCGCCCGATCTTATATAAACTCCCGTACCGTCCGCGACCGATGCCAACACGTCGCCATGCCGCCACGCCAACACGCCGTCACTCCGCGAGCGACCCCGCCTCGAGGTAGGCACAGCAGTCCTCCTCGGCGTCGAAACAGTCCGGACACTCCTCTCGGCGGTCGATGATTGTGTCCAGTCGGTCCGCAACGGTCTCGTCGATGACGCTCTCGAGGGCGCGGGCCTCCTCGCGGAACTCCTCGACCTCGAGGACGTTCGTGAGAAATCGCTCGATAATACAGTACGTCTGGAGGGCGTTGTGCGCGCGCTCGAGTCCTTCGTCGGTGAGCGTCGCTCCCTTGTACTTCTCGTGTTCGACGAGTTCTCGTTCCTCGAGTTTCCCGATCATCTCGTTGACGCTCGCCGGGCTGACCTCGAGTAACTCCGCGAGGGTGCCGGTGGAGGCCGGGCCGTCTTCGAGACGCTGTGCCAGGTAGACCGCCTTCAGGTATTGATCTGCCGTGTTCATCGATTGCCACCTCGCGTCCGCATCGTGTGTGACGTACGGGATGTCCGCGATCCGCACGATGTGTGAAATGTGCGCGTTCCGTTCGGCTCCCCGCTCATGCTCGTCGCTCCATAATCTCCGTGACCGCTTCGACGCCCTCGGTCTCCTCTGCGCGGATCGCCTCGAGGGTGTCGAGGACGCGGTCGCGGTCGACGCTGAAGTCTGTCTCGGAGGCCTCGATTGCCGCGATGAGGTCGTCGTAGAACTTGTAGGCTGTCTCCTCGTTACACAGCTGATCGTAGAGGACGCCGTCGGTGTCCTCGGGCGGCCCGTAGCGGGCGTCGACCAGCGTGTTGATCTCCTCGTAGGAGACCGTCTCGGCCTCGAGTTCGTCGACGAGCGCCTCGAGGCGCTGGCGGTGCTCGGCTGACTCCTCGGCCGCCTCGGCGAGTAACACTCGCACCTCGTCGTCGATGGCCTCGCGTTCGGCCTCGGGCAACGACTCGAGGTGGTGGGCGGCACGCGACTCGACGACCTCTTCCAGGACGATCCCGATCTGTAGCAGTCGGGTGAGCTGGTGGTCGCTCGAGACCCGCTGTCCCAGGCTCATACCCCCGATTCGGGGCGGATCATACTTAGTCTCCCGCTTTTTTGTTTTGGCGCGTTCTGCACACGCTACTGGCACCTCGACCTCGTGTCAGCGAAGGAACTATCCCGCTGTCGCCCCTCGAGGACGATATGAGCGAGCGTTCCGACGAGGTATCGATGGACGACGCCGAAACGCGGTCGTCCGGATCGACCGGTTCGGTGCCGGCGGACGGGTCGAGCGGGCCAGGTCCAACCACCGACGACCTGCTGGCCGAGACCGACCGACTCCTCGAGGGTGGGGCCGATGCGAGCAGCGACGCCGAGTCGACCGCGGCGACCGAGTCGAGCCCGTCGGCGGGATCGACGACGGACTCGAGTCGGAACTGGACGTGGAACCCGCTCTCGCGCCTACGGTTCGGCGGCTCGATCCGCGCCCGCCTCTCGCCGTCGCGGTACTTTTCCCTAAGGAGCCTCCTCGCCGTTTTCCTCACACTCGGGTTCGGCATGGTGGCTGGCGGTATCGTCCTGCCGTTTTCCGGCGTCGGCCGCCTGCTCGGCCTGTTCGCGATGGCGTTCGTGATCGGCCTGGCCACCTCGAGACGTCGCTACCTCGAGACCTGCCTGGGCGGCGCTGGCATCGGCGCGCTTGGCGTCCTCCTCGATTTCGCTATCTTTCTGCCGACGGACTCGGGTCGGTACCTGCTCGCCATCGGTGCGGGCGCTGGCCTCCTCGCGAGCGTAATCGGCTACTACTTCGGTCGCGACCTGCGGGCGGGGCTGGTTCGCGACGTCCAGTGATCTACTCGCTGCACTCGAGGCGTTCGACTCGCTGCGCTCAGGGCAATCGATGGGCAGAAAGACGGGTGGGCGGCAGAATGCGGATTGGACGACTATCGCGCCGTCGGCGTCACGTCGTCGTTCACGGCCTGTTTCACCTGCAAGGCGGCGCTCGCAGCCAGCCCCTGGGCGACCTCGTCGCGGTCGTCGGCGCTGATGAGGTCTTCCGGCGTGTTTTCGAGGTCGGGCGTGAATCCAGCGCTGACCGGGTGACCGATGGGTGGCTGGACGGCCACGAGCGCCTGCGGGCCGGAGACGCCGTCGGCGACGTCCGCGTCGACGACGTACTCGTCGGGGAGGAACTCCCGCGTCCGGGCGGCGATCTGGCTGACGGTCCGTTGGAGCGTTCGCTTTTGCTCGAGTGACAGTTCGGGAACGTCCGCCGCGGCCCGCTGTCCGGCTTGCGTAACTCCCGGCAACCCCGCGTACGGCGTATTTCCGTTCATGAGAACTCGCTACTTCCGATTGGGGATGGCGCCTAAAAAACGTTCCCTTCGTGACAGTCGATGTCACGCCCGGCTACGGGGCATCGTTTTCTCGCCCGGCTACCGAATCTCGGTTTCACTCCCGACCCCGAGGAGTTGATACCACGTTCAGCGACGGGGCGGACCAGGCCACCTTGAGCCGCCAACCGGCGTCGCTACTTGCCCCAGAACGGATCCCGCTTGCGGTGTTTCTCGAGGTACATGTTCAGCGCCTCGAGTTCGTCGGCGGGGATCTCGCTGGTGAGTTCCTGTTCGAGAATCTTGGCGTGCTTCTCGGGAACTTCCGTCCACAGGAGGTCGCCCTCCTTGACCTGCCGCCCGATGGTCGGCCCGTCGATGGCCACCGAGACGCGCTCGCCTGCGCGGGCCTCGTCGACGTCCTCGCCCTGTTCCTGGATGCCCTTGACCTGTCCAACGCGCGTCGGTTCGTTGTCCTCCCACTTCGCGACGAAGGAGTTGTTCTGGAGCGTCCCGGAGTAGATCTCGACGCCGACGACGGCGGGATCGTTCTGGCGGAAGACGTGGTCCTCGAGCACGCGGAACCGGGACGGGCGGGTGATGTTGTCGAGGATGGTGTCTTGCTGGGCGCGCTCGATCTCCTCGACGTGTTCGGTGTAGCCCTCGACGAGCTGGTAGATCACGTCGTCGGTGAACAACTCCACGTCGTCGATTTCGGCCCGGCGCTTGGCGTCGGCGAGGACGTCGACGCTGAACCCGAGGACGGCGCGCTGTTTCGCGTCGTCCGCGGTCGAGGCGACCGAGATGTCCCGCGGCGCGACGTCGCCGACTTCGGCCCGGACGATCGGAATCTCGGCTTCGCCGAGGGCGTCGGCCATCGCCTCGAGGCTGCCCAGGGTGTCGGCTTTGACGACGACCCCTTCCTCGTCGGTGTCGACGGCGATTTCGGCGAGTTCGGACTCGACTTCGGCGATGACGTCCTCGAGGGGGCGGTCCCGGATCACGCGGACCGGGGCGCCCGCCATCGCGTCCTCGAGGTCCGGCGCGGCGACCTTGATCCCGGCGGCCGCGCCGACCTCCTCGACGTTGTCGAAGCGGCTCTCGGTCCGAATTTCGGCGAGCGGCCGGGGCTGGAGCAGGGCGCGGACCTCGGTGACGATGGGATCGTTCAGGCCGCCGACGACGATGGTGTCGTCGCTGCGGATCGTTCCGTCGTAGAGGACGGTGTCGACCGTGGTGCCGAAGCCCTTCTCCTCTTTCACTTCGAGCACCGTGCCGACGCCGGGGCCGGCGACGTCGATCTCCATCTCCTCTTTCATGTAGCGCTGGGAGAGCCCCATCATGACGGCGAGTAAGTCGGGGACGCCCTCGCCGGTGAGCGCGGAGACGGGGACGACGCCGACGTTGCGCTGGAAGTTCTGGACGCGCCAGTAGAGGTCGGCGGAGAAGTCGTGGTCGGAGAGGTTACCGATGATCGTGTAGAGGCTCTCGTCCAGTCGCTGGCGGGTCCGATCGGACTGGGACTCGTAGGTCTGGGTGATCGGGGCGTCCTCGTGGACGTTCCAGCCGGGGACGGTGTCGATCTTGTTCGCGGCGACGATGAACGGCGTCTGGGAGCGCTTGAGAATGTCGAGCGCCTCGAGCGTCTGGGGCTGGAAGCCGTCGTTGACGTCGACGACGAGGATGGCGATGTCCGCGAGCGCGCCCCCGCGAGAGCGAAGCGTCGTGAACGAGTGGTGGCCGGGCGTGTCGATGAAGAGGAGCCCGGGGAGGTCGAAGTCGTCCGGATCGACGAGTTCGCCGGCGATTGAGGAGACGACCTCGAGCGGAACGGCGGTCGCACCGATGTGCTGGGTGATCGCCCCTGCTTCGCCCTCGATGACCGCGGAGCCGCGGATCTTGTCGAGGAGACTGGTCTTACCGTGGTCGACGTGTCCCAGGACCGCGACGATCGGGGTCCTGAGGGCCGCTGGATCGTGTGTATCCGAGTCAGTGTCCGACATAGTGAACCACCCGAGAAGGTCTTATCCGTATCGTCCGCTGCCCGGTAGTTAAACCCATCGTCACCGGCTTCTCCGCACGTCGATCGATTCGTGTGGCTGATTCCCCCGTCTTCGGGTTTCTCCGACCCTCGATCGTGTACCAACCGCCGATTTGAACGAATCGAAAATCGCTAACCGATTTCGTCGTGTCTCGCCGTTATTGGACGTTACGGAGACATCGATTTTCCTTCCCTCGCAAAGAGCGGCTTTCTGCTCGGCCTCGGCATGTTCGTCGTCGGTATCGGCGGCGAATTCGTCGGCCAGACGTACGTCGGTACGCTCCCGGCCTGGGAGAACACGCTGCTGTACGGTCTGATCACGGTCGGCCTCCTGATCGGGTTCTTCTCGCCGTTCGTGTTCGGTATCTTCCTTCCGCTGACGGAGTGACCCGACGAGCTCCCCACCACTCTGTTCGCGGCCGTCACCCCACTCGAGCCCCGGGACTCTGAGACACGTCATTCGAGCACGCACTCGTTCTAGCATTCTCGAGGCCCGTCTGTTCGACAGCACGCTCGAGGCTCCGTCTGCTCGAGGGGCGACGTCCGTCTGACGGCTCCCATGTCTTTAATAGTCACTAGTCAGTACGAGGGGGTATGAGCGAGATACTCGCCGAGAATCTCTCGGGGAAGTCCGTCATGGGTTCTGATGGGACTGAACTGGGACTGCTCTACAACATCACGATGGACATCAACTCGGGCAAACTCCACGACCTCGTGGTCGACCCCGACGAGCAACTGCCGTCTCGATCGGTCGACTTCGATCGAAACGACGCCGGCCGCTTTCTCATCCCCGTCAGCCGCGTGCAGGCGGTGAAAGACTACATCGTCGTCCAACGCTAACGGTATGTACATTCTCGATTCGTCGGCCTTTATTCACGACTTTCACACCACCGAACAGACAGCCACGATTCCGCTCGTCCGCGAGGAACTCGAGGGCGAGAGCGTCTACCGCTACGACGCCATGGAGGGGTCGGGCATGCACGTTCACATTCCCAACGGCGACACCACCGAGAAGGTTCGCCGGGCCGCGAAGGAGTCTGGCGATCTCGAGGTGCTCTCGGACACCGACGTTCGCCTCGTGGCCGCCGCGTTCGAACTCGACGCCGTGCTCGTGACCGACGACTACGCGATGCAAAACGTCGCCGAGCGCCTGACCGTCACCGTCGAACCGATCGCGCGCGAGGGCATCGAGGAGGAGCGCGAGTGGACCTTCCAGTGCCAGGGCTGTGGACGGGAGTACGACGAACAGAAAGACCGTTGCCCGATCTGTGGCGCCGAACTCGCCCGGAAGAATCCAGGCTCGAGCTAAAACCGGGCTCGAGCGAATCCTTCTAGCGCGTATCCGGGCGTGTATCCGAGCGTATTCGGTACTCGTTCGGTGCTCGTTCGACCTGCTGTCAGCCAGACCTATTTCGTTCGGTAGCGGCTGGGCGGCCGATACAGACCGGCTCGCGAATCTCCAGTGCCGTCTCGAACTCGTCCTCGCGGTCGCGGCGGCGCCCGATCCGACGAAACTGTTCGGCGTGTGCGCGCGAGACGGCGTCCCACTCGCGCTCCTCGAGTGCGAGCGTCGACCCGGTCTGCTCCCAGAACCCGGTTTCGAACAGTAATACGATCCGGTCGTCGTCCTCGTAGGGGCACTCCGCCGATCGACGATATCGGTCGAGATTGGCCGCGAGGTAGTGTTGAACCCGTTCCACGAGATCCGGAAGCTGTGACGGCGGGACGCTCGCTTTCGCCGCCGCGAGCAGGAGGATCTGACCCTCGATCGGCTCGCCGGCGACCGTCATCGCCAATCTCACCCTCCAGCCCGCATCGCCTTCTGGGCGAACGCGGGAACGAGTTCCTCGAGAACGTCCTCCTCGCCGTCGAAGACGACGGTCACCTCGGTCAGCGTCAACGTCGGCCCGACGCCGATCGTCTCGGCGTCGAACTGGGCTCGCCAACCGTCTCCCTCGACGACGTCGTCTGCTACCCGCTCGCCGCCCAGGTTCTCGAGGTAGCGGACGGTGAGTCGCTCGGAGATTCCCCGGAAGGACCGTTCGACGCGCGTGGTCATTGAATCAGTTTCGTGGAGAGTGCCCATAAACGTGCGTTCGGCGGCAGGGTGTCCGCCAACTCTCGACTTACCCTTTCGAGCGAATCAGCCGCCCGCGACGGGTGGAAACACCGAGAGCCGATCGCCCTCCTCCAGGTCAGTGTCGACGCCCGCCATGTGGACCACGTCCCGGCCGTTTTTCAACACGCTCAGTTGCGGCCGAATCGCGCCGTCCTGGAGCAGTTCTCCCTCGAGGCCCTGGTACTCTGCTTCCAGCGCTTCGAGCACGTCGCCGACGGTCGCGCCGTCCTCGACCGTCCTCGAGAGATCCTTCTGGCCGACGGCTTCGCGAAACGTGGCGAAAAATCGAAGATCGAGTTCCATGCGCTCGAATTGACGCGACGAGACTTAAGTGCCCGCAGTCGGGCCTGCTGAAAATTGGTCTCGAGTCGGGTGCTGTACGCTTCCCCGAGACCGCTCCTGGGGCCGCTCCCGAGCCCGCTCAGACGAGCCCATCGTAAATCTCCGATAACTGCTCGATGGAGTGGTCGACAGAGAGCATCGCCCGGCGACGGCGACAGAGATCGGCCAGGCGGTCGTGTTCGTCGAGACAGCGCGTGATCGCCCACTGGAGGTCCCCGATCGATCCGCGCCGGTAGCGGTAGCCGGTTTCACCTTGGATCACCGAATCGGTCAGCGCCCCCTCGTCGACGGCGACGACGGGCGTCCCGCAGGCGGTCGCCTCGAGCGCCACGAGCCCCTGGGTCTCGACCGGACTCGGGAAGATGAACACGTCGAGCGCGGCGTAAAACGCCGGCAACTCCTCGCGCTCGAGGAAGCCGAGGAACCTGACGTCGGCGTTCACCTCGGCCGCACGTTCCTCGAGGGCTTCGCGAGCGGGTCCGTCGCCGCCGAGGACGAGTGTCATCCGCGTTCCGTCCACGGCGTCGATCGCCTCCTCGAGGTTCTTCTCCTCGCCGTGGCGCCCGGTGTAGCCGAGTAGCGGGCGGTCGTCGGGGAGGTCGTACCGGGAGCGAAACGAGGTCGGATCGACGGGGCGGAAGAAGTCGGTGTCGATGCCGTTCGAGACCACCGTCACGTCGACGTCGGCCTCGACGGTCTCGAGCAAGTGATCGCGGGCGAAGGAGGTCGGCGCGGTGACGTGGTCGACGCGCTCGAAGAACGTGCGTTCGTAGAGCCGGCAGGTCCGCTTGACGCCGTCGAGGACGTTGCCAGAGACGTGCTGGCTGGCCCGGTCGTCGAGGAGGGTGTGGTAGGAGGCGACGACGGGTACGTCGCGCTTGCGAGCGAAGCGAATCCCGGCGAAGCCGATGGTGAACGGCGTGTGGACGTGGACGACCTCCGGCGTCTCCAGGTCGTCCGGAATCGAGGGAAGCCCGAGGCGATACTGCGGGTACAGCGGCGCGCGAACGCTTCGGATCGGGTGTTCGCCGGGGCCCGCCTCGTAGCCGTCCATCTCCGGGTAGACGATGGGCATCGCCGTCCGTTGCTGGCGCCAGCGCTCGCGCCAGAGCTGGATCGTGTAGGTGACACCGTTGACCGTGGGGAGGTAGAGGTCTGTGAAGGCGGCGACCGTCTCCGTCCGGGTCATAGGTCGTGGTTCGAACGCGGGGGCCGAATAGGTTGCGTTGTCGATACGTTCTCGGTTCGTCTCGAGACCCACAACGGACGTCTCGAGGCACGGTACGGGACGAAAGGTCTCGAGGCGTGAACCGCCCCGCTGGCCTCGTCTAGTCCACGACGAACTCGATCCCGTGACCCCGCAACAGCGACCGCATCCGTTCGACGCCGCTCGACGTATCCCAGCCGTCACCGACGTAGTGCTTGTAGGGGTGGCGAAGCCAGGAGTACTCCCGGTGGGCGAACACCTCGACGGCGTCTCGTCCGTCCTGAAACAGCGTCACGTGTAGCTGCCAGTCGGCCAGCGGCGACCGCCGCCGTACCCAGCTTCCAGCCGAGAAGCGGCCGTCCTCGTGGACCTTCAACGAGGCGATCGGTTCGGGTGCAAACGCCATCGCCTCGAGGTCCGGCCGAAACGCTCGCAGGTCACGTTCGATGGTTCCGACGTACTCAGACGGGTGCTGGGTACACGTGGCGAACCCGCCCAGCGGCTCTTTGATTCGGTGCAGTGTCGGGAGCACACGCCGGCGAAGTCGCGTCGTCGCGTCCAGGTCAGCGCCGTCCTCGTCCCTCGCGTTCACGCCCCTCTCTACCGTAGATACGAAGAAAATCGTTGCGTCTGCATTCGCAACCGACTGTTTCGAACGGAAGAGAGTACGATCGGCTGCCAGAACTACAGATCCCGAAGACGAATCCCGTCCTGGACCAGCCGGGAATTTCGCTCCCGGTCGAGGTACGTCGCCAGGTCGTCGTGTTCGTACAGCTGTGCGATTACGTCCGCATAGAGCGTTCGCCACGCAATGGCGTAAATCGGCGACTGCCCCCACGCCCGCAGTTCGGGGACGAACGCGTCGTAGGTCTCGAGACGATCCTCGAAGTGTTCGATCGCGTCGAGGACGTGGCCGGCGGCTTCCGCGTCGTCGTCGGCTTCCTCGATGGCGCGATTCAGTCGACTCTCCCAACCGGCGACGGCCTGTTGCATGTCTATCGCCGCGTCGCCGCTGTCGTCTGGCAGTCGCTCGAGTACCGGTTCCGGGACGCCGAGTGAGATCTCGTCCATACCGGAGGGTGTCGGCCGGTGGTAAAGAAACCACGGTGGATACTCTCCGATTTGATCAGCGCTAGGACGACAGGTTCCGGTTTCTATCCTGCTCGATCACGGCTTACACGCTCTCCTCGAATCTACATGGTGAGGTCGCCGATACTCCTTTCCAAATAGCCGTTAATTGTAATCCAAACTTACAAAATACATATTTTGGGTGTAATAGTACCTCGTACTTGCATGTCTGAGAAAGACACTCACGGCGAACGTGAACAGGAATCACTGACGATCAGCAGGCGGAACGTCGTTCGTGGAGCAGCGACGACCGGGTTGGCACTCGCCGGTCTCGGGTCGGCCTCGACGGTGTCGGCTGCAGGGGAACGAGCGTTCTTCCAGTACTTCCACGAAACTTGGCCGACTATCACTGACAACCTCTGGAAGGTCGCCGACCGCGGCTACGACGGTATCTGGATTCAGGCCCCTCAGGAGAGCGAACTGACGTGGTCGGATCAGGACGGCCGGAACGACCCGCCACTCGGCTACCAGCCAGTGGACTTCCGATCGTTCGACAGCGAGTTCGGCACCGAAGCCGACTTGCAACGACTCATCGACACCGCCCACGACAACGACCTTGAGGTGTACGTCGACTGCGTGATGAACCACATGGCCGCCAACCGGGGGTACGACTTTCCGCAGTTCAACGAGGAGCACTTCCACACGCACGTCGGCTCCATCGACGACTGGGACGACGAGCACCAGGTCGAACACGGCGACCTGCTCGGGCTCAAGGACCTCGCCCAGCTCGAGGCCCACGGCCACGAGGACACGGCGCCGTACGTCCGCGAGCAGTTGTACAACTACATGCAGAAAATCGCGAGTTTCGGGGCGGATGGCTACCGATACGACGCGGTCAAACACGTCGAGGCCGAGTTCTGGGACCAGTACGCGAATCCCTGGGCCGACGAGTTCGGTATGAACCGCGTCGGCGAGGTGTTCGACGGTAGCGTCGACTACGTCCAGAACTACGTCGACACCGGGATGGACGCCTTCGATTTCCCGCTGTACTGGACGCTCGAGTCGGTCTTCGATTATGGCGATATGAGCCAGCTCGAGGGGGCCGGACTAAAGGCACAGGACTCGTGGCACGCCTGGCCCTTCGTCCAGAACCACGACGAGGGTGCACCACCGCAGTACCACCTCGCTCACGCGCACGTCCTCACGATCGAGGGGACGCCGATGGTGTACAACCTCTACCCCGATAGCATCCTCGACGACGACGCGATCAACAACATGGTCTGGGTCAAGAAGAACCTCGCGGGCGGGGCGACCTACTGGCGCTACACCGACTCCGATCTCGCGATTTACGAGCGGGACAACAACTTGCTCGTCGGGTTGAACAACAACACGAACGACTGGAAGGGCCAGTGGGTGTACACGACCTGGCGCAACGAGACGCTCACGGACTACAGCGGGGCCGCCGGCGACGTCGAGGTCAACGGCGACGGTTGGGTCGAAGTCTGGGTCCCGCCGGAGGGATGGGTGTTCTACGCGCCGTACTGACTTCCCTCCGCAGTCGGCTATTTTTTCGGTCGCGCTCGAGGCCCGAGCCGTGTCCACGGCCTCCAATTTGATATACCACAATGAGGTTTATTGGACTCTCACCGGCCTGCCCGATTCGTCGAAATCGAACGCAAAATCTCCGCAAACGCGCCCACGACCGGTACGGCACCTACTGATCGGCGATCTTCCTCGACCAGCTCTCGAGAGCGAATCTACGGTCCGTCGAATCGGCGCCGCGTATCGGCGGCGGCTCTCAGTCCGGAATCGATTCGCCGACTCCCCCATCCGGGATCGATACGCTAACCACCCCACCGGGATTGATAGTGCGCCTTCGGTCGGCCACGTTCAGTGAGGGTATCTCATCGCGAGAACGGATCTGGACCGGGTGCTTCTCGAGACCGTGACGCCGAACCAGCATCGATAGCGGCCGTAGGGTGCGAACGGCAATCGAAGGCTGGAAATGCCTCCAGGAGAGGGCACCCCGCCATCAGCTACCGGTGCCACGTTCGCCTGCCCTCGACGACGGTGTGTCTCGAGTGCTCTCCGATGCCGGCTGTCGACTTCCCGAATCTCGGATTCGGAGAAGACTACTGGTCTCTCCTCAGCGGCCGGCGGAACGGGCCCTCGAGCAAGGGCGAGTTCGGCACGAGACCCGGGGGGTCGCGGCTGCGAAACCGGGTTCCAGCTTCGCGGATTCAGACTGCGCCGGTTTCACCTGGGCGAGCTCATTACTCGTCGCATCACCGAAACGAGGTGTACGCCTAGGGCGTTGATTTGCGGAAGACACAGGACGGTAACGCTCGATGAACTCGCTACGCTCTCGACTTCTGAATCTTCAGTCAGCCCCGGGCCATATACTTCATGACGATATACGAATTTCAGTGACTCGGGGCGGGTACACTCAACAGTCCAGCTGATTTTCCTGCCATGCTGTGGAAACCAGGCCGGGTTCGTGATTGACACCAATTGGCGTCCTCACTCCGCCTGGACTCTCTCAGCGGCGAGTGAGTACCCCCGGCGGCCGGATATCGAACGCCAGGGTATCGGTATCTTCGCCATTCGGAGGAGAATAGTGTACGTGACCCTGATCGGTTAGTCTACTATTGTCCCTGTACACACCGTAATCGACGACGTAGTGCTCGGCTTCGGCCGCATTTTCTCGCCGTGTTTCTCCCTCTGGATCTACGTCGAGGCGACTGGAGAAGACTCTCGCTTCGCTACGGCTCGAGTCGTCGTGATCTCGGAACATTCTCAGTTCGACTGTATAGGGGTCACTCGTCTGATTGAACAGGATCACGTCGAGCGACTGCGAGTCGGAGGACAGTGTCGAACAGCCAGATAAGCCCGATGCGATAGCGGCTGTTCCAAGGAGGAAGTAGCGGCGCTCCATGGGTTGAGTGTTTGTTCAATTGATAAGTAATTTCCCCGTGATTTCGTATCCACAGAACATTCTGCAGGGACGCCATTGTCATCCCTGAGCGAGTGTTCGTCCGTCGATTCGTAGAACGTCCAGTTTCTACGTCGAGTTGTCATCGACCGAGTAAGTCTACCATGGTCTGGGTGTCGCGCTCGAGAGCCAGTTCCGGATCCGATGGGTCATCGTGTTCGTAGACGAGCCACTCTACGCCCGCTTCCCGGGCGGCGTCGACGCAGGCCTCGAGCGGGACCGAGCCCGCCCCGAGGGCGCACGGCTCGTCGACGTCGACGTCTTTCAGGTGAACTAGCGGGACCTGCTCGCCGTAACGCTCGAGGAGGGCAACAGGGTCGCGACCTGCGGCGTGAGCCCATCCCACGTCTAGCTCGAGCGTCACGGGAGTTCCCGCGAGTTCGTCGACGAGGAAGTCGAAGGCGTCCCGTTGCTCGTCTTCGGCCGATTCGATCGATACGAACTCCTGCGTGTGATTGTGGTAGGCGAGGGAGAATCCGAGGTCGGTGAGTCGTTCGCCCAGTCTCGAGAGCCGCTGGGGCGTCTCCTCGACTGCACGACGAGACCGAAACGCCTCGGGATCGAGCCACGGAACGACGATTCGATCACAGCCGATGGGTCCGTAAGGTCGAACGGCCGCTTCGAGGTCGGCCTCGAGGTCCTCGATCGGGACGTGGGCAGCCATCGCCTCGAGCCCCGTCCGCTCGAGCGCGTCGGCGACGGCTGCGGGATCCGCGTCGTCGAATCCCGCCAGCTCGACGCCCTCGAGCCCAGTTCGCGCCACGAATTCGAGTTTCTCGGGAAGCGATCGATCGAGCCTTCGCAAGGAGTACAGCTGAACGGCGGTGTGCATACGTCGCGTACGGACGCCGGCGTCAAGAGTGCATGCGGAGCCACGACCGTTTATGGTCCTCGAGCGCACACTCGTCGTATCGTGATCGTCGATCCGCGCGTCCTCCAGGAGGACTTCGTTCCGAGCGAGGTGGTCCACCGCCACGACGAGGTCTCTCACCTCTCGGAGACGCTCGAGCCGATCCTTCACGGAGATCGACCGGAGACGACCTTTCTGCTTGGGCCGACGGGCGTCGGCAAGACCTGCATCGCGCGATACACGCTCGACCGGTTGCAGGAAAAGCGACCCGACGTGCAGGTCGCCTACGTCAACTGTTGGCAGGACCACACTCGGTATCGCGTGCTGTACGCGATCCTCGATGCGCTTGGACTCGCGCTCGAGGTCCACCGCTCGACGCCGAAGGACGAACTGTTCGACCGCCTCGCAGCGGCGAACGACCAGCCCGTCGTCGCCATCCTCGACGAGGTCGACCAGCTCGAGGAGACGACGGCCCTGTACGACCTCCACCGGCTCGGGCACGTCTCGCTGGTGTTGATCGCCAACCGCGAGGCCGAACTCTTCGCCGGGTTCGACGACCGCGTCCGCTCTCGCCTGCGCGCCGGGACGCGCGTGCAGTTCGACCGGTATTCGACCGAGGAACTGGTCGCGATTCTTCGAGAACGGGCGAAACAGGGCCTCGAGCCGGGCGCCGTCGAGGATGACCAGCTACAATTGATCGCGCAGGCGGCGGGCGGCGACGCCCGCGTCGGAATCGGCATCCTGCGCTCGGCAGCCCGGATCGAGACGCGCCGCGGCGGCGGGACGCTCTCGAACGAGGCGCTCGAGGAGGCGATTCCCGATACCAGGGAGGCGATCCGCCGGGAAACCATCGACGGCCTGATCGAACACCAGCGGGTGCTCTACGACGTCATCGACGAAGCGGGCGAGATCGAACCGAGCGCGCTCTACGCCGAGTACGAGCGACGGGTGGACGATCCCAAGACGTCGCGGACGCTCCGGAACTATCTGACGAAGATGGTTCACTACGACCTGATCGAGGCCGTCGGTAGCAAGCGGGGGCGGACGTATCGAGTGGTCGGTGATCGATCCGAGCCAGAGAGTGAATCAGCCGGAGAGTGAGTAGCCTCGAGCCGCCAGGGGACGGCAGGAGACGGCAGACTCGATGCGGTGGCCGTCAGTGCGTCGCTTCCGCCGACGCCAGACAGATCTCGAGGAAGTTCTCGAACACTTCCTCGCCCTCTTCGGTGTGGGCCACCTCGGGGTGCCACTGGACGCCGTAGAGGTCCCGGTCCGTGTCGCTCATGGCCTCGACGCCGCAGACGTCGCTCGAGGCCGTGCAGGTGAACCCCTCAGGCAGCGTTTTGACCTCGTCGGCGTGACTCGCCCAGACGCGCGTCTCGGGGGCCAGCGATCCGATGAGCGGGTCGTCTTCCTCGAGCACGTCCACGGTGACGTCGGCGTAGCCGCCGTAGTCGCCGCCGCCAACTTCGCCGCCGAGTTCGACGGCCATGAGTTGCATACCGAGACAGATGCCCAGGACGGGGCGGTCGTCCTCGAGGTAGGCGGCACTCTGGCCGATGCGGTCCATGTCGGGGCCACCCGAGAGGACGATGCCGTCGGCCTCGACGTCTTCGGGCGGCGTCTCGTTGTCGACGAGCGTGCAGTCGACGCCGAGGTCGCGCAGCGCACGCTGTTCCAGGTGGGTGAACTGTCCGTGATTGTCCACCACGGCGATTGTCGTCATTGCAGCGAAGTAGCCACTCGAGCGATAAAAACGGTCCGAACGATGGCTGGCGTTCCCGGTACGTTTATGATCGCTTCGGCGGAGAATCGAGTATGGCACTCGATCTCTCGGCGTACGAGCATCCAACGTGGCTCACAGCCCTCGGCACGGGTGCGGGCTACCTGGCGATTCTCGGGCTGATGACTGTCGCGCTGTTCCTGGTTCCCTGGGCCCTTTTCGCGACGCTGTAGCACCTGCGTTCGTTTTTGCCCTCGACGTTTGCTCTTGAGATTCACCTTCGAGATCACCTCGAGATTCGACCGATAGTCTCGAGGAGGAGCGATCACTCGAGTCACGCGGTAATCGATCGAGAGTGGTGACTCGACGGCTACTCGTAGATTCAGGTATCGAAATCGAAGAAGACGCGAACGCGAAAAGAGTCTCGCTCGGGATTCAGGCGCTCGAGGCTCAGGCGAACGTCTTCGAGACCTCGGGGTCCTCGGTGGACTCGGCCTGGACTTTCTCCCAGGCGTCGTAGAAGTCCTGCATCCGGATCTCCGTGCGGTCGTCGCGGATGGCGAACATCCCAGCTTCGGTGCAGATGGCCTTGACGTCGGCCCCGGAGGCCTCGGGCGTCTCGGCGGCCAGCTGGGCGAAGTCGACGTCGTCGGAGACGTTCATGTTCCGGGTGTGGATCTGGAAGATCAGCTCCCGTCCTTCCTCGGTCGGCTTCGGGACCTCGATGAGGCGGTCGAACCGGCCGGGGCGGAGGATCGCACGGTCGAGCATGTCGAAGCGGTTCGTCGCCGCGATGATGCGAATGTCACCGCGCTCTTCGAAGCCGTCCATCTCGCTCAGCAGCTGCATCATCGTCCGCTGGACCTCGGCGTCGCCGGAGGTCTTCGACTCGGTACGCTTGGCGGCGATGGCGTCGATCTCGTCGATGAAGATGACGGCAGGCTCGTGCTCGCGGGCGACGTCGAAGAGGTCACGGACCAGCTTCGCACCCTCTCCGATGAACTTGTGGACGAGTTCTGAGCCGGCCATCTTGATGAACGTCGCGTCGGTCTGGTTGGCGACGGCTTTGGCGAGCATCGTCTTCCCCGTGCCCGGCGGCCCGTACAGGAGAACACCGCTCGGAGGATCGATACCGACCTCGTCGAACATCTCTGGGCTCTTCAGGGGCATTTCGACGGTTTCGCGAACTTCCTGCATCTGCTCGTCGAGGCCGCCGATGTCCTCGTAGCTCACGTCGGGACTCTCGGTGACTTCCATCACCCGGGCCCGGACGTCGGTCTCGTTCGAGAGGGACTTGACGATCGACAGCGAGTTGTTGACGGCGACGCGGGCGTCGGGCTCTAAGTCGCCGCGCATCTCCTCGGTGACCTCGGTCAGCGCCTCCTGGTTGTTGCCGTGTTGTTTGATAATGACGCCCTCGTCGGTCATCTCCTGGACGGTGGCGACGAACAGCGGCGACTGCTTGAGCTTCTTGTTTTCGTGGGTCAGACGCTCGAGTTTCTGCTGGTACTTGTTGTTCTCGGCGTTCGCGTCGAGGAGCTTGTCCCGCATCTCCTCGTTCTGGGATTCGAGGAGTTCCAGACGCTCCTCGAGAGCCCGTATTTTCTCCTGTTGAGACGCCTCGTCCTCGTCGTACGGGACTTCGACGTCGTCCACAGTATCGGTCATTACGCACTGGTAGGGCATTCCATCATAAGAGACTTCGGGTAGGTACACCCCTCCGATGAATAACCACTAGGAATATTTTGAAACAGAAAATATTATCACCCTGTATGCGGAAGGTGGTCGTGTAATGAGTATCTCAGAATCGTTTCAGGGAGAGGAGCCGGAGCGAGGGACGTGGGAGGACGTCCGCGACCTGCCGCCCAGTGCGAAGCTCGTCGCGAAGGTTCTCGAGTACAATGACACGATGACCCAGCAACAGATCGCCCAGGAGAGCCTGTTGCCGCCGCGAACCGTCCGCTACGCCCTCAGCCGACTCGAGGAGCAGAACGTCGTCGCGTCTCGGTTTTCCTTCTCGGACGCCCGCAAGCGACTCTACTCGCTCGAACTCGAGAACTGATCACTCGTTCGGACCTGACCTCGAACTCGAATGCAAACCGATCTTTCACTTTCGGTCCGGTCGCGGAACCCCTTTAGTCGCCGACGCGCAATGTCGTCGTAGATGACGCGGGTGATACACACGGGCGACACCCACATCGGGTATCAGCAGTACAACGCGCCCGAGCGACGACGGGACTTTCTCGAGGCGTTCGACAGCGTCGCGACGGACGCGATCGAGGACGAGGTAGACGCCGTAATCCACGCCGGCGACCTCTTTCACGACCGGCGGCCCGGCCTGGTCGACCTCCAGGGAACCGTCGAGGTGCTCCGGCGCCTGGCCGACGCCGAGGTTCCGTTCCTGGCGGTCGTCGGCAACCACGAGGGCAAACGGGACGCCCAGTGGCTCGACCTCTTCGCCGACCTGGGGCTGGCGACCCGACTTGGGCCCGATCCGGTGGTGGTCGACGACGTGGCTTTCTACGGTCTCGACTTCGTCCCCCGCTCACGGCGCGAAGACCTCGCCTACGACTTCGACCCGATTCCCGGCGACGCCGACCACGCCGCCCTCGTGAGCCACGGCCTGTTCGAACCGTTCGCCCACGCCGACTGGGACACCGAATTCGTCCTCGAGGAGGCGTCGGTCAACTTCGACGCGATGTTGCTCGGAGACAACCACGCGGCCGACACCGCGGAGGTGGCCGACACCTGGGTCACCTACTGCGGGTCGACCGAGCGTGCGAGCGCGAGCGAGCGCGAGGATCGAGGGTACAACCTCGTCACGTTCGACTCCGACTCCGACGTGGCGATCAGCCGACGGTCGATCCCCGGCACCCGCGAGTTCGTCTTCGTCGACGTCGACCTCGCGGATGAGGAGGGCGTCGACCGGGTCCAGGAACGGGTGCGGGAGTACGACCTCGAGGACGCGGTCGTGATCGTCACTATCGAGGGGGAGGGCCGACCGGTCGCTCCCGCAGCCGTCGAGGAACTCGCCCTCGAGCGCGGCGCGCTCGTCGCACGGGTGAACGACCGCCGGGAACTCGCCGACGAGGACGCCGAGATTTCAGTGAGCTTCGCGGACCCCGACGCGGCGGTTCGCGAGCGCGTGCGCGAACTCGGACTCAGCGACGCGGCCCTCGAGATCGACCAGACGGTCCGAGACGACGACGTGGTCGACGCGAACGTTCGCGAATCGACGAAGCGGCGGGTCGAGGAACTCCTCGAGTCCGACGACTCGGCGTTTGCCCCGGCTCCGGAACGGGACCCGGAGGACGTCCAGACCGTCGCCGACGCGCTCTCGGGTGGGGACGATGCGACGGCGGAGGCGCTCGAGAGCGGCAAAGCGGCAGAGGCGCTCGAGGACAGCGACTCAGCAGCGGCGCTCGAAGCCGACGAATCGGACGAAACGGCGGATGTCGCGGAAGTCGCCGCCGAAACCGAAGCCGAGGGTACCGACGAGGGGAGCGCAACCGAACCGGACGACCAGGCCGATACTACTTCCCTGGGTGATTTCGCGTGAGAGTCGACTCCCTCTCCCTGCGCAACTTCAAGTGCTACGCCGAGGCCGACCTCGGCCTCGAGCACGGCGTCACCGTCGTCCACGGCGTCAACGGCAGCGGCAAGTCGACCCTGCTCGAGGCCGTCTTCTTCGCGCTCTACGGTTCGAAGGCCCTCGACGACCGGACCCTCGACGACGTGATCACCATCGGCGAAGACGAGAGCGAGGTCGACCTCGCCTTTACCCACGACGGAACGAGCTACCGCATCCGCCGGGAACTCAAACTTCGGGGCGACCGGGCGACCACCACGAAGTGCGTCCTCGAGACGCCCGACGACACGGTCGAGGGCGCCCGCGACGTCCGCCGGGAGGTGACGCAACTCCTGCGGATGGACGCCGACGCGTTCGTCAACTGCGCGTACGTCCGCCAGGGCGAGGTCAACAAGCTCATCCACGCCTCTCCGCGCGAGCGCCAGGACATGATTGACGACCTCCTCCAGCTCGGCGCGCTCGAGGAGTACCGCGAGCGGGCGAGCGAGGCCCGCCTGGGCGTCAAGGACGTTCTCGACCGCCAGGAGGGTGCCCTCGAGAAACTGCGCGAGCAGATCGAGACGAAGGAGGAGAAGGACCTCCCCGAGCGGCTCAACGCCCTCGAGACCCGGCGGGCTGACGTGGTCGCGGAGATCGACAACTTCGAGTCCCAGCGCGAAGCCGCGCGGGAGACGCTCGAGGACGCGACGGAGGTCCTCGAACGCCACGAGGAAACCCGCGAGGAGATCACAGCGCTCGAACACGACGTCGAGGAGCTCCGGGAGACGATTTCGGCGACCGAGCGTGAGCGCGAGGAACTGCTCGAGACGATTCAGAACCTCGAGTCCGAGCGGGAGAGCGTGATGGATGAACGAGCATCGTTGCTCGAGGACCTCGAGGAACCGGTTTCGCTCCCGTCGGGAACCGCCGCGGACTTCGACGACCCTGAGGACGCACCCGTCGCAGACGAGGACGAGGACGCCCCGACCGTCGACGCCCGCATCGACACCCTCGAGTCACGAGACGACGAACTTCGTGACCAGCTCGAGGAGATTCGCGTCGAGATCACCGAGACGACCGGCGAGGTCGACCGACTCCGAACGCGCGCGGACGAACTCGAGGCGGAGGCCGACGAGAAGCAGGCGACGATCGACGACCTCGCCGAGACGCTCGAGGCGGAGGCCGAGACGATCGAACGGCGAGAGGAGACGCTTTCGGACCTCGAGGACGAGATCGAGGCGCAGCGAAATCGCTTCGAGGACGCGCCGATCGCGTTCGGCGACGCGGACGACCACCATGAGGAATTGGCAGCCCAGCGAGACGAGTACAAATCCGATCTCGCTACCGTGACGGCCAAAATCGAGGCCGTCGAGGCGTCGATCGAGGAGGGCGAGGCCCTGCTCGAGGAGGGGAAGTGCCCCGAGTGTGGCCAGCCCGTCGAGGACTCGCCGCACGTCGACGTGCTCGACGAACGCCAGGAGGAACTGGCCGACCTCGAGACCGAGCGGGGCGATATCGAGGCCGACCTGGAAGATGCCGAAACCAGACTCGAGCGCGCCGAGGAGCTGGTCGAGGTCGAAGGGGAGGTCGCGGATCTCGAGGGGAACCGCGAGAACGTCGCCCAGTTGCTCGACGAAAAGCGCGAGACGATCGGGGAGCGCCGCGAGCGGCGCGAGGAACTCGAAGGGCGCGTCGAGGACCTTCGGGAGACGGCGACCGAGAAACGAGACGAGGCGGACGCGCTCGAGGACGGCCTGGCCGAAACCCGGAAACGCCTGGGCGACCTCAACGGCGAGCGCGCCGAGATCAAGACCGAACTCGAGGGTCTCGAGTCGGTGGACTCCCTCACCGACCGGCTCGAGGAACTCGCGGGCGACATCGAGCGCGCCCGCACGGAACGGGCGAACAAGGCCGAACTCAACGAGGAGCGCCGGACCCGTCTCTCGGACAAACGGGAGCGAAAGCGGGCCCTCGAGGACGAGTTCGACGAGGGCCGGATCGAAGACGCTCGCGAGAAGAAACACAACGCGGAGCACTACCTCGAGCAGGTCGAGCCGAAACTCGAGGAGCTCGAGGAGAAGCGCGAGGGCATCCAGAACGCGATCGGAGCCGTCGAGCAGGAACTCGAGGATCTGGAGGATCTCCGAACAGATCTCGAGCGCGTCGAGGATCGGGTGGCGGACCTCCAGTCGCTGTACGACGAGGCCGAGACGCTGCAGGCGACCTACGGCGACCTCCGGGCCGAACTGCGCCAGCGGAACGTCGAGACGCTCGAGCGCCTGCTCAACGAGACGTTCGACCTGGTCTACCAGAACGACTCCTACGCGGCGATCGACCTGGATGGCGACTATCGGCTGACGGTCTACCAGAAGGATGGGGAGGCGCTCGAGCCCGAACAGCTATCCGGAGGCGAGCGGGCCCTGTTCAACCTGAGCCTCCGCTGTGCGATCTACCGGCTGCTGGCGGAGGGCGTCGAGGGATCGGCCCCGATGCCGCCGCTGATCCTCGACGAGCCGACCGTGTTCCTGGATTCGGGCCACGTCACCCAGCTCGTGTCGCTCATCGAGTCGATGCGCGACCTGGGCGTCGAACAGATCGTGGTCGTGAGCCACGACGAAGAACTCGTGGGCGCGGCCGACGACATCGTGCGTGTCGAGAAGGATTCCACGTCGAATCGCTCGCGCCTCGAGCGGGGCGAACCCCCGGAGGCGGCGCTGCTGGCGTCAGATTAGCGACTGAGGGAGGTCGTCACTCTCCGTCCGACGCCGTCTTTTCACGACAGCCTTCCCCCGGTGAGCACCTCGAGCCCGCGACGCGCGGAGTCGCTTATCGCGTACCCGCGCTCGCCGCCGACCTCGGTCTCCTCCAGGACGCCGCCAGCCGTGAGGACGGTCAGTCGGCCGTGGAGGTCGCTCTCGCAGAAGTCGCTGTACCCGAGAATCTCTCGAACGCCGAGAGGGCCGCGTTCGGCGAGTTCGAGGACGAGTCCGAGCGTTCGCTCGTCGTGAATCGACAGGAGGAGGGGACGGACGTCGTCGTCGACCGCCTGGGTGGCCAGCTCGAGCGCCGATAGCTCGGGAAGCGGCTCGAGTCGAGCGTTATCGACGTAGCGCTCCTCGCCGGTAGTGGGGTCGCGAACGAGACTCGAGTCCGACGAGCGTTTGACGAGCAGGTAGCGGGTGCCGTCGTCGCCGCGGACGGGTTTCACGGCTGGTCCTCCGCGGTGCTGTTCGCCGGATCCTCGGGCGTTGTCTCGTCGGAAGGTCTTCCGGCGTGGGCGTTGGCTCCGATCTCTTCTGAATCGCCGTCGACGTCGCTCGAAACGGCCGACGGATCGAACGTCCGGTACCGGTAGACGGCGAACCCCGAGAGCACGACTCCGGCCGCGAGCGCCGCTAGGCCAAACTGCGGCATGACGTCGAACGCGAGCAACAGAATCCCGAGTGAGGTCGTGAGAATCGAGGCTTTGACGACGAGTACGAGCGCCCAGAACATTGTAACCAGTTTCGGATCGGCGTCGCTGGCATCAGTCTCGACCTGTGGGATCGTCAGCGAGTCGGTGGTCGGATCGTAGAGGTCGCTCTCGGGATCGACCTCCTCGGGTTCGTGGTCGCTCGGCTCGAGATCCACGACTGTTCTCAGGGGAGTATCGCAAAAAAGCGTTCGCGTTGGGTTGTCGAGGGGTGTGCACCGCGCACCCCGGAACCGTGCACCTGGAAACGCTCGAGGCCGTCAGATCAGGCGACTTCCTCGAGCGAGAACGTCTGGGTCGTCTCCATCCAGGCAAGGGGGTTTTCGGCGTCGTAAAAGACGGTTCCGTCGTCGGTTTCGTAGCTCTCGATCGTGGCGGTGCCCGCTGGTTCGCCACGCGGTTCGCCACCGTCCGTCGTATCGTCGTTCATATGGATAGACACGGCATGTACCTCGTTATGTGCTATGTGTTACCACGTTAAATGTCTTGTTGCCCCCTGTCAGAACACTACCACGTCCGGATTGTGAGCAGGCAACGTGAGTTAGAGCCCGAAAGCCGATTCGCGTGGGTTTTTATCCGGTGACTGCCAAACCCGACACCATGACTGACGCGGGCCAGGCAGGGCTGGATGCGTTCTCGGCGTCGGACGACGATGCCGACGAACGTCCCGACGAGGAAGCCGTACACGTCGCCGGCAACGGCGGCGCGCTCGGCAGCGAGGTGATCGACGTACAAGCGGAGACGCTCCCGGACCCCGACGGGACGCTCGAACTCGCCGTGATGCAGGTCGACTACACCGTGTCGGGCTACGGCGACGACGAGTTCCCGATCGTGCACGTCTTCGGGCGCACGCGCGAAAACGACCTCGAGCACGTGAAGGTACTCGGCTTTCGGCCGTACTTTTACGCGCCGACCGAGACGCTCGAGGAAGATGCCCTAGAGCGTCACGACCGAATCACGGGCTGGGAAGAGACGGGAGACGACGGCGAACCATACGAGAGTATCCGCGGCGAGCGACTGACCAAGATTTTCGGCCAGACGCCCCGGGACGTCGGCCAGATGCGCGACGAGTTCGACCACTACGAGGCTGACATCCTGTTTCCCAACCGGTTGCTGATCGACAAGGACATCCGGAGCGGGATTCGCCTGCCCGAGCGACGAGCGGACGATGGGAGCCTCGTCGTCCCGCACGACGAACTCGAGGCCTGCGAGGTCGAGGCCGACCCGCGCGTCCAGACGTTCGACATCGAGGTCGACGACCGGAATGGCTTCCCCGAGGACGGCGAGGAGCCGATCATCTGTCTGGCCAGCCACGACTCCTACCGCAACGAGTACATCCTGTGGATCTTCGAAGCCGACGACGGTGACGGCGAGTCGCCGGCGGCCCTCGAGGACTACGACCCAATCGAAGGCGACATCGACCACGAGGTCCGCGCGTTCGAGGACGAGGAGGCGATGCTCGAGGCGTTTCTCGACTACATCGACGAGACCGATCCAGACGTTCTGACCGGGTGGAACTTCGACGACTTCGACGCCCCCTACTTCCTCGACCGCCTCGAGGTGCTGGAGGGCCCACACCACGACTTCGACCTGAACCCGGACCGGCTCTCTCGAATCGGCGAAGTCTGGCGGAGTAACTGGGGTGGCCCCGACATAAAGGGTCGGGTCGTCTTCGACCTGCTCTACGGCTACCAGCGGATGGTCTTCTCGGAACTGGACTCCTACCGCCTCGACGCGGTCGGTGAGGCCGAGTTGGGTGTGGGTAAGGAGCGCTACGCCGGGTCGATCGGGGACCTCTGGGAGGACGACCCCACCCGCCTGCTCGAGTACAACCTCCGAGACGTGGAACTCTGCGTCGAACTCGACCGCCAACAGGAGATCGTTGCCTTCTGGGACGAGGTGCGCACGTTCGTCGGGTGCAAACTCGAGGACGCGCCCACGCCCGGCGATACCGTCGACATGTACGTCCTCCACGAGGCCCACGGGCGGTTCGCCCTCCCCTCGAAGGGCCAGCAAGAGGCGGGCGAGGAGTACGAGGGCGGGGCGGTCTTCGAGCCGATCACGGGCGTCAAGGAGAACGTGACCGTGCTCGACCTGAAGAGCCTGTACCCGATGTGTATGACGACGATCAACGCCTCCCCGGAGACGAGAGTCGATCCCGACGAGTACGACGGGGAGACGTTCGTCGCGCCTACGACCCCGGAACCGACCCACTTTCGGCAGGAACCCGACGGCGTCATGCGCGAGATGATCACCGAGTTGCTGGCCGAGCGCGAGGAGAAGAAATCGCTCCGAAACGAGCACGAACCGGGCAGCCTCGAGTACGAGCAGTACGACCGCCAGCAGGGTGCTGTCAAGGTTATCATGAACTCGCTCTATGGCGTGTCGGGGTGGGAACGTTTTCGTCTATATGACAAAGAAGCCGCATCCGCAATCACGGCCACTGGGCGCGAAGTCATCGAATTTACGGAGACTGCCGCAAACGAACTGAATTATCATGTTTCGTATGGTGACACCGACAGCGTCATGCTCGAGCTGGGCCCCGAGGTCACGAAGGAAGAGGCCATCGAGCAGTCGTTCGAAATCGAGGAGTACGTCAACGGCCGCTACGACGACTTCGCACGCGAAGAACTCAACGCCGAGGAACACCGCTTCCAGATCGAGTTCGAGAAACTGTACCGGCGATTCTTCCAGGCCGGTACCAAGAAGCGCTACGCCGGCCACATCGTCTGGAAGGAGGGAAAGGAAGTCGACGACGTCGACATCACCGGCTTCGAGTACAAGCGCTCGGACATCGCGCCGATCACCAAAGAAGTGCAACACCGGGTGATCGAGATGATCGTCCGCGATGGTGACATCGAGGGCGTCGAGGAGTACGTCGCCGAGATCATCGAGGACTTCGAGGACGGGAACGTCAGCCTCGAGGAGATCGCGATTCCGGGCGGAATCGGCAAGCGCCTGGACAACTACGACACCGACACGGCCCACGTTCGCGGGGCGAAGTACGCGAACCTCCTGCTGGGGACGAACTTCGACCGCGGGAGCAAGCCCAAGCGGCTGTATCTGGAGCGCGTCGACCCCGCCTTCTTCCGGCGTGTCGAGGACGAGCAGGGGCTGGATCCCCACACCGATCCCGTCTACGGCGCGTTCAAGCGCGACCCTGACGTGATCTGTTTCGAGTACGACGATCAGGTACCCGAGGCGTTCGCGGTCGACTACGACAAGATGCTCGAGAAGACGCTCAAGGGGCCGATCGAGCGGATCCTCGAGGCGCTCGACATGTCCTGGGAAGAGGTCAAGTCGGGCCAGACCCAGACGGGCCTCGATTCGTTCATGTAGTTTTTGGGGGGTTTCGTCACCTCGAGCGAGACCGGCCCCGGGACACGCCGTGCGGGACAACGAATATGCTAGCCCGTTCGGTTACCAGTTATGCGAACGACGGTGTACCTACCGTGCTCGGCTAATACAGCGTCGGGCCTCACGTTCCAGAACGGATACGGGCGTTCTCGACCCCTCGTCAGCCCTTTCTCTTTCAGAAAATTATCTTCCCAAATCGGCACATCATCCACTCAGATACGAAACCATTATCAGGCTCACGCCCCACTCTCGAGACGACAGAGGTATCCGATCATATGGCACGCCTAGAACTCAAAAATCTGCACGCGAAAGTAGCTGAGGGCGACGAACAGATCCTGCGCGGCGTCGACCTCGAGGTCAACTCGGGCGAGATCCACGCCCTGATGGGACCGAACGGCTCCGGGAAGTCGACGACCTCGAAGATCGTCGCCGGCCACCCGGCCTACGAAGTCACCGAGGGCGAGGTCCTGCTCCACCTCGAGGAGGGCGAGTTCGGCGACGAGATCGACATCCCCGAGGACAAGCGAACGTGGAACCTGCTCGAACTCGAGCCTAACGAGCGCGCGGCGCTGGGCGTCTTCCTCGGCTTCCAGTACCCAGCCGAGATCGAGGGCGTCACGATGACGAACTTCCTGCGGACGGCACTCAACGCGAAGATCGAAGAGCGCGAGGAGCTCTTCGAGGACGAAGACGAGGAAGCAGAGGAAGAAGAAGAAGCAGACGACACGCCTACCACGTCGCCGATGGAAGGCCCCGCCGACGAGGGCGAGATCGGCGTCTCCGAGTTCCAGGAACTCCTCCGGGAGAAGATGGAACAGCTCGACATGGACGAGAAGTTCGCCCACCGCTACCTCAACGCCGGCTTCTCCGGCGGGGAGAAAAAGCAGAACGAAGTGCTCCAGGCCGCGATCCTCGAGCCTTCGATCGCCGTCCTCGACGAGATCGACTCGGGGCTCGACATCGACCGCCTCCAGGACGTCTCCAACGGGATCAACTCCCTGCGCGACGACCAGGGCACGGGAATCCTCCAGATCACGCACTACCAGCGCATCCTCGACTACGTCGAACCCGACCGCGTCCACATCATGCTCGACGGCCAGGTCGTCAAGAGCGGCGACGCCAGCCTCGCCGAGCAACTCGAGGACAAGGGGTACGACTGGGTGCGCGAGGAGGTCTACGAGACCGCGTAACCGAATCTGCCTAGGCGAACCGTCATAACGCCAGGGCCGCAACCAACTACATACACCAATCATGAGTTCAGAACAAGACCACCTCAAAGACACCGACACCGAAGCCAGGTTCGAGTTCAAGAAAGAAGAGCGCTCGGCCGTCAAATCGGGGAAGGGGTTGACCGAAGAAGTCGTCAACCTCATCAGCGACGACAAGGACGAACCCGACTGGATGCGCGAGCGCCGCCTGCGCGCGCTTCGGCAGTACCACGCGATGCCGCTCCCGACGGACTGGCCCGGCCAGCCAGACCTGACCGAGCTCGACATCGAAGAGATCGTCCCCTACATCCGCCCGGACGTCGACAAGCGCGAAGGCGTCGACGACTGGGACGAACTCCCCGACGACATCAAGGACACGTTCGAACAGCTCGGCATTCCGGAGGCCGAGCGGAAGGCGCTCTCGGGCGTCGGCGCGCAGTACGAGTCCGAGGTCGTCTACCAGAACATGCAAGAACAGTGGGAGGAGAAGGGGGTCATCTTCATGAACATGGACCAGGCGGTCAAGGAGCACCCCGAGATCGTCAAGGAACACTTCATGACGACTTGCGTCCCCCCGAGCGACAACAAGTTCGCCGCGCTCCACGGCGCGGTCTGGTCTGGCGGCTCGTTCGTCTACGTCCCCGAGGACGTAACCGTCGAGATGCCGGTCCAGGCGTACTTCCGGATGAACAGCGAGGGTATGGGCCAGTTCGAGCACACGCTCATCGTCGCCGAACCCGGTTCGGAGGTCCACTACATCGAGGGCTGTTCGGCTCCGAAGTACGGCAAGCACAACCTCCACAGCGGGGGCGTCGAAGTCTTCGTCAAGGAAGGTGCGCACGTCCAGTACTCCACCGTGCAGAACTGGTCGAAGAACACCTACAACCTCAACACCAAGCGCGCCATCGTCGAGGCCGACGGGACGATGGAGTGGGTTTCGGGCTCGATGGGCTCGAAGGCCACCATGCTCTACCCGTGTTCGATCCTCAAAGGTCGCGGCGCCACCGATACGCACATCACCATCGCCTTCGCGGGCGAGGGTCAGAACATCGACACCGGCGCGAAGGTCTACCACAACGCGCCGGACACGAAGTCGACGATCGAGTCGAAGTCCATCTCGAAGGACGGCGGCCGCACCAATTACAGAGGATTGGTCCACATCGCCGACGGCGCGGAGAACTCCTCCACCGCGGTGGAGTGTGACGCGTTGATGTTCGACAACGAGTCGACTTCCGACACCATGCCGTACATGGAGATCGAGGAGTCGAAGGTCGACGTCGCCCACGAGGCCACCGTCGGCAAGATCGGCGACGAGGACATCTTCTACCTCCAGTCTCGTGGACTGGACGACGACGACGCGAAGAAGATGATCGTCGCCGGGTTCATCGAACCCATCACGGAGGAACTGCCCATCGAGTACGCGGTCGAACTCAACCGCCTCATCGAACTCGAGATGGAGGGAAGCCTCGGATAACATGAGCACGCAGGTACACGCCAATCTGACGCCGGAACAGGTACGCGAGATTTCGGGGGACCTCGAGGAACCCGAGTGGATGCTCGAGACCCGTCTCGAGGCTCTCGAGGCCCTCGACGAACTGGACATGCCCGACGTGATCCGGACGCCGGGTCGCAACTGGACGAACCTCCACGGACTGGACTTCGAGTCCCTGGTCGACCCGCTCAACGCGGCCGAGGAGAAAGACCAGGTCGGCCCCGACGAGGTCGACGTGCTCCCGTGGGCGGAGGCCCTCGACAAGCACGAAGACCTCGTGCGCGAGCACTTCGGCTCCATCGTCGATCCCCAGGAGAACTACCTGACGGCGCTGTCGACGGCGCTGTTCAGCACCGGGACCGTGATCTACGTCCCCGAGGGCGTCGACGCCGAGGACGTCACGATTCGGACCGAGATGCACTCCCGGTCGCTGTTCAACTACACCCTCGTCGTCACCGAGGACTCGAGTTCGGTGACGATTCTCGAGCGTCAGTCCACGGGGACGGAACTCGACGAGGAGCAATACTACAGCGGCATCGTCGAGATCGCCGCCGGCGAGAACAGCTACGTCCAGTACGGGAGCCTCCAGAACCTCTCGGAGGAGTCGTACTGCTTCAGCGCCAAACGCGGCGAGACCGACACCTACGCCACGATCAACTGGATCGAGGGCAACATCGGGACGAAGCTCACGAAGACCGAGACCTCGACCCTGCTCTCCGGGGACTCCTCGGAGACCCAGATCGTCGGGGCCTTCTTCGGCCACGACGACCAGCACTTCGACATCGACGCGAAGGTCTGGCACCGCGCCGAGCACACGACCGCGGACCTCGTGACCCGCGGCGTCACCGACGACACCGCCCGTTCGGTCTACGAGGGGGTCCAGGACGTCGGCAAGGACGCCTGGGACACGAGTTCCTACCAGCGCGAGAACACCCTGATGCTGAGCGACGAGTCCGAGGCCGACGCCTCGCCGAAGCTCATCATCAACAACCACGACACCGAGGCCAGTCACTCCGCGACGGTCGGCCAGATCGACGCCGAGGACCTGCTCTACATGACCTCGCGCGGCGTCTCGCCGCGGCTCGCGCGCAACATGCTGGTGGAGGGCTTCTTCGTGCCCGTGCTCGAGGAAGTCGCCGTCGACGAGCTGCGCGAGGACCTCGAGGACCTGATTCAGGCGCGTCTCGAGTAGGTCGCTCCTCACTCACTTACCAAACTGTTTCTCGGACACTGTTCGTCAGTCGTTTCTGTTCCCTCGAGTTCCGGATAATCACGGCACTAGTCTTACTATCGAATGTATAGTAATGTGACCTATACGCTTGAGTGGTGTCCACGGCGTTGCGGTGGCGCCCGAAGTCGCGTACTGCTCGACCGACCGTTCCCCTCTCGACCTCCTTTGCTGGTGTCACCGAACGAGCGCCACATCGTTCACCAGAGCCACTGCTGCTACAGGAACCAGCGTGTCCTCATTCTCGTCGTTCCCGCGACACCACCCGGCCCGAAAGTGAGCGCTCGAGCCACCTGAAGACTTATCACGTCATGTTGGGGATTTTGAATATGGCGACGAACCCCTCCCGCCGTACGCTCCTCGAGAGCGTCGGTGCCGTCGTGGTTTCGGGCTGTCTCGGTGAGCGAACCGGAAACCCCAGTTCGGAGCGAACCGCTGAGTCGAACGATTCCGACAGCGACGACGGTGACGGTTCGTCGGACGACGAAGGGGCCCACGAGGACAAAAGTACTTCCGGGGGGACAGACGCATCCGGAAACGACGACGCCACTCGAGACGATTCGTTCTCCGAAAACGAGGAATCGTATGAAGACTCCAGAGCCTGCCGTCAATACGATCAGCGATGGTCTCCCGGCCAGGCGGATCCAATCGAGGAAACGGTCGCCGTCGAAGAAACGGATCGCCTCCATCAGGAGTGTGCCAGGGCGGCCGCCGATATCGCCCTCGAGGCGGCGGACGAACGAGTCGACCTCGAACTCACCGACCCGGATTCGTGGTGGATTTCCGCGGGTGCCTCGGGATACGGCGAGAACTGGGACGCCGGTATCACCGTCCGGACCGAGACGGACAGTGACGGCGACTACATCGTGTGTCCACCCGCCGAGTACGACTTCGACGAGATCGTCGAATCGGTCCCCGAGGAGACGACCGTCACGCTCTCGTCCGAAACCGACGACGAGCCGTTCACCTGTACGCACCGGATTTCGGTAAAGGAGACTCGAGCGAGCCTGGATTAGCCGTGAGCGAGTAGGGCAGGGTAGTTCACGTGGAGTCAGTCGGCTCGAAGTTTCGAGCCTGACCGCTGTAAGAGCGACGCTACTCCTCGCGAATCACTATATCACCGGTCATCGATTCGGTGTGGATCCCGCACTGGTACTCGACCATGTCCGCCGTGGCCTCGAACGAGAGGCCGTACGATTCGGACTGTTCGTCGTCGGCTTCCGTTCCCTCGAGCGGTCCCGTCTCGCCGACGATGACGAACTCGTGTTGCTGGCCGTCGTTGTTGATCCAGGTGAGTTCGTACTCCCGTCCGGCGTACAGTTCGAGGGTCGGATTCGTCACGCCCTCGATGAGGCCGGGCGAGCGACCGTTCCACCCGTTCTCGTTCGCGCCGAGGGTGATGCTGTCGACGTCGTTCCAGTCGTCGGCGCTGGTCTCGTTTTCATCGGCGCTGGTTTCGTTTCCGTCGCCGTCCGTCTCGTTTTCGGCACCCTTGGTCTCGTTCTCCGCCTCGCGCTCGGCGTCCGTCTCCTCGTCAGCTCCGATCTCGTCGCCTGCTCCCTCGTCGGACTCATTTTCGGTCGCCTCGTGTTCGTCGTCCGTGTTCTGATCCTGTCCGTTTCCGGTTCCCTCCTCGGCTTCGGGTTCGCCGTCTCCCGATGGTCCGGCGCACCCGGCGAGGGAGACCGTCGCGCTCGCCGCGGCAGCGAGTTGAATGAACCGTCGACGGGTCCGTACATCCGGTGGAGTCATACGGCTTCTCGGAGTCCACCTCGGTTAAGTCAACGGCAGACACTCGCCTGTTGGAACCGAACGCGGCCGCGTCACGCGCTCGAGCGACCGTATCCGTCACTTCATCGAGGGTGTCGGTGCCCGCTGCCGTTCCCGCCTCGGCCTCGAGCGACCGATCTATCGGACGCTCCCCGAACGTCACGCCCATTTTCGCCGTGACAGAGGTCCTGACGCGGTTGTCGATCGAGAGGAGGCTTTTTCACTCGTGAACGTTCGGAGGGAAACGTGTTTGTAGCTCCCATCAGTTGACCTGAGTGTATGACTGACCTGGGTGACTTCGAGGCGTTCGACGCCGACGCCTCGAGCGAGGCGGCCGACGACGAGTCGGAAGCGGCGGAGTCGGCGTCTGCGAGCGCGAACGCGGGCGCGGACACGAGTAGCGGGACGACCGATAGCGACTTCGAGCGAACCGCCGTCGAACCGCGCGGCCGGGAGAGCGGTATCGGGACCATCTGCGTCTCGCAGGGCCTGCGCGTCTCGACGGACGGCGACGAGACGACCCTGCGGGCGTACGTCACCGCCGACAATCGCTCCGATATCCGGCTGGGAACGTACGTCCTCGCGAGCTACCCCGACGGCGAGCGCCTGTTCTGCCAGATCGCGGGCCTCGAGTACGCCCAGCAGTACCACGCAGACGACGCGACGGAAATCCACGCCCGGCGGGCGATGCACGGCGGCGGCTTCGACCCCGACGACGAGGCCGATTTCAAATTCGTCGCGGAACTCGAGCCGATCGCCGTTCTCTACGACGACAGCGCGGAGCCCAGCTCCGCGAGCAGCCGGACGTCGTCCGGCGACGACGGCGAACTCAAGCGCCGGATGACCGACCGGGTGCCCAAACCCCAGACGGTGATCCAGGAAGCCAGCGACACCGACGAGATCAAGACCGGGCTGAAGATGCCCGAGGAGGGCGTCTTCCTCGGCCACCTTTCGGTTGGCGGGGAGAAGGTCCGGACGAACGCCTCGCCGCCGACCATCGACTACCGGCTCAAGGACGACTACGACTCGGGCGACCCACTCGTCTTCCGGCACACGCTGATCGCTGGCGGGACGGGCTCCGGGAAGACCCACGGCGCGAAGAATATCCTGCGGCAGTATCTGGCCGAGGAGCGCCGGTATCCGATGGCCGACGGCCGGGAGGTCACGCCCGCGGTCGTCCAGTTCGACCCCCAGGACGAGTACGCCCAGATGCACGACGACAACCCGGACCTCGAGGCCGGGGACGACTTCGCCCGCCGCCTCGAGCGCGAGGGCATCGCCTACGGTGGCCACGACGACACGACGGCGTTCGTTCCGAAAGTAGGGGACTCGAGCTACGCCGCAGGTCACCACCGCGCCGAACAGGTTGAGTTCACCATCCCGTTCTCGATGTGTCGCTCCCGGCCGTGGCTGGTCTCGGGCGGGTCGCTCAACGACAATCAGTACGGGGGACTCACGTACCTGCTCGACCGGTACTTCAAAGAAACGTCGAGCGCGAGCTACGCGGGCTTCAAATCCTTCCTCGACGACCCGGCTCTGCGGGAGGAACTCGACGAGTCGGGTCGGGTCCACGAGGCGACGTACGACGCCGTTCGGCGGCGCGTCTTCGGGTTCGACGACGTGTTCGACCAGGACGCGCGTCCGATCACGGACCTGATTTCGGAGTTCGTCGCGCCCGGGCAACTGAGCGTCGTTCCGACCTACCACATCAACGACTCGCGGGCGACGGAGGCGGTCGTCCTCGCGCTCTCGAGCCTGCTGATCGACCAGAAACTGTCGAACGACCCGGACTTCGACCGGATCAAGGAGACGCCCCTGATTCTGGGAATGGACGAGGCGCACAACTTCCTCACCGACGCCGACAGCGTGCAGGCCCGGAAGGTCATCACGAAGTTCACCGAGGCCGCCAAACAGGGCCGAAAGGAGCGTCTGGGACTCTTCTTGATCACCCAGGACCCCCAGGACATTCACGACGCGGTCTTCAAACAGATCAACACGACCGTCGTCCTCAACCTGGGCGACGAGGACGCGATCAAGAGCGTCAACATTCCGAGCGACCTCGAGTCGAAGGTCCCCTACATGGAGAAGGGGCAGATGGTAGTCTACTCGCCGGACAACTCCGAACCCGTGGAGTTGATCGGACTCTCGCGGTGCGTGACGAGGCACGGACGGGACTGAACCGTTCGATCGTCGGAGCAGACTGAATCGCTCGACGTCAATTGCCGCGTTCTTCTACGATCGTCGAAACGCCTTCTGACAATCGTTGATGGCACACGTGCCGATAAAACATGACTTAAACCGGAGCAGGTCCGTAGTTCAGACAACCACCAGTACCACGCATGTCAGGCAAATACGACCTCGTTATCGTCGGCGGTGGAATCAGTGGCGCGTCGCTCCTGTACACGACCGCGAAGTTCACCGACATCGAGTCGATCGCCTTGCTCGAGAAGGAAGCCGAAATCTCGGCGATCAACTCCCACCACACGAACAACTCCCAGACCCTGCACTTCGGAGACATCGAGACCAACTACACCCTCGAGAAGGCCGAGAAGGTCAAGGAAGGCGCCGAGATCCTCGCCGGCTACCTCGAGCACCACGACCCGGAACGCGAGATTCACTCGAAGCGTTCGAAGATGGTACTCGGCGTCGGTGACGACGAGGTCGCCGAACTCGAGGCTCGCTACCACGACGAGGGCTTCGGCGACCTCTTTCCGAAGCTGCGCCCGATCGGTCGCGAGGAAATCGGCGAACTCGAGCCGAAGGTCGTCGAGGGTCGCGATCCCGCCAAAGACCTGCTGGCCCTGCAGACGCCCGACGGCTACGTCGTCGACTACGGCGAGGTCGCCAAATCGCTCGTCGACAACGCCCGCCAGGAGGCCAGCGTCGACGTCTTCACGGGCACCCAGGTCACCGACCTGACCGAGACGTACGAGGGCTACACCCTCGACACGGCCCGCGGCAAGTTCGATTGCGACGTCGCGGTCGTCGCCGCCGGCTCACACAGCCTCCAGATCGCCAAGGAACTCGGCTATGGCGAGGACAAGGTCTTGCTCCCCATCGCAGGTAGCTTCTTCCTGGCCGAGAACTTCCTCAACGGCAAGGTCTACACCCTGCAGATGAAGAAACTCCCCTTCGCCGCGGTCCACGGCGACGCGGACGTACACGACCCCTCGATCACCCGCTTCGGACCGACCGCGAAGCTCGTGCCGACGCTCGAACGCGGTCGCCTATCGACGGTCGAGGACTTCCTCGACGTGTTCGGGCTGAACGTCGCGGCGTTCGCCAGCTACGCCAACATCCTCTCCGATCGCATCCTCCTCCCCTACGTGCTCCGGAACCTCGTCTACGACCTGCCCGAGGTCGGCCCGAAGTCGTTCCTCCCGCACGTCCAGAAGGTCGTCCCGAGCGCGGAACTCGAGGATATCGAGCGGGCGAAGGGCTACGGCGGCGTACGCCCCCAGATCGTCGACACGAAGAAGAAGTCCCTCGATATGGGCGAGGCGAAGATCGTCGGCGACGACATCATCTTCAACATCACGCCCTCCCCGGGGGCTTCGACCAGCCTGAAGAACGCGATGCAGGACGCGAAGACGGTCGTCGACTTCTTCGAGGAGGACTACACCTTCGACGAGGAGGCGTTCCGCGCAGACACCATCGGTCACTTCCCGCGACTCGAGGACGACGCGTTCGAGACCGGAGCAGGTGCTGATCCGAAACCGGCGCAAGCGGACGACTGAGCCGCGTTACGCTATTCTCACTCGGCCTGGAGGCCTTCGCCCTTCGCTCTGCCTCGAGTGCTGACGGCGCCGCGTTCAGAAGTATCCGAACAGCGTGCCGACCAGCACGAGCCCCCACATCGCGACGCCGACCAGCAGCATGTCGTTCAGGACGCGGTCTCGAGTCGCTCGTCGGGCGGCCCCGCCGGCGATGAGCCCGATGGCGACGATCACGAGCATCCGCTGGAGTACGATGTCAATGGGGAGCGAACTGACGCCAACCATTCCGTAGTCGATCCACATCGCCGCCGCGAGCGAGATCGAGGCCGCGACGGCTGCGTCGAGCCTGGACTCGAGGCCGCGGGCGATCAGGTAGGTGGCGATGGGGATGCCCAGCGCTATCACCGGATACAGGAGCGCCGCGATGTTGTGCATCGTGAGGAATGTGGCCCACTGCTCGAGGGCGATGCCGGCGACGCGAACGCCGAGAAACAGTGCGACGATGGTCCCCGCCAGGATGGGGTGGCGAACCTCGATCCGGTCGTAGGCGGCGGCGAGCCGTCGCTTGTCGACCTCCGTGAGACGGTCCTCGAGGGGTCGGGGGGTGCGCTCGACGATTTCCCGTCCGGCGGCGAGCCCGAATATCGGAAGGACGAGGAGGCCAATTAGATCGACTTTGGTCGCCCAACCGTCGGCGTCGGAGGGGCCGGCGTTGTCCACGTTCCGGCGGACGACGTCCTCCTTCGGATCGACCTGCGGGAGGGCCATGAACTCGCGTTCGACCTCGAGTTGGGCGTTCTCGACGCCGTCGACGCGGTGGCGGAGGGTGAACCAGTCGAAGTGCTCGCTGTGGGCTTGCATAGCGACCCACTGGTCGTCGGGGTTGGGGCTCGCGTAGACCCGGATGTGGGTCCGCTGACCGTAGTAGGTGCCGTCGTCGAGTTGCACTGTTTCGGTGGCCCAGTAGGCTGGCTCGTCGGGACCGGGATCGATCCAGGCGTATCGAGTTCCGCCCGCGGTTTCGCCCCAGTTCGTGGTGGTAGCGATCTGCCGGTTGATGGACTCGAGTCCGGTTTCGTTCGCGGTTTCGTTGGTTTCGTTTTCGTCGGTCTCGGTGGTTCCGTTGGTTCTGTTGACTTCGTCGGTCCCGTTGGCGGTTTCGTTCGTTTCGTTCCCCCCGAACACCGCATAGGTGTCGGCGTCGGCGTCCTGTTCGTCTTCCTCGAGTTCCTCCCAGTCGCCGTCGGCTTCCTCCTGGAGCAGGCGGACGACCTCGTCGCTGTCGCCCCGAACGAAGACGTTGAGCGGGCTGTGTTTCTTGTGCGTCTTGCTCGGGCTCATGTACGCCCAGATCGCGCTCTCGGAGTCTTCGAAGGTGACGAGTTCGATTTCGGGGTCCTCGCTCGTCTCGGGTGCGACGTCTTCCGTCGACGGCGAGAGCAACGCCGACGGACCACCGACGAGGACGAGACTCAGCGCGACGAGTAGGAGACCGATGGTGAGCGAACGGCGCATCGGTTCGACGTATTCCGCACGTCCTCTTGAAACGTAGTGTATACTGACAGTCGGCGGTCACGACCAGTTCTGATGCCGAACTGTCGAGCGAGGACGCGGGAGAAGCGTCCGAAATCCGTCTCGAGGTTCGTTTAGAAACCGTCCGAGACACACGCAATCAGTCGTTAGACGGCTTCGGGGCCGGTCGCCCCCGTGCGGACCTGGCAGGCGTCCTCGACCGGGATGACGAAGATCTTGCCGTCGCCCGGTTCGCCCGTGTTCGCGGCCTCGCGGATCGCGTCGACGACTTCGGTGGCCGGGACGTCGGCGACGACGCACTCGATCTTGACCTTCTGGTGGAGGTCGACGGCGTACTCCTCGCCGCGCCACTGGCCGGTCTTCGCGGGCTGGGAGCCGCGACCGGAGACGTTCGTGACCGTCAGCGAGGGGGCGCCGATTCCGGCGAGGTTCGTCTTCACGTCGCCCAGGCGGTCGGGGCGGACGATGGCGGTGACCATCCAGATGCCGCTGTCTGCAGTACCGCCGTCCGCCCGGATCGCACCGCCGTCAGCCGCGACTTCGGGCGTGCCGAACTCGGGGTAGGTGTCGACGCCGTGTTCGCTCACGTCGAGGCCGTCGCGTTCGTGTTCTGGCGTAACTCGAGCCTGGCCGACCGCTTTGAACGCGCCCCAGACGAGGCCCGTGGCGAGGATCGTCCAGCCGGCGATGACGACCACGCCGACGACCTGCGCGGCGAACGCGTTCGCGACGCTCTCGACGACGCCGGGTGCGGCGACGAACGGGTACAGGAGCGTCCCGAGGACCCCGGCCGAGCCGTGGACGGGGAACACCGCGCAGACGTCGTCGATCTTCAGGACGTTCTCGACGAAGCCGAAGACCAGCGGGAGCTGGGCGCCGGCGAGGCCGCCGACGACGAACGCGCCCCACCACGCGGTCGTGTGGGGAATCGCGGTGATGCCGACGAGCCCGGCGAGCAGGCCGTTGGCGACGTACAGCGTGTCGACCTTGCCGGTCTTGAGCCAGGCGACGAGCCCGGCACCCATGGCGCCACACCCCATCGCGATGGTCGTCGTCATGGCGACGCGACCGACGGTGGCGAAGTCCCCGAGGACGAGCTCCCCGCCCTCGAGCGCGAAGACCGTCGCCGCGGTGCCGACGTTGAAGCCGTACCAGCCGAAGGCGAGCACGAGCGTGCCGAGCACGGCGAAGGTCATCGAGTGGCCGGGGATCACGTTGACCGACCCGTCCTGGTTGTAGCGGTCGAGGCGCGGGCCGAGGACCCACGCGGCGGTGAGGCCGGCGATGCCGCCCATCCCGTGGACGATCATGCCGCCGGCGAAGTCCTCGAAGACGACCCCACCGACGGCCAGATGGCTCCCGGCCCAGGTGAGGCCGGTGACGACCGGGTAGATGACCGCTGCCAGCAAGAACGTGTAGCCGACGTACGCGCGGAGTTTCGCGCGGCCGGCGACGGCTCCGGAGACGATGGTCGCCGCCGTCATCGCGAAGACGGCGCCGAACAGCCAGTCGACCCACGCGTTGGGTTCGGCCACGTCGAAGGCCGGAACGAATCCGTCACCGGCGACGAGGCTTTCGACCCCGGCGCCTACGAGGAAGAATACGGTCACGCCGACGCTCCAGGTCAGCAGGTTCTTCGTTAGCTGGTTCGCGACGTTCTTCGAGCGCACCTGGCCGGCCTCGAGCATGGCGAAGCCCGCGTGCATGAAGAAGATCAGGAAGGTGACCGTCAGCACCCACGCGAGGTTGACGCCCTCGACGAGCACCTCGGGATCAACCTGCAACGGTGCGGCGTCGATCATGGTAGCACCTCCGATGAGGTGCAGCTATCGTGCAGACGTTCGTTCGCTTTCAACCACCTTTTTCGCATGTTTGGACTGTATCTCACGTTAAGTGTGGATGATAGTGTATTGTATAAGGATTAGTGTTGATGAATGTCCAAATATACCTCTATAAGAGTGAAATCCTACAGCATATAATGTGCCTTTTACCGATCTAAGGTGTCCGTCCGTCCGGCAGCGTGATTCCCGAGCGACCGAAACTGGACGATTGTCAGCGTCCGTTCGCGGCAAGAATGGCCGAGTCGCCACCGTAGGCATTCGGAACGGGTGATTTCGAGTTCACGCGCGGCAAACGTTGCCAGTCGTCACGGAGCCCGGAACTCCGACTGGACGAACGTCCGAGCGCCCCTGCTCGAGCGCGACGAACCGTCGATTCGAGTCGTACGAACTCGAGTCACACGCACTCGAGTCATCAGTCCGAGTGCGTCGAATCCTCCGAATAGCGGCGAACCCGACTCAGAGACGTGGGGCGACGTCCTCGGCGAAGTACGTCAGAATCAGATCGGCACCCGCTCGTTTGATCGAGAGCAGCGACTCGAGGGCGGCCGCCTCGAGGTCGAGCCACCCCTTCTCGCCGGCGGCCTGGAGCATGGCGTATTCGCCGGAGACGTTGTAGGCGGCGACGGGGTGGTCGAATTCTCTGCGGAGGTCGCTCACGACGTCGAGGTAAGGCAAGGCGGGTTTGACCATCAGCACGTCTGCCCCCTGGTCGACGTCGAGGCGGACCTCGCGGGTCGCCTCGCGGCGGTTGGCCGGGTCCATCTGGTAGTGGCGGCGGTCGCCGAAACTGGGCGCGCCGTCGGCGGCGTCCCGGAAGGGACCGTAGAAGGCGCTCTCGTACTTCGCAGCGTAGCTCATGACCGCCACGTCGGCGTGGCCCTCGCGGTCGAGGGCGCTCCTGATCGCGCCGACCATCCCGTCCATCATGCCGCTCGGGGCGACCATCTCCGCGCCCGCGTCGGCGTGGGAGACGGCGATTCGCTCCAGGGACTCGAGAGTAGCGTCGTTGTCGACGGTGAGGCCGCCGCTCGCGCCCGAGGAATGCTGTTCGCCTTCGAGGTTGCGCGCCCCCGCCTCGAGCGGCCCGCAGTGACCGTGCTCGGTGTACTCACAGAGACAGACGTCGGTGATCACGTAGGCGTCCGTTTCGGCGGTAATCCGGCGAGTGGCCTCTTGGACGACGCCGTCTTCGGCCCACGCGCGAGTTCCCTCGGCGTCCTTCGACCGCGGGATGCCAAAGAGCATCACCGCCTCGACGCCGGTCTCGAGCACCTCCTCGACGCGGGGGACGGCCTCCGCGATCGGGACGCGCTCGTGACCGGGCATCGACTCGATGGGGATGCGCTCGTCGGCCGTCGCGTCGACGAAGACGGGTGCGATGAAGTCCGACGGCTCGAGGGTCGTCTCGCTGACGAGTCCCCGAATTCGGTCCTTGCGGAGTCGGCGGGGACGGTGCGTGAGGTCCACGTTCATATCCGCCACTACCGACGGCACGGCCAAAAGCCGTGCGCTCGCGGATCGGGTGCCCGCAGTCGGTCGGCGACGACTCGAGGCCGTTCGATTGCCGACGTCAGCGATCTCGAGACCGCACGGACGACCCTCCGTCGTCGGTAGCGCCCGGCAATTCTTGCGACGAGATAGGAGTTCTTTTCACGCCCTCTCGCGGACGTACACCCATGCTCGATTACCTCTCCCTCGAGGCCGACCTCGAGGAGGAAGAACGGTTGATCCGCGATACTGCCCGCGAATTCGTCGAGAAAGAAGTTGCGTCCGATATCGGCGACCACTTCGAGAACGGGACCTTCCCCACCGACCTTATCCCCGAGATGGGCGAGATGGGCTTTTACGCCCCAAACCTCGAGGGATACGGCTCGCCGAACGTCTCCGAGACGGCGTACGGACTGTTGATGCAGGAACTCGAGGCCTGCGACTCTGGGCTTCGGTCGATGGCCTCGGTCCAGGGCGCCCTGGTCATGTATCCCATCCACACCTACGGCAGCGAGGCCCAGAAGGAAGAGTGGCTCCCGAAGCTCGGAGCTGGCGAGGCCGTCGGCTGTTTCGGGCTCACGGAACCTGAACACGGCTCCAATCCGTCGGGAATGGAGACTCGTGCCGAGAAGGACGGGGAGGGCTACGTGCTCAACGGATCGAAGACCTGGATCACCAACTCCCCCATCGCGGACGTGGCAGTCGTCTGGGCGAAGGATCGCTCGAGCGACGAGACGGGCGGGGACGCGGTCCGGGGATTCCTGGTCGAGACCGATCGGGACGGCGTCTCGACGAACAAGATCACCGAGAAGCTCTCCCTGCGGGCGTCGATCACGGGCGAGATCGGCCTGAACGACGTGCGCGTGCCCGAGGAGAACGTCCTGCCGGGCGTCGAGGGGATGAAGGGACCGCTGTCGTGTCTCACCCAGGCCCGGTACGGCATCGCCTGGGGCGCCGTCGGCGCGGCGCGGGATTGCTTCGAGACCGCTCGCCAGTACGCGACCGACCGCGAGCAGTTCGGCGGGCCGATTGGTCGCTTCCAGCTCCAGCAGGACAAGCTAGCGGAGATGGCGACCCAGATCACGCTCGCGCAGTTGCTCGCGTACCGACTGGCCGAGTTGAAAGAGCGTGGCGACCTGCGCCCGCAGCACGTCTCGATGGCCAAACGCAACAACGTCCGAATGGCCCGCGAGCAGTCGCGGGTGGCCCGCGAGATGCTCGGCGGGAACGGTATCACGACCGACTACTCGCCGATGCGCCATCTCGCGAACATGGAGACGGTCTACACCTACGAGGGGACCCACGACATCCACACGCTCGTGCTTGGCCACGACCTGACGGGCATTCCGGCGTACGACGGGTAACTCGAGGCTCGAGGATCAAGAGTCGCTCGAAGCTCGAGTCGGCCGTTGCCGGAGCCCGAGGTCGAGACTCCAGCCCAGTTCGGCACTCGGGGACGAAACCCAGTTCGAGACCCGAACCGAGTGACCCCAACGACCATCGGTATCGCCTCTTCTTGCACAATCCTGCACCGATAAGTACGCCCGTCACGGAGAGCCAGCCATGAACGGCAACCGCTTCGGTCGCCTCTTCCAGGTGACGACCTTCGGGGAGAGCCACGGCGAGGCGATGGGGTGTACGATCTCCGGCTGTCCCGCCGGCCTCGAGCTGACCGAGGACGACATTCAGGCGGACCTCGACCGGCGAAAACCCGGCCAGTCGATGATCACGACCAGCCGCGGCGAACCCGACTCGGTCTCGATCAAGTCCGGGATCCAGGACGGCTACACCACCGGGACGCCCATCGGCCTCGTCATCGAGAACAAGGACGCCCGCTCGGGCAAGTACGAACCCTTCATCACCGCACCGCGACCCTCCCACGGCGACTTCACGTACTCCGCGAAGTTCGGTACGCGAAACTGGGGCGGCGGCGGGCGCTCGTCCGCGCGCGAGACCGTGAACTGGGTCGCCGCGGGCGCAGTCGCGAAGAAACTGCTCGCGGGCGAGGGGATCGAACTCAAGGCCCACGTCAATCAGATCGGGGACGTCGAGGCGCCCGAGGTCAGTTTCGAGGAGATTCTCGAGCACAGTGAGGAGAACGACGTGCGGTGTGCCCACCCCGAGACCGCCGCGGCGATGCAGGAACTCATCGAGGAGTACCAGGAGGCGGGCGACTCCATCGGCGGGAGCATCTACTTCGAGGCTCGAGGCGTCCCGGTCGGTCTCGGCGCCCCGCGGTTCGACTCGCTCTCCGCTCGACTCGGGCAGGCGATGATGGCGATTCCGGCGACGACGGCCTTCGAGTTCGGGCTGGGTCGGGAGGCACGGGAGTACTCGGGGACGGAGCGAAACGACGACTGGGAGTTCGGCGAGGACGGAAACCCGACGCCCGTCGAAAACGACCACGGCGGCATCCAGGGCGGCATCTCGAGCGGCGAACCGATCTACGGCGAGGTCACCCTCCACGCACCAACCTCGATTCCCTCGCCCCAGCAGACCGTCGACTGGGAGACCGGCGAGGTCGTCGAGGACGCACAGGTCATCGGGCGTCACGACCCCGTCCTCCCGCCGCGTGGCGTGCCAGTCGTCGAGGCGATGCTCGCGCTCACGCTCGTGGACTTCATGTTGCTCTCGGGCCGAATCAATCCCGACCGGGTAGATGGGACGCCCGGCGAGTACGATACCGACTACCATCCGACCAACCCGCGGAACGAGTGAGGGCGTCCTGCGTCCGCCCTCGCTCACGTTTGCACTTGTACTCGTACTCGTACTCGTCCATCGCCCATCACTCGAGCGAAATCGCTAACTGGGCGGCACCATCAGTATCGCGAGATGGCCGCCCCCGTCACCGAACGAACCAGAAGCAGCGTCGAGTCGTCGATTGCCGACCTGCGGGGCGAGCACGGCGAGTTCGAAACGGTCGACAAGACGTGGGAGCACGCACTCGAGCGGTACCGTCGCATCCGCAAACGGGCCGACGAGGAGGCACTCGGTGGCGCGGGCGTCTGGCTGACGAACGACGACGGAGCAGTGCTGCTGGTGCGAAACGAGGGAGACGAGGGCTGGGGCGACCCCGGTGGCAAGCGCGAACGCGAGGAAACCTACCGGGAGGCCGCCCGTCGGGAACTCCGAGAAGAGACGGGGGTGGAGTGCGATATCGTGGGCGTGCTCGAGGTGCACGTGATCGAACATCGCTCGGTCGAGACCGACGATCCCCCGGTATTCGACCTGATCGTGATCTTCGCCGGCGAGTACGCCGGCGGCGAACCGCGTGCTCGAGACGGCGAAATCGCCGACATCGGCTGGTTCTCCGAGCCACCGTCGACGGTTCTCTACGACGAGGTTGCGACCAGGCCGTTCGGGAGCGAGACGTGATCGACCGATCGCTCGTTAGTGGTAGGTCTCGAGCCTCGATATGACGGGCCTCTGTCTACAATTCTAAATGCGTTTTCTGTACGTACACCCGGAAACGGCCGAGATATCCTGCCCGGACCCTCATTCTTCACGAAAGTTTCTTGGTAATCTATAGCAAAGGCTTTAGGTTCGCTGGAGCAAAATTCCGCATACTGCTGGCCACCGAGGCCGCTTATCCACCATGAGCGATCATGAACTTATCTGGCGAATCGCAGGCGGTTCCGGAGACGGAATCGACTCGACGAGTCAGAACTTCGCGAAGGCCCTCATGCGGTCGGGCCTCGACGTATTTACCCACCGACACTATCCGTCTCGGATTCGCGGTGGCCACACCTACGTCGAGATCCGCGCGGCGGGGCACAAGGTACAGTCTCGGGGGGACGGGTACAACTTCCTCCTCGCACTCGGCGACTCCTTCGCCCGGAACCCGAAGGAAGGCGCCTACTACGGCAACGAGGAGATCAAGCCCCTCTCGGAGAACTTAGACGAACTCAACGAGGGCGGAATCATCGTCTACGACTCGGGGCTGCTCTCGGAGGACGACGTGTCCGACCTCGACCTCGAGGAGCGTGCCGAGGAGAACGACTGGCACGTCTTCCCGATCGACCTTCGGGCGATGGCCAAAGAGCACGGCCGCGAGGTCATGCGCAACACCGCGGGCGTCGGCGTCACGGCGGCGCTGCTGGAGATGGACCTCGAGCACATCGAGGACCTGATGCGCGACGCCATGCCCGAGAAGATCCTCGAGCCGAACCTCGAGATCCTCCACGACGCCCACGACATGGTCACGGAGGAGTACGACTTCGAGCACGACCTCCGCATCCCGGAGGGCGAACACGAGGACGAGCAGGCGCTGCTCTCGGGCTCGAACGCCATCGCCTACGGTGCCATCGATTCCGGCTGCCGGTTCATCGCCGGCTACCCGATGACGCCGTGGACGGACGTCTTCACCATCATGTCCCAGAACCTGCCCGACATGGGCGGGATCTCCGAGCAGGTCGAAGACGAGATCGCGGCCGCGGCCCTCGCCGTAGGCGCGAGCCACGCCGGCGTGAAGGCCATGTCCGGCTCGTCCGGCGGCGGATTCGCTCTCATGAGCGAACCCCTCGGCCTCGCGGAGATGACCGAAACGCCGATCGTGTTGCTCGAGTCGATGCGGGCCGGCCCCTCGACGGGGATGCCCACCAAACCCGAGCAGGGCGATCTCGAGTTCACCCTCTACACGAGCCAGGGTGACTCCGCGCGCGTCGTCTTTGCGCCCGCTAACATCGAGGAGGCCTACGAGCAGACGCGCCTGGCGTTCCACATTGCCTACGAGTACCAGATTCCGACGATCATCATCTACGACCAGAAGCTGAGCGGGGAGAACGAGAACGTCCCCGTCAGCTTCCTCGACCGCGAGCCCGACCCGTCGCTGGGCTCGACGCTCACCGAGGACGAACTCGAGGACCTCCCGCACGACGAGTCCGGGAAGTTCCACCGGTTCCAACACGACGTCGAAAACGGCGTCAGCCCACGCTCGCTGCCCGGCCAGAAGGGCGGGCGCTTCCTGGCGACCGGGAACGAGCACACGCCGGCGGGGCACATCTCGGAGGACCCCGACAACCGCGTCTTCCAGATGGACCGACGGCTCGAGAAGCTCGAGGCCATCCGCGCCGAACTCGACGAGGAACACGACTCGAACCAGACGTACGCGGGCGACGAGTCGGCCGACTTCGGCATCATCACCTGGGGATCGGCCCAGGGTGCCGTCCTCGAGGCGACCGAGCGCCTGAACGAGCAGGGCCACTCGGTCAAGGCCGTCGGCGTCTCCGACATGATGCCGTTCCCCGAGACCGAACTCACCGAGTTCATCGAGAGCGTCGACCAGGCGATGGTCGTCGAGATGAACGCCACGGCCCAGTTCCGCGGCCTGATCCAGAAGGAACTCGGCCGCTATGGCGAGAAGCTGACCAGCCTGCTCAAGTACAACGGCAATCCGTTCGAACCCGCCGACGTCGTCGAGGGCTACGAGCTCAACGTCGACGGCTCGGACGCAGAGCCGGACGCGCAGGTTCGGATCGAACCCGCTGCAGGTGACTGACTATGAGTGCATTCAACGCAATCGGCGACGAACGCGAGATCGACCGTGACGAGTTCACGCCCGGTCTCGAGCCCCAGCCGACCTGGTGTCCGGGATGTGGCGACTTCGGCGTCCTCAAGGCGCTGAAGCAGGCCCTCCCGGAGGTCGGACTCACCCCGGAGGAAGTCCTGACCGTCACCGGCATCGGCTGCTCGGGCAAGCTGAACAGCTACCTCGACACCTACGGGTTCCACACGATTCACGGCCGCTCGCTGCCGGTCGCCCGCGCGGCGAAACTGGCCAACGACGGCCTGACCGTGGTCGCTGCGGGCGGCGACGGCGACGGCTACGGGATCGGTGGCAACCACTTCATGCACACGGCTCGAGAGAACCACGACATGACCTACATCGTGTTCAACAACGAGGTCTTCGGCCTGACGAAAGGGCAGACCTCGCCGACGAGCCCGAAGGGCCACACGTCGAAGACGACGCCCCACGGCAACGCGAAGTCTCCGATTCGGCCGCTCTCGCTGGCGCTGACCTCGGGTGCGACCTACATCGCCCGCACGGCGGCGGTGAATCCGAACCAGGCCAAAGAGATCATCAAAGAGGCCATCGAGCACGACGGCTTCGCCCACATCGACTTCCTGACCCAGTGCCCAACCTGGAACAAGGACGCCCGTCAGTACGTCCCCTACGTCGACGTGCAGGAGTCCGACGACTACGACTTCGACATCCACGACCGCCAGGAGGCCCAGGAGATGATGTTCGAGACCGAGAACGCCCTCTACGAGGGCACCGTCCTCACCGGGCGGTACTTCGTCGACGAGCGTCCGTCCTACCAGCAACAGAAGAAGGAACTGGGTGAGATGCCCGAGGAGCCGCTCGCGGAGCGATACTTCGACGACGACGCCGAGTGGGAGCGCAGCTACGACCTGCTCGAGCGCCACAAGTAACCCCGCGTTCGAATCCGATCCTGATTCGGTTTTTCGGGCCTTCGAATCCATTTTCGTCGGTGGCCGCTCGAGATTCGACCCTCGACTCTCGAGTCACGAGTCTCGCCGCGTTCTCTTTTCACCACGAGACGCGTTTCTGCCGCTCGACGTGCTTAAATTGATTTCAGGGAACGCCTTTAGGACTCCCCGTCCATCGTTCTCGTATGTCATCCGACAGTGAATCGGGGTTCGTCGAGGCGGTTTCCCTCGAAGACCTGCGAGAGAACGGTCGTGAACTGCTCTCGAAGAACGGCACGGCCATCGCCCTCTTCTACCACGAGGGCGAGGTCCGGGCGGTCGACAATCGCTGTCCACACATGGGCTTTCCCCTCGCAGAGGGAACCGTCGACGACGGCATTCTGACCTGCCACTGGCACCACGCCCGGTTCGAACTCTCCTGCGGGGACACGTTCGATCCGTGGGCCGACGACGTCCGCACGTACCCGACGGAGGTTCGCAACGGCACCGTCTACGTCGACCCGAACCCGCCGCTCGAGACTTCGCCGGCCGAACACTGGGCAAAGAGGTTGGAAACGGGTCTCGAGGAGAACCTGCGGCTGGTGACCGCCAAATCGACCATCGGCCTGCTGGACGCCGACGTGGAGTCCACGGAACCGATGGCGACGACGCTCGAGTTCGCCACCCGCTACCGGGACATGGGCTGGTCCTCTGGCGCGACCATTCTCGGCTGCATGGCGAACGTGATGGACGATCTCGCACCCGAGGACCGTAAGCGGGCGCTCTACACCGGCGTTCGCCACGTCGCGAGCGACTGCGCGGGGGAGCCACCGAAGTTCGACCAGCCGTCGTTCTCGACGAGCGAGGTGTCCCTCGAGCGCCTCAAAGACTGGTTCCGCGAGTGCGTCGAGGTCCGGGACGCCGACGGCGCCGAGCGCTGTCTGCGGACGGCCGTTGCGGCCGGCCACACCGAAGCCGAGGTCGCGGAGATCGTCTTCGCCGCCGCCACGGACCACCCCTACCTCACGACCGGCCACGTCCTGGACTTCGCCAACACGGCCTTCGAGTCCCTCGAGCACGTCGGCTGGGACCTCGCAGGGGACGTCCTCGCGTCGCTGGTCGAGCCGCTGGTGACCGCCAGCCGGAGCGACGAGTCCTCGGCGTGGCGCCAACCGGTCGACCTCGTGGCCCTGCTCGAGGAGGTCTACGGCGGTGACGTGGGCGAGACGAGCGGGCTCGAGGCGCTGGCCGCGGAGGGAGCGGACGCTCGCGAAGCGGGCGAGTGGGAAGTGCCGGCCGATCTCGAGGCCACGTTACTGGGTGACGACCCCGAAGCCATCGTCGACGCGCTGGCCGACGCCGTCGCCGACGGCGCGACGACCGAGGACCTCGCGGCGGTCGTCACGCGAGCGGCCACGACGCGGGTCGCCCAGTTCGGCGTCGCCAACGAGTTCACCGACTGGAACACGGTCCACCACACGCTCAGCTACGCCAACGCCGTTCACCAGACGACCCGCCGGACCGACGCCGTCGAACTGTACCGGGGCGTGTTCGACGCCGCGATGAGCGTCTACCTCGATCGATTCCTCAACACGCCGCCCGCGCCGGTACCGGAGCCGGGAGACAACGAGACCGGACGAGAGCCGGACCTGATCCTCGAGGGCCTCCTCGAGACGTTCGACCGCGAAGGCGAGGTCAACGAGGCGGGCCGACTCGTCGCCGAGTTCTTCGATTGCGGCGGCGACCCTGCCGACCTCAAAGAGACGCTCGGTCGCGGGCTCCTCCGAGAGGACGCCGGCTTCCATACCCTCCAGAACGTCGAGGCGGCGTTCCGACAGTTCGACCTGCTCGCAGCGGAGAGAGCGGCCGGTACGGGAACTGGCGAAGCGCTGGCCGACGAGCGTGCGCGACGGATGCCGCTGCTCGCAACGGCGCGGTACATGGCCGCCCACTTCCCGACGAACCGCGAGGCCGAGCAGACGTTCCGGATCGCCTCGCGGCTGAATCGCGGGGAGGCGATTCACGAGGCCTGAAGCGGTCGTCGGTTCAAAGCCGGCCCCGGCCCCGTCCCTGCTCCTGACGCTCGCAGGGAACGCGAAGATCGACCCCCTTTTGGTCCCCTCGCCCCTCTCTCGGGGCGTGGAGTGTCACGTTTACTACGAGGGCGACGACGACCCGAAGAAGTGCACGGCCCGGCGCCTCGAGCGCTTCAACCGGGCAATTCTCCATCGCTCGATGCGGGCCGTCCCCTACGGCGTCGTGCTCAACCCCCACGCCGAGCGGGCGCTCTCGCCGGCGGACGCCGACGACGCCCTCGACACGCTCGTTGCCCTCGACTGCTCCTGGGAGTCCGCCGAGCAGGCGGCCTTCTCGATGTCGGGCGTCCACCGGGCGCTCCCCTTCCTGGTCGCCGCTAATCCCGTCAACTACGGCCGACCGTTTCGGCTGACGACCGTGGAGGCGCTCGCCGCGGCGCTCCGGATCTTCGGTCACGAGGAAGCCGCTGCCGACCTGCTCGAGCCGTTTCGCTGGGGCGAGACGTTCCTGACGCTCAACGAGGAACCGCTGCGACGGTACGCCGGGTGTGCGGACTCGAGCGAAGTCGTCGCCGTCCAGGAGGAGTATCTGGCGGACGAGGAGTCCTGACTCCGCATTTGGCTTCGGCTCCGACTCGATCCCGGACCCGATCCTGACTCTGAACCTGAACCTGGACCTGGACCTGGACCTGGACCTGAACCTGGACCTGAACCTGGATCTGGACCTGGACCTGGATCTGAACCCAATATCAGTTCTCACTCGAGCCCCGATACCCGACGAGCACCAGCAACAGGACGCCGACCCCGCAGAGAACCAGCGGCGGGATGGCGACGACGCCGAACGCCACGCCGTCCTGGCTGGCGAGCAGCGCACCGACGCCGAGTCCCGAGAGGACGAAGCCCACGGCCATCGCCTGGAGGCCCCGGTGGACCAGTATCGCTCGCATCGAAGCCGCCCTGTCGTCGCTCACGTCCGGCGAAAGGGTCGAACCGGTTGTAAGCGTACCGTTCGACGGCTCGCGTCCCGCGCGACTCGAGGCTCGCGTGGTACCAACGAGGGATCACAGCCGTTATATGGCCCTCTGGCTAACGACCGGTATGGCCAGTTTCGACGCCGCGGAAAAACGGACGCTCGAGAAGATGATCTGCATGCGCTGTAACGCCCGCAACTCCCAGCGAGCGACGCGCTGTCGCAAGTGCGGCTACAAGAATCTCCGTCCCAAGGCGAAGGAAGCCCGCGCGGCCTGATCGACTCGGCTCCGATTTCTCTTCGCTCGAGGCTATTCACGTCGTAAATAGCGACGGCAGAACCTCTTCGACCTCGATGCAAACGGGTGTTCTCGTCTCCTCTTGCTTCGGAGATGTGGGGTCGAAAAATCTTAGCCTATAGCGAGCTCGCGGCGAGAGACCACTACTCCTCAGGGTACTTCGGCTCCCGCTTCTCCGCTCGCTCGAGCGCCGTCTCGATTACGTCCCTGACGTCGCCGTGGAACACCTCGCCGTGACCCGCGTACAGGTGCTCGACGCCATCGGGAAGCCGATCGAGCAGGTGCTGGAGGCTCTCGATGAGCGTCTCCCGTGACTGTCCTGGCATATCGGTCCGTCCGAAACTGCCGTAGTCGAACGCGCCGTCGTCGTGGACGACGACGTCGCCGCTAAACAGGGTCGTTGCCGAGACCAGCGAGACGTGGTCGTCGGCGTGTCCCGGCGTGTACACCACCTCGAAGTCCTCGTCGCCGATCCGAACCGCCTCGCCGGCCTCGAGCGCCTCGGCCCGGAGCGGATGATCTGCGTAGGCGTAGACCGCGGGGTCGAACGCGTCGACGACGGCCTCGAGTTCGGCCACGTGGTCGCCGTGCTGGTGGGTCAGGACGACGGCCTCGAGGTCGTCGGTGTACTCGCGAATGACGTCGACGACGCCGTCCATCGAGCCGGCGTCGACGAGTGTCGTTCGGGCGCCGGTGACCAGGAACGCGTTGCAAGTGAACGTATCGGCATCCTCGGTGACGTGGTGGACGTCCATATACGAACGAATCCGCACCAACGGACAAAAGCGCTGGCCTGGAGGAGACTCGTCAGTCGAGAGTCGACGGCCCTTGAACTGGCGAGAGGGTGCCGACTCGAGCAGGAGCGATGGTACCGTCGATGCCGTCCGATACACTCGAAATGGGTTTGTCATCGCCACTATCTGGCCTCGTGACCCATCAACTACCGGTTGATTAGGTCGGTCGCTTAAGTACTATCGCCTCTAACGTGTTGGTATGACAACGGTTCGATTAGAGAACGGCACGGACACGATGCGGAAGTGGAACGACGTATTCGAAGCCCTCTCGGCCGAACCGCGACGTCAACTCGTCGTCTCGCTCATGGATGCCCCGCGAGACGAGGCGGTTTCGCTCCCGGAGCATGCGATCAATCCGGACGCTCCTGCCGACCCCGACGTACTCCGAACGGAACTCTTCCACCGCCATCTGCCGCTCCTGGACGGCCTGGGGTTCGTCGAGTGGGAGTCGGACCCGTTCGTCGCCTCCCGCGGTCCGCGGTTCGAGGAGGTGGCCGCGGTATTCGAGGCGCTCCATTCTCACGCCACCGAACTCCCCGAGTCGCTGGTCCTGGGCTGTCAGCGACTGGAACGGGAACGAGAGATTTCGATCAGTGACTGACGTGCTCGAGTCGGCGAACGTATCGTTCTGGTGCCAGTATCCTTATTTGGCTTCGGCCTGTAGTTTACTCCATATGGGGTTCGGAAGCTACGACGAGTCCGAACAACGAGACGTCGATGCGGATTTTGACGAGGACGACGCGGTGGAATCGGACGAAACCAACCACCAGGGGAGTATCGAGTTCGAAAACGGCGCCTCGAGCGAGGAACTGCTCGACCGGCTCAAAGACATCAAGGATCGCAACTAACGCGTCGGTTCACAGGGCGGGGCCGCGATGAACCTGAAATCCGGGACGCGAGCGTTCGGTGTCGCCGAGTCGTACCGACCCGAGGCCGACGAGAGTACGCTCGCCGCGGCCGTCGTCCGCGCCGACCGCGTGCTCGACGGCGCGATTTTCGACCGGTGTACCGTCGGTGGCCTCGATGCGACCGATACGATCGTCTCGCTCGTCACCGGTCTCGAGCGCCCTGACGTTCGCATCTGTTTCGTCGGGGCGGTCGCTCCCGCCTGGTACAACCTGCTCGACCTCGAGGCGATCCACGATCGGACGGGCGTTCCCGTCGTCGCGGTCACCTTCGAGGAGAGCGACGGCCTCGAGTCGGGGCTCCGCGAGGCGTTTTACGGCGAGGCGCTCGAGACGCGCCTCGAGCGGTATCGGTCGCTCCCGCCGAGGCGATCGGTTCGTCTCGAGGGTGAGACGGGTTCTAACGAGGCGGGTTCAGACGGGACGGATTTGGACGGGGCAGGTTCAGACGAGATGAGTTCAGACGGAGCGGAGACCGTCTACGTTCGAACGGTCGGCCTCGACGCCGACCAGGCCGCGTCGTTCGTCCGGGCGTTCACGCCAGAAGGCGGCCGCCCGGAGCCGATTCGCGTCGCACGTACGCTGGCTCGAGCGGGCGACGCGTATCGCCACGAGCGAGGCGGTCACGAGTAGCCGTTGATTGACGTTCATGGGTCGGGCGTCGGGCGGAGCGCCGTCGTTAGAAACGACTTTACCTCCCTCGTGCAATTTTCACACCATGCAACTCGGCACCGGGCTGTTCACGTGCCAGCAGCGGCCGGACGACAACCGCTCGATGAGCGAGCTCTACGACGAGGTCCTCAAGCTAGGCCGGGCCATCGACGACGCCGGCCTCGACAGCGCGTGGGTCTCGGAACACCACTTCGCCGAGGACGGCTACCTCTCGGCGACGATGCCCACCCTGGGTGCGCTCGCTGCCGCAACCGAGAACGTCGAGATCGGGACCTGCATCGCGCTCGCGCCGCTGTACGACGGCGTGCGCCTCGCGGAGGACGCCGCGACCGTCGACCTGCTCTCTGGCGGGCGGATGACTCTCGGTCTCGCCATCGGCTCTAATCCCCGGGAGTTCGACGCCTTCGGCGTTCCCCGCGAGGAACGGGTCGAGCGCCTGGCCGATCAGGTCGACCTGTGTCGGGCCGCCTGGTCCGACGGCCCGCTCGAGTACGACGCGCAGTTTCACGACGTCTCTCCCGACGTGACCGTCACACCAAAACCCGACGGTGACGTCCCGATCATGCTGGGCGGAAAGGCCAAGCCGGCCGTCAGGCGGGCTGCGCGCACCGCCGACGCCTGGTGTGCGCCCTCGTCACTCTCACTTCGGGGCCTCGAGAAGCGTGTCGAGGACATTCGAAACGTACACGAGGAGGAAGGCTTAGACGACGACGACGACTTCGGCATCTACGTCATCAAACACGGCTTCGTCGGTGATTCCCGCGAGGAGGCCTGGGAGACGATGCGAGACGGCTACCTCTACATCCAGCGACGCTACGCCGAGATTTTCTCCGGTGAGCCCGTCGAGGAACTCCCCGCAGAGCGCACGCAGGAACTGAAGGAGCAGGCGATCTTCGGCACGCCCGAACAGGTCACCGACGAGCTCGAGACCTATCGGGAAGTGCTGGGTGATGATATCCACGTCATCTTCCGAACGTACCACCCAGGCACCGACACCGAGGCCATGCGCGAGTGCATCTCTCGACTGGGCGAGGAGGTCGCGCCTGAACTCCGCTGACGGCTTTCTAAACGCTTCTGGCGCGGTTTCTGTTTCTCGCGATTACTGTTCCTTGCGGTCACTGTTTCTCGGTACTCCTCGAACCTGTGAGTGGCCGACTTGTGCGTCTAGAAATCCGGCAGATCCTCCGGCGGCTCGTACTCGGCTTCCCAGTCGATGTACTCGTCCTTGAGGATTTCACAGACCAGTTGCCCGAACTCCGTGAGCTCGGCGTTGATCGAGGAGACGGTCCCCCAGGAGTCGAGTTCCGGGTGATACTCCTTCTCCTGCCAGTCCTCGGGAATGCCCGGTGCGTGGTAGCCGACGCGGTCGGCGAAGTCGTCCCAGAAGAAATCGAATTGCGAGAACAGGCCGAGGTCGGTCGCGATTTCGAACGCTCGCGGCTCGAGGTCGGCGTCTTCGCGCCAGGCGTCGAAGGCCTCCTCCCAGGCGCCCTCCTCGAGGAACGCCTGGAGTTCCTCGCGGCGGTAGTCGATGTCGTCGGGTTCGCCGACGACGGTCGCGTCCTCGTACTCGTTGGGGTCGACGTAGGAGAGTTCGGGCGGATCCGGGGGCTCGACCTCGAGTGTCATGGTCGGTGGTACGGCCGGGGTGTGAATAAGGATTGGTACAGCCATCTCGCGCCAGCGCGAACACCGAGACCCGAAGGCTCAACACGCTCGCGCGCCAGATGCCGGCCATGACGCGCTACGAGGCGGTGATCCTCGACGTCGACGGAACCCTCGTCCGGGGCGACCGACTGCTGCCGGGCGCGGCCGCGGGCATCCGGGCGATCGACGACGCCGGCTGTGATCGCCTGCTGTTCTCGAACAACCCGACCCGCGGGGCGGCCCACTACGAGGAGCGACTGTCGGCGCACGACCTCACCGTCGACCCGCGTCGAGTGCTCACGTCCGGGACCGTCACCGCCGAGTTCCTCGCAGACACACACCCGGAAGCATCCGTCTTCGTCGTCGGGGAGTCGCGACTCGAGGCCCTGCTCGAGGCGGCCTCGCTCGCCGTGACCGACGACCCACGGGAGGCGGCCGTCGTCCTCGGGTCGATCGACCGAGACCTGACCTACGACGATCTCAGCGACGCGCTGACGGCACTCGAGCACGCCGACGCGTTCTACGGGACGGATCCGGACGTGACGATTCCCACCGACGGGGGAATGGTACCCGGGTCGGGGACGATTATCGCCGCGATGGAGGCGGTTGCGGAGCGCGAGGTCGACGGCATCCTCGGCAAGCCCTCGGAAATCGCGGCCGACGCCGCGTTCGAGCGCCTGGGTCTCGAGGGTGACCCGGAGCGAACCCTCGTCGTCGGCGACCGGTTGAATACGGACATCGAACTCGGTGTACGGGCCGGGACGGACACCGCGTTGGTGACGACTGGCGTGGCGAGTCGCGCCGATGTCGCGGCCGCCGACCTGGAGCCGACGTACGTTCTCGATTCGCTGGCGGAACTCGAGGACCTGCTCGGCTGAACCGGGCCGTGCTATCGACTCGCAAACCTGGCATAGTTTCTTGAGCCGACCGGCACAGTCACACCTATGGACGATCAAGAGTTCGTCACGCCACCGCCGCTCGAGCGCGGAAGCCGGATCGCCGTCGTCGCCCCGGCGTCGAATCCCGCACTCGAGGCACCTCACGTCTACGAACTGGGACTCGAGCGCCTGCGGACCGTCTTCGACCTCGAGCCGGTCGAGTATCCGACCACGGAGATGGGCCGGGAGGAACTCTACGAGAACCCCGAAGCGCGAGCGAGGGACGTGATGGACGCCTTCGTGGACCCCGACGTCGACGGGGTAATTGCCGTCATCGGCGGCAACGACCAGATCCGGATGCTCTCACACCTCGAGCCGGACGTCCTCCGCGAGAACCCAACGCGATTCTACGGCTACAGCGACAACACCAACCTCGCGACGTACCTGTGGAACCTCGGGATCGTCTCGTTCTACGGCCCCGCGGTGATGGTCGAACTGGCGATGGACGGCGAGATGTTCGATCACACCATCGAGTACGCCGAACGGGCGTTCTTCGAGGATTCTATCGGGACGGTCGAACCGGCCCAGCGATTCACCGACCAGCCCGGCAACTGGGCCGATCCCGAGGCCCTCGAGGAGCCACGTGAGACGGAAGCGAGCGACGGCTGGCACTGGTCGGGCGGGACCGACGCCGTCGCCGGACAGGTCTGGGGCGGCTGTCTCGAGATCATCGACCAGCAGTTCCTCGCGGACCGGTACCTGCCAGGGGACGCCGCGCTCGAGGGGACGGTACTCGCCCTCGAGACCTCCGAGGAGGTCCCCGTCCCCGAGTGGGTCGCCGGCGTGTTGCGCGCATTGGGTGAACGCGGTCTCCTCGAGCGCTTCGCGGGCGTGCTCGTCGGTCGACCCACGTCCCGGTCACACGAGGAGGACCGACCGCCCGAGTGGCGCGAAACCTACCGAGAGCAACAGCGCGAGGTCGTCGCGGACGTCCTCGCGGAGTACAATCCCGACGCGCCGGTGGTGCAGGGACTCGAGTTCGGCCACGCCTGGCCGACCGTCCCCATCCCGATCGGCGGACGGGTCGAGATCGATCCCGTCGACGAGACGGTTCGGTTTCCGTAGGTTCAGAAGGGCGGGGAAGGGGCGAACTCGGACTCGACGGATCGTCCTCGACCGTCAGGGCCACCGGAGATCTCCGACGCCGAACGGCTCGAGTTGTGGTAGCCCCGCCTCGATTCGCCGCCTCGAGCACGGCCGGGTTGGCTCGAGGGCCTCCGGTAAGGGATCGCACACGGCTTCCGGCGCCGGCTCCGTCGCCTCCTCGGCGAGCATCCGGACGCCGGCGGTCGTCACGACCGGCGTCTCGAGAATCCGTTCCTGGGCCCAGGCCGAGGCGAGGTGTGCCCGGACCGGCGCGGGGACGACGATGGGGTTCCGTCCGATTGCGTCGCCCACCCGCTTCACGAGTTCCGCGACCGTCAGTTCCTTCGGGCCCGCGACGGCGACCGTCGTCTCCGAGAGCCGATCCTCGACGATCGACGCTGCCAGTACGTCGACGAGGTCCTCGATCGCCACGGGTCGAATCCGGCGCTCGCCGAGCCCGACACGCGGAAACACCGGGACGGTCGCCAGCGAGCGGGCGATTCCCCACAGCATCCGGTCCCCCGGTCCGTAGACCACGCCGGGTTTGACGACCGTGTACTCGAGTCCCGACCGGCGGACTATCCGCTCGACTGCCCACTTCGACTCGTGGTATCGCCACCCACAATCCGGGCGGGCACGCAGGTAGCTCGTGAGGACGAGCGTCGAGACGTCCGCGTCGGTCGCCGCCTCAACCACGTTCCTCGTCCCGTCGACGTGGACGGCCTCGTACGTCTGTGCCCCGCGCTCGTGATTGATTCCGGCGAGGTGGACCACGGCCTCGCAGTCGACGAATGCCTCGCGTAGCGTCCGCTCGTCGGTCACGGCGGCTGGAACGAATTCGACGTTCTCACGCTCGAGCAGGTCGACGTTTCGTTCGTCGAGCCCTCGAGCGATCAGTACGAGATCGTGCCCGTCGTCGCCGAGGCGTCGAACCAGGTGTGACCCCACGAATCCGGTGCCACCCGTGATCGCGATTCTCATCGTCGGGGCTGACGGTGCTCGTCGGGTTAGTAGCGTCGGTCGCGTTCCGTCGGTGGGGCGCCGGGGTGGTCCGGTACTGGCTCTCCCAACGTGGTCGCTGCTCGTGTCACCGTGCGCTCAGCGGTCGCCGGTATCGTACTCCAGAGCCTCCCGACGCAACTCGTCGCCGCGCTCGGACTCGACCGTCAGGTCCGGAACCGGGGTCGGCTTGCCGTCGTCGTCGACGGCGACGAACGTGAAGACCGACTCGGTCGTCTTCTCTCGCTCGCCCGTCCGGAGGTCCTCGCGGTAGGTCCGGAGTCGCGTCTTGATGCTCGTCCGACCGGCCTCGAAGACGTACGCCGAGATGAACGCCACGTCGCCGACCTGGATCGGCCGCTCGAAGTTCATTCGGTCGACCCGGGCCGTGACGCAGGTCTCGCCCGAAAACCGCATCGCCGACATCGCGCCGATCTCGTCCATCCAGAGCATGACGTTCCCCCCGTGGGCCGTCTCGAGGTTGTTCGAGTGATTCGGCTGGACCATCTCGCGGTTTTCGATCAGCGTCTCGAGGAGCGCGGTCATCGCTGCTGGCTTCTCCGCCCGGGAATCAGTTTCTTTCGATCGGGTTCGATCACCTGCGACGCGCCTCGAGTATCAGCACCAGCACTTATGACGGTCGCGTGCGGACTCGGGACGAACGCACAGATGGGTGCTCGAGACAGTGGCAGAGGTAGAGATAGAGACAGCTACAGAAGCCTTCGTCGATGGCTCGGGGTCCCCGGTCAGCTACTCGTCGGCGGCCTCGTTCTCGCCGCCATGCTCGGTCTCGCGTGGCTGGCCGCGCGGTCGATCGACAGCCTGACGTTCCGTCTGGCGGGGATCGCCGTGCTCGGCCTCGTCCCTCCGGCGCTGCTTCTCGAGGTGGCCGCACTGACCGGTGGTCGTCGACGACGGTGATCGGGCGCTCGTACCCGGAACCGGTATCGGATCGTCCGCCTACCGCTCGAGGAACATTTCGTTACCCTTCGATACTGGTAAAAGCCGTGAGCGAGTTACCCCGACAATGAGCGATGCAGGTGACGCGACCGTTCCGGACCCGCCCGAACCACCGGAACGCAGTCGTGGCTCGATTCACGTTCTCGGGACGGCCCACGTCTCCCAGCGGAGCGTCGACGACGTCCACGAGACGATCGACCGCGAGGACCCCGACGTCGTCGCCGTCGAACTCGACGAGGGGCGGTACCGCCAGATGCAGGGCGGCACGCCCGACGACATCGAAGCGAAGGATCTCCTGAGCGGCAACACCGTCTTCCAGTTTCTGGCCTACTGGATGCTCTCGTACGTCCAGTCTCGCCTCGGCGAACAGTTCGACGTCGAACCCGGCGCCGACATGAAGGCGGCCATCGAGGCGGCCGAGCGAAACGGCCACGGCGTCGCCCTCGTCGACCGGGACATTCAGGTGACGATCCAACGGTTCTGGGCACGGCTCACCGCCACCGAGAAGCTCAAGATGGTCGGCGGGCTCGCCCTCGGAGTCACCGACCCCCGGACGCTTTCAGTCGCCTTCGGCGGGGTGTTCGGTCTCGCCCTCGGGCTCCTCTTCGGAACCCTGTTCGCCACGACGGCCGGCCTCGAGAGCGCACTCGGCCTCGGAATTACGAATCCGACGATGCTCCAGTACGTGGGCGCCATCGGCATCGGGCTGATCGGCGGGCTGTTCGTCGGATTGCTCTTTCTCCCGTCACTCGAGCACGCGGGGGAGTACACCGGTGGCTTGCTCAGCGGGTCCTCGCTCCGGGTGGTTACGGGTGCCGCGCTCGGCGTCGTCGGAATGGGGGTACTGGTCGCAACCGAGACGTTCGTCGGCCCGTTCGACGCCGGTGCACTCGAGGCGGCCGGGGACTTCGCTATCCGTGGCATCGTCAGCGGACTCGTCGGACTCGGGATCGGCGTCGCCATCGGCGCGGCCGTCGGTCTCTTGCTCGAAGCGCTCACGTCGGACGTCGAGAACATCGAGGAGATCGACATCGAGGAGATGACCGACGGGGACGTCGTCGCCGCCATGATGGAGGAGTTCCGCCGGTTCAGTCCGAGCGGGGCCAACGCGCTGATCGACGAGCGAGACGCCTTCATCGCCCACAAACTCCACACGCTCAGGGGCCAGGGCTACGACGTCGTCGCCGTCGTCGGCGCCGGTCACAAGGCCGGCATCGAACGCTACCTCGCGGCGCCCGAGACCCTGCCGCCCATGGAGTCGATCACGGGAACGGCATCGAGTCGTCGGTTCTCGATCTTCAAGGTCATCGGCTATCTCGTGATGGTCGCGTTCGTCGGCTTCTTCTTCCTCCTGTTGATGGCCGGCGTCCGGGACATCTTCTTGCTCAAGGTGTTTCTCGCGTGGTTCCTGTTCAACGGCGTCTTCGCGTTCACGCTGGCTCGCCTGGCCGGGGCGCGCTGGACCAGCGCCGGCGTCGGCGGCGCCATCGCCTGGCTCACGAGCATCAACCCGCTGCTGGCTCCCGGCTGGTTCGCCGGGTACGTCGAACTCCGGTACCGCCCGGTGAACGTCACGGACATCAGGACGCTCAACACCATCATCGGCGACACGTCGAAACCCATCACGGAGTCCATCGAGGAGATGTTCGACGTGCCGCTGTTCCGACTCATCATGATCGTCGCGCTGACGAACGTCGGGAGCATGATCGCGACGTTCCTCTTCCCGCTGGTCGTCTTACCGTGGCTGGCCGGCGGTGAACTCGGCGGGGTCGACGCGTTGATGAACGAACTCATCAGGGGCGCACAGAACAGCCTCGAGTTGATCTACGAGGTCCTCTCGTGAGCTACGAACGACCCTCCCCACTCACGTTCAGCGACCGGGAACTGTTCGACCTGGCGCTCGCGTGGATCGTCCTGAGCGTCGCGTTCGCCCTCCTGCTCGCCCCCATCCACCTCGGACTGGCTTCGGCTGGCCACTTCGCGACGATGATCGCGCTGAGCTTCGTCACCGTCGGCGTCGCGTTCCTCTTGCACGAACTCGCTCACAAGGTCGTCGCGGTTCGCTTCGGCCAGGTCGCGGCGTTTCGGGCGGACTACCAGATGCTCTTTCTCGCGATCATGAGCGCGCTGATCGGCTTCCTCTTCGCCGCGCCGGGCGCCGTCTACCACCGGGGACGGATTACCTATCGCGAGAACGGGCTGATTTCCGTCGCCGGCCCGGTGACGAACCTGATCCTCGCCGGGCTCTTCTTGCCGATGCTCGTCGGGACGCGGGCGCTCGAGGGACCCGCACTCCTCCAGCAGGTCGGACACATGGGCGTCGTGATCAACCTGTTCCTGGCCGCGTTCAACATGATCCCATTCGGGCCGCTCGACGGCAAGTCCGTCCTCGAGTGGAGCAAGCCGGTCTTCGCGGTGACGTTCGCGACGTGTGCCGGCCTGCTCGCGCTGTTTTACCTCGAGTTCGGTCTCCCGTTCTAATCTCGATCCGTTCTTTCAAGCTAAAACGACGATTTTACCCTTCATCGGCTTTTTCACCGCTGTTCTCGTACGAACGGGTATGAACAGGCGAGCGATACTGGCTGCACTCGGTGCCATGACGGCGGCCGCGGCGGGCTGTCTGGCCGACGAAGCCAGGCCCTCGAGTGTGGACGACAGAAACGACGCTGAAAACGGTGGGAACGGCGATGACGGTGGGGCTGACGGCGGTGGGGACGAGAGCCGCGTCCTCGAGGCGTTCGACGGCGAACCGACCCGGCCCGAGTGCGACGTCGAGTCGGAGACGGTCGAGGTAGAGTACGGGGATGACCACGAAGAGTACGAGACGGCCGAAACGATCCCCTACCCCGTCATGCCGGAGGGATTCGACGAAGAGGCGGTGATCGATTACCTCATCGCGTTCGACGAAGCGTACCTCACTCACGACCTGCTGTGTGACCGATCCGGTTCGGGTCGAATTCTCCGCATCGGTCACAGCGTTCGAGAACGTGAGACCTTCGACTGGCACGAGGGAGTCACGACCGTCTTCTTGCTGCGTGCGGCCGGCGCGACAGCGGGTTTCTCCGATGACGGAGCGGTCTGGGAGGCCGACATCGGATTCAGCGCGGTCGTCTACGCCATCGACAGGGGTGGCGTCGCGAGAGCCGACTACCGGGACGCGGGTGCTGCCCTCGACCCGGAGGAACGCGAGACTACGGCGCCGGATCCTCTCGAGGACGGGACGCTGGTGGCGACGTTCGAGGGTGGGGTGACGTTCTGAGCACTCGAGGGCCACCTCATCGAACTGGAACGGTCGACGGCCGCGAACGACCACGCGGTTTGATGGCCGGGCCATCCCTCTTTGTACTCGAGCCATGACCGATATCGATACCGACCACACGATCAGCTACGAGGACGGCAAACTCTACGAGTTCACTCCCGATCTCGAGCCAACGATCACCGTCGACTCGGGCGATAGCCTGACCGTCGAGACGGCCGACAGCCTCGAGGGTGCGATTCAGGAGGACTCGGACGTCCTCGAGGCGGTTCCCGAGGAGGTGAACGCGGCGACCGGTCCCATCGCGGTCGACGGATCCTCGCCAGGGGACGTACTCCGGGTCGAGATCGAGGAAATCCGCGTCGCGGAGAACGCGGGCCGGGTCGTCACCATCGACGGCTTCGGGCTGCTCGACGGCCACGAGAACGTCGATGCTCCGCGATCGAAGATGACGCCGGTCGAGGACGACGCGCTCGTGTTCGAGGACCTCGAGGTGCCGCTCGCGCCGGTGATTGGAACCATCGGCGTCGCCACCGCCGAGGACGGCTACAGCACGCTCGTGCCCCACGACCACGGCGGCAACCTCGATACGACCGATATCACGACCGGCAACGCGGTCTACTTCCCCGTCTTCCAGGAGGGCGCTATGCTCGCGATGGGCGACTGCAAGGCCGCGATGGCCGATGGCGAGATGTGCGGCACCGGCGCCGAAATCGCCACCGAGATCGACGTCACCCTCGAGGTGCTCTCCGACCCTGCGACGAGCCTCGAGCGCCCGCTGGTCGAGACGAGCGACGCCTGGAAGTCGCTGGCGAGCGCCGAGACGCTCGAGGCGGCCTGCGAGCTCGCGAACCAGGATGCCATCGCGTTGCTTGGCGCCGAGCACGACTTCGACGATACCGAGGCGTACATGTTCTCGAGCCTGGTCGGCGGCCTCGAGATCAGCCAGGTTGTCGACCCGCTGGTTACGGTTCGGAACGCGATTCCGAAGGCCTACCTCTCGAGTCCGTTTTGATCGGGTACCGACTCGAGCGGGTTCGCGGTTCGCTATTGCTGCCGTTGCGTGTTTCGCCGTCGACAGTGCCTGGATGCGGCCTCCTGTCGACGCACCTGCATGGTTAGGCGCAGTTCTCACCTCGATACTCGAAAATGGACTGGTACGATGTCAAAGACACGACCGACGGTTCGCAATCAGGAGGTCGCACATCGGATACTCGCGAATCCACGACGACGACGGCTCCTCACTATACTCACGATGCGAGGGCAGGATACAGTCGATGGCCTTGCCGAGACGATCTCGAGACGGGAGTGTCTGCCGGACGACGACGCCGAGGACCGTCGACGCGTTCGGCGGGACGTTCACGTTTCGCTCGTCCACGTGCATCTCCCGATGGTAGCGGATCACGGGCTCGTCGAGTACGACAGGGACAAGGGCGACGTTGCATTACTCGAGAAGGCGGAGTCCGTCACGTCCGAGGGCGCCCTCGAACTGGCTGTCGGTGACGCCTGACCTCGAGCGGTTGATCGAACTGCCGAACGCCACACTGCCGTACTCGACAATGCCGCACTCGACACCGCCGCACGCGATGCTGCCGCTCGGCGTGGGATCCGCCGCCTCGCCCCCTCCGACGCTGGACCGGTGACCTTTTGGCCTCGCCCCGTGCTCTCTCGAGCATGACCAACGAGGCGAACGAGGTGGGGGGTGGTTCCGGCGACGGCGACGGCGACAGCGCTGGGGACGTCGACAAGGACAGTGATAGCGAGCCAGAGGAACTCACCTACGCCGAGACGGGTGTCGACATCGACGCCAGCGAAGACGCCACGGCCGCGCTCCTCGAGGCGTTCGGGAGCGGCATAACGACCGAGTACGCCGGCCTGCTCGACATCGGCGACCGCTACCTCGCGCTGGCGACCGACGGGGTCGGCACCAAGCTCCTCGTCGCCGAGGCCATCGAAGACTTCTCGACCATCGGTATCGACTGCATCGCGATGAACGTCAACGACCTCGTCGCCGCGGGCGTCGAACCGGTCGCGTTCGTCGACTACCTCGCGGTCGACGAACCCGACCACGACCTCACCGCCGAAATCGGTGAGGGGCTGGCGACCGGTCTCGAAGAAGCGAACCTCACCCTCCTCGGCGGCGAAACCGCGGTCATGCCCGAGGTCGTCACCGGCTTCGACCTCGCCGGAACCTGCGCCGGTCTCGCGCTCAAAGACGAAATTCTCGATGAAGACGCCGAGGCGGGCGACGTCCTCGTCGGCTTCCCCTCGAACGGCATCCACTCGAACGGCCTCACGCTCGCCCGCGAGGCTGTGACCCGGAACCACGACTACGGCGACACCTTTCCGCTGGACCCCGAGGTCACCATCGGCGAGGAACTGCTTCGACCGACCCGTCTGTACACACACTTGCTCGAGCCGATGCGACGCCACGACGTTCGAGCCGCCGCACACGTCACAGGCGGCGGGTGGACGAACCTGCTCCGAATGGGCGAGAACCGGTACGTGATCGAGGATCCCCTGCCGGCCCAGCCGATCTTCGAGTTCGTCGCCGAGGAGGGGAACGTCGCCGACGAGGAGATGCACCGCACGTTCAACATGGGGACCGGATTCGTGGTGGCTCTGGGCGAGTCAGACGCCGAGGCACTCGTCGACGAGACCGACGGGGAGGTCATCGGACGCGTCGAGGAAGGTGACACGGTCGAGATCCGCGGTCTGTCGCTGTCCTGAGCATCACGCCTCGAGAGCTGCCTGTATCCACTGTACCCACGCCTCGAGCTGCCTACATCCCCGGGGGCGGCCCCTTTCCCGAGTCGTCCTCGAGCTCGACGTCGAGGCCCATCGACTTCCGTTTCTCTTCGAGGGCCTTGATCTTCCGGTAGTAGTAGGCGACGCCGGCACCACCGACGGTGACGACCACGAGGACGACGCCGGCGAAGATGAAGACGTCCCGTCCCAGGTAGTACCGGATCGAGATCGAGCTATCGACGTGGTCCCACCGGAGATGCTCCCGGTCGTCGACGACCTCCCGCTCGTGCCCGCCCGGGTTCACCGACCCGAAGAGGTAGTTCGTCGATCGATATCCGGCAGGGAGGATGACCTCGTAGGACCCCTCGACGTACGCCGGCAGGTAGAACTGACGCTGGCTCGCGGGCCCGGTGAACGCCAGCGTCCCGTTGCCGTCCGGAACTCGGATGTCGGTGCTCGAGCGGTCCTGGTCGACCTCGAGTTCGGAGCCGGTGAGTTCGGTGCCGTTCGGGTACCAGTAGCGAACGGCCCGAACCTCGAGTGGCTCCTCGCGGTAGAGGGTCGACCGGTACAGCGACACGTCTTCGGTGTCGTTCAGGTCGTAGACGGCGCGGAATTCTCCGTCACTGATGAACGATCCGCTCTCGACGTCGATGGCGACGTCCGCCTCGCGGTCCCGGAGATCATCGTACGACTGGGACTCGTCGAGGGTCTCGTCGGAGATGCCGCCAAAGAGCATCGTACACCCGGCAGTCGTCGCGAGCAGGGCGACGGCGAGCGTTGCGAGGACGAGGCGGCGGGTGACAGGTGCCATATCAGGGAACGACGCAGCGCAACTCCGCCGGCAGGTACGAGCCGATGCTCGAGAGTAGCCCCGGCGGGTCCGTGTCGTCCGTACAGATGACGCTCTGCTCGAGTAAGCCCAGCCGTTCGATCGTGACGTAGTCCTGGGCGTGGCCGGCGCGGTTGAGCGTCGCCCGGACCTCCGCGCGGGTCGCGCTGTTGACGTTCAGGCGGCCGGTCCCGCGCGTCCACTCGAAGAGGCGGTCGCGTTCGGCGTCGGTCAGCCGCGAACCGTCCGCCTCGTCCGGTCGGTAGACGAACTGCAACGGCAGGTGCTGGACCAGGCCGAAGCGCTCTCTGACCTGTGCAGGCGATCCCGGCCCCAGGCCCAGCTGGTCGGCCGGGATTCGAACCCCGGTCTCGGTTCCGACGTCGAGGACGAACCCGTTGTCGTCCCACGATTCGAGCGTGCCGACGTAGGTTTCTCCGGCCTCCAGGTCGGGGACGATTTCGCCCCACTCCTCGCGGAGGACGTTGCGGGCGACGACGGCGTCCTCGCCCTCGATCGTGACGGAGGGGAAGTCGTCGTGTCGGACGCCGATCTCGAACTCGACGTCGAGTTCGCCGATCTCGTTGTCGACCAGCGATCGCAGGGAATCCAGCGCCCGCTGTCGGGCATCGCCGTCGACGTACAGTTTGGTTGCGAGGACGACCATCAGGCGGTGGATTCGACGTTGAGTTCGTCCTCGAGGGCGTCGAGGCGGTCGTCCATCGCGCGGACGAGCCGACTGTTGTCCATCGATTCGACGGGCGAACCACACTCGGGACACTCGAAGCCGAAGTCCATCGCTTCGCCGAACTCGAAGCGAATCGAACAGATCTCACAGAGGTAGAACTCGTGATTCTGCTCGTACTCCCGGCGGTCGAGGAGGGCGTCGTAGAGCCGGTAGAGTTCCTCCTCGAGGTTCTCCGGGATGTTCTCGTACTCGAACGTCCAGAGGTAGGTGAGCCAGCCGGAATCCTCGTCACGGAGGCGGCGATAGGTGGCGAGGTCGTTCTCGTACAGGATGAACAGTGCCCGCCGCACGTCGTTCAGTTCGAGGTCCAGCGTCTCGGCGAGTTCCTCGTCGGTCACCTCTCCGTCCGGTGGTGCCGCCGCGACGGGCATCCCCTTGGGACCGACGAGCTCGTGTAAGTACTTCTGGATAACCGGGTCCTCGAGCAGGTCCTCAAAAGCCATTACCCCGTACTAATCGCATGCGGCCATTAAGTCTTGTTACTCGGTGCTTGTTACACGGTACGCTGACCACGACGCTGTATACCGTGTCGGCGTCGAACCGCGAGTCCGTGCCGCTCGAGTGGGGGTGTCCTCGGTGCCATCTGCCGACACTCTCCGTCAGCCGATCTGCCGCCACTCACTCACTCCTCGTCGGCCGAGACGACCCGCTTGCCCGTCTCCATCGGAACCACGCGCCGATCCGCGTCTTCCCACTCGTGCTCGAGTTCGCGCCCCTCGAACAGGCGGTCGAGGAAGACGGCCAGTCCCGCAACCTCGGAGTGGGGCTGGTTCGTCACGCCGACGTTCCAGTCAGCCTCCTCGTAGACGTCGAAGGGCACTTTCTCGGCGCCGACGACGACCAGGAGGGGGGCGCCGTTCTCGTGGTGGGTCATTCGAACGGCGTCCTCGACGTCCTGGACGCGCTCGCCGTACATCGTCAGGTGGACCACCTTGCCCTCCCACCCGCGGATGACTCCCTGTGGGGAGCCGGTTAACTCGACTGCGAACGGCCCACCGAAGCGCTCGGTGATGTCCGCGACCGTCTCGAGGGACTGGCCGGCGTTGTCCGGGAGGAGGACGCGGTCGGCACCCAGCGCCCGGGCCGTCAGGCCGACGTGAGTCGTCATTCGCTCGTCTCGCCCGGGGCGGTGGCCGAGTCGGAGGACGGCGACCTCGGGGTCGCGACGCTCGTTCATACGAACGCGTAGCTTGCTGGGACATATGTGCGTTCGGATCCGTACTGGCGTGCCCGGATCCGCGATCGCACGTCTGGCCCCGCAACCCTGTGCTCGATCGGCCGAAATCGACGGCGGAACCCGAGAGCCGCTTCGGCGGTAGCTTTTTGCTCGCACCGGGACACACACTGGCATGCACTCGACTGGATCGCTGGCGGCGCAGGGTGACTCGCAATGAAGCCGGGCGCGTGGCTCGAGACCGCCCGCGAGGAGCGGTGGGGAATGCTGGTCGACTTGCTGTTCGCGATCATCTGGGTGACGATCGTCGAGCTCATCTTCAGCGCCCTCGAGGGACCAACCTGGGCGTACTACGCGCTCATGCTCGCGGGAATCGTCGCCTACTTCGCGTTCGTCTGGAATCTCGAACTGGCCCGGGAGTGGTCCGGCTCCGGCGAGAAGCGGTGAGGGTGGGGCGGGGTTCTCGAGGTCGTCACCGAACGCGAGCCGATGGTCACTGCGAACGCGAACCGTAGTCTCGAGACCGATACTACTGAGCGATGAAAACACGAAAAACGGAACGGGTTACCGGGTCTACCGTTATTCGTCGACCGACTTCCGGGCGTCGACGACGAGCACCGGAACGGTCGTCGACCGCAGGGTCCGTTCGGTGACGCTGCCCAGCAGGGCGCGTCTGACCCCGGAGCGACCGTGGCTGCCCATGACGACGAGGTCGACGTCGTTGTCCTCGACATAGTCGGCGATCAGGGCGTGCGGTCGACCGCCCGAGTAGTGTTCGACCACCGAGAGGCCCCTCGCCGAGGCCAGGTCACGAACGTACCCGGTCGCGGCCTCCGCCTTCTCGCGAAGCTCGGTCATTCCCTGGAAGTCGCCCTGTCTGAGGCGATCGACCTGTTCCGTTCCGAGGCCGTAGGCCACCGCGTCGGTGTCGACGACGTACAGCGCGTGTACTTCCGCGCCGTACTTCTCCGCGAGGTCGAGCCCGTGATCGACCGCTACTTCCGCCACGCTGCTACCGTCCGTCGGGATGAGTATGCGTTCGTACATTGGTCAGTCGTCCGCTGGGGTGGGTCCGTTTCCGTTTCGTTCCCTGACGACGTCGGCCGCCGTCTTGTCCTTCGGCATCGGATCCGGGCTGTGACACTGCCGAACCATCTGCTTGGTCTGGAGGGGCGGTTCGGGCGTCACCAGCGACACGACGATCGTGACGGCGAAGACGACCGGAACGCCGATCAGTCCGGAGCCGATCGCGGGCATCCAGGTCTCGAGGAACTCGATTCCCAGGGGCGCGATCTGGAAGTGCCCCTCGTTGAACATCGGGATGAGCCAGAGGATCAGCCCAGTGGACATCCCGGCGAGTGCCCCCTGGCGGTTCGTCTTCTCCCACCAGAGTCCGAGGAAGAACATCGGGAACAGCACCGTGGCTGCCAGCGAGAACGCGAACGAGACCAGCGCGGCGATCGGGGCGGACGGGTCGAGCGAGAACAGGATCGTCAGCGCGCCGAGTGCGACGATGCTCAGTCTGCCGACGAGGACCTGCTGGCGTTGGGTCGCGTCGGGGTTGATGATGTTCGCGTAGATGTCGTGGGAGATCGCCGACGAGCCGGCGATGAACAGTCCGGCGACGGTCGCGACCGCCGCGGCGATGCCGCCCGCCGCGACGATGCCGACGAGCCAGGTGGGCAGGCCGGCCAGCTGCGTTGCCAGCACGACGATGACGTCGCCGGCCTCGGCACTCATGCCCGGGTCACCGTATGCGGGCTGGACCTCGCTGCTGTATAGATCGGTCCCGAATGCCGCGTACGCAGGCGCCGAGAGGTACAGCAGGCTGATGAAGAACAGTCCCCAGGTACACGACCAGCGGGCGGTTCGCTCGTTCTCGACCGTGTAGAAACGAACGAGGACGTGCGGGAGTCCGCAGGTTCCGAAGATCAGGCTGAACGCCGTCGCGATCCAGACGTAGTAACTCTGGTTCACGAACGGCTCGGAGAACTCGGCGCTGAGTTCGCTGATCAACATTCCGTACTCGAGCTGGGGGAGGACTGACGAGTAGCCAGCGGTGTACCCGGTCACCCACAGTCCGATCAGGAACGCGCCGATGAGGATGACGTACTGGAGGACCATCGTTTTGGTCGCGCCGAGCATCCCCGACAGCGAAAGGTACGCGATCGTGATGACCATGAAGATGACCATCATCGCCTGATAGCCGCTCAGGCCAGGAATACCGGGGTCGCCGAGGATGTACAGGCCGACCAGTCCCATCCCGCGGGCCTGCCCGAGCGCGTAGACGAACCCGATGAGGAACGTCGTGACCGCCGCGATAGCGCGAGCGGCGTCGGAGTTGAATCGATCGCCGATGAAGTCCGGCGCGGTGTACTTCCCGAACCGGCGCATCTGGGCGGCCAGGAAGATGAGCAGGACGAAGTAGCCGGCGGTCCAGCCGACGACGAACGCCAGCCCGTAGACGCCCGACAGTGCGATGAGCGCAGCCATGCCGAGATAGGATGCTGCCGACATCCAGTTGGAGCCGATAGCCATCCCGTTCTCGACGTTCCCGATCGAGCGGCCGGCGACCCACATGTCCGACGTGTCGGCGACTTTGTAGAAGACGCCGGCCGCCAGGAACAGGCCCATCATCGCGATGACGATGATCGCCGGGATCGGCTTGAACCCGATGTTCAGGCCCTCCGGGAGCAGTTCTTCGTCCGCTTGCAGCACGACGGCGGCGTCCCCGATCAGCGAGAGCGCCGCGAACGCGAGGCCGTTCATCGATCGACACCCCCGTCAGTTGCCGCCGGCTCCGAGCTCGTGTCGGTTCGGGTCGTTTCTGGCGTCTGTACCTGCTCGATTCCGTACTTCTCGTCGATCTTGTCGCGCTTACGCACGTACCAGACCGACAGGAGGAGTGCGCCGCCCGGGCCGCCGACTGCGATCAGGAAGTAGTGAAGCGGGAACCCCAGCCCTGGAATCGGCTGGGTCATCAGATCCGGCGCCAGCCGCGTCGCAGTGACCGGCCCGAAGACGATGATCGCCCAGAGGAAGAACCCCGTCAGGATGACTCTGTTGTGATCCCGCATGAACGGCGTTCCCGGCTTCAGCAGGTTGATCTCGACGTCCAGGTAGTCGATCTCCTTCTCTCGTTCGACGTCCGAACGGCCGCCGTCTGTCACGACCGTCCGTTCCTCTCGCTCCGATTCGTGAGTGGTATTATCTGACATTGTATCGTTCGTGTATCGTGTGCTGTGATTGTGGTCTCGATAATCGATAAGCGGTGATCTACCCAGGCCCCTCCTCAGTCGTCCCCAACCTGGGCAGCGATGTCCTCGACGACGTCCGGGTTCCGGAGCGTCGAGGTGTCGCCGAGTTCGTTGCCCGAGGCGATGTCCTCGAGCAGGCGACGCATGATCTTGCCCGAAC